>NZ_JBSWZK010000013.1:0-153645 GCF_054054605.1 Aquimarina sp. 433
TACTTGAGCAACTACTGATAATTTAAAGCCTAAATTATAATCTCGTTGTGTACGCTTCTTCCTTGGTTCTTCTGAATGTGTCATAAATAAGTCTAAATTACGTCAACTTATTTCAGGACGAGACATAATTATAAATAAAAAAGTCAGACTTTGTAGGTCTGACTTTTTTATTTATAATTTTTAATAAGTATTAAAAAACTCCTCTAAATATGTTCCAAGTGTATAGGATTCTGGAATTTCCATCTTCTTTTTAATTCTACTTCTAGAAGTTTTTACAGTATCAGCAGAAACTCCTAAAATACCAGCAGTTTCTTTAATTGATAAATTAAGTTTTGTGAAAACACAATATCTAATTTCGGTATTGGATAATTGAGGATATGCTTTTTTAAGTTGGGTGATGAGACCGGGATATCTAGATTCTACTCTATCTTGAATTGCAAACAGATCATCACCTGACATCATTAACCCTCTCAATTTGTCCTTAAGGTTTTTTATTTGGGGGGTTGATTTATCGAACTTATCAATTTCAGTTTTTAACTCTTCAAACATTTTTTGGCGATTTGTTATTGCTGCAACAGTCATATTCAATTCGTTTTCTCTTAGTTGGATCTTATCTTCTAATAACTTCTTCTCTGTTTTCTTGAGTTTAGTTAATTCTTTATTTACTCTTATATTTTTTATTAATAGAAAAAAACACAAAACTCCTATTAGGGATAAAAGTGTCACTCCAATTATAATATTGAACTGTCTTTTATTTTTCGTAACCAAAAGCTTATTCTCTATATCCAGCTGTTTATTCAAAAGTTCTTCTTCAATTAGCTTAAAACCTATTTCGTTATTTTTGATTATTTCCTTATTATTTAAAATTGTTAAACTGTCTTTAATCGCATAATACTTATCCTTGCTTTCTTTTGCTTTTTTCCATGAGTTTTGTTTAGCATATACTTCGGAAAGCTTATGAAAACTATCCATATTCTTTCGATCATCTTTTTCTCTCTCTATGGATTTTAAAAAAAGTATCTCAGCATCTTGTAATTTATTCAACCCTAAATAAATCATACCCAAATAAAAATCTTTGTCCCAATTATACTCCTCATTTACCAAATGGTATATTTTTTCCGCTTCTATATTTTCATTTTGGAGCAAATAAACATCACACATGCTTTTAAGGATATCATTTTTAATCAATTCTTGATTATTACTCTTAGTTAATTCTAAGCCTTTATCTAACCATATTAAAGCTTCATCAAACTTTTTTTGCCTTTTGAGATTCAAAGCAATATTCTGATGTAGTTGACTATAATGAATCGAAGCAGAATCAAAATTTGGATCCTGTAAGATTTTTATGTAGTATTGATGAGCCAGCTCATAATCCCCCAACAAACTATAGGTAGATGCTATATTTATTTGTAATGCCCTTAATATAGTTTTATGTTTATTGGAATCCTGTTTTTTATAAAAATCATATGCCTTTAAATTTACTTCTAGGGACTTTTCATAGTTCTTAATTTTCCCATAAATACTTCCTAAAGACAAATAAGAATTATGCAATTCTTTATCCAAATTATTCTCTTTACAAAGTTTTATAGAACGATTCACATGATAAAATGCACTATCAACGATATCATGCTTTCTATAATAAAAGCTTAATATCATATGTGCTTTACTCATTCCAACAAAGTATTCGATATCCGAACTCATATCTAAAACTTCCTTTAGCTTTTTAGGATCATTATAATTTTTGTCTAATGAAGATATTAGGCTATCAATCCTTTTCGCTTTAGAAAGATTATTTTCTTTCTGAGCTAACGTAAAATTGGATATAAAAAATAAAAAGAAAAACACTTTCAATATTCTTTGAAAACTATTCTTCTTCCTATGTACAAATGTTGTTTTAATAATTAACTGATTTAATTTTAAGAACGACTTGAAATAAATTAGATACTTCCCTCCTTTAAATAAAGAAAAATAACTGACTTTATTTTTTAAAAAGTAACACTAACACAAAAAATAAAAAGCAAAACACTGATTTTCAAACATTTAATATCTAAAAAGTTTACAATGTTTACATTTTATCAACCTCAGAATATGAGTTTGATTACATCAAATCAACCTATACAGTATAAAAAACAACAATCACCAGTGCTAAATTTGCAATCTAAAACGACGATCTATAATTAAATCCAGAATTAATTATAAAAGTCTTTTCATCAAATTATATGAACCTTAAACTAATAAATTATTAATTAAATTTTTCTAGCGCAAAATACAATCTTTCCTACCCTAGTATTAATTCGCAAATTACTGCAAGTCCTTTAAAAACAAAGATTCTTTAGCTAAACAACATCTAAAGATACTCTGTCACTATGTGTAAATACCTAAGAGGTATACATATTAATACTAACGTAAACAAATGCCATGAAAAAAATTAATCTAAAAAGATGTATTCATTTTTTACTGACCCTTATCTGCTTCTCATTTTCTGGAAAAGCTCAAATGTTGGATATGAGTGCAATTATTCCAACCAATACTGCTACTCATAAAGTAATGAATTCTGGATATTGGGACGATCCTAACACTTGGGATTCAGGAACGGTTCCTGGTTTATCCTCTATTGTAATTATACCTCAAGGAAAGTATGTAACCTATAACGTCAATAGTAATGCTCACATATTCGCCATACGAAACGATGGTAAAATGATTTTTAGAGCTCCAGCAGGTGCTAGAAGAAAACTAATAGTAGATACCTTTTTTTGTGGTATGATGTCAGAATTAGATATCAAAGCTGATCAACCAGCAGATGGTACTATTGATATTCATTTTAAGGCATTCGATATTGAAAAAAAGAAAAATGGTCAAATTGGTGGAAGTCGATGGAATGCGCAAGCTAGAAGTCATTATTCTGATGGAAAACGAATGAACGATCATTTTGGAAATCGATTATTTACTGATGGACCTGGAGTTTTAGGTAGATATGAATGGGACCCAACACAAGCTTCATTAGGGTTGATGACTATGGGAATAGTGAATATTTTTGGTAAGGAAAAAACTCCATTTTTACGAACTACCAGACCTACAGCGAGAAGAAGAAATAAAACAACTCTTGAAGACACTCCTATAAATTGGAATATAGGAGACGATGTGGTTTTATCAGGTACTCAAGGTATATTTAGAGTTAGAAATGATGGTATCAGAACACAGGATGAAGAATTCGTAATAGAAGCCATCAATGAAGCGACCAATGAGGTAACTTTTAACGCGCAAACAAGAAACTCGCACCAAGGAATACCAGAGGCCAACCTTTTTTGTCACCTATCAAATTTAACCCGAAACATTACTTTTAAATCCATAGATTTTACCGATAACAATAACAATATAAATGATGACATTACCCGTCGTGGTCATACCATGTTTATGAATACTACCAATGTTAAAATTCATTTTGCAGCATTCAAAGATCTTGGTAGAAGTAATAAACATAATATCCTTGATGATTTTAAATATGACTTAAGAAAAACAGGTGAGTTAGATGAAGATGGAAAGCCATTTGTTAGAATACGAAATTTTGTTGAAGAAAAAGCCCTACCTCAGAATATTGAGAATCAAAGAGGAAGATATGCAATGCATTTTCATAGAATGAAAGATTCTCAAACCAGAATGGCAGAAGCGCATGGATTGGCTGTTTGGGGTTCTCCTGGTTGGGGTATGGTACATCACGATAGTCATGCTTCTTTTGCCAATAATGTCGTTTATTTTATCGATGGATCTGGTATGGTTGCAGAAAGTGGTTCTGAAACTGGAATCTGGGAAAACAACCTAGTTACAACTGCAAGACCAGATGGAAGAAACTACTACTTTGCCGACATGGATCGAGATGCTCCTTCAGCTCTAAACTCTATTGTATCAGATTTATTAGATGATGATTTTAGAATTGGTGAAGCCTATGGATTACAAGGTAGAGCAGTAAGAATGGTAAATAACGTAGCTGCTTCATCAAGAGAAGCTTATGCCTATGATGGTGGAGGAACAGTGCTAAGCATTAGAGATAAAGTAAGAACCAACGTATATCCAGAAAACCTTTTTCCTCTACAAGATTATGTAGATCCAGCAGCTGCACCATTATTAGAATTCAATAACAATGAAGCATATGGATGTAGTAGTGGATTTAGATCCAAAGATAGAGCTGCTCAAGCTTTTCATCACAGATTGTCTATTATAGATAACCACACTACATGGAATACAGGTAGAGCCATGTATATTACCACCAATTTTGGATATATGGTTCGTAACGGAAATTATTATAATGGCGACAGTGCGGGTCTTATAGGTGGTGACTTGGATAATCTATGTTTGGTAAATACAACATTTCATAATTGGAGAGGGGATGGATTTACTGATGGTCGTGGAACCGATTCCAACCCTCAACATAAACTTAATTTTATAAATGTAAAAATCCCCGGATTCGATAGAAATAGAATCTATAGACAACTAGACCGAAGTAATGAAAACATATATAACGCTTCTGTATTGGATGCCAATGTAGATGTAACTTTTACCAGAGGTAGTAATATGGATACTAAAATTAACACAAATACAGGCGATTACACTGCTGTGGTAAATGGAATGATAACTGATCGATTAGGAACGTACCCTTTTGGACATGCATATGCTAGGAGATTCCCAACCATTAGAAATAGAACCTATGATTTCAAAAACAAAGAAACTCTTGAAAATTATATAAAAACTTATGGTATAGAAGAAGATGATCTAGGTACTTACACTACTCTCACCGAATTTATAACAGATAGAGGAACGGGTGAGACTTTTGGTATAGATTTTAGAATCAATATTATTGGACTTGATGCTGAAGATTACAGAGATAATAGGGCTCCAGAGCTAACCATGATTAGCCCTAATGAAGATGAACCATACTTTGAAGGTGATAATCTTATTGTTCGTGCGGAAGCAAATGACCCAGATGGAGAAATTAGAGAGGTTAGACTATATCTAAATGGAGAATTAATTCGTATTGATACAGAAGCGCCTTACGGATGGGGTGGAAATCCAAAACTACAAAATCTAGCTACCGGAAACTATCGAGTACGAGTAGTTGCCATTGATAATGAAGGATTAAGAACTAAAAAAGTTATGATAATCCAAGTGTTACCAGAATCATTAAAAGAATCAGGGTTTGGTGATCAAAGCAATAATGAAGCTACTTTAATGATATCTCCTAATCCGGTTAAAGGTACTTATGTCAATATATTTCAAAAAGGAAATTGGTATTTACGACTGTATGATATTACGGGAAAACAAATCATGAATCTAAATCCAGATAATCAAGTTATTAGCTTAGATATTTCTAATTTACCTAGCGGAGTATATATTCTTAAATCCGATAAAACCAGTAGTAGGTTTATTATTCGCTAATTTCAAAAAATTAAAATTTAATATTAAAAAAACCGAATGTAAAAACATTCGGTTTTTTTGTCCCCACTATTATAACTAACTATTAGAATTTCCCCCAAAATTCTAATAAATTGTTTCTTCCTTTTTTAAATACCAGATTTATCTGTGTATTGCGTGGCTACAAGCCTTCGGAAGTTCTCTTAAAAATTTTTTTAAAAACTTGAAATTAATACGAAATGGTTTCATAGTATCTTGTGTAAAGTTGTTTAATAGAATTTGGATTTTAATATGGTGTAAAACTAACTGCTCTAATGATCTTGCGAAATAGGTGAAAACACTTGAATTTCGTCTTTACGTATAATTTGCCTCTTATTACCTATGAATAGCGTGGCTGCTAGCTTTAGGAAGTTCTTGTAAAAAATCTAAAATAAAACGGAAGTTAATGCCTAATAAGTTCATAATATTATCTGTGTAAATGGTGAATATCTCTTTATTTATATTTCTGGTACAAATATACTTCAGGAAAACACACAGCACAATGGGGGAAAACACCCGAAATTCATAGTGACAATCCCCCTTTATAAAACAAATAATTGATAATCAGTTGTTTAAAACCATTCAATAATTTTAAAAAACAAGATTTATTATCTAAACTTTAATACTATCTTTAAAGTAACAATCATATCAACCAAAGTGAACTACTAAAACTAAGATCTAAAAAATGAAGCAGTTATTTCTTCTATTACTTTTAATATTACAATTAATCGGATGTAATCAAAATACATCGGAAGAAGTTAAAACTGATACAGAAAACCCCAACTACATAAGTCATCGTAATTTATTAAACACTGAATTCGCAAAACATAATTTCAAAACCGAAAAGCAGTGGGATAGTCTACACAAGATCTCAATTAAAAAGAAAAATCATCCAAATAGTACACTGCTTCCAGGTGTACGAACTTTTGGATGGCATATCTATCCAAACGGATCAATGTATAAAAATTATAATTTTTCATTGTTATGGGGTGTTTCCTATTTTTCTTATGAAATACAACCTAAAACAGGAAGTTATAAAAACATTCATCAGTGGAAAACTACTGCTCTTATAGATAGTGCAAAAACAAAAGGATGTAAAGTTTTTTTATCTGTTTCGAACTTTGGAGCTAAAAACAATCGTATTTTCTTAGAAAACAAAAAAGCTCAAAAAGTATTAGGAGATAGTTTAGCTATTCTATTAAATCAGCGATCTGCAAATGGAATAAATATTGATTTTGAAGGTGTTTCTAGAAAAAACAGAAAGCAATTCTCTCAATTTATTATCAATATTTCTAAACATTTGAAAGAAGTAAATCCAAACTACCAGGTTTCTTTATGTCTTTATGCAAAAGATTGGAATGATATTTTTGATATTAATGCTATAGATACATATGTTGATTTTTATACTTTAATGGGATACGATTACTTCGGAAGTTTTAGCAAAATTACCGGTCCTGTTACACCATTTGCAAAAACCAAAAAATTTGGAAAAGGATTACAATCTTCTATTGATTATTATCATAACAAAGGTGTACGTTTTGACAAACTCATTGTAGGATTGCCTTATTATGGTGCAGAATGGTATACGAAAAAACCAAAAATTGGAAGCATAGTAAATACATTTAAATCGCATCCGCGCTATCACACTATTAAAAGCACCTATATAGATTCATTAAAGATTCCTGTCCAATTTGATCCCAAAAGCTCTTCTAGTTATATCGTTATGAAAGATTTTAATAACGAGGAATACAGACAGCTTTTTTTTGAAGATGTGAAATCTTTATCTATAAAATATGATTGGATTAAAGAAAAAAAGATTTCTGGTATTGGTATTTGGGCTTTGGGATATGATGAAGGATACGATGAGTTGTGGGATTTGATAGCAGAAAAATTTTCAAAATAACTGAACATCTATAAACGCATACGGCATTTTTTGAAAAATATTTGATAGCTATTTCATTTTGTGAAACAGAAAAGTATCTTCATTTTTGTAGTTAATAAATCTCACCTACCATTAAAACTACAGTATCTATAAACAAGTTCTCTAAGGCACCTGTACAAACAAAAAAAAGAATCGAAATCTTAGATGTTTACAGAGGTTTTGCAATTCTTGGAATTTTTGTTGTAAACATAGTTATCATGAATTCCACTTTTCTAAATCAAGACGAATTCGCTAAACAATGGACTTCTATTATAGATCAAATTTCCGAAAAAATTTTACAGCTATTCTTTTACACAAAGTTTTTCCCGATTTTCTCTTTATTGTTTGGTCTGGGGATTTCGATGCAGGCCATTAAAATGTTAGACAAAAATATGTTGTCATTTTCTTTTTTTAGAAGAAGAATGCTCTTTTTATTAATTATAGGTGTTTTACATATAATTTTGTTATGGTCCGGAGATGTACTCAACCTATATGCTATATTAGGACTATTTATTACATTATTAATAAAAAAATCAAACAAACTAGTCCTCACTCTTTCTACTATCTTTCTATTATTTCCTTTTTATGATCTACTTTTAGGTTTTTTGTTTGATCTTATAAACTTCAGACCTGAGACGTACTTAATAGAATATACTGGGACTACAGTAAATCAAATCATAAAGAATGGTACTTATTTTGAAGGAATGAAATTACGATTGCTGGAATATCTTTCTAATATTCCTATGCTTTTTGGTTTTTTAGCACCTGTAGCGATATCAATGTTTCTTCTAGGTTTATACATCGGAAAAAACAAAATCCATGAAAATTTAGATGTTTTTATAATTAAGATTAAAACACCAATGTTATTAATTACCATAATTTCTAACATTTACAGATTAGTTTTTCTTTTTATACTTCCAGAATATGAGGTTTACAATAATGAATATTTCAGACCAATATTCATAAAACTAATGGTACTTTCTGATGTGTGTATGGGCTTATTTTACCTTTGGGGAATTGGATGGCTTTGGTACTATTCTAAATTAAAGAAGATTTTATCTCCCTTAAAATATGCAGGAAGAATGGCATTAACCAACTATATTATACAAAGTTTAGTAGGTCTTATCTTATTTAGCTCTGTTGGTTTTAAACTTTACGAAACTCTAAGCCCATCTGCTGCATTAGGAACAGCATTTATTGTTTTTATCTTTCAGCTGATACTTAGTAAAGTATGGTTAAGTTATTTTAGTTTTGGTCCTTTAGAATGGATTTGGAGATGTGTTACGTACAAGAAAGTATTTCCAATAAGAAAAGCTTCATAAATATTAAACCCAGCTACTAATGTAACCGGGTCAATATTTCGTAAAGATTATTTTTCTTAAAGAATTGATTAACGCCTAAACCATTACGGCACTAGTGGCTGAAACCTTTTCTAGTGCTTGCTCAAGATCCCAAATCAAATCATCTGCGCTCTCTACACCAATAGATAATCGTACCAACTGATCTGTAATATTCATTTGTTGCCTTTGTTGCTCATCCACTCCTGCATGTGTCATCGTTTTAGGATGCTCTGCCAAACTCTCTGTACTACCTAAACTTACTGCAAGTTTCATTAACTTCAGATTGTTAAGAAACATAAAAGCTTCTTTTTCTCCACCTACGATATCAAAAGATACCATAGCACCAGGAGCAGAACATTGTTTCTTATAAATACCATGTGCCTCGGTTCCTTCTTCTAACAAACCTAAATAATACACTTTCTCAACTTTGGGATGCATGTTTAGGTAATTTGCTACAACTTGTGCATTCTTTGTCTGTTGATCCATTCGTACTTTTAAGGTTTCTAAACTTCGTAACATCAACCAAGCGGTATGAGGACTGACCATATTCCCTAAAAACGTTCTTAATGTTTTTACGCGAACCATTAATTCAGCATTTCCTAACACCGCACCTGCAATTAAATCACTATGTCCTCCAATATATTTAGTTGCTGAATATAATACCAAATCTGCACCACATTGCAAAGGATGCTGCCATAACGGTCCCATATAGGTATTATCTACAGCTACTAATGCTTTTTTATCTTCTGAACTATATTTAGAAGCAATTTGACTAAACTTACTAATATCTACAATATCATTTGTAGGATTGGCAGGTGTTTCTAAATAAATCATAGCCAACCTATCAGCCTTACCAGATGCATCGATCATCTTTTCTACTTCTTCAATACTCTGATTGGGCATAACACCAATCGTATGCACTCCTATTTTATCTAAGAAATGATGTATAAAATGATCTGTTCCTCCATATACTGGATTGCTATATACTAGTAGATCTCCAGGTTTTAAGAACTCTAACAAAACAGTGCTTATCGCAGACATACCACTTTCGAAAACAGCACAATCGTCTGCTTTATCCCAAAGACATAATCTATTTTCTAATATTTCTAAGTTTGGATTGTTAATTCGACTATAAATTAAACCTAATTCTTCCTTCTCAGATTTTTCTCTTAAACCATAAGCTAATTCAAAAAAAGCTTTTCCCTCTTCTGCTGTTTTAAAAACAAAAGTTGATGTTTGAAAAATTGGACATTTAATTGCTCCTTCAGATAATTCAGGTTTATAACCATATGTCATCATTAAGCTTTCTGGACTAAAATCATGTTCGTTCATCTGTAGATACCTTTTCTATTATTGATACATCTATTAAAAAGAAATATTCCTACTTCTTAGCAGTATAAAATTACCAAACAAAGAAATAAAATCCATAAATAGATCAATATTTAGAATTTAAAATAAAAAAAATGATTTTTAAAAGAATAATATTCTATTTTTAACTTGAAAAACATCTACTATTAGAAAAAAAATATGGATACAACAGATCGATCAATCCTTAACTTATTGCAGAAAAATGGTAAAATTACCATTAAGGAGATTGCAGAGCGACTAAACCTTACTACTACCCCAATATTCGAACGAGTAAAAAAACTAGAAAAAGAAGGTTATATAAAATCGTATAAAGCGATACTAGATAGAAAAAAGGCAGGATTACAACTTATGGTATTCTGTAATGTTACCTTAAACCTTCATCAAACGGATTATCTTAAAAAGTTTGAGAAGGATATTCAGCAATTTCCAGAAGTTGTAGAGTGTTATCATGTTGCTGGAATGTTTGACTACCTTATTAAAATCTATGCAAAGGACATGGAAAGTTACCAACACTTCCTTTCTAATAAATTAGCATCTTTAGAGAATATTTCTAAGGTACAAAGCTCCTTCGTAATGACAGAGGTAAAAGACTTTTCTTTTCTCCCAATTCCTTAAACTATTATATAAACGTTAAAATACAAACTCAAAAATAGAATGATTTATACCTTTGTTTGATAGACACACCTTTTATTACAATGAATTCAAAAGTTCCTTTTCTTTTACTTTTTACTTTTATTAATATTTTATCTGCTCAAGATGATACAGAACCTCAAAAAAGGACTTTTCATTCCGAAACAAAAGTCGTTATTGACAATGATATCTTTGCAGTTTTCAGAGATTCTGACAGATATTATTCTTATGGAATTGGATTAGAGTACGCTTTCAAAAAGGAAAAATTCTTAGGCTTACAAAAATTATTTAAAACCAAAAAAAACGTTTTCTATTCAATAGGTTTAAAAATAGAAGGTTACACACCTTCTGGAGTTCGCGAATTTGCTTTGACACCTGAAATTGAAGATCGAGATGATTTTGATCGTCCATTTGCAGGATTATTATATGCAACCCTTGGCGCCACTTATACTTTTGAAAGATCTTTCGTTAAATCAGAAATTTTAACAGGTATCATTGGACCTTCATCGCAGGTAGGAGCAATACAGGATTGGTTTCATGAAAATATCACTGGAGATCCTATCTATGATGGTTGGCAATTTCAATTAGAAAATCAATTTATATTAAATTTTAAAAGTTCTTTACTATATGATTTCAATCCTTCTGCTAAATGGTTTCATATCTATGCAGGAGGAACAGCACATTTAGGAAATTTGTATATAAGGGCTGCACCTACTGCAGGTTTTAGAATCGGTAAATACAGAAGTATTACAGAGTCTAGCGGTTTTCATAATTCTATATTACTACCAAAGAAAAATTCCGAACTATTTTTCAAATTTAATGTAGAAACTCGTTTTGTAGCTTATAATGCAACCATACAAGGAAATATATTCGACGACAAAGCATATGGAGTGGATGAGCTTAACAATATTTCATGGCATCTTAGTAGTGGATTGTTCTATTCTTTGAATAGATTCTCAATCAACTTCATCTATTTATGGTCAACAGGAGTATTAAATGATACTGAAAATCATGGATATGGAACATTTAACGTAGCATACAGATTTTAAGAGCATAAAAGAAACTATCCCATAATTTTTACCAAAAGTTCTTTTAGAATATCTCCGGGAGGAAGACTGGCAGCCCCTACTCCTTTACTCTTTACATCAGCTTCTCTAAGAAGTGCTATAATCTGACTCACTTTTTTCATTGGATAATTTCTACTGGCATCAGAATAGTCACTAACAAAGTAAGGGTTTATTTTTAATGCACTGGCTACACTACGCTGTGATTTATCTGCTAAACCATGATATTGTAGCACCTGAGAGAAAAAACTATACAGTAACGAAATAGTAACTACCAGTGGATTATCCTTTGGATTCTGAGCAAAATAATTGATAATTCTATGTGCTTTAACAATATCTCGGGTTCCTATAGCCTTTCGGAGTTCGAAATTATTGAACTCCTTACTAATCCCAATATTCTCCTCTATTTGATCCGCCGTAATGGGTTGACCTTTAGGTATAATTAATTTTAACTTCTCTAATTCATTATTGATCTTGTTGAGATCAGTTCCTAAAAACTCTACTAACATTTGTGATGCTTTAGGGTCTATGGTATATTTAGATCCCGCTAACACTCTTCTAATCCAATCTGCAACCTGATTTTCGTACAATTTCTTGCTTTCGTAGATCACACCATTTTTAGCAACAATTTTGTATAACTTCTTTCGCTTATCTATCTTCTTGTACTTATAACAAACGACTAAAACCGTTGTCATCTGAGGATTCTCAGCATAGTCTGCTAATTTTTCTATTGTTCTCGATAGATCTTGAGCTTCCTTTACAATAACTACCTGTCGTTCTGCCATCATTGGATATCGTTTTGCATTAGAAACAATATCATCAATGGTAACATCGCGGCCATATAAAACCATTTGATTAAATCCTTTCTCTTCTTCGGCTAAAACATTTTTATCGATATACTCAGAAATCTTATCTATATAATAGGGTTCCTCTCCCATTAGAAAATAGATAGGTTTAATGTTTCCATTTTTTATATCGCTTACGATCTGTTTTACTTCATCCATTCAGAAAAAATCATCAAATTTGTGGTATGCAAAAGCTTAATTTTCCAGCATATCAATTTCGATTCAAAAGTAGCGAAAATAAAATTTCTATTTTCGACAGAATTCGCAAAAAATTCATCATCCTTAATCCAGAAGAATGGGTTCGACAGCATACTATTCAGTATCTAATCGAAAACAAAAAATACCCAGAAAGCTTGATTAATGTGGAGAAACTAATTAAGGTAAATGATTTAAATAAGCGTTATGATATTATCATTTTTAATCCAGATGGTAGTATTTATTTAATCATAGAATGTAAATCCCCAACTGTAAAAATCACACAACACGTTTTTGATCAAATTGCTCGTTACAACCTGGCGCTTAATGCAGAATATCTTATGATCACTAATGGGATGAATCATTATTATTGTCAGTTGGATTATGTAGAAAAACGGTATAGTTTCCTAAAGGATATTCCCGATTATAAATAGTTATTTAGTATTATTTCTTTTTAATTTGCACCTGTGAAAATAGCTATCGTCATATTAAATTGGAATGGACGCTCCTTATTAGAGCAATTTCTACCTTCGGTTTTAAAATATTCTAAAGAAGCAAAAGTCTACGTTGCTGACAATGCATCTACTGATGATTCAGTAAGCTACTTGCATACTTCTTATCCAGAAGTCACCGTTGTACAAAACGAAGTAAACGGAGGTTATGCTAAAGGTTATAATGACGCGTTAACAAAAATTGATGCAGATATCTACTGTTTATTAAATAGTGATGTAGAAGTTTCTGAAGGTTGGCTTACTCCTGTCATTAATACTTTTAAAGCTTCTGAAAAGGTTGCAGCAGTTCAACCTAAAATTCTTGATTACAAGAAAAAAAATTACTTTGAATATGCAGGGGCCGCTGGTGGATTTATTGATCAATTTGGATATCCATACTGTCGAGGAAGAATTTTTGACACGCTAGAAGAAGATCTAGGACAGTATGATGATGAACGGGAAATATTTTGGGCTAGCGGAGCTTGTCTTTTTATTAGGCGAAATGTTTTCGAAGAAATGGAAGGTTTGGATGAAGATTTTTTTGCACATCAAGAAGAAATAGATCTTTGTTGGCGAATACAAAATAGTGGTTATCAGATCAAATATGCAGGACAGTCTAAAGTATTTCATTTAGGTGGCGCTACACTGGATGTAATGAATCCACGAAAAACATTTCTTAATTTCAGAAATAATTTATTAATGATTCTAAAAAATACTTCTGGAATGTATGGCTGGTTCATTATATTTGCAAGACTTTTGTTAGATGGAATCGCAGCTTTAAAATTTGTATTTGAAGGAAAAACCTCTCATTGCCTAGCAATTCTTAATGCACATTTCAGCTTTTACAAAAAACTGCCAACTTTTGTTAAAAAACGCAAAAAATCAGGGGCTAAAAGGAAATATTATACTATTTCTTCCGTTGTATGGCAGTATTATATCTT
Source organism: Aquimarina sp. 433 (assembly GCF_054054605.1). Lineage (NCBI taxonomy): Bacteria > Pseudomonadati > Bacteroidota > Flavobacteriia > Flavobacteriales > Flavobacteriaceae > Aquimarina > Aquimarina sp. 433. The sequence continues at coordinate 14,241 of NZ_JBSWZK010000013.1, forward strand.
GAATAAAAAACTATTTAACCATTTGTAAGGTTATATTGATTAAATAATTGTTAATACAACGACATTACGTCACAATTTTAATAATTTTGAGTCTCTATAACCAGAATAAGACTAAAAACACGTTTTCTAATGAAAAAAGCAATGATTATCGGAGCTTCTATGGCTGTTTTATTATCTTCTTGTGTATCACAGAAGAAATATGCAGATCTAGAGGCTAAACAAAAAGAAACACAAGATTTATTAAATACAGCCACAGTAAAATTAAATAGCTGTTTAGAAGAAAAAGCTAGCGAAAGTTCTGAACTTAAGGTTTTAAGAGATCAAGTAAATAATCTTAAAAACCAAAATTCTGCTTTATTAAACAATGTTGGTAATCTTGCAACTTTATCAACTAAAGAAGCAGAAAACTTAGAAAGATCTTTAGAAAGTATTAAAGAAAAAGATCTTCAGATCAAGACTATGAACGACGCTTTAAATAAGAAAGATTCTGTTACACTAGCCTTAGTAACAAGTTTAAAAGGAGCACTTGGAAACTTAGCAGATGAAGATATTGAGGTAAATGTAGAAAAAGGTGTAGTATATGTTTCTATTTCTGATAAACTTTTATTTAAGAGTGGAAGCTATAACGTTTCTACCAGAGCAAAAGAAGTATTAGGAAAAGTAGCTAAAGTAGTTAATGACAAACCAGACATCGAATTTTTAGTAGAAGGACATACTGATAATGTGCCTATTAAAAACAAAGTTTTATTAGATAACTGGGATCTAAGTGTGAAAAGAGCTACATCCGTTGTGAGAGTTTTACAAAACGAATTTGGTGTAGATCCAAAAAGAATGACCGCTGCAGGACGTAGTTATTATATCCCGGTAGCAGATAACTCTTCAGCTGCCAATAGATCTAAAAATAGACGTACTAGAATAGTTGTACTACCTAAGCTTGATCAATTCTATAATATGATAGAAGATGGTATGAAAAAGGCTACTGAAGGTGGTAACTAAAAAATAATAAAGTATTTTTGAAAAAGGGTTAATCGTTACGTTAACCCTTTTTTTAATTTTGTAGAAAACAAATTGGTATAAAAATTGAATCTAAATCAACCAAAAACTTAATTATTTAGAAATCAATTCATATTTATAAAATATAATGAGAAAATTATCTATCCTCGTACTTTTTCTTTCTTTTATAACTGCAAATGCACAAAATAAATCCAATACTTCTATTGGAGAAAATGAAAAATTAGTATATACCGCTTCTTATAATATGTCTGGCTTATTAACCAACTTAGCTCAGGTAACCATGCAAACCACGAGAGTAAATACTGGAAAGAGTAATTACCTGCGCTTAAAATGTAATGCTGCTACGTATTCTAAGTGGGATTCTTTTTTTAAGATCAGAGATGTATATGAAGCTTATGTTAATCCAAGTAATTTAAAACCGTATTTATACAAAAGGGATATCAATGAAGGTGGTTACATCAAAAAAGAAAAATATGTTTATAGTTATAAAAAAGGAACTATAAAAGCTACTATGCAAAAGAAAAAGGAACCTAATACCAAAACGCTGAAAATGGGTTCTAACACTTATGACGTAGTTTCTACATTATACCATATCCGAAACATGGATATTGAAAAGGCTCCTGTTGGTACGAATCAAAAAATAACCATATTGTTTGATAGAAAACCTCAAACTGCATATCTAAAACTACTTGGTAAAGAAACAATCAATACCAAAACAATGGGTAGTAAAGAATGTTACAAAATAGCTGTAAATAATAATCAGCTTAAAGGAACTAATAAAAATATTGTATATCTTACCGCAGATGCGAATAAGGTTCCCGTGCTAATTAAATTTAGTATTCCGGCTGGTACAGGTCAACTAACCTTAACTCAGGCTTCTGGTTTAAAAAATTAATCATGAGAATTGTATTATTATCAGTTGCAGCAATTGCAGCTTTTCTAGGGATTATTATGGCAATACTTCCTTTTGGAACTATTGGAGTTTTGCCAGGAGTTGTTGCGCTTATTGCTGGATTTGGAGCTTATTATTTCTCCAAAAAAAATGATAAACCCCAAAAATTATCAATACTCTTTCTAACAATAGGAATATTAGTGGCTATAGCTAGTGGCTCTAAATCTTTTTGGGTAAAAGATGAAGTTGCTGTGGATACTGAGTTTCAACAGAAGGAAGAACAAAGTAAAGAAGAGGCTATCGAGGAACTCAAGGAAATTGAAAGTGAGTTAGAAGAAATTGAAGGAGATCTCGAGGAAATAGAATCTGAATAAACAATTCCTGTTGTAATTAAAGAGGTATCCCAAATAACTACTATGAATTTAAAGTATTTGGGCAATAAAGTTTTAAATAATAACTACCAACATATTAGTTGGATATATAAACAAATTCAGTTTTTGACAATCTCGTTTTAAGGTATCAAAAACTGAATTTGTTACGCTAAAGATTCATCTCTATCTCCCCTAATACTTCTTTCATAGGATTTACTATTTTATAAGTTCTATAATCAATGCAGAATTTTTGGATATTGCAATGTGATCAAGATTGCTAATCAACTTATTATTTATAATATCCTTTCCACTAGTATATCCATTTAGCGACTTCTCAAAACGTTTTAAATCAAAATCATTATAATTCTTGTTACTATTATTTATGATGATCATGGTGTTTTCGGTTTCTGTATATCTAAAATATACATACACGTTATCCCTAGGTTGATAATGAGTTAATTTCCCATTATGTATAGAAGATGCTGTTTTTCTCCAATTTAGAATTGTCTTGATATAGTTAAATACTGCTTCTTCTTCAGCTGTTCTGCCCTCTTTTGTAAAAGCATTTCTTTTATCATTTTTCCAGCCACCAGGAAAATCTTGCCTTACTTTTCCATCGGGACGTCTGTTTTTCATTAAAATCTCATCTCCATAATAAATTTGAGGTATTCCTCGTGTAGTTAATGTAAAAACCATACTAAGTTTTAGCTTGTCTACATTTTCATTCAATAAAGCTAATAAACGATCAACATCATGATTCCCATTGAAAACTTTGTTATTTGCAGCATTTCCATACACAAAATCCTCTGCTAAGGTCTTATACAATTCCGAGATGTCACCATCTTTTCCAAAAGCTCTGATTATAGAGTAATATAAAGCATAATCACTAATGCTACTAACATGAGGAGTATATCCATCTCTATTTGACTTATCATTATTCCAATATGACAGATAAGAAGCTCTTTCAGCCCATGTTTCTGCGACCATATAAAAACCTGGGTATTCTGTAGTTAATGCTTTCATCCAGTTAGACATAGCATGTTTACTTGGATACGGATAGGTATCCAATCGGATTCCATCAATACCAGCATAAGTAACCCACCAAATAGAGTTTTGTATCATATAGGTTTCTAAAAACGTATTCTCTAGATTCAGGTCTGGTAAGTTCTTATCAAACCAACCTCTAGTTAATAGTTCATAATCATCAGGCGACACATATGGATCAGAAGAAGCGATATTGGTAAAATTACTTCTTGTAAAAGTATCCCACTGATTTAACCAATCTTTAGATGGCAAATCATTCATCCACCAATGTCCAGAACCACAATGATTAAACACCTGATCCATAATTACTTTCATTCCCTTTTTATGAGAAACATCTACGATTTTTTTATAATCTTCATTGCTTCCAAATCGCGTATCTGTTTTATAAAAATCAGAAATTCCATATCCATGATAAGAATATGCAGATTGATCATTTTCTAAAACTGGATTCAACCATAATGTAGTAGCTCCTAATTCTTCTATATATGTTAAGTTATCCAAAACACCCTGTAAATCTCCTCCATGTCTTCCATTTTCATTATCTCTATCTACTTTTTCCAAGGTTTCATCCGTAGAGTCATTGGTGATATCTCCATTTGCAAAACGATCTGGAGTAATAAGATATATAACGTCTTCTGATGTAACTGCCTGACCATTATGAACTCTTTGTGGTTTTGGTTTTAGTTCATAAGCATATTCAAAATTTTCTTTCCCATTTTTGAATTTTATAATTACATCTCCTGGTGTGGCTTTCTTTGAAATGGTAAGGTTTAAAAATAGATAATTCTTATTAGCCACCTTGTTTACGCTTCTTAACTCAACATTTTTATTAGATATTAAAACATCATAATCTGCTACATTTTTCCCGTGTATTAATAGTTGTACATCAGGATTTACCATATCTACCCACCAAAAAGGCGGTTCTACATGATCCAGTTGTTTTACCTTTTGGGATAAAACACTTATAGAGATCAATAATAGTGTACTCAACGAAAGAAGAGTTTTCTTTGAAAAAGTTTTCATCGTTTGTAAATTGTTTTAGTGTTCAAAAGAAATGGACCAATCCAACTTTAAAACAATAGTTATGAGCATCCATTTAAAATGAAGTTTTTAATTATTTCATCTTCAATAAATGAGCTTTTTAAACTATTATCAATTTTGTTATACGAATGATTTTATGATAGGGACAGAAAACTACGAATACCGTATGCACTATTAACTATATACTATTTTCGTTGAATCTTGAGAAAGAACTGTTGTTTGTATAAGATTAAAGGTTATCCGTACTGATTTTTATTAAATCTTTGATTTTTTTTAGATTTTAGTTTATAAGTTCAAATGAAATATGAGGCATATGCTGATAAAAAAAATATTTTCCAATAAGATTCTTAGACATATTCTTTATTGGATTTGTTTAATCATATTTTTTGGTATTACCTGGGGTACTTACGATAATGACTACGCAAGATCATTCACTATACAAACATTTAGCTTGCCCGCAAGAATGTTATTGGTTTATATCACCATCTATGTATTACTACCTAAGTTTTTTAAAACGAAAAGATTTGTACTATTTATTATATTCTATGTTATCACCTTATTAGTTGTTAGCACCTGTATTCAAAGACCAATCATCTACTTTTATGTACAACCAAACTACCTTCCTGGATGGCAAAGCGAAGGGTACTTTACTATTACTGAACTGGTAAATACTATTTTAGATGTAAATATTGCTGCATTAGTTCCATTAGGAATTGTTTTTTTTAGGTTTTACTTTAATGCACAACAAAAAACACTAGAATTAGAAAAAGAAAAAATCGAAGCTGAACTTATACAACTTCGCAATCAAGTACATCCGCATTTTTTATTCAATACACTTAATAATCTCTATGCCCTAATCCTTAAAAAGTCAAATGATGCAGAGACCGCGGTATTAAAATTATCTAAATTGATGAGATATATGCTGTATGAGGCTAATACCCAAAAAGTTTCTCTTAGTAAAGAAATAGATTATTTAAAAAATTATGCGGATCTGGAAAAATTAAGATTTGGTAATTTTGTGGAGATTAGTTTTCATTATGAAATGGATAACGATTATCAAATTGTTCCTTTTTTATTAATTCCTTTTGTAGAAAACGCGTTTAAACATGGAACTTCTTCTTCGGAAAAATCATGGATTGTAATTTATCTAAATGCAAAACAAAATAAGTTAATAATGCAGATTGAAAATTCAAAATTCCCTGATCATAATACCGAAGAACAATTTATTGGTGGGATTGGCTCCAGAAATGTAAAAAAGAGATTAGATTTACTATATGCCGACAACTATTCTTTGCACATAGAAGATAATAACCAATCCTTTGAAGTGGTCTTAACATTAAATTTTACGTATCAATCTTAGATGAATCCAAAAATTAAATGTCTTATCGTAGATGATGAACCGCTAGCTCGAGAAATAATAGAAAATTATATTGCTAGAATAGATCAACTAGAATTGGTACAATCCTGTGCAAATGCTTTGGAGGCATTTCATAGTATTACTAATAGCATTATAGATCTGATTTTCTTGGATATTCAAATGCCAAATCTAACTGGGATCGATTTTTTAAAAGACATTCAGCCTATACCAAATGTCATTTTTACAACAGCGTATAGTGATTATGCGGTAGATGCCTTTAATCTTGAAGCAATCGATTATCTACTAAAGCCTATCGAATTTTCCAGATTTTTAAAAGCTATTAACAAAGTACTTAAACTTTCTAAAAACGATACTACTCAAACCAACACCTTAGAGACGAACAACTCGAATATCTTAAGCGATTACAATACTACTTTTATATATCTAAAGGTTGAAAAGCAGATGCAAAAAATCTTTCTAAAAGATATTCTTTATATCGAAAGTCTGAAAAACTATATAAAAGTAAAAACACTAGAAAGAGAAATTATCGCATATAAAAGCATTAGCCATATGGAGGGTATTCTTCCTACTAGCAAATTTCTTAGAGTACATCGTTCTTTTATAATCGCAATAGATCATATAAACTCTTTCTCTACCAGTGAAATAGAACTTAGAAGTCTAAAAATTCCTGTTGGTAGAAACTATAAATCCAAGGTAAAAGAAACTCTTGGATACTTTTAAAATTATTACGCGTTTAAAAATTCGTCAGTATCTAATGAAAAATCTTTAATATCAAAAGAAATCTCTTTTAATCCATCAGAAAAAGAAACCACAAAAATCGCTACTACTACTAGATAAAGTTCTGCTATTTTTTTCATAATTATAATTTTAAAGATTATTATCTAGGTTAAATTTACACTGAATATCAATAGTTTAAAAGCTCTAAATTGACCAATATCTATTCAATATTAACCTATCAAAATCTATGGCATAAAAAAAGCAGCGTGGTTAGCGCTGCCTTTTTATCTAGTGGTTGAGTTAATAAAACAATTAAATACTAACTTTCTTTATAAAGGTTCTGTCTTTTAAAGAGAAGTAGAACTGATACTCTCCTTTTGGCATTTTAGAAAAATCATATGTTCTTTTAAATAATGAATCTTCATTACCAGTTACTTCTTCTAATAATCTGAAATCGCTATCATAAATCGTAAGATTTAATGGTGATTTTTCAGTATTATTAAACATTACCTTAATGATATTGTTATCTGTCTTAACTAACGGTTTGAAAACAGTTACCGCAGATTGGTTTACTAAAGACACTCCTTTTTTGTTCTTTAATAAAGGTGTTACCTTAATTTCATATGGAGTCTCTGTCTCTACAAAATAGATTCCATCAGAAACATTACTAAGGTTAAAATACTTTTGATAGCTTGGAGTAGCATCTAACGTAACATTAAATAATACTTCTCCGTCATAATCTTTTAAAAATAACTTTTCTCCTTTTTCTACTTCAGTCAAGGATACATTAACCATTGACGAATTTGTGATTTCAACTGAAACTCTTCCTGCAGCATTAGCAATATTACTTGTAATGATTACAACTGCAATCAGGCATACATTAATTACTCTTCTCATAACTTTAGGTTTTTGTTGTTGTTAATAATTTACACTGCAAATATAAAACGGTAAACAAGTGTATAAATACATCTATATTTGCATATATATGTTCTATTTTAACCTACACATATACTATGAAATCACCTTAAAGTTAATTTAACATATGATTTATAATATTTTACATTTAATTAACAAAATAGATTTTTTATCTTTACAAAATAATTATAAAGAGAAAATTCCCCATTTATGAAAAAGAATATAAAACCTGCCTTAGAGAAAATAGTTCCAGAATTTGGTAGTTCTTTCTTCTATGAAAACTTCTCTCAGGAAAAAATGAATAAAGAACCAATTTGGCACTATCATCCTGAAATTGAAATCGTTTATGTAAATGGTGGAGCTGGAAAACGCCAAATTGGTAGTCATATGTCCTATTACAGAAATGGCGCATTAATGCTTATAGGATCCAATCTACCTCATTGTGGTTTTACAGATAAATTAACGCTGAATAAAAGTGAAACTATTATTCAAATGTTACCTGATTTTCTTGGAAATTCCTTTTTCGACATTCCAGAAATGAGTGGCATTAACCAATTATTAGAACAAGCAAAAAAAGGAATTGTTTTTCATGGTGATACCAAAAGAAGAATAGGTGCACGTATAGAGGCTTTAGGATTATTAGATCCTTTTGATAGGTTATTAGGTATACTTCAGGTGTTTAAAGAAATGCAACAGACAAAGGATTATTCCATTTTAAATGCGGAAGGCTTTATAATTGAAACTTCATTACAAGATAATAACCGTATCAATATGATCTTTAACTTCGTGCAAGAAGAATTTACGAGACAAATTCCGTTAGAAGAGATTGCTGATAAAGTAAGTATGAGTGTTCCCGGTTTCTGTAGGTATTTTAAAAAGAATACAGGCAAAACGTTTATTCAGTTTGTGAATGAATATAGACTAGTACACGCTGCTAAGCTACTTCATGAAAAACAAACGAGTATTACGGATATATGTTTCGAAAGTGGTTTTAGTAATTTTTCACACTTCAATAAACTGTTTAAACAATTTACAGGCAAAACACCAAGTACTTATAGGAATGAATTAAAATACGTGATTTCTTAAATTACTTAGATAATATCTATAGTACCTTTCCCTTCTCTGACTAAAACTGGCTCAAATCCAGTGAGATCAATTATCGTAGAAGCAATATTGCCACCATATCCACCATCGATAACCATATCCACTAAATTATCCCATTTTTCTAATATCAGTTCCGGATCTGTAGTATATTCTATGACCTCATCCTCATCATAAATAGAAGTAGAAACAATAGGATTACCCAACGTTTCTACAATAACTTTACAAATGTTATTATCAGGCACCCTAATTCCCACAGTCTTCTTCTTTTTAAAAACGGTAGGTAAGTTATTACTACCTGGAAGAATAAAAGTATAAGGTCCAGGAAGCGTTCTTTTTAGAAGTTTGAATGTCCTATTGTCTATTTGTTTCACATAATCTGACAAATTGCTAAGATCGCTACAGATAAATGAAAAATTAGCTTTGGCTAGTTTAACACCTTTAATTTTAGCTACTTTTTCTAAAGCTCTGTTATTGGTAATATCACATCCTAACCCATATACCGTATCTGTAGGGTAAATTACCAAACCTCCATCCCTAAGACAATCAACTACTTTTTTAATTTCTCGTGGATTTGGATTTTCGTTATATAGTTTTACTAGCTCTGCCATACCTATTATCAGTGGTATAAAGATAGTGCTTTATCGTATACTTTATTAGCTATTACTGCTGTATTTATGATCTTTTTGAGGGTATGCACAAAAATATTAAAGCTATTAATTTTATTTTTTTTTGAATTTAAAATACTATATTCCTCAAGGAATCATACTTTTTGGAACCAAATAAACTACTTTCGCACAAAAAATGATATAGCAGTGACTTTTAAAGATTTAAACTTAAGTACACAACTCCTCAATGCTCTTGATGATATAGGATTCGAAACCCCCACTCCTATTCAGGAACAAGCATTCTCTGTGGTAATGTCTGGTAAAGATGTTGTGGGTATTGCGCAAACAGGAACTGGTAAAACATACGCTTATATGTTACCAATTCTAAGAATGCTAAAATATTCTGTTCAGCAAAACCCAAGAGTTTTGGTTTTGGTTCCAACTAGAGAATTGGTAGTACAGGTTGTAGACGAAATTGAAAAACTATCTAAATATATCAATGTACGAATTGCAGGAGTTTACGGTGGAACGAATATAAATACTCAAAAACAGATCGTATCAGAAGGACTAGATATTATTGTTGCTACACCAGGGCGTCTATATGATCTTGCCGTAAGTAGAGCATTACAATTAAAATCTATTCAAAAAGTAGTTATTGATGAAGTAGATGTGATGTTAGATTTAGGGTTCAGACATCAATTAATGAATATTTTTGATGTACTTCCACAACAACGTCAAAATATTATGTTTTCTGCAACCATGACCGAGGATGTGGACAAATTGATTACAGATTTCTTTAGAAAACCTATAAAAGTATCCATTGCTAAAAGCGGTACTCCACTAGAAAATATAAAACAACATGGTTATAAAGTTCCTAATTTTTACACCAAAGTAAACCTCTTGGAACACTTACTATCTGATACAGAAGTTTTTCATAAAACGATCATTTTTGTAGGTTACAAGAAAATAGCCGATCGACTATTTGAAGCATTGGACCAAAAATTCCATGATGAAGTTTGTGTGATTCACTCTAATAAAACACAAAATTATCGATTAAGAAGTATTGAACAATTTAGGGAAGGTGAAAATAGAATTCTGATTGCCACAGATGTAATGGCCAGAGGATTGGATATCGAAAATGTAAGCCAAGTAATAAATCTTGATACTCCTGAATATCCAGAAAATTATATGCACAGAATTGGAAGAACTGGACGTGCCGAAAAAAAAGGAGTTTCTTTTGTGCTTACTACAGAAAAAGAGGAAGAATATCTAGAATCCATTGAAACACTAATGGATATGAAGATTGAACAATTAGATCTTCCGGATAGCATTGAAATTTCGGACCAATTAACTCCCGAAGAACAACCTAAAGTAAAGGAAATATATAATCCTCATAAACGTCCTAATGATGAAGTTGGAGCTGCTTTTCATGAAAAGAAAGACAAAAACAAAAAAGTAAATCTAGGAGGTAAATATAAAAGGGAAATTAAAAAGAAATACAAGAAACCAAAGACCAAAGGAGATAAGACTTTTAACCTAAAACATAAGAAAAGGAAAAAGTAATACTAAAATGGCTTCAGTTTTTGGACATGCGCTAACGGCTTATGCACTTGGAACAAGTTTCAGTGAAGAATTAAGAACCAAAAAGCTTTGGATCCTAGGAATACTTTGTTCTATACTTCCAGATGCTGATGTTCTAGGTTTTAAATTTGGTATTGCCTACGAAGACTTCTGGGGGCATCGAGGATTTACCCATTCATTTATTTTTGCAATCCTGTTTGGTATTTTAATTACCGTTATCTTCTATGGCAAAAAACTAACTTCTAAAACAGGATTATTTCTTATCCTTTATTTTAGCATATGCACCGCTTCTCATGGAATTTTAGATGCCATGACTTCAGGAGGTTTAGGAATTGCTTTCTTTTCTCCTTTTGATAATAATCGTTACTTCTTTCCATGGCGACCTATCCAAGTTTCACCAATAGGTGCCAGTAGATTTTTTAGTGTCTGGGGAATTAAAGTATTGTTAAGCGAACTTTTATGGATCGGTATTCCATCAGGTTGTTATATATTAGCTATGAATATTTTAAAAAGAAAAAAGTCCTCCTAATTCATGACTAAACAGCGACTAAGATTTATTTCACCTATTTTATTCGTTCTTTTTTTATGTTGTAAATCCAAAGAAGAAGGAAAACATATAGAGGTTTCCCCAAACTTAAAACTTTCTAAAGTAAACGATAATGGCTATGTCCATATTTCTAAAATTTTCTTGGACAATGGTAAACAATATAATTGTAATGGATTTGTATATGTAAATAACGACGAAGCTTTTATTTTTGATACACCTGCTAATGATATTGCCACCGAACATTTAATCAAATGGCTTCAAGACGACAAGAATGTAACCATTAAAGGAGTTGTTTTTAATCATTTTCATAGAGATTGCCATGAGGGAATGGACATCTTTAAAAAATATAATATCCCATCTATTGCTTCTAAACATACAGCCGAACTAATGAATCAAAAGGAATATGAAAGTCCAGATCAGGTATTTGAAGATTCTATTGTATTACATTTAGGTGATAAAAAAATAGTGAATACTTTTTTTGGAGAAGCACATAGCGAAGATAATATTGTCTCTTATTTCCCAGATGATCAAATTCTATTTGGGGGTTGTATGGTTAAGAGCCTTAAAGCTTCTAAGGGAAATCTAGAAGATGCCAATACCGATGAATGGTCTCATACTGTAAAAAGAGTAAAATCGAAGTATCCAGAAGTACAAACGGTGATTCCTGGTCATGGAAAAATTGGAGACATTACGTTATTAGATTATACTATTTCCTTATTTCAGAAATAATTAACCGATTGAAATAAGCTATAAAAGCAAACAGATGAAATCCACCACAAAAGAAACTTCTAAGAAAAAACCAAAAGTTAGCATAATTACCGCTTTTAAAACTATAATATGGCCCAGAAAAAATCTGGTATTCATAGGTTTGATTTTAATCGTTTTTAATAGAATTGCCGGACTAATTTTACCATGGAAAAGTAAAGCTTTGTTAGATGAAGTGATTCCTTCAAAAGATCTCGGCTTATTATACGAACTATTAATCATAGTGGGTGTAGCCATATTAATACAAGCAACTACCTCCTTTCTATTAACCAGAATTCTTAGTGTACAGGCGCAATATCTAATTTCTGAATTAAGAGCACAGGTACAGAAAAAAGTTTTATCATTACCAATCAGTTTTTTTGACAATACTAAATCAGGTGCTTTGGTATCAAGAATCATGAGTGATGTTGAAGGTGTAAGAAATCTAATCGGAACTGGTCTGGTACAAATGGTAGGTGGAATATTCACTGCTTTAGTTTCTTTGGGGATTCTGATTTATATAAATCCTTGGATGACACTTTTTGTGCTAGTTCCCGTAAGTCTTTTTGGAATTGTAGCACTTAAAGCATTCAAATATATCCGTCCTATTTTTAGAAAACGCGGACAAATTAATGCTGAAGTTAAAGGTAGACTAACAGAAACCTTAGCAGGTGTGCGAGTGATTAAAGGGTTTGGTGCAGAAGAACAAGAACATAAAATTTTTGAGAGTGGTGTTGATCGCTTATTCCAAAATGTAAAAAAGAGTTTAACTGCAACTGCCCTGATGACCAGTTCTTCTACTTTTTTATTGGCAGGCATTGCATCTACAGGTATTATGGGAATTGGTGGATATTATATGATGCAAGGTGAAATGACAACAGGTGATTTCTTATTCTTTACTATGGTTCTGGCATTTATGATCGCGCCGATCGTACAAATGAGCAATATTGGTTCTCAATTAACCGAAGCGTTAGCAGGTTTAGACAGGACTGAAGAGTTAATGAATATGGATCCTGAAGAAGACGCAGAAAAACGAACAATCCTGCTAGATACTATAAAAGGAGACATCCTGTTTGATAACGTATCCTTTTCTTACGAAAAAGGTAAAGAAGTATTGCACAACATTAGTTTTGAAGCACCTTCGGGATCCGTAACAGCATTAGTAGGAAGTTCCGGTTCGGGAAAATCAACCATAGCTGGGTTGTCTGCTACTTTTTTAAATCCGGAATCCGGTTTAATCACTATAGATGGTAATGATATCTCCAAAGTTAATTTGAGTAGTTACAGAAGGAATTTAGGCGTTGTATTACAAGATGAATTTTTATTTGAAGGTACGATTAGAGATAATATTCTTTTTCCAAGACCTGATGCTACCGAAGAACAATTACGGCAAGCCGTAAAAGCAGCTTATGTAAATGAATTCACAGATCGATTTGATGATGGTTTAGATACCTTAATTGGTGAACGAGGAGTAAAACTATCTGGTGGTCAGCGACAACGGATTGCTATAGCACGAGCTATTCTTGCAGATCCAAAAATCATTATTTTAGATGAAGCTACTTCTAATCTCGATACAGAAAGTGAAGCTTTAATTCAGAAGAGCCTTAATGAATTAATGAAAGGTCGCACTACCTTTGTAATTGCACATCGATTAAGCACTATTAAAAAAGCAGATCAAATTTTGGTTATAGAGGCCGGTCATATTGCAGAAAGAGGGAATCATGATGAACTTATTGCTGCAGAAGGAAGATATTTTGATCTTTATACCTATCAGGCAAGGATCTAAAATTATTAAAACTTTCCTAAATCTGTTAAAAATCAGGTAATCATTCGACCAAGTTAAAAAAGTTGAATGAAAAATATTCTAATATTGTGTATTGTACTTTTTAGTATTAAGGAAATAAATGCTCAGAAAGTTGTACAAAAAGAAGGATATGAGTATTTCTTAGATTTTTTTACTTCTTCAGATCTAAACACCCATAATACCGCATACACTTATATCGATTACAACTGGAAAGAAAGTTTTGAAATACTTGCGATAGAGACTCTTTACTTTTTAAACAACACAAAAACTTCAACCAAAATCCTATCGTTACTAGAGAAAGAGACTGAAAAAAATTATGGTTACGATTTTAATGCATGGTATGAATATATTTGGAATAAGGCTCCAGCTTATAATTCTAATTATTACAAATTTAAAGGAACATTACATCACTACATCGATTACAAATTTTCAAGATATTTTTTAAACAGAGAACAACAATCAACGATTCGATTGGATGAAGTTCGTTGGGGAGGTGTCGTACAAGACGGTATTCCACCTCTTAGAAATCCTCTAATGATTACTGCAAAACAAGCTACGTATTTAAAAGATGATCATATTGTTTTTGGCATCGCTGTCAATGGTGATGTTAGAGCATATCCTAAACGTATTTTAGCTTGGCATGAAATGTTTACAGATACTGTTGGAGGAATTCCATTAGCAGGAGTTTATTGTACACTATGTGGAACCGTAATAGTATATAAAACAAATAAAGACGGAGTACAATACGATTTAGGAACTAGTGGATTCTTGCATCGTTCTAACAAACTGATGTACGATAAAGAAACTCAATCGCTTTGGAATACCTTATGGGGAAAACCCGTAATAGGTCCATTGGTAGGAAAAAATATTGAATTAGAATATCTCAGTGTGGTTACTACCACCTGGAGAGAATGGAAAAAGAGACATCCAGAAACATCTGTACTATCCTTACGTACAGGACATCAAAGAGATTATAATGAAGGTGTAGCATACAAAGATTATTTTGCTACGGATAATTTAATGTTTAACATTCCTAAAAAAGATAAAAGGCTTAAAAACAAACAACAAATACTAGCCATTAGACTTCCTGATCAAACAGAAGAAAATTTCGCGATTTCCTCCAAGTTTCTTAAGAGAAAAAGAATATTTAAACATACAATTAGCAACAATAACTTCACGGTATTTACTGATAAATCAGGAGCGCATAGAGTATACTTCACAGAAGATGTTGAATTCACAGATTATGATAAAGGTATTGAAGCGACTGATAATAATGGTAATACTTGGCAACTCACAGAAGATGCTTTGATACATACAACTACTAAACAAAAATTAGCACGCTTTCCTGCCTACAATGCCTTTTGGTTTGGATATCAAGCTGCTTTTCCAAATGTTACTCTAATTAAATAGGTTACTTAAGATCTTCACTTAGTAGTATTAGATCCGTATCTACAAACTCCCTAAAATTATCTTCGGAGGGATGACCTACAAAAGGGGCGTGAAAAAAAGAAGGAGTATCATTTCTCCAGATCATGGCATAGGTAATACTGCTACTTCTGATAGCTTTATACAGACTATTCGTCCACCAATCAGTCTGAGTTACATTTTCTATCCCTGTTTCGGTAAGTGCAAATAGCATATTTCTTTCGGTAGCAATGTCTTCAACAATTTGTAAATTTCGTAGAGCACTTTGCAAAAAATTACCATTTTTAAAATCATATACATCTACGCCCAGCATATCTACATATTCATCTCCTGGGTAGTTTCTCATATACTCTTCTGCACTAGAAACCCAATTTGGCGCATAGATATAAATCAAGTTATGTACATCCAAATCTTCAGACAAAATCCTTACTGTATCCTTATATAATTGCTTGTACTCCTCTGTAGTTCTGAAACCTTCTCCCCAATAGAAAAAATTTCCATTCATTTCATGCCAAGGTCTAAATAATACAGGAATTGGATTTCCTTCTGAGTCTTTAATATTTTTGAAAACTCTTGCTGCTTTTGCCAGGTTATCTAAAAACTTGTCTCTGTACTTTCCTCCTTCTAACATATCAGGTACTACTGTTGTTAAAACACCTGCGGAATTATTTGGGTTTACCATATGCCAACTCATAGTAATGATACTACCATTGTTATGAGCTTCTATGACAGCATTTGTGAATTTCTCAATAAAATCATTTATAATAAATTCATTCTGAAGGCTTATCAGTTCTAGATCAAATCCAACGATAGCTGGATAATCTTGAGCTACTTCTAAAAAATCCTCGTCTAATTTATCTGGCATCGGAAAGTTATTACCAGTACCGAAAGGAGCTTGTTGACCAAAGGCAATTCCGTTTTGTGTTAATTCTATAAGTCTATTGTATAAATCTTTGGCTTCATCGCATAAATCATTATCCGCAAAAGAACCATCGTTAGTGATTAAAGGTGGAATTCTTTCTGCGTTAGGATCGAATAAACTTTCTTCTTCTGTAGAGCAACTTAATAAAAAGAAGGAAATAATTATAAGAAAGAATCTACCCATACTTTTTATAGTCGAATATATTCTAAAACCTTACATCGAGCTATTTTAAAAACATTATTTAGTCATTTTTTGAACCTTAGCAAAATAAATAAAACCTCGACCTATTAGTTAGTGATCAAGGTTTTAAGTTTCCAAATACAATTCTTACTTTCCTGTAAGTGTATGTTTTTGAACTCCTTCTTCAAATATCATTTGATTTTCATATAGAGATTAAAGCTATCCATCTCTTAAGTCTATTTTCTTTTGAAATTCACTTTGTTTCCATTTAACTCCAACACCATTTCATTCTCAGTCGGATGAAAAAACAAAGCCGCTCCTGCTCTATCAGAAATAAATTTATGATTACTATACCCTTTTAATGGAAATGTAGGACCATCTTTTGCGTCTGCTATGAGCACAGTATTTTCTTTAGTAATGGTTATCTGAAAAGGAAATGATTCGCTTACATAAACACCTAAATATTGGTCTAATTCTTCAGTTGTAAATTTTAATGTTTTCTCGAACTTAGGAAGTTGATAATTATTATTATAATAACTATCCAACACATTAATAATGATACTGTTTGGAGACATTACTACTCCATTTCCTATGTAGGAAACTGCAATTTTTTCTTCTGGCAAATATAATGTAAGCGACTGAAAACCATCAATACCTCCATTATGACCATAAGCTTGTTTATTAAAGAAAGTTTCTCCACTGATTCCCATCCCCATTCCTTTTGAAATATCCATCATTTTATCTAATGAATTTTTTGCAACCAATCTACCAGAAAAAAGATTCTCATAGAATACATTTAATTCTGTAGGAGTAGAAACAATTGCTCCTGCACCGATAGGAACACTCATGTGTGTTTCATTCTTCACCATATTCCAATTATCTTCTTTTAGCACATAAGATAGGGCTTCGTTATTTTTAGAGTTAATTTTTTTACCGTAGGCAGTCCTTTTCAGATCTAGTGGTTTGATAATTCTAGCATGTAAAATTTCTGCATATGTTTTGCCTTCTATTTCTTCAGCTATGTAAGAAAGTAATAAATAATTGGTGTTAGAATATCTTGTCTTAGCACCTGGTTCGAAATTCACCTTTCTCTTTACTAATCTTTCTAACATTTGTTCTCTAGTATTTGGCAAAATCATCCAAGTTAAAAAGTCTTCATCTTCGGTTAAATTAAATAAACCACTTCTATGTCTTAGTAAATGTTCTATGGTGATCTTACTTGCATTCGGTATTTCCGGAAAATAAGTGCTCAAGTAGGTATCTAAACTTAATTTTTGTTCATCTACCAACTGCATAATTAACGTAGCTGTAAAAGTTTTTGTAATAGAACCGATACGATACTTCGTATTTTTATCAGGCTTTATTTTATTCTCTATATCAGCATATCCTATGGAATTAGCATATACTTCTTTTCCATTTTGAAATATGGAAATACTACCCATTCCTTTATTATTTTGATCGATGATGGTAAACAAGCTGTCTAATTTTGTTTTATTGAAATTCTGTGCGGTGATACCTAAACCGATCAAAAGGAAAGGTATAATGATCATTTTTTTAATCATATCATACATATTTTGTTTGGAAATGAAGTAAGCAAGATCCTTCTCAAAAGATTATTTTGATAGCAACTTCATTATGTATTTAAGTGAAATGTTATTATGAAAAGAATCAAACAAATAGATACTTGTTTGATGAATAAAAACGGTTATTCCGATTCTTTAGCAATCCAAGTAAAAATTATAGAGGCCGATCTTGAAACTATAAAGACAAGAAAACCAAAAATTGGAGGTAATGCAGAAACCTTTAGTCCACCAGCGAAGATAGGTGTGGATATATTGCCAATTTCTTCTAATTGATCAAACATTCCTACAATACCAATTAGTTGTCCAAGCATTCCCCATACTAAAGTTAATAATCCAATTGAGTTTAGTAATTGAATATTTTTTTGAAGTCCTTTCTGCTCATTTCTCAAAGAAATAACTCCTCTAACGATAAGAAACAATACCAACAAAAGCATCAATAGGATAGGGAACATAAAAAACATTCCTCCTTCTTGCAATCTCGCGAAGAATGTAGAGAAAAAAGACCTGCTTTCAGATTGTAAAAGAAATAGTGATATCATAGTAAGTAATTTTGAATTAAACATATTCAAAACTAGTTTCTAAAGTAAGAAGAATATTTTTTTTGCGCTTATCTACCAAATTCGTTTCGTATTTAGCTTGATTCGTATAGTGTTCAGAAAACAACTATGTAATTTTGTTATAATAAGTACTAATTCCGTTATTCATCCAAAAATACTACTTGAAAGATAAAAAATACTGATATTGTACTTAAATATGATTTCTAAAGATACGATTCTAAAAAAACTAGCTACCATATTACTACATTCCATATTTTGGACAGTAGTACTGTTTGGGTATACCTATTTTTTTGGTTACAATACAGAGGATATCAATTACGTATTTTCTTTTTCGTTATTTCTTATGCCTGTTACCATAGGAACTACGTATACAGTAACAGATATTTTAATTCCACAATATTTAATAAAAGAGCGATATGCACTATTCCTACTTTATTGTATTTATACTTTAATCGTATCAGCTTTTTTTATCGTTATCTCCTTCTTTTATGGTCTTATCTTTTTATCCTCACTAAAATATGAAGGAATGGCTCCAATGACAAGAAGTCCATTTTTTCTGTTTGTGGCTGTATATTTTGTTGTTTTCATTGCCAGTGCATTAAATCTGGCTCAACACAATTATAAATCAACCACAGCGAATCAGGCACTAAAAAACAAAATTTTGGAGGCTCAGTTAAAACTGAAAGAACAGGAACTGAACTATCTAAAAATGCAGATTCATCCACACTTTTTATTTAATACATTAAATACCTTATATGGCTTTGCTTTAAAAAAATCTGAGGATACTCCAGAGATGATTCTAAAATTATCAAACCTTTTGGATTATCTACTCTATCAATCCGATAAACCTCTAGTACAATTGCAGGATGAGATAAACCATATAGAAGATTATGTTACATTGGAAAAAATGCGTTTTAGAGATGTATTAGATATTTCAACAGATTTTCAAGATATTAATACCAACATTCAGGTAGCACCTATGCTGTTTATTCCTTTTGTAGAAAATAGTTTTAAGCATGGACAAATTATCGATCAAAAACTATCCATTCATATGAGTTTAACATGTAAAGATCATGAGATTTATTTTTCTATAAAAAATTCAACCCTTCCAGGCAATAGTGGCGATCATAAAGGAATAGGATTAAGTAATATCAAAAAACGATTAGCATTAGCATATAAAGAGCATCATTCTTTAGAAATTACTGAAAACAAGAATTGGCATATTGTAAAATTATATCTAAATACTAAAAACACTACAGCTTATGAATCCTAAAATATCTTGCATCATTGTCGATGATGAACCTACAGCAAGAGATATTATTGCTAGCCATTTAGAAAAAATCGATCTCATAGATGTGGTTGCTGTTTGTGCTAGTGCCTTAGAAGCTTTTAATTGTATTAATGCTAATAAAATAGATTTGATTTTTTTAGATATCAATATGCCTGAAATATCTGGAATATCCTTTGCCAAATCGATTAATAAAGAAATTAAAATAATTTTTACTACCGCATATCGAGAATATGCTATTGACGGTTTTGATCTACATGCTGTAGATTATCTTTTAAAACCAATTTCTTTTGAAAGGTTACTAAACGCAGTGGATAATTATTTTGAAATACATCACAAAGTTTCCAATACTACTACTGAAGAGATTCAATCAAATGATTTTATGTTTGTTAGGTCAGATAGAAGGATGAAAAAAATAGATTTTTCGGAAATTATTTATGTAGAAAGTTATAATGATTATCTAAAAATTCATTGTGATAATGCCACTATAGTAACCAGAGAAACTATCAGTAATATTGAAGCAAGGTTACCTGTGCAACAATTTATGAGAACCCATAGATCTTTTATCATTGCAATCAAAAAAATTGATTCTTTTTCTAATGAAGAATTGGTACTCAGTAATAAATCAATTCCTATCAGTAGAAATTACAAAACTCAAGTTTTAAATAGGTTAGAAAACATCTAATTCTAACTAAAGAAGATTACTCTTTTGAGATTATCTATTCTTTCTTTTGCAACATTTTTTAGGGGAAAATGTCATTTAGAAAACTTTAAAACTTTTAGAAATGAGAAAACTATTATTAATGCTACTAACCGTAATTCCTCTATTTACCTCTTGTAATAAAGATGATGATGATTCGTTCCGCAACAAACAATATACATTTACAGAAGTTAACAATTCTGGTATCTCAGGAGTAGTAATGATAAGAGAAGTCGGTGCTGTTAATGCAGAAAGTGCAATTACCATTTTCTTAGAAGGATCTAATGAATCAGATTCTTATTTTACCAATGTATATACAAACTCTGTTTCTGAAGAAGGAGAGATTATCATACCATTAGAGCAATTTGATTCTGAAGGCTATAGTAATACTTACGTTAATGGTTTATATCAAAATGAAGAATGGGATCCAGAAAACCCAATTTCATATGATGAATTAATAACATTTGATGGGCACATTCTTATTCGTTTAAACGGAATTGATGGTCCGGTAGTTGCCACAGCAAACATTGGCAGTAATGCGAACTAAAAGGTAAAACAAAAAAGCGAGCACTGAGCTCGCTTTTTTATCTATATTCTTAAACTTTTACACGTGTAAAGCTCTATTATCTGTAGCAGCTAATGCAGCCTCTTTGATAGCTTCGGTAAATGTTGGATGTGCATGAGACATTCTAGAAATATCTTCTGCAGATGCCCTAAATTCCATAGCAGTTACAGCTTCTGCAATAAGATCTGCACAACGTGCTCCTACCATATGAACACCTAGTACCTCATCCGTTTTCTCATCTGCTAAAATCTTTACAAATCCATCAAGATCTGCACTAGCACGAGCTCTTCCTAGCGCTCTAAATGGAAACTGACCAGATTTATAAGCAATCCCAGCTTCTTTTAATTCTTCTTCCGTTTTACCTACAGCCGCAACCTCAGGCCAAGTATAAACAACACCAGGGATAAGATTGTAATCAATATGCGGTTTCTGACCTGCTAGTGTTTCTGCAACAAAGACACCTTCTTCTTCGGCTTTATGTGCTAACATCGCTCCTTTTATTACATCACCAATTGCATAAATATTACTAGCTGATGTTTGTAAATGATCATTTACTTCTACTTGTCCTCTATCATTTAGTTTAACTCCTGCTGCTTCAGCGTTTAATCCATCCGTATATGGACGTCTCCCTACAGAAACTAAACAATAATCTCCTTTAAACTCCACTGGATTTCCTTTTTTGTCATCCGCAGTAATAGTCACCTGTTTCGCTGTTGCCTTTACTCCTGTTACCTTATGCGAAGTATAAAATTTAACCCCTTGTTTCTTAAGAACTTTCTGTAACTCTCTGGATAAAGCCTTATCCATTCCTGGAATAATTCTATCCATATATTCTACCACAGAAACCTCAGCTCCTAAGCGACGGTACACCTGCCCTAGCTCTAAACCAATAACACCTCCACCAATAATTACAAGGTGTTTAGGAACTTCTTTAAGCTTTAACGCTTCTGTAGAAGTAATTACACGCTTTTTATCAATAGTAATAAAAGGTAAGGTAGAAGGTTTTGATCCTGTAGCAATGATCGTCTGTTTTGCTTCTATAGTTTCTACAGAGTCATCATTTTTTGTAACGTTTATATGAGTAGCGTCTTTAAAAGAACCAATCCCCTCATAAACATCAATTTTATTTTTCTTCATTAAAAAATCAACTCCTCCTGTTGTCTGATCAACTACAGCTTGCTTGCGGGCAATCATTTTTTCTAAGTTAATCTTTACATCTCCCGGAATTTCAATCCCATGATCTGCAAAATGCTTTATTGCATGCTCATAATGATGCGACGAATCTAGTAATGCTTTACTAGGAATACATCCTACATTAAGACAAGTTCCACCAAGTGTTGAATATTTTTCGATTATTGCAGTTTTCATACCCAGTTGTGCACAACGTATTGCTGCGA
Source organism: Aquimarina sp. 433 (assembly GCF_054054605.1). Lineage (NCBI taxonomy): Bacteria > Pseudomonadati > Bacteroidota > Flavobacteriia > Flavobacteriales > Flavobacteriaceae > Aquimarina > Aquimarina sp. 433. The sequence goes on from NZ_JBSWZK010000013.1 coordinate 36,615, forward strand.
CATATCCACCAGGTCCGGAGCCGATCACGGCTACATCATATGTACTCATAAAGAGATTTTTATATTGTCTTATAAAATTTTTAGAATAACAAATGTACAAATGTTTTGCTTCTTACAGAAGTGAAGATCTTATCAAATTTTTATTATGAAAGCAATATTAGTAGTGGTTAAAAAGTTATACATTTAACACGTCGATTAGCTTTTCTAAAAATCATACTATTTTTTAAAAGCTTTTTGGATATATTTAAACAAAATAGCTATTTAATAATGCGATATTTATCTTCTCTTCTCCTCCTTGTTCTTATAGTTTTATGGAGTTCTTGTCGTAAAGATTTTGAGTCTGGTCCGAGTACTGGTAATCTGCAGTTTTCAACAGACACCTTATTTTTAGATACCGTTTTTACCAATATTGGTTCGAGTACGTATAGCTTTAAAGTATACAATAGAACTAATGATGATTTTACAATTCCAAGTATAGCATTAGAGAGAGGAGAAAGTTCTAATTATCGATTAAATGTAGATGGAATACCTGGAAAATCTTTTCAAGACATTCAAGTATTGGCTAAGGATAGTATTTTTGTCTTTGTAGAAACTACAACTGATATTACACAACAAACAGGTGATTTAGAATTTTTATATACAGATCGAATTTTATTTGATCCTACAGGTAGTCAGCAAGATGTAGATTTAGTAACACTAGTAAAAGATGCTGTATTTTTATTCCCCTCTAGAGATGATGATGGAATGGTAGAACAGCTTCCTATTGGCAATGAGGGTGATAGTATTGAAGGGTTCTTCTTGGAAGATGATGAGCTCAATTTTACCAACGAGAAACCTTATGTAATCTATGGTTTTGCGGCCATTCCACCTGATAGAACCTTGACTATAGATGCGGGAGCAAGAATTCATTTTCATGATCAATCAGGGATTATTGCTGCAAACAACTCTACACTCATAGTAAATGGTGAAGTAAGTTCGGATCCAGAGTTATTAGAAAATGAAGTGATCTTTGAAAGTGATCGATTAGAACCTGGATTTAGTGAGATTCCTGGTCAGTGGGCTTTTATATGGCTTACTGCTGGTAGTACAGGACATGTCATCAATCATGCTACGATAAAAAACGGAGCCGCCGGAATTATTATGGATTCTAACGACGGAGGTCCCGATCCTACATTAACTATTACCAATTCTCAAATTTATAACCACTCTGCTTTTGGAATTTTAGGAAGAACAGCCAATATCAGAGGTGAAAATTTGGTCATCAATAACGCAGGGATACATGCTATGTATGCTTCATTCGGAGGTACTTATAATTTTAACCATTGTACATTTGCGAACTATTGGAATGTAAGTTTTAGAGATACACCTGCATTGGCTATCGACAACATATTCGTAGTGAGAGATGAAGATGGAAATATTACAGAAATTTTAGCCGAAAATCTTGTTGAAGCTAATTTTACTAACTGTATCGTATATGGAAACGAAAACCTAGAACTTGGAATTACCAGAGCTGAAGGGACAACCTTTAATTATAATTTTGGAAATTCTCTTATACGTTTTAATGATTTCAATGGTCAGTTTTCTGACAATGCCTTATACGATTTCACTGATAATAGTTTGTTTAATAACGTTATTTTGAATGAAGATCCTAGTTTTAAAGCTCCTTTTGAGAATGAGTTGAATATTGGTGATGATTCCGCTGCAAACGGACAGGCCTCTACTCCAACTATGGGTACTGATATTTTAGGTACACCTAGAGATATGACCGCTCCAGATATTGGCGCTTATGAAAGTATTATTTTCGAAATGGAAGAAAATTAAATAAACATACTTCTTTTTTACTATGACGATATCCAAAAATAATGAACTTTTTATCTTAGGAACTAGTGCTCTCTTAATAACACTTTTCCTATTTTTTATAGATGAAGGTAATTATAATTTTAATTGGATAGAGGAACCTTTCGTTTTGATGATATTTGGAATCTATGCCATTCCGATTTTCTTAGGTCAGTTATTTATTTACAAGGTATTTCTTAAAAATAGTAAATCAACCAAAAAAATAGTGCTAAGTATATTTGGTGGCTCTATCATCGGAATAACAGCTACAGTAAGCATCTTGCTTAGTGGGATACTTACATAAAAAAGGAGATTAAAAAATTACTTTTGTATTCGGTAACTGTTCGTTTATTCTTTCTTTTTCATTTTCAGAAAAGTTGTTTTTATTAAGTTCTAAAACTTTTAACCCAGTAAGACCTTTTAAATTTTGAGGCATAAATTGAAAGTTGTTATTTCGTAATAGAAGTACTTTTAAATTTTGTAAAGAATCTACTGCAGCTATAAGATTGGAAAGCTGAAGTTTTGGATTAGCATCCAAGACCAATCCTTCGATATGATTCAATTTACTGATACTTTTAGGTATTTCCTTAATAGCGTTATTAGATAAAACCAAAATCTTTAATGATTTTATTTGTTCAACTATAGAAAATACTTGATCCAAATCAAGCTCTGGATTATCATTAAGGTGTAGCTCTTGTAATACATTACACTTAGAGAATTCTTCTGGTAATTCCTTTAGATTGTTTTCACTCAAATACAAGAAGTCTAACTTTTCTATTTGGGTTAATACTTTGCTGGCTTGTAAAATATCTAAATTTGGATTTTTAGCTAAATCAATCTCTCTTAGATTCGGCAATTCGCTCAAAATAGTAGGTATTTCATTAAAATCATTACCTCTCACATTTAATACTGTTAATTGGTTCATTTTATCAAACTCTGGTGGTAAGGAAGTTAATTTATTGCCTTCTACATTAAGAAGTTTCAATTTTGACAACCTTAGTACCTCATTAGGAATATTTTCTAAATTACAATCCTTAAGATATAATGATTCTAGTGTCATTAACCCATCTATAGATTCTGAAAACAAATCTAACTCTTCACAATCTAGAGATACACTAGTTAGCTTTTCATTTCCTTGTACCGCATCCTTTAAGATCAATTTTTCGGTGCTTTGAGCACTCATAAAGAATTGTATGCATATCAAACAAATAAGAAATAGTATTGCTCTCATTGCGTTATCCTTAACAAACATAAACTATACATTTTCCTTTGTATATCCTTTACGAACAATCATATAAGATATAACTCCAACTACCATCCAAATACATAATATACCAAAATTGGCTTGTAGTTTATATTCTCCAAAATCCATTTCGAATAACAATGTTAAAACACCATTAACACCTCCATGAGCAAAAACCGCTGGCCAAATACTTTTAGATTTAATTGTCAATAGCGCTAAAAAACTTGATACAAACACTGTATTTATAGGAAGAAAAATAAAAGCCCCCAAAATTGGATATTCTGGATAATTAAATCCATCTAAAACGATTGGTAAGTGCCAAAAACCCCAAACCAATCCTAAAAAGATAATTGATTTTAGCAAACTGTTTTGCTCTAATAATTTCTTTTGTAAAAAACCTCTCCAACCAACTTCTTCCCCAAATGCTAGTAAACTGGCAACTAAATTAACAACAAGCATTGTAATGAAAAAGTTAGCCCAGAAAAAAGAAATACTTTGATCTTCATTTCCTAAAAGCAAGGACAAATCTATATTAATAACCTTATTATCATTAATTAGGTATTCATGATTAATTCCCCAACCAATATTTTCAAATACTAATCTACCAAGTAACGTAATAATTATAGGAACAAGTAAACTTAATAGAAGATACCAAAATGTACGAAGTTTCCAATCAATATATTTTAAACCAACCTTATTTTTTACCAGATAAATGATGGTCCCAATACATGGAATGAACATAGCTAGAACCATAAAAGGTTGAAAAAACTCATACTCTTGTCCTCCATTAAGAATAATAAACATTTGTACTAAATATGTGGCTAACAATAAGAGGATAAGGTATATCCAAACACTTTTTTCTAATTTTATCATGGCTGTAAGTTTCTTATCTTTTTATCAATTATTATTCCGCTTTATTTGTGCTTAAAAAAAAAGGACTGTCTCTTATTCATAGAACTTCAAATTCTTATAAACCATAGTTTTATGGTTTTCTAGAAATGGTTTCAAAATTATTTTAAGGTTTTTTAAATATATGTAACTTTCCCTTCTTTATCCATCTTTACAAAACGAAAAGTAAAAATCATCAAAATTCAAACTTTTGAAATCTTATTTATTTACATCAGAGCGACTTGGCTTTCGTAATTGGTCCATAGAAGACTTAGACATCTTGCATACAGAGGTTAATAATGACGACGATGTTATGGAATTTTTCCCATATAAACCTACATTGGATCAAACCAAAGATTTTATTCTTCGAATGCAACAACATTATGAACGCACTAGCTTTTGCTATTTTGCAGTAGACTTATTAGAAAGCAAAGAGTTAATTGGTTTTATTGGACTTAGTGAACAATCGTATCTTGAAGAGTTAGGAACTTTTGTAGATATTGGATGGAGATTAAAAAAATCAACTTGGAGAAAAGGATTAGCAACAGAAGGTGCAAAAGCGTGTTTAGCATATGCCTATGAACATTTAAAATTAGAAGATATTTATTCTATAGCACCTGAGATAAATGAAAATTCTATAGCTGTAATGGAAAAGATAGGAATGAAACATCTAAAAGTTTTTGATCACCCTAAATTATTAGGTGATGTAAGGTTAAAAACATGTGCTCTCTACCATAAAAACATTAGGAACTAATATATCCCATATTTCTTTGCTACATTTAGGACTTTATATCGTTATTTATTTATATGAAAAACATAACCAATAAAATCCGAATTCTAGTAATTTTTTCGCTAGTGTTGCTTAACGTTAGTTGTGATCAGATTTCAAAAACTGTAGTAAGACAAACTATTGAAAAGGATGAAAAAATACACCTTTTTGATGACAACTTTGTATTAACCAAAGTAGAAAACACTGGTGCTGCTTATAGTTTAGGATCAGATCTTGCTCCAGTTCTAAAAATTATTTTATTACAAATATTACCAATTCTAGTACTACTATTTTTACTTAGACTTCTTATTATAAAAACTAATTACTCTAAAGAAACTATTGTAGGTTTTACTTTTATTATTGGAGGCGGAATTGGAAATCTTTATGATCGCATTGTTCATGGTTCGGTTACTGATTTTATGATCATGGATATAGGAATTATAAAAACTGAGATTTTTAATATGGCTGATGTTTCTATTATGTTGGGTTCCTTCATTATTTTAATCACTGCTTTGATTACCAAGAAAGATACTTTCTTTAGAGAAACTACGAATTAATATGGCTTGGATACAGGAAATCACTTTCGAAAATGCGAAAGGACAGCTAAAACGACTTTATGAACGAGTTAAAGGACCAAATAATAATGTCGATAATGTCTTATCCATTCATAGCCTAAGACCTCATACTTTAGTGGGTCATATGGGATTATATAAAAATGTATTGCATAATTCTAATAATACATTACCAAAATGGTATTTAGAAACGCTAGGTGTCTATGTAAGTTTTTTAAATCAATGTGATTATTGTGTCGCACATCATAGCGCGGGATTAAAGCGTTTACTTGCTGATGATCTAAAATTCGAACAAATCGCCAATTGTATTCAGAAAGATGACGCAGCTTCTTATTTTGATACAAAATACCTTGAAGGAATGCAGTATGCTAAAAAATTGACCTTATCCCATCATACTATTACAAAAATGGATATTGATTCGTTGAGAGATCATAATTTAACGGATGGAGAGATTTTAGAAATCAATCAAGTGGTAAGTTATTTTAATTATGTAAATCGTACAGTTGTCGGACTTGGAGTAAATACTGATGGAGATATCATAGGATTATCTCCAAATGATTCTAACGATCCAGATAACTGGGGACACTCTTAAAAAAACATCAACTAGGCTGATTGTGGATAAATATCAGTTCTCAAGAGGTTCCCTATATTTTACAATATCGATTCCTATTCCATTTGGATCTTCGATAGCAAAGTGTCTTTCTCCCCAAGGTTCATCTCTTAATCCAACTTTAATAGCTATATCTTTTGTTTTCATCTCTTCATATAACTGATCTAAATCATCCACTTCGATTGTTAGATACATACCTTGTCCCATAAAAGGTTTATGAAAAAATGGCTGCTGTGTCGGATGATTGGGTAAAAGAAAACTTAAAGTATCCCTAGCATTAGGTGTTTTGAGAAGAAGATAAAAATCATTTTCAAATTTTACAGCAAACCCCAATGCTTTAATGTAAAACTCCTTGGTCTCTTTTAATTTAGTTGTTAAAATACCAGCATTTAATCTCATTATAAAAAAGGTTTTAGTTGTATCCTAAAATTACAATATTCACCTTTTTTTGTTTATAGATTTAATCAATTATTAACAAGTAATGTCATTGCGATTTCAACCAGTCAGATTTTTTTAGCGTATAGAAGTTGAGTATTTCATTATCATATTCAAAAGTCTCCACAAACTGTAATCCCACTTTTTTTAGGACTGTATTAGACGCGATATGTTGGATTTCTGCTGCTGCACTAATTTCTTCAAGATTTAATTTTTCGAATCCATACTTTAATGAAGCTATCGCCGTTTCTGTGGCGATTCCGTTTCCCCAATATTTTTTTATAAGTCGATACCCTATATCGTAATAATTAAATTCCTTTCGTAATTCTTTCTAATATTTTAGACCAGACCAGCCTATAAAATCATTCGTTTTCTTATCTATCACTGCCCATCTGCCTATTCCATTGTCGATATACTGAGCTCTTATCATATCAATAACTTTTTGTGCCTCTTCTATGGTTTTTATAGGTCGTTTACCCAAAAACTCATGAACATCAGGATCAGAATCTAGTTCAAACATTCCTTTATCATCATATGTCTCAAGTTCTCTTAAGAAGAATCTGTCAGTTTCTACGTGTATTTTCATTTGATATACTTTACATTGAATCCTTTCAACACTTAGTTTGAATCATCTATTATGCTCTAAAACTTATTCTTACTCAATTTATTAATTATAATTTTATCATACTAAATTATTTAATGTTGTTTTTAAGAAGCTTTATACGCTACATTAATAAACAAAAAAAGCGTAACCTTGGGTTACGCTTTTCGAATACAGTTATTTTATGTCAATGATTATACTACAAACAAAGGTTTGTCTGCCATCATTGCATTTACATCATTTGCAATATTATGCAGCTCTTCTTCATTTTCTACGTTGTTAATGACACGATCTATTAGCTCTACAATTGCCAACATATCATCTTCTTTTAATCCACGTGTTGTTACTGCAGCAACTCCAATACGAATACCAGAGGTTACAAACGGAGATTTATCATCAAACGGTACCATGTTTTTATTTACCGTAATTTCTGCTACTCCTAAAGCCTCTTCTGCCTCTTTACCAGTAACCCCTTTATTTCTAAGGTCGATTAACATCATATGGTTATCTGTACCTTCAGAAATCACTTCGTATCCTTTCTTTACAAATGCATCTGCCATGGTGGCTGCATTTTTCTTTACCTGAATAATGTAATGTAAAAACTCATCTGTTAATGCTTCTCCAAAAGCTATTGCCTTTGCAGCAATAATATGCTCTAACGGTCCTCCTTGATTTCCAGGAAAAACAGCACTATCTAATAAAGAAGACATCATTCTCTTTTTACCACTTTTAAGGGTAATACCGAATGGATTTTCAAAATCTTTACCCATTATGATCAGTCCTCCTCTTGGTCCTCTTAATGTTTTATGAGTTGTTGTTGTTACAACGTGACAATGAGGTACTGGATCTGCGATAACCCCTTTGGCGATTAAACCAGCAGGATGCGCTATATCTGCTAACAAAATTGCTCCTACACTATCAGCAATTTCTCTAAATCTTTTGTAATCGATCTCTCTAGAATAAGCAGATGCTCCTGCAATAATTAATTGAGGCTTTTCTGCTGTAGCAATTTCCTGAATTTTATCATAATTCAATCTACCTGTCTCCTTCTCTACACCATAAAAAACTGGATTGTATAGTTTACCAGAAAAGTTTACCGGAGATCCATGTGTTAAATGTCCTCCATGAGAAAGGTCAAATCCTAAAATTTTATCTCCTGGTTTAAGACAAGCATGGTATACTGCGGTATTTGCTTGTGATCCTGAATGTGGTTGTACGTTAGCATATTCTGCTCCGAACAATTCTTTAGCACGATCGATAGCGATTTGCTCCACCACATCTACCACAGAACATCCTCCGTAATATCTCTTACCAGGATATCCTTCTGCATATTTATTAGTTAAAACTGAACCGGCTGCTTCCATAACCTGTTCACTTACAAAATTTTCTGAAGCGATCAATTCCAATCCGTTGATCTGGCGCTCTTTTTCGTCTTGAATTAAATCAAAAATCTGCTCGTCGCGTTGCATGTTGTATTGTTTATAAAATAGATCTTCAAAAATAGGAACATTCCATAAAATAAATCTATGGAATAACAATAAATTTCAACATTTTCTTCACAATTAAAAATATCACATTTTTTAGTTAACTTTCACAGAAATAAAATATATAAAACGTTCTATTATTATATATTTGATCATAAGAAGTACCAACACTTATTAAAAGAAAAATAATGCCCATAACAGCAAATAACCCAAATAGAAAAACCTGGATCGATACTCCTACAAATACCGATTTTCCGATTCAAAACATTCCTTTTGGCGTATTCCTTACCAGAGATGACGTCATTACTATAGGAACCAGAATTGGAGATACTGCTATAGATCTTGGTGCTTTGCATCAACTAGGTTATTTTGAAGGAATTCCTCTAACCGACGATATTTTTTTACAAGATTCTTTGAATGATTTTATATCCGATGGTAAAAAAACCTGGAGACTAGTACGCAATCGAATTGCTGAAATTTTTGATGCAAAAAATAATGCACTAAAAAAGAATAAAGAACATTGCAAAATTGTGCTCTTTACACTAGATGAAATTGAAATGCAGTTGCCAGTTACCGTTGGTGATTATACAGATTTCTATAGTAGTATTGAGCATGCTACTAACGTAGGAACCATGTTTAGGGATCCAGATAATGCGTTATTACCTAATTGGCTACATATCCCAGTAGGATATCATGGTCGTAGTAGTTCTATCATACCTTCAGGAATTCCTGTGCATAGACCACAAGGGCAAAAACTTATAAATGGGACCGAAAAACCTATTTTTGGACCATCTAGATTGGTGGATTTTGAATTAGAGATGGCGTTTATTACTACAGATGCCAATTTACTAGGAGAACCTATACCTATTGAAGAAGCTGAGGATTATATTTTTGGTTTAGTTTTATTTAATGATTGGAGTGCCAGAGATATTCAGAAATGGGAATATGTTCCGTTAGGACCATTTTTAGCAAAAAACTTTGCTTCCTCTATTTCTCCATGGATTGTAACACTAGATGCACTAGAACCTTATCGTGTTGCAGGGCCAAAACCTATCAAAGAGCAGCTTCCTTATTTACAATATGAAGGCGATAAAAGTTTTGATATTCATCTAGAGGTAGCCATACAACCAGAAAAAGCAAAAGAAACTGTTGTTTGTAGAAGTAATTTCAAACATATGTATTGGAACATGTCTCAACAGCTAGCACATCATACAATTAATGGATGTCCTGTAAATTCTGGAGATATGATGGGTAGTGGAACGATCTCCGGTCCTACTCCGGATTCTTTCGGATCTATGTTAGAACTTAGTTGGCGTGGAGAAAAACCGGTTCAACTGGATGAAGGAGGAAGTCGTAAATTTATTGAAGATAACGATACCGTAATTATGAGAGGGCATTGTGAAAAAGATGGTGTTCGAATAGGATTTGGAGAAGTGTCTACCAAACTGTTACCAATATTTAAAAAATAAAGATCAACAATTCTTAAATAAAAACCTCAAAGAGTGACTTTGAGGTTTTTTTGTTACCTTTTGGCATCAAAATTGAATAAGTGTCCCCCAAACGCATGATATTATGAAAAGAAAACTACTTGTATTTTTAATCACTATTGCTTTATATTCCTGTGGTGGTAAAAAAAAGACGGTTACTGCATTAAATACTGGTAACTACGATCAAGCCATCAATACTTCAGTAAGTAAATTAAGAACTAATAAACACAAAAAAGGGAAGCAAGATTATATTCTTATCCTAGAAGAAGCTTTTGCCAAGGCTGTAGATAGAGATATGAATGCGATCGCTTTTATGGAAAAAGAAGGAAATCCTGCTAATCTAGAACGTATTTACAACTCTTATAACACCCTTAAAACCAGACAAGAAAGAATTAGACCGTTATTACCTCTATTCCACGTAGAACAAGGGCGTAATGCAAATTTTACTTTTGATAATTACGATGATGAAATTCTGAATACAAAAGAACAATTATCAACCTATCTGTATGATAGTGCAAAATCCCTGTTATCCAAAGCAAGAAGAAAAAGCGATTATCGCAAAGTATATGATGATTTGGTGTATCTAAATAAAATTAATCCAAACTATAAAAACACCAATGATTTAATTGAAGAAGCTCATTTTAAAGGAACTGATTTTGTAAAAGTAAGTTTGAAAAACAACACCAATGTGATCATCCCAAGGCGTTTAGAAAATGACTTATTAAATTTCAGTACATATGGATTAAACGATTTATGGACTGTATACCATAATGAACCACAACGTTCTATAAATTATGATTATTTAATGGAAGTGTCCTTTAGGGAAATAAATATCTCTCCAGAACAGATTAGAGAAAGACAACTAGAACGAGAAAAATTAATAAAAGATGGTTGGGAATATCTATTAGATGAAAATGATGATTTCGTTTTGGATGAAGATGGAAAGAAAATTAAGGTCGACAAAATGGTTACTGTAAGATGCGAATATTATGAATTTATGCAGTTTAAAGAGGCTCAAGTGGTCGGAAACGTTCAATATCGTAATCTTAACACCAAACAATTATTAGATGCTTTTCCTTTATCTAGCACCTATGTTTTTGAACATATTTATGCTAATTATAATGGCGATAAACGTGCTTTAGATGATGACTTAATTAGATATTCAGGCTTACAAGCTGTACAATTCCCAACTAACGAACAGATGGTATACGATTCTGGTCAAGACTTAAAGAATAAACTAAAAAGTATTATAACTAGGTATCGATTTAATTAATACTTTATCGTAAGTCCTAACTCAGAAAAAACTTTGTTATTTCCCTGTTTTTGATTATCAAATTCAAGAGTTAGATGAGATCGATTACTCTTTATGAACGATATATTTGAGAGCTCACTAAAATAATTAGTGAACTCTTTATATTTTTCTATAGTATTAACTTCAAATTCAACTTGAGTTAATGATTTGATTCTGTTTAAATGAATTTTAGGTTCATTATTAGCCTTCTTTTCATTTCTGTAAGGAAGCCTAAAAGTCCACGGTAACACTGGATTTTCGTTGTTAGAGATGATGTCTATCGACATCCCTTTCGGGAAATAATCTGGTTGATACACCTCGCTGTTTTCAAAAAGTTGATCTGTAGCTTCCGAATTTACCAAGCATAATCCATATCGTGAGTAACCATTTTTAGTAAATTGAGAACGCTCCCAAAGCGTCGTTGGCGAAGTAATATCATTTTGAATTTCTTTTTCATTGATAACCCATAAAACCTCAAGAAAGAAATTTTCGAAATAAAACTTACGATTTGTAGTGCCTTGCCCTGGATGAACTCGACTACTACCTTCTATGAAACCAAAATTGAGTAAATCGTCTGCTTCTTTTCCATTATTATCAGAAAATATAAATATATGATCAACTTCCATTTTCATTTAATAATAGTGCTAACTTGTAATCGATATACTCTACACAAACTGATGCAATACCTGAGCATCTATAGCGCTATGCGAAGCATGATGCACTGTTTCTCCATTTCTAATTACGATAAACTGTGGAGACTCATGATACACCTGAAATTTAGCCGCAATTTCGGATGAGATATCTCTGTGATTTAATAAATCTAAATAATATAAGTCTACCTGATTTTCAGAAACATCAAAACTACTTTCAAAATTTTTAATCACCATTCTACTAATCCCACAACGGGTAGAATGTTTAAAAATAGCTTGCGTTTTACTCTTTGAAGCTTCTGCAATTGTATCTAATTGCTCCAAAGATTTCAATTCTTGCCAAGGTAAGGCTTGTTTTTCTTCTTTAGGTTCTTTGTCTTCTGACCCAAATATTTTTCCGAATAATCCCATGCAATTTTTATTTATTAAGTCGTGCAAAAATACTAAAAATTACGGCTAGATTTCTATTCCAAAAAAATAGCGAGTTCCTAAGAACTCGCTATACCAATAAAACAAATATACAATCAAGGATTCTATGATTTTATAAATTTTAAAACTGCTTTGGTCTTATTTTCTGTAAGTATATATAAGCCATTGCTAAGCTCGGAAACATCAACCTGTGTAATCTTATTAGAAAGTTTTACTTTCTTCACTACCCTTCCAGTTAGGTCTGTAATTTTAAACTCGTGTTCTTTTCTTAAACCTATTAACGATATTGAAGTTTTTGCTGGGTTAGGGAACACAACCACATCTTTTAAATCAAAATCACCTACAGATAAAGTAGAAGTAGAAAACTCAATACTATTGATGTTAAATAAAAATCCGTTCCCTCCACTATAAGAAAATCGAATATTTTGATTACCCGAGATAAGATTAACAGAAGTACTAATTGTATTCCAGCTTTGCCATCCTCCAGTATTCGAAACATCTACAGAACCTATTACTGTTTGATCATTCAAAATATTAATAGTTCCTCCTTGGGAATTGGATGCTATTCTAAAAGACACTTCGTAAGTTCCATCAGTTTCAACAGAAGATTGATATGTTGTATAATCACCATTTTCTATATAGCCAATATTCATTCCTCCACCAGTATCACTTGTAGTTTCCCTCTGTATACCTTGTGCTGTCGTATATTCTTCAGCTTCAATGATTCCAGGAATAATATGTAAAATGGTACATGTATTAAGTTCATCTACAGGACAATCATCATCAGCGTTAGATACATATCCTGTTGGTTGTGTACATGCAGAAACAACATCAGTATTATCTCCTAAACCATCATTATCTGTATCTGCATACCAATTAGTAGGATTGGTGCAATTTTGAACACAGTTTTCATTTTCTCCTGGCAAGCCATAACATCCTAATCCATTTGGCCCCAGAGTGATATCCCAATCAATTCCTGCAACCCAATTATCACCATCAAATTCATATGCTCCGGCATCTGGATTAGCTCCATTAAATCCATCGGTAATACCATTGATTACTCTTCCTGCATCTATGGCAGCAGATCCCTGACTTAAGTTGAAATTTCCATTGGCAACACTTACATAAGAATCCGAACTAACGACTATATTATTTTGTTTATCTGACTGTGGTTCCCATTCTCCTTTAAAGCCCAAATTATTCCATACCTTCACATTGGTAAATGATGTTCCTTCTTTATGCCAAGCTCCCATCTCATCAGAGTTGTTATAAAAGGTATTATTAAAAACATCTATATCTTTTCCATCCCAATTGATTTGAACACCTGTCCATTCTGTATTCCAAACCACATTATGATGTACAGAAAAAGCTTCTGCATCATTATCTAAATAAATCCCTGCTGCTTTATTTTTGGATCCGCGAGAAGCAGTATCATGAAACCAATTATGGTGTATTTCTGTGTTTTGTGGTCCACCAACGGTATAAAAGGTTGCACAATCATCTGCTATTAAATTACTTCGATATACATCGTTATAGGCAATCTCGCATCGGTTTCCATTAAAATTGATACCATCTCGTCCTCCATTAAAAATAGTATTGTTCAAAATTTTATTATCAGTTCCTCCTCTTGCAACTAAAGGGGCATCATAAGATCCTAAATAATTAAAATCATGAATATAGGAGTTACGGACTTCGTTAAACTGTCCTCCCAAACGTAATCCAGTAGCTGCGCTAAATGCTATCTCGCATTTTTCTATCACATTTCTAGAACCATTTACCTCTACGCTAGGTTTTCCTGCATTAAATCCTCTAAAAATTCCTTGTGTATGATTACCATAAAATGAAGAAACTCCAAATAACACATTATTATTCGAATTGTTCTTTAACTCTATGGCTCCGCCAAAAACAGCCAAATTTCTAACTTCTATATAGTTTCTATTATTAAGATCTATAGTTAATCTTCGTTTTCTCATTCGCACCATACCGTCTTGTGGAGCATTCCCATTCGGTAATTGTACAAATAGTTCTTTGGTATTTTCGTTAAACCACCATTCATTTTGATAATCAAGAGCTGCCTTTACACCTTCTAAATAAAAGTCACCAAAATCACTGGGAGCATGAAAAGTTCTAATCCATGTTGGATTTTTGTCTAGATTAAAATTTACTCTTCCTGCTGAACTTGATGTAATAAAAGATTTCCAGGCAATCCAACCAGATCCTGGTTTATCACCATAAAAAAATACAGAACCTCCAGTCCAATCAATATTTGGGATTTGCGATGAAGTTAAAAAAGCATTATTCACCACATCTGGCCCACTTCCACCGTCATTACGCAAAGAATTTAGTGTAAAAGGTTCTCCGTCTGTATTATTTGGCCATCTAGCAAGATCTAATGCTGTGCTTCCATTCATCACAAAATTTTCTTGTCCCAACGAATCAAAATTTATCGTTGTTTTATAAATAGTTCCAGAATCATTGGACCATCCGCTAAGTGATTGCATTGCAGAAATAATCACTTTTTCACCAGGATATGATGTAAATACAATTGGATTTCCAGCAGTACCTGAATTCGAAGGTTTGAGTATCTCTTCATAAGTACCTTCTCTAATATATACGATATCTCCAGCAACAGCTACAGATGCTGCTTTAGTTATTGTCTTGTAAGGATTGTCTATAGATCCATTATTAGCATCATCCCCATCCATAGCTACATAAATATCTCTTGAATACGCAGTACTATTAGATAAAAATAACATCGCAATACATACTATGAGTGTTTGTTTAAAAGCGTCCATGTGATTAGTTGTTTTTTTAGAGGCTAATGACCTCTTTTTTTCCAATTTTGGTTGAAAATATATCACTTATCATAAGGGCTACTATGTAAAACTAGAATTCGTTCGGAATGATTGAGAATATGTCAACTTATCTATAATATTTAAAAAAAGTATCATCTATCTATGACAAATAAAATACTTAGATACTACGATAGCATTTGTATAAATTAATTATCTTAAGGTTGCTAGTAACAAATCAAATCTACAACACAAAAAAGACAAAACGTCACAAAAAACAAGAGGTTTCACGACATTTTGGCATTTGTATAACAAAGGAATGCTATTTGATTTTAGCTAGTTCAAAACAAAAAGATACACTATGAATTTCAATAATTTCACTATAAAATCACAAGAGGCTATACAGCAAGCCCAACAGCTTGCTCAGAGTTATGGTCATCAACAAATAGAAAACGAACACATCTTTAAAGCTATATTTAATGTAGATGAAAATGTGCTTCCTTTCTTGTTAAAAAAACTAAATGTAAATATTACTATTTTACAACAGGTATTAGATAGTACTTTAGAAAGTTTTCCAAAGGTAAATGGAGGAGATATGCAATTATCTCGAGAAGCGGGAAAATCTCTTAATGAAGCTAGTATTATTGCTAAATCGATGCAAGATGAATTCGTTTCTATTGAACATCTGATCATTGCAATTTTTAAATCTAAAAGTAAGATTGGTCAAATCTTAAAGGATCAAGGAGTTACCGAAAAGCATCTAAAAGAAGCGATTAATGAAATTAGAAAAGGAGAAAGAGTTACTTCACAAAGTGCCGAAGAAACCTATCAATCCTTGAGTAAATATGCTAAAAACTTAAATGAATTAGCTGAAAATGGTAAACTAGATCCTGTTATTGGAAGAGATGAAGAGATTCGTAGAATTCTACAAATCTTATCCAGAAGAACAAAAAATAACCCTATGCTGGTAGGAGAACCTGGAACAGGAAAAACGGCCATTGCAGAAGGATTAGCGCATAGGATTATAGCAGGAGACATTCCAGAAAACTTAAAGGATAAACAAATTTATTCTTTAGATATGGGAGCACTAATTGCTGGTGCAAAGTTCAAAGGAGAGTTTGAAGAGCGATTAAAGGCAGTTGTTAAAGAAGTTACTGCCAGCGATGGTAATATCGTGTTGTTTATTGATGAAATACATACGCTAGTGGGTGCTGGCGGAGGTCAAGGTGCTATGGACGCGGCAAATATTCTAAAACCTGCATTAGCGAGAGGAGAACTAAGAGCTATTGGAGCAACTACATTAGATGAGTATCAAAAATACTTTGAAAAAGACAAAGCATTAGAACGACGTTTCCAAAAGGTTGTAGTTGATGAACCCGACACAGAAAGTGCTATCTCTATTCTTAGAGGAATCAAAGAAAAATACGAAACACATCATAAAGTAAGAATTAAAGATGAAGCAATTATTGCCGCGGTAGAACTTTCTCAACGATATATAACAAATCGTTTTTTACCAGACAAAGCTATTGATCTGATGGATGAAGCTGCTTCTAAACTTAGAATGGAAATCAATTCTAAACCTGAAGAGCTAGACGTATTAGATCGAAAGATTATGCAATTAGAAATTGAAATTGAAGCGATTAAACGTGAAAATGATGCTTCAAAACTAAAATCTTTAAATGCAGATTTAGCAAACTTTAAAGAAGAACGCAATGAGATTTTCTCCAAATGGCAAAGCGAAAAAGAAGTTGTAGACGCTATTCAGAATACTAAAACTGCCATTGAAGAATATAAACTTGAAGCAGAACGGGCAGAACGTAACGGTGATTATGGAAAAGTAGCAGAATTACGCTATGGAAAAATTAAAGATGCTCAGGAAAATTTAGAAGTATTACAAGAACAATTGAGTCAACAACAACATAAATCTTCTTTGATTAAAGAAGAAGTTACTAATGATGATATTGCAGAGGTTGTTGCCAAATGGACCGGAATTCCTGTAACTAAAATGTTACAAAGTGATCGTGAAAAACTTTTAGTTTTAGAAAAAGAGTTACAAAAGCGTGTCGTTGGGCAATCTGAAGCAATTCAGGCAGTAAGTGATGCTGTTAGACGAAGCCGTGCAGGATTACAAGATCAGAAAAAGCCAATTGGTTCTTTCTTATTCTTAGGAACCACAGGAGTTGGTAAAACCGAACTTGCTAAGGCATTGGCAGAATACTTATTTAATGATGAAAGTGCCATGACTCGAATTGATATGAGCGAATATCAGGAGCGACATTCAGTGAGCAGATTAGTTGGTGCACCTCCTGGATATGTAGGATATGATGAAGGAGGACAACTTACAGAAGCAGTAAGAAGAAAACCATACTCTGTTGTACTGTTAGACGAAATTGAAAAAGCACATCCAGATACGTTTAATATCTTATTACAAGTACTAGATGAAGGTCGTTTAACAGATAATAAAGGAAGAACTGCTGATTTTAGAAATACAATTATTATTATGACCAGCAATATGGGAAGCCATATTATTCAGGAAAAGTTTGAAGCTATCAAAGATATAGACACTGCAATGGAAAGTGCTAAAATCGAAGTATTAGGCCTACTGAAACAAGCTGTACGTCCAGAATTTCTTAATAGAATTGACGATATCATTATGTTTACTCCATTAACTAAAGCAAACATCCAAGAAATCGTGAGATTGCAACTAAAAAATGTTTCAGTAATGTTGGCACAACAAAATATTACCTTAGATGCTACTGAAGAAGCGATTAACTTTTTATCTAAAAAAGGGTTCCAACCAGAATTTGGTGCAAGACCTGTAAAAAGAACGATACAAAAAGAAGTGTTGAATGCGCTTTCCAAAGAAATCCTTGCGGGAAAAGTATCTACCGATAGTATTATATTATTGGATGAATTTGATAACAATTTGGTATTTCGAAATCAAACAGATCTTGTGATGTAATAAACTGTAATTGTTTTAAATATATACCTTTATGAAGGGCAAATTTTAGTAAAATTTGCCCTTTTCTCGTTTTATTAAAAAACTTTTGATCATCTCTATCTATATGAAAACACTTGATATTACGGTTTTACCGTAGTTATTAACAAATACATTCTTACATAGTTGATAAAATTTTCTTACGTGAGATGAACTTTTAAGTAACTTGCCATCGATGAAACCAGCTTTAATTGTATATATCTACCTCTGCGCATGCACTTTAACTTTTGCTCAAAGTAAGAAAGAAATTTTTGCTGATATTAAGAACAAGTATTCATTAATTAGAGAATTAGTAGATAATAATACACTTAGACAATTTTATACCGATTATACCTGTGAAGAATCTCTGGAAAAAGGCTCCATTACATTCTATTATAATAGTAGGGAATTAAAACTTATTGTACATCGGTATACCCAAGGGAGAGTTTCTTATGAAGATGAATACTATGTTTGGGATAATGAATTATTTTTCGAATTCTCTAAACACAAGGTCCGATATAAAGACTATAAGCACTCAAAAAAGAAAAAAGTTAAAAAAATAGATGTTGTTCTCAACTTAGAAGAACGATTCTACTTTTATAATTTACTTCCTATTAAATGTCAATTCAAAGATTTCGAAACTAGGAGTAATAGAAGTAAAAACCCTAAGACCAACTATGTAAGAAACAAAAATACTAATTGCGAAGAAGCTGGCAGAATTCTTGAAAAATATAACATCCTATTAGATTTTCAAAATACAGAAATGGTTGATACTTGTGCTCTACCAAGAAGTATTGCAAAAATAATATCAGATGATGTTATTTATGGAAGTCTTGGTAGAAACTAATTTTAATGAATTATAATTCTTTTAGTTTCTGATTGTTGATCATAATACATTTTAGCAAAATAAACGCCTGGAGAAAGATTGAGGTTTACCCTTGTATTCTCTGCAATAGGTTGTGTTATTAATATCTTACCTAGTGTATCAAAAATCTCTAACCTTCCTTCTCTTCCATTTGTTTGGAATGTTATATAATCTCTTGCTGGGTTAGGATATATTAGAAACTGTGATTGTATATTTTCTGAAACTGATAACGTATTCGACCACGGTTGCCCTACATTGTTACCCCAAATATACTCTACCAGATCTGGTTGATCTATGAACGGATTGCGATTAAATTGCCAGGTATAAATAACATTATTTCTATTCATCTCAAAATCGTCTGGTGGATCATTACGATGCCAATCCAATAAGGTTGTTAAATCACCTAATTGACCAACAGTAGAATTATCTGGATTACCACTCACTACATCTAATCCATTATAACGTACGGTAAGAAAAAAGATACTACGTGCTACATCTCCTTGCCAACTTCCTTGATTTCCAGATGGGCCACTATATTCTCCATAATCCTGATTTCCTCTAGAACTATTCTCTGGACCATCTGTAGCTCTCAATCCATGGGCATCTGAATTAGCATGTCTTAATGAATCTGGTCTGGTTACTGTAAAGACATCTATACCATCTGCTATATCATCTTCTTCTATGCTATTAAAACCACCTCTAGATCTTGGATATGTATGTTCTCGATTCCATTTTCCTACATTACTCCCTCCACTAGACTGAAAATCTAATTTAGGGCGTTGTTGTTCTGTATACAACAACCAAACTTGATTACTATTTAACGGACTCTGATCAGCTTCTTTTAAAATATCGATAATGTCCGTGTACGTTTGGGCTCTCACGACTGAAGGATCTGCTATAATATCCTGGATTCCCTGAACCAAAACTCCATCTGATAATCCTTCTATAGCATTATAATAATCTTCTGGCGCTGTAGTAGTAACATTACCATATGTAGGATTCAAAGGAGTTCCCCAAGAAGCAACAGCAAAATCATTATCAACTATCCTGAGTTCTTTATTGTCATTAGTAAGTTTAAAATCATCTGGAATAGTTCCAAATGTAATTTTCATTACCTCATCTCCTTCATCATCCACATCATCTATCAATTGTATAGAGTTGGTTATTGTATTTGTTCCGTTAAGAATCGTTACCGAGGTACTCCCAGAATAATCATCAGTTGTAAAATTTCCTTTGGTAATTGAAACCTCAAAGGTAAGATCGCTAGTAGCATTTGTTTCTGTAGTAAAAACCATATCAATAACGTCTCCTTCATCATAACTCTCCGCATTTGTTGAGATGGATATTCTATTAAACTGAATACCACTCCCATCATTAAGAGCTCCTGGTGTAGGGGTAGTTACTGTATAAGTACCATCTGCATTACGTTGAATCGACTCCGTAGTTTTATTGTTATTTTCGTCTTCATTAATTTGTTCGGTAAGTCCTAATAAGGTCATTAGTCCCATATCATCAGCATCGTCCGTATCATGAATTAAGGCATCAATTAAATTATTGGTAGTTGCCAACGTACCTTCTGGAAAATCAGTACCATTTCCTATATAAACAGCCACAGCATCCGCTCCGTTTTGGATAGTATTTTCGGATAACATCAAATCAGGAACTGGTGAAACTTCTGGTCCACCTACTAAAAAAACACCATTTGCATCTGTAGTAAAACCATCCAAATCTAAACTAAAATAACTAGAATCTCCTCCACTCGTTGAACCATTAAAAAGAACTAAAACGAATCCGTCTAGAGAGAAATTTGGATTATCCGATTTTAGTTCGATAAATTCTTGTGTATCCGTGCTAGGAGTATCCGAATCTAATTCGTTAATTACTAATTGCCCAAACGACAATTCCATTAGTAAACAGACAAAAATTGTAACATAAAGATGTTTCACAAACTTAATTTTTTAATGATAAGTTACTATATTACTGCAGCTTACCATATATTATATTCATAAAATAATAGCAGAACAAGATACGTATAATAAGTAGTTTATTAGATTATCTTATTATTAAAAAATTAGAAAAGAATTCGAGTTCTAAAAAAGCATAATATGTTAAATTAAAAACACAATATACCAATTGGTATATTATTCATTATATTTGATTCTGTAATTAAATATTGATGTACACTAAAGCTGAAAAAACTACTGAATTTATTATAGAGACCGTTGCGCCTATTTTTAATAAAAATGGATATGCAGCCACAAGCCTTAGTGATATTACAAAAGCAACAGGTTTAACCAAAGGAGCTATTTACGGTAATTTCAAAAATAAAGAAGAACTAGCCGTCGCTGCTTTTACCATGACAGTAAAAAGTATGCTCAGACGAATTACGGAGCATCAATCTTTAAGTAACTCACCAATCCAAAAACTCTTTTTAATCTCCGATTTTTATAGAAACTATTATAATTTCAGTCAGGAATTAGGAGGATGTCCAGTATTAAATATGGGCGTAGATGCTAAACACCAAAATTCAGCGCTTTTTAATTATGTTCAATACACCATAAACAAAATTCAAAATAATCTTGCATTACTAATTGATCAAGGAAAGGAATTACAGGAAATAAAACCCAATATAGACTCTCAATTATATGCCAAACGATTATACACTATGATTATTGGCGCCATATTTATGACACATACTATGGAAGATAATAGTTACTTATTACAAACTATGGATCAAATAGATACAATGATTCAATCCGAATTGAATCTCTAAATATTTTTTTAAACATTAATATACCAATCGGTATAAAACTTAAAAGTTATGACAACATTACCAAAAACCTTAGAAAGTAATGCTAAAATCAGATTTCAGCACTGCGATCCCTTCAACCACCTCAATAATGCTGAATATATAAACTATATGATTAATGCCAGAGAGGATCAAATCATAAGTAATTACAATTTAGATCTTTTTAAAATGGCCCGAACTCAAGGAATAAGTTGGGTAGTTGGAACAAATCAAATTGCTTATTTACGTCCTGCATTTCTTATGGAAGATATTATTATAGACTCTCAGCTTTTTTCCCTTACAGAAAATGAACTACATGTAGAGATACGCATGTGGAATCACGATAAAACCGAATTAAAAGCTGTGATGTGGAGTTCTTTTGTTCACTTTAATTTACTAAAACAAAAACGATGGAATCACACGAATGAATTGATGGAATTATTTACATCCATTGTAAATCCAATTAAATCACTTTCATTTAATGAAAGAATTTCTCAATTAAAACCACAAAAAGTGTAACATATCTTCTGGAGAGCAGTCTTATAATATACATCAATCAACAAAATCTAACCATTTATGAAAACTTCTGACAATCTTGGCTCCTCTCACAAGAAGAGAAGTTCTTATTTTTTTATTGCATTTTTTATAATTGCAATTTTATCCATGGCAGTAGTAGCCTGGAAATTAGGAGTGTTTGGATAATATTTTCAAAGTAATTTGAAAATATCAATATAAATCAAAGTCGTATTTCTTTATACTTGGGAAATACGACTTTTACTGCTTATTGTTATTTAAGAAATTAAATCAGGCCGATTTCAATTTTAATTAATGTATTTAGTTTTACATCCATAAAACATATTCCTTTTTACTAAATCACAGATATTCTATACTAAATGAAGATTAAGTTCGTTATGTGGAGATATTGTTAACCAGTTTTAATAACGTCTCAAACACACATCATGAAACTAAACTTTACACACTTAAAAACATCAAAAAAATCTTTTTTTCTTATTACCTGCACTTTATTTTTATTTTCATTTTTTAATTACACTATTGCTCAAACTCCCGTAGAAAGATATGGAAGACTACAAGTCAATGGAAGTCATGTTACTGCAGAAAACGGTGATAAAATAAGTCTAGCTGGTATGAGTCTTTTTTGGAGTAATGCCGGAGATGGAGGAGATTTTTATAATAGTCAAACAGTTAATCATCTTGCAGATGACTGGCAAAGTCCAATTATAAGAGCCGCACTTGGAGTAAAAGAAACCTGGGATGGAGGTACCGGATATATTGACAATACCGCTGCTCAAAAAGCCAAAATAAGAACAGTGATCGATGCTGCTATCGCCAAAGGAGTGTATGTAATTATCGATTGGCATACACATGCAGCAGAAGTATATACAGATGAAGCAGTTGCTTTTTTTACTGAAATGGCAGAATTATATGGATCTAATGATCATGTGATTTATGAAATTTATAATGAACCTATTAGTCAATCTTGGAATGATGTAAAAAGTTATGCTCAAGAAGTGATCACTGGTATTAGATCCAAAGATCCTGATAACCTTATTATTGTTGGTAGTCCAACTTGGTCTCAGGATGTAGATCAAGCTGCCGCGAATCCAATAACGGGAGATCCTAATTTAGCCTATACACTACACTTCTACGCTAATACACATAAACAATTTTTACGAGATCGTGCCTTAGCAGCTATGAATGATGGTATTGCTTTATTTGTAACCGAATGGGGAACTACGGATGCTAGTGGAGATGGTGGTTATAATCCTCAAGAATCTCAAATATGGATCGACTTTATGATTCAAAATAACATTAGTTACGTAAACTGGACGGTATCACATAAAAATGAAGATTCGTGTGTAGTAAGCCCAAATCAAGGATTACAAGGACTTCTTAATGGTAACTTAACTACATCTGGAACGTTTATAAGAAATCACATTCTTTCTAGAGCACAAACACTAAGTACAGATGATTTCGTAATTGGATCAGAGAAACTATCATTGCAACAAAATCCTGTAAAAAACATCCTATCTATTAACTCTTCTACTATCATCGATGACATTACAGTTTTTGATATGAATGGAAGGTCTGTACTCTCAAGAAATGTTAATCAAGATAATCCACAAATAGATATTACCACTTTAACAACTGGTAAATATATTTTACAAGTGAATGGCAATAATAGCAGTGCCACTACAAAATTTATAAAGATTTAAAGAGTACCATAACGCAAAAAAAGACCTTTCAGTTTTATAATTGAAAGGTCTTTTAACTTATCACACTAAAAAAAATCTCTAATTTCCAGCATTAGCACAATCCAAAGGCAAAAGTGCCAATTCATCTGCATATGCCAGTTCACTAGTACATTCTAAATCTCTATACTCCTCTACTGTATCCTTTATAGCTTGACAAGTTGTTTCATTCTGATCTGCTTCATATGCTTCTATAGCAGCTTCTACAGATAGTTGTAAAGCGTCTTCTGCTACGTCACAAGCTGCGTCTTCGACATCATCTCCATCACAAGAAATACAAAATGATCCAACTAATAATAAGGTAAAGATTGTTTTTTTCATCATTGTTTTTTTCATCATTGTTTTTTTAAAGTTATGATACAAATATCTTGTTTCGTACTACTAGTAAGTATCTCTAAAACAATTTTTCTTAACTCTATTCAATTTCATCAAAAATGCTATCACAACTAAACATATAAATAGTATTTTTGGATACCCTTGATATCATTACTATTATGCACTCCAAACTAAAATTACTCAGCATATTTATTTCTATATTTTTTTTTCTAGTTTCTTGCAAAAACACGAGTAAGAACTCTAATAAAAATAAAATCTTAATTAATTACTTAGACGAATATGTAATTTATAACGATACCATTTTTAACGAATCCAAAATAGGGGGATTATCAGGTATCGATTATAGCAAAGATGATAAATCTTATTACCTCGTATGTGATGATGCAAAAAAACCTAGATATTACAAGGCTTCTATTCTATTAGATAACAATCAATTTAATTCGGTGGAAATAAATGAAGTTGTAGAACTAAAAGACACAATACATCAATTTTTAAATAATAACATAATCGATTTAGAAGCTATCCGAACTTTTGGGAAAAACAAGCTAATATTCGCTAGTGAAGGTTCTATTAAGAACGACTATAATCCTTCTATTTTTATTACAGACCCATATGGGAATTACTCAGAAAGCTTTTCATTACCTACATACTTTTTAACGGACACAAATTCTAGAAATAGACCTAGACATAATGGTGTTTTTGAGGGACTAGCTGCAGATATTACAAATGATGGATATTGGGCAGCAATGGAACTTCCTTTAGAATTGGATGGTAATGAACCTACTTTTAATCATTCTGGAGCTCCTGTTAGAATTACTCATTTTAGTACGAAAACAAATCAAGCAGATTTTCAGTTTACTTATCCTTTGGATAAATTAACAAAAGATCCTAAAGGCAATTTTGGGGTAAATGGAATTACTTGTCTCCTACAATTATCCCAAAATGAATTTATTGTAATAGAACGAGCATATTCTGAAGGATATGGAACACAAGGAAATACGGTAAAAATATATCTTGCAAGTATTGAACACACCACGAATACTTTACCTTTCGATACGCTACAAAATAAAGAATATAAGGTAGCGAAAAAAGAACTACTTTTTGATTTTGAAACCGTTAGATCACAATTAACCAATAATATTTTGGATAATATCGAAGGCATAACACTCGGACCCATTTTGGAAAACGGAAATCAATCATTAATTTTAGTGGCGGATAATAATTTTAGTCCCATTTCAAAACAAATAAATCAATTAATCTTACTGGAACTAGTTAAACCATAATATTCTAACTTATGAAACTCAATATAACAATCTTTATCTTTTGTTTATTTTCTCTATACGGATATACTCAAGAAACCGATAAAGAAGCATCAACGACTACCTATATCTTGGTAAGGCATGCAGAAAAAGATCTAAGTAATCCAGAGAACAAAAACCCTGATTTAACCGAAGAAGGTATTTCAAGAGCTAATAGATTGGTAAAAATTTTAAAAGATATCCATATCGATATGGTCTATAGTACAGATTACAAAAGAACACTACAGACAGCTGCTCCAATAGCGAAGGACAGAAATATAGAAATTGCATTATACAATCCGAAGAAATCGTATGACGAAACTTTTAAGCAAAAAACGCAAGGAAAAACAACCGTAATTGTAGGACATAGCAATTCAACTCCAACCTTTGTTAATAAAATCATTGGACAGAAAAAATATAGCAGTATAGATGAAAAAGATTACAACAAACTATTTATCATTTCTTTACAAAAAGATGTGATAACAGATATGATACTTAATTTCGATTAGAATAAATTATTTTCATCATATACATAAATGTCTTTGAGTTCTATTTTGGACAATAGTTTTAACGCTCCCTTTTCAAAAAGTACATCTAAATCCGATAAGGGAGTTGACATATCATCTGTTTTGTAATTGTTGTAATCCACAAAACGAATATTTTTAATAACTCTATCGTTATATGCCTGTCTGAAACGTATTCCACCTCCATCAACGGCATATTTATAAGCGAGATAGTCTACAGTGAACTTTTCTTTATGAATCCAATATAAAAACTCATCTTCAAAATCTGTTCCTCCTCCTTCTTGATCAAAAGTTACTTTAATTTTATAATAGGGAAGATTATTAATTTTTGATTCACCCACTAACTCCTTATTCACAGCTGGAGCATTTAATCCATAGGGTAAATTAGCAAAATAATGAACCGAATTTACCCCATCGCTAATTTTGGTGATTAATGAATCTGCAACGTTAACAACACAGTTTTCTACAGATCTGGTCAAACCATCGTTCGCAACAATATCATGAACTATTCCTTCTTTACCAAAGATCTTTCTTTCTAAAAGATAATTCCCATGATCTCTTGTACTTATATATTCTTTATCTCTAAAATTGAAACGTATTTTAACGGCATCAAATTTAGCTCCTCCAGCTGCACTTATTGTTTTATCGATAATCTCTTGCGCAGAATATTGATCTACTAGAATATCAAAAGACATTAAAAACAATACCATTGTAAATAGTATGAACTTCTTCATAAAATCTTGATTTATTATTGTGCTAAAATACTTTTTACCAATTTCAAATTTGTAAGAGTTTTGTTAAACTAATATATGATTAGAAAGTTGCAAAACTAATATCTCCTAAGTCTATTCTTGAAAGTAAAACTTTCATAACAATACCTAATTTTAAGTTTATTTTTTTTTAAATCTTCAAAAAGATAATTAATTTGCAGTGCCTAAAATCTATGAACATTATGAAATATTTATTACTTTTTTTGGTTGGATTTGCTATCCAGCCAATACTAGCGCAAGATTCCGCTGCTTATGAAAAAGCTACAAAGGCTTTTCAGGAAAATTTCAATGCCCAAAATATAGATGCTGTTTTTGATTTGTACGCTACCGAAATGCAAGAGGAAATGACCAAAGAAGGAGTTACTCGTTTTATTAAAGGATGTCATTCGCAATTTGGAAATTTAAATACAGTAACTTTTATAGAATCTGCAGAAGGTATTAATAGTTACACAGCTGCTTTTGATAATATTAGTTTGGTTATGGAGTTAAAATTAAATCCTGACGGAAAAATAGCAACGATACAATTTCAAGAACCTTAAAAAAGATTCTAATCATATATTATAATTTACAAAGCTTTCTATATAGAAAGCTTTTGTATTTTTGTACTCTTTGCAAACATTCTGCATTACCATATGAACAAAAATAAAATCAATATACTAAACAGAAAGGCCAAATTCGAATATGAATTTTTGGATAAATATACTGCTGGAATCAAATTAGCAGGAACAGAAATAAAAGCAATTAGAGAAGGTAAAGCTGGTATTGCTGAAAGTTTCTGTGAGTTTCATAACGGAGGAGAACTTTTTGTAATCAACATGCATATAGAAGAGTATTCTCATGCTACTTATTTTAATCATAATCCAAAAAGTGAACGCAAATTATTATTAAATAAACAAGAATTAAAAAAGCTCGAAAAAGAAGTTAAAAATTCAGGACTCACCATTATCCCCACGCGACTGTTCATTAATGATAGAGGACTAGCTAAACTTGATATTGTACTCGCCAGAGGTAAAAAACTATACGATAAGAGAGAAACAATTAAAGATAGAGACAATAAACGCGCGCTGGATCGAATAAAAAAGAATTACAAGTAGCCTTCTACCACAGAAACTTTATACAAATTATTAATTTTTATTTTCTAATAAAGGTACAAAGCGGAATTCTCCAAACTCATGTTTCTCAAATTTGGTATCACTTTTTCGGATAAATAAAGTCATTATTTGCGGATCATTACCTACAGGAATAACCAACCTACCTCCTATTTCTAATTGAGCTAATAATGGCTTTGGAACATAAGGAGCACCAGCAGTAACTATAATCCCTTTATAAGGTGCAAATTCTTCTAATCCCTTATAACCATCTCCAAAAGATAAATGTTTCGGTCTATATCCTAATTTAGGCAAAAACAGCTTCGTCTTTTTAAACAATTCTTGCTGTCTTTCTATACTATAAACTTTACATCCTAGCTCACACAACACTGCTGTTTGATAGCCAGATCCAGTTCCTATCTCCAATACTTTATCTCCTCGTTCTACCTGTAATAGTTCTGATTGAAATGCAACCGTGTATGGCTGCGATATCGTTTGATCCGCTCCGATAGGAAAAGCTTTATCCTGATAAGCATGATCATCAAAACTAGAATCCATAAACAAATGTCTAGGAATAGTATTAATTGCTTCCAAAACGGATGTATCTTTAATGCCTTTACCAACTAATATATCAACTAGTTGCTTTCTCTTTCCAGCGTGTTTTAGCGTATCTTTAGATTTCATTAGGGTAGATTAACAGGCTAAAATTACATAAAGATTTTAAAGAATAAAGAAGAAACTTATCATTAAAATGAATATTTTTTATTTTAGATAGAATTAAGATTTAGAATTTATAAATAATACTATTTTTGTGTAAAATCTTTAATTATGCTCAAAGCCGGAGTACTTGGCGCAGGACACTTAGGTAAAATCCATTTACGTCTCCTAAAACAATCCGAAAATTACGAACTCGCTGGTTTCTACGATTCCAGTGAAAAACAAGCAAAATCAATTTCCGAGGAATTTGGTTACACACTTTTTAACTCTGTCGAAGAATTAATAGAGGCTGTAGATGTAGTAGATATCGTAACACCTACTTTTGCTCATTTTGATGTTGCCAAAAAAGCTATAGAAGCAGGAAAACATGTTTTTATAGAAAAACCAATAACCAATACCGTAGAAGAAGCTGAGAAGCTTATTGCATTAGCAAAAGCTCATAATGTCAAAGGACAAGTTGGACATGTAGAACGTTTTAATCCTGCCTATACCGCTGTTGCTGATAAAATAGTTAATCCTATGTTTATCGAAGCGCACAGACTTGCAGAGTTTAATCCTAGAGGAACAGATGTACCTGTGGTTTTAGATCTTATGATTCATGATATTGACGCAATTCTAAGTGTCGTTCATTCTGAAGTAAAACATATTAGCGCAAGCGGTGTATCTGTAATTAGTGAAACACCTGATATTGCCAATGCTAGAATAGAATTTGAAAACGGTTGTGTAGCCAACCTCACAGCTAGTCGTATTTCTCTTAAGAATATGAGAAAAGCAAGATTCTTTCAGAAAGATGCTTATATCTCCGTGGACTTCTTTGAAAAGAAATGTGAAGTAGTAAAAATGAAAGATGCTCCAGAGAATCCTGGAGATTTTGATATGATTTTGCAAAATGCAGAAGGTGTTAAAAAGCAAATTTACTTTGATAACCCTGAAATCCCTTCTAATAACGCCATATTAGACGAATTAGATACTTTTGCAGAAGCTATACAAAATGACACAACACCTATTGTTTCCCTTACTCAAGGTAAAAAAGCATTAGAAGTAGCATTAAAAATAATTGAGTGTTTCAGGCACTAAATATCAATCCATAAAAAAAGCATAAACAAACAACATCTCATTCACTAGTTATTAGTGAAAAATTATAACTATAATACATGAAAAACGTAGCAGTAATCGGTGCGGGAACAATGGGAAATGGAATTGCCCATACTTTTGCACAAAAAGGTTTTAAAGTTCAATTAATAGACATCTCTCAGCAGTCATTGGATAAAGGATTGGCAACAATCACAAAGAATCTAGATAGAATGATCGCTAAAGAAAAAATTTCTGAAGCGGATAAAGAAGCCACTCTTGGAAACATTTCTACTTACACTAGTATAAGAGAAGGAGTAGAATATGCTGGACTTGTAGTAGAAGCTGCTACCGAAAATGTAGAGTTAAAACTAAATATCTTCAGAGAATTAAGTGACGCTTGCCCAGAAGATACAATATTGGCGACCAATACATCTTCAATTTCTATTACTCAGATTGCTGCGGTTACTAACAGACCCGACATGGTAATCGGAATGCATTTTATGAATCCTGTTCCGATAATGAAATTAGTAGAAATCATTAGAGGTTATAATACTTCTGATGAAGTGACCAATACTATTATGGAAATGTCAAAAACTTTAGGTAAAGTACCTGTAGAAGTAAATGATTATCCAGGATTTGTAGCTAACAGAATTCTAATGCCAATGATCAATGAGTCTATAGAGACATTATACAACGGTGTTGCTGGAGTATCAGAAATTGATACTGTGATGAAATTAGGTATGGCACACCCGATGGGTCCGTTACAATTAGCAGATTTTATAGGATTAGATGTATGTCTATCCATTTTAAATGTAATGTATGATGGATTTAAAAATCCTAAATATGCACCTTGCCCATTATTAGTTAATATGGTAATGGCTGGTAAATTAGGAGTAAAAAGTGGAGAAGGTTTTTATGATTACTCAGAAAGCCGAAAAGCTGAAAAAGTAGCTAAACAATTCTTATAGGATATAGTATCAATTCATATAAAAATACTTGTCAATGAAAACTATTTTATACACAACTTTCATTTTGGCAAGTATTTTTTTGTCTAAAGATATTCTCCATACAAGAGAATTTTCGGATGGTAGAAATACTACCAAAGGATCGCAAAACAAATTCCATAAATATGATTCTATTTTCGCAAAGCATCCAGAATTCATTGCCAAAAGCTTTGATTTCCCTGTTGGGAAGCCTAGTGCTAAAGGATATTATAATGCACAAGGGTTTCAAGTAAATTATCATTTAGGTGATGACTGGAATGGTGTTGGCGGTGGTAATTCGGATCTTGGAGATCCCATATATTCAATTGGTAATGGATATGTATCATTTGCGTCAAATATTGGTGGCGGATGGGGAAATGTAATTCGCGTTATCCATAAATATAAAGATGCATATTATGAATCGGTATATGCGCATTGCGAGTCCATTAAAGTTAGTAAAGGAGATTTTGTAAAAAAGGGGGAACTAATTGGAACCATTGGTAATGCAGATGGAACTTATTTAGCACATTTGCACTTAGAGATTAGAGATGATATCTTTATGGACATCGGTCCAGGATATTCTGACAATACCGAGGGATATTTAGATCCTACCAAATTTATTAACGAACATTAAAACAACCACCCATGAAAAGATCTTATTTTCTTGTAATGTCTGCATTAGTATTTATTGTTTTTTCTTGTAAACAAAAGCAACAAAACGAACAAACAGATGACTTCAATACTGAAACTGAAGGTTATCAAATTGTTGGAAACCTGAAAAACATACCTGATAGCACTTGGATTTATATTAATAAAGACAATAAAATCGTAGATTCCACGCAGATTATAGGAGAAAAATTCGAATTTACGGGATCTGTAGATGAACCTTCCTCGTTTTTCATGATGGTGGGTAAAACAAGAAAGCCTGAATTATTTGTAGCTTGGGTTGAAAATCAAAGAATGACTATTGAAGGAGAAAAAGGAAACATACGAAATGTAAAAATTTCTGGTAGTAACACTCATAAAGAATATGATATTTTAAAACAGAGAACGGATAGTCTGGAAGCTACTTTTGAAAATGTAATAAGTCAATTTCAAAATCCAGATTTTGAAAAAATGAAACCGGAAGACAGAAATATCTTAATAAAAAAACAGAATGACATTTTAAAATCAATAGATCAAGCAGGTCAAAACTTCGTTAAAGAATATCCAGACTCCTATGTAAGTATTTCTAAACTTAATGATAATGGACCAAATTGGGGAAAAGAAGTTATAAAAACCCTCTATAAACCTCTAACAAAACGAATTAAAGAATCAAAATATGGGCAATCCGTCAAACATTTTATTTCACTTCCTGAAGTACCAAAAATTGGAGAAAAATTTATTGACTTTGAGTTAGTAGATATAAATGAAAAATCGATAAAAATTTCAGATGTAAAATCAAAATATGCTTTGATAGAATTCTGGGCTTCATGGTGCTATCCATGTAGAAAAGAAAACCCTAATCTTATAAAAACATATAATACTTATAAAGACAAAGGTTTCGAAATCATTGGAGTATCCATCGATAATGATAAGAAAAATTGGATTGATGCGATTAAAAAAGATTCTCTTCCTTGGAAACAAGGAGTTGACCTAAAAGGCTTCAAAAGTGATATTGCTTTAACATATGGAATCAACGGAATACCTGATAACTTCCTTATTGACGAACAAGGAATAATCGTCGCAAAAACATTAAGAGGAAATGCCCTAGAAAACAAATTAAAAGAGTTATTCACTGAATAAACTAAAATCTATCATAACACATCTATAAATGGCAAAAATTCATCCTTTCAGAGCCGTAAGACCGACTAGAGATAAGGTAAGTCTGATTGCCTCTCGCTCCTATCAAAGTTATACTCCAGAAGAAAGAGATTCGAGAATGGACTACAACCCCTACTCTTTTCTTCATATTGTAAATCCAGGTTACAAATATCATAAAGAGATTTCTGGAGAAGAACGTTATAAATTAGTACGTAATCGGTATTTAGAATTCAAAGAAGATGAGATTTTTATTCAAGATAATACGCCATGTTATTATGTGTATAAGATTGTAAATCGAGAACAAGAGTCTTTTTCAGGAATTATTGCAGCTGCAAGTGCTACAGACTATGAAAATGATATCATTAAGAAGCATGAAGATACCTTAGCCGATAGAGAAAGTACTTTTAAACAATACCTAAAAACAGTAGGATTTAATGCAGAACCTGTATTACTAACATATCCAGATAATGATGATATCACAAGTATCATTGAAAAAGTGATTAAAGAAAGAGCTGAATATGAATTTACTACTACATACAGAGATACTCATTATCTATGGAAAGTAGCTGATCCAACCAACATCGAGCAACTAAAATTTGCATTCGAGGGTATGAAAACCATCTATATCGCAGACGGACATCATAGATCGGCCTCATCTTACCTACTGGCAAAAGATCTTTCTAAAGAAAACCAAGAACATAAAGGTATAGAACCCTATAACTTTTTCATGAGTTACTTAATTCCGGAATCTGACTTAAAAATTTATGAGTTTAATAGATTAGTCAAAGATCTAAACGGACTGTCTAAAGAAGAGTTTTTGATACGGTTAGATGAATGGTTTAGAATAGAAAATAGAGGAATAGAAGTATACAAACCTTCTAAACCTCATCACTTTAGTATGTACCTAGATGGTGAGTTCTATTCTCTATATCTTAGAAAAACCATTTACGAATTTACAGATGCTCTGGCAGAATTGGATGCACAAGTATTATTTAAGACTGTATTAGAACCAATATTGGGTATTAAAGACCTTAGAACCGATACCAGAATAGAATATTCTCATGGTAAAAACGATATTGTATACGTAAAAAGTAAAGTAGATCTAGGAGAGTTTGAAGTTGGTTTTGGTTTATTTCCTGCCACAGTAGATCAAATGAAAAAAATTGCGGATCAAGGTTTAAAGATGCCTCCAAAAAGCACTTACATTGAACCCAAATTACGAAGTGGAATTACCATTTATGAATTCTAATTTGTAATTATTATTTACTATTTACTAAAACTAAATACAACCTCTCATTTCTCTAAATTTAGGTATATTTACGGCTTATGAATTCTATTGCGGAAAACTTAAAGCACATTGAAAATACACTTCCTAGTGGAGTAACTCTTGTGGCAGTATCTAAGACAAAACCTATTCCTAATCTTATGGAGGCCTATAATGCTGGGCAACGTATTTTTGGAGAAAACAAAATTCAGGAAATGACCCAAAAATGGGAAGAAATGCCAAAAGATATTTTGTGGCATATGATTGGTCATGTTCAGACGAATAAGGTGAAATATATGGCTCCTTATGTGGATACTATCCATGCAGTAGATAGCTTAAAACTTTTAAAAGAAATCAATAAACAAGCACTTAAACATAATCGAAAAATCAATTGCTTACTACAAATTAAGATCGCTGAAGAAGAGAGTAAATTTGGATTAAGTGAAAACGATGCGATAGACCTCTTAAAATCTGAAGAAGTACAAAAACTAAGAAACGTAAAAATTAAAGGTCTTATGGGAATGGCAACTTTTACTGATGATTCTAATCAAATTAAAAACGAGTTCGATAAAATTCAGGTACTTTTTAAACAACTAAAAACTACATTTACAGAATTTGATACTTTATCAATTGGTATGAGTGGTGATTATAAAATTGCCATGGATTGCGGCAGCACTATGGTAAGGATTGGAAGCTCTATTTTTGGAGCAAGAAACTATTCAATTTAAAAACACTATTTTAGGTCATTATTAGATAAATTTAGACTACCCCACCCAGTAACGTATGATGTACGCGATTTTAGATATAGAAACTACAGGAGGAAAATATAATGAAGAAGGAATTACAGAAATTGCGATTTATAAATTCGACGGGCATAAAGTTGTAGATCAGTTTATAAGCCTTATTAATCCAGAAAAACCTATTCAACCATTTGTTGTAAATCTTACTGGTATCAACAATAAAATGCTACGTAATGCACCAAAGTTTTATGAAGTTGCCAAAAGAATTGTAGAGATTACTACTGATTGTATTATCGTAGCACATAATGCCTCTTTTGATTATAGAGTATTAAGAACTGAATTTGATAGACTTGGTTATGAATACGAACGTCAATCTTTATGCACTGTAGAGCTTTCTCAAAAACTTATTCCCGATCAAAAATCATATAGTTTGGGTAAATTAGTTAGAAGTTTGGGCATAGCCATTTCTGACCGACACAGAGCCACAGGAGATGCACAAGCAACCGTAAAACTCTTTAAATTATTACTTTCTAAAGATGTTGAAAAAACAATACTAAAAGAAACGGTAAAACTAGATACTAAGAAAAAGGTAAATGATAAATTACTTCGACTTATAGAAAACTTACCTTCTGCAACTGGCGTATATTATATACATCGCAAAGATGGAGGAATCATATATATTGGTAAAAGTAAGAATATAAAGAAGCGTGTTACACAACATTTTACCAATGAAAATAGGAAATCAAGAAAGATTCAGGAAGAAGTTATCAATGTAACTTATGAAATTACAGGTAGTGAATTAGTTGCCCTATTAAAAGAAAATGAGGAAATAAAACGTAACAAACCCAAATACAATAGAACGTTTAAACGAACTAAATTCAATCAGGCGCTTTATGAATTTACGGACGAAAATGGATATTTAAATCTTCAGGTAAAAAAGGTAGATCGTCGTAAAAAGAGTATTACCACTTTTACCAATAGACAGCAGGCCAAATCATTTATGTATCGCTGGGCAGAAGAATATAATTTATGCTTACGGTACCTGGATCTTGACAATAATAATGAAAAGTGTTTTAAAAATGCAACCCAAAAATGTAATGGAGCTTGCATCCAAGAAGAATCAATAGACACCTACAACGACAGAGTGCGAGAACTAATATTCAAACATACTTTTAGAAATAAAAACATGATGATTATTGATAGAGGTCGTGATATTGATGAACAGAGTGTTATTTTGATTGAAGAAGGTAAATTTATGGGTATTGGTTATTTTAATCTTAATCATCAAATTAATAATATCAATATTCTAAAATCTATAATCACTCCCATGGAGCATGATAGAGATGCTCAGCATATTATCCAGAGTTACACAAGACAACATAAAAGACTGAAAGTTGTCCCTTTGGATAAAAATAAAAGTAACTCCTAAGGGTAACATTTCTTTAAAACAAGCTACTATATATAAAAGTACCATTATGTTTCGATCATTTTTGATTACTGCTATTCTATTATCTTCATTTTTCTGTACCTCTCAAGAAAATTACAACTCCAAAAATTTAATTGTTAGTAAAGCTGATCTTAAAGGAACTATTTATAAAAAAGACACAACGGCTAATGCATTCTATATATATGAAAAAGGATATAGTAGAATCGAAAATAGCGGAAACTATGGCTTATTAACCGATTATAGTGGAAAAATAAAGATTTTAAATCAAGAAGGGTTTGATAGTAGTATTTTCGAAATATTACTTTATAATAATAAAAGTAAAAAAGAAATCTTTAGAGATCTTGTAGCATACACTTATAATTTAGAAGATGATAAAATAGTAAAAACGAAACTAGAAGAAGACAAAATATATACAGAAAAATACAATGAACACTACACGCTTGTAAAATTTACCTTCCCAAATATAAAACCAGGCTCTGTTCTCACCTATTCCTATCAAACAGAATCGCCATTCACTTTTAATTTTAATGGATGGGATTTTCAGGACGATATTCCCAAGTTGCATAGCGAATACGTAGCAGACTTGCCAGGCAACTATGTATATAATATAAGATTAGTGGGTACACAACCATTAGATACAGAGGATAACTCTATAAAAAAGGGCTGTTTTGATATTGGATATGGAAGAGTTGCTGATTGTGCGCATAGTAGATATGTGATGAAAAATATTCCGGCTTTCAAAAAGGAAAAATTTATGACTGCCAAAAAAAATTATTTTTCCAGAATAGAGTACGAATTAAAGGAATTTAAGGGTTTTGATGGTATCAATAAAAAATATACAGAAACTTGGGAAAATGTCGACAAAGAATTAAGAACCGAAAAAACAATTGGACAACAACTAAAAAAGATTAAAGCTACCAAAAATATTCTTCCTGTTTCACTTGCTAATATGCCTCTAAATTTAGAAAAAGCAAAAGCCATTTTTAGATATATTACGAATAATTATAGCTGGAACGAGGAGTACAAAATTTTTAATGACGTAGACATTAAACAAATTCTTAAATCCAAAACTGGCAACGTTACTGAAGTAAACACTTTACTACATAATGTCTATAAACAACAAGGGTTTACTGTGTTACCCGTATTATTATCTACGAGAGAAAATGGTTATGCTACTAAAATCCATCCTATTCTTTCTGATTTCAACTATCTGATTGTACAATTAGAAATTGATCAAAAGAAATATTTACTAGATGCTACTGAGAAAACCTTACCCTTTGGCGAAATCCCATTTAGATGTTTAAACCAATATGGTAGACTCTTAGATTTTAAAAATGGAAGTTCTTGGATAGATATTAAACCTAAAAAACGTTCTTCCTATTATTATAGAGAAAAACTCATATTAACGGAAGATATGAGTATCCAGGGAAATGGAAAATATACCTATATAGGCTATCACGCATATAATAATAGAAAATTTTTAGATCGAGTTGGCAAAGAAAAATACGTTCAAAAAATGATGGATATCGATGAAAATTTATCTATCGTAAAAGCCGAACTCCAAAATGCTAATGAGTTAGATAAACCTTTTATAGAAGAAGTAGCATTTACCAAAATACCTGAAAAGATAGATGACATCATTTATATAAAACCATTTACTAGAATATTTTTTCAGGAAAATCCATTTAAATTAAACGAGAGAACCTATCCTGTAGACTTCGGTTATAAAGATACTCTTACTTATATCACCTATATAGAAGTTCCTGATAATTATCAATTTATAGATATTCCTAAAAGTAAGAACTATGCGTTGCCAGGAAAATCTGGAAAACTTGGGTTAGATTTCAAATTACAAGATAACACATTGATCATCAGTCATACTGTTATCCTATTATCATCGTATTATCCAGTGGATTATTATAGCGCATTAAAAGAATTCTTCAATCTAATTGTAGATATGGAAACCAACACCTTAATAGCCATCAAAAAAACAAGTTAATTTTTTAGTATTTTCGCTAAAACATTCAATTTTGAAGGATACTTCCAAAAATAAAAACTGGAAACATCAATTACATGAGGTAATTTATGAAGCAGACACAAGAGCCGGTAAAACTTTTGATCTGATCATTCTTATTATCATCCTTGCCAGTATTGTACTGGTCATGTTAGAAAGTGTATCGTATATAAATGATAAATATGCTTCATTATTCAATATCTTAGAATGGATTATTACAATTGTATTTACCATCGAATATTTTTTAAGAATTATTGCAATAAATAAGCCTAGAAAATACATTTTTAGCTTTTATGGGGTCATTGATTTACTATCTACAATTCCAAAATATCTTTCCATTCTATTCGTCGGTACTCATGCGTTGGTAGCGCTAAGAGCGCTTCGCTTACTAAGAGTTTTTAGGATTTTGAAATTAGCTCGTTTTATAGGAGAATCTAATAATCTTGTAAAAGCATTAAAAGCTAGCAGAGCTAAAATATCGGTTTTCTTATTTGCGGTATTAATTGTTGCCATAATTTTAGGAACTGTTATGTATTTGGTAGAAGGTCCAGAGCATGGCTTTAACAGCATACCAAGAAGTGTTTATTGGTGTATCGTAACACTTACTACAGTAGGATATGGAGATATCTCACCAGAAACACCATTAGGTCAATTCATCGCATCTATTGTTATGGTTCTAGGTTATGGTATTATAGCAGTACCTACGGGTATTGTTAGTGCAGAATATACGCAACAAATAAAAAAGAATCCAATCAATCTAAACACCCAGCATTGCTCAAATTGTCTAGAGAGCAATCATTTAGACAATGCCAAATTCTGTCATAAATGTGGACACACCTTATTCAATGATTAATAATACTCTTATCGTAGTAGTTGGTCCTACCGCCATTGGAAAAACTAGTTTAAGTATCGAACTAGCGAAACATTTTAATTGTGAAATTGCATCTGCAGATAGCAGACAATTTTATAAAGAAATGCGAATTGGTACCGCTGTACCCAGTGCTGAAGAATTACTACAAGCCAAACATCATTTTATACAACACAAAAGTATTCATGAAAATTACTCGGTTGGAGATTTTGAAAAAGACGCAATTAACAAGTTAGAATCTCTATTTGCCACTAACAATTATGCTATTTTAGTGGGAGGATCTGGATTGTATGTAGATGCAGTTACCAAAGGATTAGACAACTTTCCTGAAGTTCCAACTGATGTTAGAGAGCAACTACAAAGAGCCTACAAAGAAGAAGGCATTGTCTATTTACAAAATCAGTTGAAAAAACTAGATCCTGTTTATTACGAAAAAGTTGACATTCATAATACACATAGAGTAATGAGAGCTCTAGAAATATGCATTAGTACTAATAAACCATATTCTTCTTTTATTACTCAGCCAAAAAAGAAACGGCCTTTTAAAATTATTAAAATCGGAATCACTGCAGAACGACCAACTATATATGATAGAATTAATCAAAGAGTTGATATTATGCTAGAAGAAGGATTGCTAACTGAGGTAAAGAGCTTATATCCTTTTAAAGAACTCAATGCGCTTAATACTGTAGGCTACAAGGAGATTTTTAATTACATGGACGGTATTTGGGATCTAGACTTTGCTATTTCTGAAATCAAAAAAAACACAAGACGTTTTGCCAAAAGACAACTCACCTGGTTTAGAAAAGATGAAGAAATACATTGGTTTGATTATGTAGCACCCAGAGAGCATATTATAGAAACAATTCAAAATTTTAGTCAAAATAAAAACAACTGAAACTAAAGAAAAATATTTAACCTATTAGTTTTTATTGAAACAAAACTATTAGATACTTATTCATGTATAGATATATAAAAACCGCTTTAGTTATTGTTCTAAAGCGGTTTTAGTATATAGATAATAATTTTATTACCGTTATTGAGATCGGTTTTTATGAT
This sequence comes from Aquimarina sp. 433, assembly GCF_054054605.1. NCBI lineage: Bacteria > Pseudomonadati > Bacteroidota > Flavobacteriia > Flavobacteriales > Flavobacteriaceae > Aquimarina > Aquimarina sp. 433. The sequence continues at coordinate 76,587 of NZ_JBSWZK010000013.1, forward strand.
TCGTCACTACGAACTACTAACCTAAATCCTTCTCCGTGAATATTTAAAATTTCCACGTTTTCGTCTTTCTTTAGGTATTTTCTAAGTTTAGCAATATATACATCCATACTTCGAGAAGTAAAGTAATTATCATCTCTCCATATTTTAGTTAATGCCAATTCTCTAGGCATTAAGTCATTTAGATGTAACGCTAACAATCGTAATAATTCATTTTCTTTAGGGGATAACTTTATCGGATCTTCTTCTCTAAAAGTTAAAAATCTTAATTTTGAATTTAAGTGGAAACCACCGATTTTAAATTCAAATTGCTTACTATCTGCAACAGACTCAGTTGTTTTACGCTGCATTATAGCTTGTATTTTCATTAAAAGCACTTCACTATCAAAAGGCTTATTAAGATAATCATCTGCTCCTACCTTGTATCCCTTTAGAACATCCTCTTTCATTGCTTTCGCTGTTAAGAAAATGATAGGAACTTCTTCATTCTTATCTCTTATTTCTTTTGCCAAAGTAAATCCATCTTTATAAGGCATCATTACATCAAGGATACACATATCATAGTCGTCCTTTTTAAATTTTTCGAAGCCTTCCATACCATTTTTAGCATGTACAACATCATAATCGTTCATAACAAGATAATCCTTTAGTACGGTACCAAAGTTTGGATCATCTTCTACAAGCAAAATCTTTTTGTTTTCTGTTTCCATAATTTAAGATATTAACGGTAATTTAGTTATAAATGTGGAGCCTTTTCCCCTTTCGCTCTCCACCCAAATTTGACCATGATGGTCATCTATTATTCGTTTTACGTAAGTTAATCCAAGTCCATGTCCTTTCACGTTGTGTAAATCTCCTGTATGCTCTCTAAAGAACTTTTCGAAGATTTTCTTCTGCGCCACTTTACTCATTCCTACTCCTTGATCACGTATTTTAAGGACAATACTATTTTTTATATTTTCTGTGTAGATATCAATCTTTGGTGCTCCTTCGGAGTACTTGATTGCATTATCTAACATGTTAACCACCACATTCGTCATATGACTATCATTAGCCAAAATAGAAGATTTTAACGCTCCTAAATGCGTTTTTATATACCCTTCTCTATTTTCGACTATTAAAGAAACATGAGTTATAGCATCTTCTATAATATCATGTAGCTCTAGCCTTTCTTTCTTTATATTTAACTCATTCTTCTCTAATTGAGAGATTCTTAAAACATTCTCTACTTGCGTAAGCATCCTTTTGTTTTCCTCTCTAATCATGCTCATATAACGCTTTCGCTTTTCTGGATCATCCGAAATTTTTGGATTCTTAATAGCATCAAGTGCTAAATTTATTGTAGCAATTGGTGTTTTAAGCTCATGAGTCATATTATTGATGAAATCCGTTTTTATTTGCGATATCTGACGTTGCTGTAACAGCTGTGACAATGCACTCGAATAAGCTACTACAATAACCAACGTAAAAATAATTGACAAAATTGCCATTCCTTTTATTGTCGATAAAATATACCTATTCTTACCTGTAAAGTTTACATATAATTGATACAAGCTAGAACCATCTTCATTATTAACAAAAAGAGGCACGGCAAACGTATTCCCATCACTTTCTGTGGCACTAAAATCTTCAGAACGTACTCGAGTAGTCAATGCATTACTGTATATAGCATACTCAAAATCAACTTTCATATCTCTCTCAGCTAACTCTTTTTTCAGCAATCTTTCTACCTCTTCTTTCTTTACTCTCCTATGAATAGGAATAAAATTAGCCAGCTGATCTATAACAATTTCATAATCTCTTCTTTGCAAATCAGTAAGCGTACTTAGTCTATCCAGTTTTGATTTTGATCTTTGCTTTGTTTGATAAGCTTTTTTCTTATCATCGATGATTTCTGCATTTCGATTTAAAATATCCTTCAACCTTACGGTATCAATATTAAAATCTATAAAAGAAGAAAATAACTTAGAATCTTCTTCCAGAACACCATCGCCAAAAGCAAATGACCCTTTGTCAAAACCTATGTCTAAGAGCTGCTGTATTGTTTTGCTATCAGGTTGTTTTATACTATCCAAAATCTCTTGTAACGGATAGTACATTTCTTCGAATTCCCTATATTCAATTTTATTGGAAACAGATATTAAAATTTGCTTTGCATTGAAAGAGAACTGTTCTCTATTGTTCTCTACCGTATTCTGAATCCAATATCCCTGAACAAAAATAATCCCGATTAATGATAAACTCATTAAGAGGATCAGCAATGCGAATAACCTTTTATTCATAGGTCAAAAGTAAGACTTTAACATTTAGCTACTTTAGGGTTTAACCAAATGTTAACAAAATGAAAGATTGTGAAAATTACCCAATCAAAGAATGAGTTTATTATGGATTTTATTAACTTGAAGCCAAGTTTTCTCTAAATCTGTATTTTTTATTACAAAATCTGCTAACGGAATCTTCTGAACATCTGTCCATTGATTTTTTAGTCTCTCTAGAACCTTCGATTTCGTCGTGTGATCTCGTTTTATAACTCGATTTATTCTTATTTCTTCTGGAGCTGTAACCAGAATTGTATAATCACATTTCTTATAACCACCATTTTCAAATAGAATAGCTGCTTCTTTAATTACATAGTTTGATTCTTGCCTATTCTTCCAAGATAAAAAGTGATTTGCAACTGCAGGATGTACAATGGCATTCAGTTTTTCTAATAATTTATTATCATTAAAAACAAGATCTGCTATATAATTTCTATTCAATTGATTATCCACATATGAATCTTCCCCTAATAGCGCCACAATCTGATTTTTGACTTCTACATCGTCATGCATCAATTTTTTCGCTTCATCATCTGCTATATAGATTGGAACTTCAAGTTTTGCAAACATTTTTGCAACTGTAGATTTTCCACTACCAATACCACCTGTTAATCCGACTACCTTCACTTTTTTATGTTTCATCAATGTATATTCAGAAAATACAAATGTGCTATATACTAATTAAGAATTACAAATTGCACTTGTTTATCTTGTAATCTTACGTCATGTATCGATTCTGGCATATCTACTAATTCCAAAATCAAATAGGGACTATCAGCAGACACCTTATTATAATCAGCAAGAACTTTAAAATCTCTTAAACTGATTTCGTTATACTTATCGAGTCCTACTCTATACACAACTTTAACTTCTTTTGGAAAAATTTTAATTTCTTTTCCTTCAGGTACATTCATCAGAGTAATTGGGATTTCCTGACTCCCTTCGGTAAACTTACTTACAGCAATACTTGCATCCACTTCATTTGGAGCAACTACTACTCTCGATGGCAGACTGTCTGTTTTTATTGCCAAAGTGGTTTTATAATCTGTATTTAAACCTTCTAACTTTAGGTCTTCAGTAGTAACATAACTTATGGTATCAATAGTATTTTTGGGCCCATTTATTTTCACCGAATCTGGCATAAGAACCACTCCTTTATCACTTCCGTAACCTGCTGCATACTGTAATTCTTTAGATACCTTTACTGGAATCATTTTTTCTAAATTTACATCTAGCTTAATTCGCAATGTATCCTTTTCTGAAGAAAGAATCCTACCTTTAAAATTCAATTTTTCTTTTAATGATTGATCGGCTTTATTTACATAAAAGTAATATTCATTTTCCGAGGTTTCAATCGCTTTTGAAATATCAAGTTGTAGTTTAGGCTTGCTCCAAGTATGATTGATAAGTCTAAATCCATTGCCATTAAGTGTTAATTTTAATGTCTGATCACTTCCTTCATGCAAAATTCTGTCTTTAGGAAGATTTATATATTGAATATCGACTTCTACTTCTTCAGTATAATTTTTAGAAAACTGTATAAACAACCAAAGAATAGAAGTAAAAACCAAGAAGAAAAGAAATGTTTTTACATTATTTCTTTTTAAAGAAAATCGACTTAATTTATTTTTGGACATATTTTGTTACTTTGAAAAAAACAGCTTTTTAAACTTTTGCTCTGGACTCTTTTTCAATAGATGAATATAATAATAAGATTTTAGGAATCCTTTTCCATACCCATAAAACTGAACAAATACTGCTATTACTGCTTGTATTCCAATAGAAAAGCTTCTATAACTTAGGGTCGCATTGATCAAAATGATCCCAAAATACACTCCCAATAAAGCTATAAAATACCAATATCCTACTAATAAAGACAACAAAGAGAATATCGTGTAGCCCAAAAATAAGGTCGGAAACCAATAGGTAATTTTAGCTGTTTCGGGATGCCATAAATTAAGAATAGGACGAACTTTCCCAAATTTATTAACTTGAATATAAAATTTATTCCAAGAAATTCTTCTTTTGTGAAATACTTTTGCTTCTGGAATCAAAGCGGTTTCATACCCCAACTTCCACAATCTAATGGTAAGATCAGGATCTTCTCCTGGATGAATATTCCCAAAACCTTTTGAAGACTCAAATGCCTCTTTGGAGATTCCCATATTAAAGCTCCTAGGCTGAAACTTACCTACATTTTTCTTTCTTCCTCGTATTCCACCAGTAGTAAGATATGAAGTCATACTAAAACTGATAGCTTTCTGAAGATCTGAGAAATCTCTATGAGCATCATCAGGTCCTCCAAAACAATGGACAAATTTATGAGAAAGAAATTCATCTACCTTTTTTAAATAGTCAACAGGCAAAATAACATCGCTATCCAATATCAGGAAATAGTTTCCCTTTGCCTTTTGCATCCCAAAATTTCTAGAATCACCAGGTCCTGTATTTGGTTTTTGATAATAACTTATCTGTAATTTATCCGTGTATGATGCTATTACATTTTCCGAAGTTTCTGATGAGCCATCCTCTACAATAACAATTTCATAAGATTTCGAATAATCTAACATTGTCATGCTATCCAATAATTCATCTATTTCATTGGGCCTATTAAATACAGGTATGATGAAAGAAAAAGAAACACTCATTAGACAAAGGTAAATAAATAGGTTTGTTTGATACGTTTAGGTTGTGGTTCAAAACTAAAAAAGCTTAATTCTCGTCGAATTAAGCTTTCATAATCCATCATGGATTAGATGATAGTTTTATTCTTCATCTACAAATTTCTCCATCACCATTTGGCTCACTCCCATATTAGAGAAACCTCCATCGTGATATAGATTTTGTAGTGTAACTTTTTTAGTAAGATCAGAAAATAAGGTAATGGTATAATCTGCACAATCATCAGCAGATGCATTCCCTAATGGTGACATTTTATCAGCATATTCGATAAATCCATCAAACCCTTTTACTCCTTTACCTGCTGTTGTAGGAGTAGGAGATTGAGAAATGGTATTTACTCTTACTTTTTTATCTCTTCCGAAGAAGTATCCAAAACTTCTTGCAATCGATTCTAGATATGCTTTATTATCAGCCATATCATTATAATCAGGAAAAACACGCTGCGCTGCCATATAGGTTAAAGCTACGATACTTCCCCATTCATTCATCGCTTCTTTTTTGTAAAGCGTCTGCATAGTTTTATGAAAAGATAAGGCAGATACATCCCATCCTTTTCCACTCCAATCATAATTTAAATCTGTATAATGACGTCCCTTTCTAACATTTACGGACATTCCTATTGAGTGTAATACAAAATCTAGTTTTCCGCCTAAAATCTCCATTGATTTCTCCACTAGATTTTCTAAATCTTCTATGGAAGTAGCGTCTGCAGGTATAATCTCAGAATTTGTTTTTTCTGCTAATTGCTTAATTGCGCCCATTCGCATAGCAACTGGAGCATTAGTAAGCACAAAACTTCCTCCTTCTTCATAAACACGTTCTGCTGTCTTCCAAGCGATTGAATTCTCATCCAACGCACCGAATATAATTCCTTTTTTGCCTTTTAATAAATTGTATGACATTTAATCCTAAATTATAAAATGATTTATGAGTGGTAAAGATAACAAAACGACTGTAATCAAAATGACACTCTACCTATTTTCGTATTAATTATGTAATAATGATTTTGCGTGTGTTAAAGCAGAATCAGAAACTTGCTTACCTCCAATCATTTCAGCAATTTCTCGTATTCTATCTTCTTCGTTTAACAATTTCAATCTTGTTACCGTAACATTATTTACGTCTTCTTTAAAAACTTTATACTGTTTATTACCATTAGCGGCTATTTGTGGTAAATGCGTGATACTAAAAACCTGAAGATTCTTACTCATCGTCATCATCAAATCAGCCATTTTATGAGCTATTTCTCCAGAAACACCCGTATCAATTTCATCAAAAATTATTGTAGGTAATTGAGTATATCTAGAAAGAATAACTTTAATACCTAACATAATTCTGGATAATTCTCCTCCTGATGCTACTTTCTTCAGCTCTCCATAAGTACCTCCTTTATTAGCAGAAAACAAAAACTCCAATTCTTCTTTTCCATTAGAAAGATATTTCTCTTGTAGTAACAAAGACGTTTTGAAAGTTGCGTTAGGCATTCCTAAACCTTTTAAAATACCTTCCAGCTCTGTCACTAATTTTGGTAGTGCTTTCTTTCTTTTTGAATGTATTCTTTCTGCAACCTCATCCAACTGCTTTTTAATAGTCTCTATTTCTTTTTGGATACCTTCTATATCATCAGAAAGTGATTCGGTTTTAGAAACTTTTTCTTGTAATTCTTCTTGGATTGTTAGTAACTCTTCTATTGAAGAAACTGTATGCTTTGTCTGAAGATTATGTATAATCTGTAATCGATTACTAACTTCTTCTAATTGTTCTGGATCGGCATCCAGTTTTTCTAATTCATTTTGCAATGAATCATTTACATCCTCTAGCTCTATATATACACTTTCAACTCTATCGGATAATTCTTTTAGACTACTAGAATACGATGCAATTTTAGAGAGATTGTTTTTTACGGTATTCAAAAGATCCGAAATTCCGATTTCCTCAGAAGAAACCAAAGACACAGCGTTAGATAATCGTTCTTGTATTTCTTCAATATTAATCAACGTCTCATGACGTTCTTCTAATTGTGCTAATTCTCCGGATTGCAGCTTTGCCTCAACCAATTCGTTTAACAAAAAGGAATTATAATCATGTTCCCTTGTTAATTCATGCTGACTTTCCAGCAATGTTCTTTGCTCTTTTTCTTTTATTTTTAGGAGAGACAATCCTCTTTTATAAGATTCTATTTCTCTTCCTGCATCTGACAATGCATCGAGTACTTCAAATTGAAAGTCATTTGTAGTTACTTCTAATGTCTGATGTTGACTATGAATATCAATCAACCGAAGTCCTAACTTGTTCAACGAACTTAACGTTACTGGAGTATCATTAATAAAAGCTCTGGATTTACCTGATGGTAATATTTCTCTTCTGATTATTGTTTCGATTTCATAATCCAAATCTTCTTCTTCAAAAAGAGAAGCTAAATCATACTTTTCTATATCAAAAACACCTTCTATAGTACATTTATTAGCGCTATCTTTTATACTAGACAGATCTGCACGTTTACCAAGCAAGAGACCTAAAGCTCCTAATAACAAAGATTTACCAGCACCAGTTTCTCCGGTTATAGTTGTCAAACCAGTATCAAATGAAACTTGTAACTGTTCTATTAAAGCGAAGTTTTTTATTGAAAGACTTCTAAGCAAAGGATAATACTATTTTGTGATTTATTAAAGGAAGTAAAGATACTATAGTTTTAAAAAGATTTCAATGACAAAAGAGAAAAACTTATAACTTTATCTCAGCCCAATTGGTAGCGTATGTTGGGGCTATTCTTCCTAAAATAGAAATAGTTTCTGCAACGTTTAGCGCTGGTCCACCTGAAAGAATTTTAGCTACTTCATCTGCTTTTGCATCAAAGAAAACTCTCATGATATATGAGTTTGGTCGGGTTCTATGCAAACCTTCTAAAGTTTTCATAGACTCTAAAATAGATTCCTTTCCTTTTTTAAGGTCATTATTCATAATATCAAGACCTTCTCTATGATAAGTATACAATGCAGTTCTGTATCCATCAAAGGTACCAGATAATAAATCATCATTTAATCTAAATCTGGTTTGTGGTCCGTCTTGTCCATTCCAACCCAAAGTATTACTACCTTGTGCATTACCCACAATATTTTTTGCCTCCTGAAAATAATTTGTACCTGAATTTAATTCAAAAGAATCTGCATCAACACCTAAAATAGTATATAGATAAAAAGCAACTACTGATATTAGATTAGATTCGAAATTATTAGGATTGTAATTCAATGGCTGAAACTCTAAATACCTAAAATTAAACTGTTTATCATTTATATTAAGAATCGTAGTTTTATAATTAGATCCATATACAGGTCTTGAAGCTTGAACCTGCAGGGTAGCATTGAAACTATCATTATCGTTCCCCGTAATGGTTATAAAAAAACTACAATCAATTCTTTCTTCATTTCTATAATCCGTTTCAGTCCACTTTGTATTATTTATAAATTCTGCCACAGACCTCTCCAAGGTTTTAAAAACTTGCAAGTTTGGATTTCCCGTTTGTTCAGCATTTACTACAACGGTAGCATTAAACTCTTGAGCATGTACAAAAATGCATGATAAAAGTAGTGTAAGAAGAAAAAAATTACGCATTACGTTGTGTATTGATTTCATTAAAAATATCCTGTGCAACTTCAGCTTTGGTCTTTAAATCAAACGCTTTAATTTCCATTTTATGATTAATAAGCGTCACTTTATTAGTCTTTCCCTTAAAGCCAGCTCCTTTATCATTTAAAGAATTTAAAACTATTAAGTCCAAATTCTTCTTTTTCAATTTTGCTTTTGCATTCTCCTCCTCATTCTGTGTTTCTAAAGCAAAACCGACTAAAAACTGTTCTTTCTTAACGGATCCCATCCATTTAAGGATATCCGTAGTACGTTCTAATTCGATTGCAAAACTACTGTCGGATTTTTTAATTTTTTGATCGGAAACATTTTTAGGTCTATAATCAGCCACAGCAGCAGAAGCTATAGCTATATCACAACTCTCAAATTCCTTTTCAACCGCTTCATACATCGATTCAGCATTTACCACAGGAACTACATTAATTAATCCATGATCTACTGTTAAAGAAGAAGGGCCTAAAACCAATGTTACTTCCGCGCCAAGCGATGCCGCCTGAGAAGCCAGTTCGATCCCCATTCTTCCTGTAGAATGATTTCCTATGAAACGTACTGGATCTATTGCTTCATATGTCGGACCAGCAGTAATTAATACTTTTTGTCCTTTAAGTGGTAATTTTTCTAAGATATCAGCTTCGATAAAACTGACAATATTTTCTGGTTCTGCCATCCTTCCCTGTCCTACAAGGCCGCTTGCTAATTCTCCAGATTCGGCAGGAATCATAACATTACCAAACTCTTGCAGTTTTTTGAAAGTTTCGTGAGTAGAAGGGTGATTATACATATCCAAATCCATAGCTGGAGCAAAATATACAGGACATTTTGCAGACAAATATGTAGCTAACAGAAGATTATCACTATTACCTGTAGACATTTTAGACAAGGTATTGGCTGTGGCAGGCGCTATTATCATAAGATCTGCCCATAATCCCAGCTCTACGTGATTATTCCATTCGGCGTTTTCATCTTCCTCATCATAAAAAGAAGAATTTACCGGATTTTTCGATAATGTAGAAAGTGTAAGTGGAGTTACAAAATCCTTTGCTGCAGGAGTCATAACTACCTTAACCTGTGCGCCTGATTTAATAAACAAGCGCACTAAGGAAGCTGTTTTATACGCAGCGATACCAGCGGTAACACCTAAAAGAATTTTTTTACCGCCTAATATTGATGCCATAAATTATTTATAAAGATTCAGAATCTGTTTTTGTATTTCTGAAGTATATTTTACCTTCTAACCACTCTTGCGCAGCTAGTGAATGAGGTTTTGGTAATCTTTCGTAGAATTTAGAAACTTCTATTTGTTCTTTATTCTCAAAGATTTCTTCTAAACTATCATTATAAGTAGCAAACTCATCTAGTTTTTCCAAAAGCTCCTTTTTAATATCCGTATTAATCTGGTTTGCTCTTTTAGATATTACAGAGATTGCTTCGTATATATTACCTGTTGGTTGGTCTACCAAGTTTTTATCAATAGTAGTAGTATTTACAGGTGCATTACTTTTTTTCAAATCCATCTTCTCCTAATTTTCTATTTATATTTTTCTAAACGTGTCTTAATATCTTCTGAAATTTCTTCAGCATCGGCAGTAAACTCACCTTCTTTGTAATACTTTTTGTAATTATTATAGAAACTTTCGGCAGTTTCTAATCGTTCTTTTACAAAAACTTCATAGCTACCAATAGCTAATAAATATTGTGATTCTAGCTTGTAATATAATGCTTTTTCTCTAAAAACAGAACCTGGATAATCTATTAGATAGTTATCAAAAGCTTTTATAGCCACTTTATAATTCTCTCTATGATGATATTGTTTTGCTATTTCAAAAGCCTTTTTTTCTTTTTTGTTTCTTAATTCTGCAACCAATTTATTGGCTTCTTCAAGGTTTTCACTATCTGGATATGCATTAATATAAGCTTGTAACTTCTGAATTGCTTCATCTGTTTCTTGCTGATCTAAACTATATCTAGGAGATAATTGATAGTAACTCTTAGCTCCTTTATAGGCAGCTTCTTCCCTTTTCTCACTATTCGGATATGATTTAGCAAATCTTTCAAACTGATATCCAGCAAGGTAATAATCCTCTAAATTATAATACGTATCAGAGTAATAATACATTACCCTTTCTGCCTGAGGCTTTCCACGAAACTGCGGCACGATTTGCTCAAAGAGACGTAAAGCTTTTTTATACTTACCCTCTTTATACAATTCTTCTGCTAACTTATATTTAGGCCCAACTTCTTCTTCTTTAAGTACTTTTTGATACTCACTACAAGAACCTAATACCAATACTAATGTTAACAAAAACAATAATTTCTTCATATCTTAAAAAACATCTGGCAAAAATAGATATTTCTACCGTATTACAAAAACTTTAATTGATCTATTAAATAACTAAAAGAAGAGGTCATTGTTGCAAAATTGTGACATAAAAAAACAGCTGCTCTATTTCTCTGAATTATACACCTTGGTTTCACTTATTTTATCATGATCCAATACTGTAAACCCTTCATCATCATAATGAAATGCAGGAACGAAAGCTTCATCAATTTTTATATCATTAAGAACATAAGAGTGCACCTGATGAACTTCTTGAGTAAAAGACTCATCATAATAACTTATCAAGATCAGGACTTCTCCGTGTAATTTAGATAAGTCTTCGCGTTTAAACTCCGCTAATGGACTAGTTTCTGTAATGGGATGTACTATGGTCCAAGTAGTAGGCAGATAAGTAATTTGACTTCTTTCTAATTTAAGATTGTAAAAATTATTTACATATTTAGCACCTTCTGTTTGTTGAGATAGCGCTAAGGTAACTTCAGCTTTTGGACGTATCATTACATTAGTACTTCTGCTCATTAACCGGAACATAATACAATCATTTCCGTTATGTTCTCTGAGCACCATTCTTTTACTAAATCTTATACTCGATTTTGGTTTAGAAAATCTTCCGTACAACAATCCTGTAATAAAAGAAAAACTTAAAAGTCCTACTAACGCTTCTATAGAAGAAATTACCCCAAAAACCACTCCCTTAGGAGCCATTGCTCCATACCCTACCGTAGTTACTGTTTGGGCAGAAAAAAAGAATGCTTTTAGAAAATCACCAAATAAACTACCTGTCGGAACTGTAATGGCAGAAATACCTATAGACACATAGATTATAGCAAAAACTGAATTTACAAAAACATACCCAAGAAATACCCAGCAAAAAAACTTCAACCAGCTGATACTAATCAAATAATCGTAACTCCTTGAAATCGAAGTACGTCTATTGATATGTTTTATATTAAAAGAACCATCAGAACTGATGAATCGTTTCGCTAACTTATCTGATGATAAACCAATCCCAGGATCTTTTATTTTTTTTGCCATAAAAGCTTGTTAATTACTTTTTACGAACTCTTCTATTTTATCAGCTAAATCTTTAGAAACAGGAACTAAAGGTAATCGTACATAATCATCACAAACACCTTTTTTCTTTAAAATATTTTTTATACCCGCTGGATTACCTTCCTCAAAAGCATAATCCAAAACAGGTAACAATTTATATAAAATTTCAAATCCTACTTTAGTATCACCAGAAAGTCCTAACCTAATCATGTTGGAAAATTCTTCTGGAAACCCTTGACCAATTACACTAATTACTCCATCACCACCAGCTGCTACCAAAGGAAGTGCTAGCGCATCATCTCCAGAAATCACTAAGAAATCTTTAGGCTTATCTTTTAAAATTCTAAGTACTTGTGTAAAATCACCTGTCGCTTCTTTAATTCCAACAATTTTATCTAATTTGGATAATCTTAATGTTGTTTCTGCACTCATATTTGTTCCAGTACGTGAAGGGACATTATATAACAACACAGGTAACGGAGACTGATCATTTATCATTTTGTAATGTTGATAAATTCCTTCTTGACTTGGTTTGTTATACATTGGCACAACTGATAAGATAGCATCAAAATCTGAAGTATCCGTATCTTTCATTTCTTGTAGAATCGCTGCGGTATTATTACCGCCAATACCTATAACTAAAGGTAATCTTTTGTTATTTATTTTTACAATATGCTGTACTAACTCCTTTTTTTCTTCTTTTGAAAGTGTAACTGACTCTGCTGTAGTTCCTAGTACAACTAAGTATTCTACACCGCCATTTATACAATATTCTACTAACGATTCTACTCCTTTGTAATCAATTGAACCATTACTATTAAAAGGCGTTGCTAATGCAACACCAGTTCCTTTCAGAAAAGCACTCATATTATATTATCTGTAAAATTTTTAAATATTTTTTTAATTCGGAAATAAAAAGGTTGGTGTCTTGATCGGCAGAACCTATTACGAGATCATTAATTCTATTATCAATCTCAGCAAAACCAACTTTAAACTTTGCTTTGGAAGCGGCAGCAACATAATCTAACTCCAATTTACTTTCGGAGTAAAAATTGATTAAAATGTCATAATCCTTTTTTATAAAATCATTCAAAGAATTACTCTTTACAGCACCTCCAACACCAAAACTTTTATCGTTGTAATAATCGGCATCTTTATCATCTGAAATTTCTTTCTGGTCTTCCTTATACCCCATTACTTTCAAGTTATCGGACTTCACACCAAGTTCATTTGCCAACTTAACCACCGACAAAATGTTAACGGATTGAGAAGCATCAATCAAAACTGCTAAATTTCTAATATTAGAAACTTCTTTAGCTCTGGATTTTCTTGATTTAATATGAGATTCAACACTCTTTTTTAAAGCATTTCGCTTTAGACCTTTTAAAATCATTTACAATTAAAGATTAAATGGCAAATGTAGGTATTTTCAATTTTAAATAACACTACAAAGCCTAATATAAATTAAAAACTAAACAATATTTAACACAAAAAGTTATATATATAACAAATAAATTTAATCTGTTTGATGTAGATTATATCGATCAGATTAAAGATATCTATGGCCTACTTCATTATTATCTTTCAGCTTTACCTCCATAAGAAACTTCAAGAAACAATATAAGCCAATAATCTCCGTAACATTCGCAAGTACCGTAAAAACCTTACTGTAGTAATAAAAATGATTGATTAAAACCAAGGCATTTACAAAAAGACAACAACTAGCAGAGATAAATAGCTTAAAATTACCTTTATATTTATCTGCGAGATAAATCACAAAACACGCCCCTACAAATACAAAGAGTGTAAACATTATTGCAAAGAATGAAAAAACAACATCCATAAGCGTTGGTAATACCATTTGAGAAACAGAAAAAACCAAATATGCCACCAGGAAAAAACTTATAATTATAGGTAATGATGTGAACCTGGTAATTTTGATATCCTTTAGAGTTATATATTTCCTTAATAAAAAAATATTCACCAGATAGAATAAAATTATTGTAAGCGCTACATGATTAAAATATTTATAAAAATCCAAATAAATCAGAGTATCGCTAGCCATCAGTATTACCATACTTAACGAATAACAAAACCAAATAGATTTTTTATCCGAGACACATATAAAAATAAGCGATAAAGGAATTAATGGTTTAACATATACCAAATGTATATTTTCACAAAGTACTGCAGTAAACACAACCACAATAAAGGAAAAACCAAAAAATAAATATGCTAATCTACTATTCTTCTCCACCTAACTCAGTCTTGGTAACTTTAATTACGCTTTCAAAATAATCATTCCAAATATGGTATCAAAAAAACTCAACAGTATTAGGTTTCAGGTCATTTTGTTCAATAAAAAATTTAATTAAAAAGTAGTGACCAAAAACTTGCAGAACATTGCTCAGAATAACAAATACATCTAAATGAATATACAACTTGTTTAATACCGTAATAATATTCACAATCAGAAAGCTTGAGGCAGCCACCATAAGCGAATAACTGATTACTGTTCTGCTGTTTAAATAAATATAATAACAAAGCCCTATGAACAAAATAAATAAAACAATAAAAACATTGAGATACAATTGATCCTCCGATATACTACCCGAAATCATGTCTGCAACAGAATAAATCACATAAGATATCAATCCCATAGTAATTAACAACTGTATCGTAAAGATCTTTTTAAATTGTATTTTAATTCTTTTTAAACTCTTGCGTAGTAGCAGAATATTAAAACAGTAGTACAAAGACATCAATACATTAATTATCCTGAAATATTTTTTAAAATCAATGACCGCTAAGATTTCAGAAATCAATACGAACAACAATCCCAAAATAACTAAATATTGTATCCTTTCTACCTTAGACACATAGATCAAAAACACAGAAGAAACCACTAAAGTTTTAGTATAAACTAACCAATTTTCATTAAAAATTGCTGTTATTAGAAGTAAAACCCCAGAGATATACAATAGCCGATAAGAAAGTTTAGTTCTATCCAAAATTACTTTAATTTACATTCTAAAATCCTTCGAACTCTTCTGATTTAAGATACTTATATTTTGTAATCATGTAGTTAACCAAAAACACTAAAGCCAATGGTTCACAGATTAAACGAATCACTTTTAACTCATTGGATTCCAGATAAAAATGATCAATAAGTAAAATAAAATCACTAAAGGAAAAATTCAGCATTGCTAAAAAAAACCACAATGACTTTTCTGATCTAATATTAATGTAGTGCATTGCAGCTACAATCAGCAAAATATATAGTAATAATAGATGAAGAAAACCTATTAAACTTAGACTTCCCATAGGTTCTCTAAGCACATAATAAGTCATAAAAAATATAGCCGTGTATAAAGAGCTACCTAACACTAATGTAAAAACATCTCTTTGATTGTATTTAAAAGACTTATGATTGTAATACAAAAAATAAAACAGTATCAGATATCCAATAATTCTGATATACATAATATCTCCAATTGTTATTTGATTACTTAATATTGCTATTAATTCTGCGAAAAAAAATATTGAAAGAACAATAAAATGAAGTAGTTTACTTTTTTTACTACTCCAAAAATATAGCATCAAAATAATCATAAACAGCAAAGGTTTGCTAAAAGTGTATAACAGCGGAAACTGAAACACAAAACCTATTACCTGTAAAACAATCAAAAAAGAAATTAAAAATCTTAGTAGTTTTCCTCCATCCATTATGATTTAATGTAAAAAAGTGCAAATATTCTTCACTTCTTACTCCGTTAACAATTTTTCCTTTGGTTAAGATACTAAATTTCAACCAAATACCTAACACAGAAATTAAACTTCAATTAATTTTTTATTTTAAGAGAATCAGGACTTGAAATTTTAAATTTCACCAGAAAGTATACTGCCAACAATTGGTAGATGGAATTAATAATTTTTAATTCTAATGAAGGAACATAAAATCGATCCAATGCAAAACAAGCATCACTAATTACAAAATTAAGTATCGCAATCACAAACCAAAGAGATCTAGGAGACCTAATATTTACATACTGAAAGACAGCACCTATTAAAAGCAGATATAGAATAATTATATAGATAATACCAAATGGTCTTATAGCACCCATAGCCTGATTCGTAACTGCATATATTTCATAGACAATAACCGTCCACAAAACTAAAAAGGCCATCAGATATACAATATCTATGTTATTGTAATCTATTTTTTTATGATTTCGATATAGAAAATAGAATAAGATGAAATAACATATAGTATAGCTTAACAAAACATATCTAAACCCATTCTCTATTCCTGTAAGCAAAAAAATATCACCTAGAAAACAGAGGAGCAAAACAACTGCAAATAACGAATCAACCTTTTTGACATTAAACCAATACAACATAAAGAATAAGGGAACAGTCATTGGTTTCACATACAACTCCAAAGCAGAATTCTGCAAGATTGTACTAAGAACACATAAACTTCCTGTTAGCAATAACAATATTTTAATGAGTGTTCTTATTTTCACGTAGTTATAATTACTTTATTAAGAATTCATACAAAATCTATCCTGTTCACATGATTCAAAATTCAATTACAATTATCTCTTTATTCCAATAAATTTAAGAAATCCTCTTCGGTAATAATAGCAATCCCCAGCTTATTTGCTTTTTCCAACTTACTTGGTCCCATATTAGCTCCAGCTACTACATAAGATGTTTTAGAAGAAATTGAACTAGAAACTTTCCCTCCATTATCTTCAATAAGCTTCTTTAACTCATTACGAGAAACCTTCTCAAAAACTCCCGAAACAACAAATGTTTGACCATTTAATGTATCTTTTTGATTAGCTAATTTCTCCGCTGAGATTTGCAATTGCACACCATAATCTAAAAGTCTAGTAATAAGTGTTTTATTAGATTCCGTATCGAAAAACTCTTTAACGCTTTGCGCTATTTTGATTCCAATTTCGTCAACACTTACCAAATCCTCTTCTGAAGCTTGCATAATCGCTTCGATTGTCTTGTAATGTTTTGCTAATTTTTTAGCTACAGTCTCTCCTACATACCGAATTCCTAAGCCAAATAAAACTCTTTCGAAGGGAATCTCTTTAGATTTAGCAATTCCTTCGATGAGATTATCCGCACTTTTTTCGGCCATACGCTCCAGTGGAATAACTTGTTCTTTTTTAAGCATATAAAGGTCTGCATAATCTTTGATTAAGCCTTCTTTTACCAGCAATGCCACGGTTTCTCCTCCAAGACCTTCTATATCCAGTGCTTTACGAGATATGTAATGCTGTATTCTACCCACAATCTGCGGCGGACATCCGTCTATATTCGGGCAATAATGCTGTGCTTCTCCCTCTTTTCTTATTAATTCTGTACCACATTCTGGACAAGAAGAAATATACACAGTTGGCATAGAGTCTTGATCTCTTTTTGTGAAATCTACACTTACAATTTTGGGAATGATCTCGCCTCCCTTTTCTACAAACACCGTATCATTCTCTCGGATATCAAGCTTTTGAATTTGATCTGCGTTATGCAATGAAGCTCTTTTTACTGTAGTACCTGCCAACTGAACAGGCTCTAAATTAGCAACTGGTGTTATAGCTCCTGTGCGACCCACTTGATAAGTTATTTTATTTAGCTTGGTAATTGCTTGCTCTGCCTTAAATTTATAAGCCATTGCCCATCTTGGAGCTTTTGAAGTAAAACCAAGCTCTTCTTGTTGTTGTAAATCATTTACTTTTATGACAACACCATCTGTTTCATAAGGTAAATCTCTTCTTTTTTCATCCCAAATATTCACAAACTCCAACACTTCATCTATAGAATGCACTAAACGTGATTCTTCTGGAACTTTAAACCCCCATTCTCTAGCTTTTTCTAAACTTTCATATTGTGAAAAAATACCTAATCGATCTCCAGCCAAATTATACAACAAACAATCTAATGGTCTTTTTGCAGTTTCACTACTATCCTGAAGCTTCAAACTTCCAGAAGCAGTATTTCTTGGATTTGCATAAGGTTCTTCTCCTGCTGCTATTCGCTCCTGATTCATTTTAGCAAAGCCTTCATAAGGCAATACAATTTCTCCTCGGATATCAAACTTTGCGGGATAATCTCCTTTTAATTTTAAAGGTACAGACTTAATTGTTTTTACATTGGTCGTAACATCATCGCCCTGGATTCCATCACCTCTGGTTACTGCACGTAATAACTCTCCATTTTCGTACGTAAGACTAATAGAAGCACCGTCATATTTAAGCTCGCAAGTATAACTTACATCGCCATCAACCAATTTCTTAATTCTAGTTTCCCAATCCAACAAATCTTCTTTAGAGTAAGAATTATCCAACGAGTACATTCGTTGCTCATGAACTACTGTATTAAAATTTTTAGTAACCTGCCCTCCTACTCTCAAAGTTGGTGAATTAGGATCATAAAACTCAGGGTGTTTTTCTTCTAAAGCTTGAAGTTCTTTAAGTTTCATATCGAACTCATAATCACTTATAGTAGCTGCATCTAAGACATAATAGTTATAATTATGTTGTCTTAATTCTTCCCTTAATTGATTGATTTGTTGTTCTATATTCATTGTTGTGATACCGTTATGCTATTATTTTATTGCCTCTTCTATTAGATTGATAACGTCCTTTATTTCAATCCCAAGATATTCCGAAAGTTTTTGTAGAGATTCTTTTCCTTTTATAAAAGTTTCCGCTGTTTTTCTTGTCCAATTAATTCCATCTATTCCAGCTTTAATCTTATCAAAAAAACGCCTAAAACGGTTTTTAAAACCACTTTTTTTCAAATCTTTAATATTTTCTTCATTAAGAAGATCTAAATCTTCCTGAAGCTTCTCAGCATCGTCAAATAGTTCTGTATTTCTTAAATTATTTACAATAAAATCAAATGCATCTTGAAAATGAATAATCTCTTCTTTTGAAAATTCTAAAACTTGAGACTGATATTGAAGTTGAGATTGTTCTTGGTTTTGATTTATATTTAAATTAACCCTTATTGGTTCTTTTTCCCTATTTAAAAACAAATTACGAAACTTCGAAATATCTTCTTCTAAGTATTTAATTTTATAATTAGCGAAATCAAGGTTTGTTTTAAACTGTTGAATTTGGGCTTTATATTTGATTTCTAAAAACTCTATTTCCTTGGTTAATTCTTCAACAATTACTTTATCTCTTAAAGACAGGTTTAAATTGTGAACCAAATTGACATATTCATTGATATATAGCCGAATATCTTCAATATTCACATCTTTATCAACCAAAATTTCCAACTCTAAACCTTCAGATATTTTATTTATTTGAAACTCTATTTGAATCCCCTTAGTATCTTTAACATACTCGTCAAAACTTATTAAATATTTAATGAATGCATTTCTTAAAAGGTCATGAATTTTAATTTTATCTTTATAACTCTTTTTGTTATTTAAAAAATAATTATGAATAATTTTCCTAGCAAGGTCAATAGTCACATCCTCTTTTTTAAATGAAGAATGTGCTATGATTGAGATCAGAGCTCCTTCCAACACATTTATGTTAGTTTTAATATTATTTGCCAAAAACTCCACAACATCTTCTGGCATTTCTATGCCATCTCTATAAAGTTTATTTTTGATAATAGATATTTTGGTCTCATAATCCGGTTGATGAAGCTCGGCAGACAATCCTTTTTTAATTTCGGAACTCAAACCCTCATCTATTCCATATAAATTCAGTGGAACTTTGTTACAAGTTAATATTACCTGCTTACCTTCTTTTCTTAAATAATTAATAATATAGAAAAACACATCCTGTGTATCTTTTTTTCCTAATAATAATTGGACATCATCTACAATTAACAAATCAAGAATTTTGTACAATTGAATAAAATCTTCTCTCCCATTATTCTTAATAGAGTTAATATATTCTCGTGTAAATTTTTCTGCCGAAATATATAAAACTGTTTTTTCAGGATAATTGTCTTTTATGTTTACACCTATTGCATGTGCCAAGTGTGTCTTACCTAGCCCAACTCCTCCAAAAATTAACAAAGGATTAAAAGACGTTTCTCCAGGTTTGTTAGCTACTGCCATACCAGCAGATCTTGCTAAACGGTTCGAATCCCCTTCTATAAAGTTATCAAAATTATAATTAGGGTTTAATTGAGATTCTATTTTTAAACTTCTAATCCCTGGAATCACAAATGGATTTTTAAGTTCGGGGTTTTTACTTCTAATAGGAATATCTACTTCTTGAGAACTTATAGTTTTACGAGAAGTACTTGGTATTTTCTCATAAAACGCTTTTTTTTTTCCAAATACATTCTCCATTTTAATAATATATACTAACTTAGAATGTTCGCCTAATTCCCTAGTCAAAGATAACCGTAAAAGTTCTACATAATGTTCTTCGAGCCACTCGTAAAAAAACTTGCTAGGTACCTGGATGCTCAAAGCACTATCAGTAAGCTTTACAGCTTTAATAGGTTCAAACCAGGTTTCAAAAGCTTGTGGAGTAATTTTGTCCTCTATATATAACAAACAATTATTCCAAACTGAGTCTGCCGTTTTATCCATATCAAGTTCTATCTGGTTGCAACCACTTCGGCACTTGTGCAGGTTCAAATGACTTCATTTTTTCTAGTAACGAATCGATTTGATCATCCACAATTAGAAGATCATAGTTTTCTTGTTTTAGAAAGCCACTTTTTACCATATTCTCTAATAAAAGTAATAAATGATCGTAAAATCCATTGATATTCAATAAACCAATAGGTTTTTGATGCAACCCTAACTGAGACCACGTAATGATTTCAAATAGCTCTTCTAAAGTCCCAAAACCACCAGGTAAAGTAATAAACCCATCACTAAGATTATGCATTTTCATTTTACGTTCGTGCATATTTTTAGTTGTTATCAGCTCAGTTAACCCAAGATGAACAACTTCTTTTAATTTTAGGAAATCAGGAATAACTCCTACTACTTTTCCTTGATGATTAAGAGCGCCTTCTGCTACTTTCCCCATGATACCGATTTTAGCTGCTCCATACACCAAGGTAATTCCCTGATTAGCTAATTTTTCTCCGAGCAATAAAGCATCACTTACCGTTTTGGTATCATTGCCTTCGCTACTTCCGCAAAAAACACAAATAGAAGTTAGATTATTCATTAATTATATTTTTAGTATTACAGGCACGGATCATTCGATCGTTACCATTTATATCTTTACGAAGATCAATAAATTCATATTCGTATTCCTGAATCATATTTTTAGTTTCGACACCAAGGTATTGATTAATTTCAAAATATAAAGCACCGGTATCAGTCAAACCTTCTTTAGCAAGGGCAGTTATTTTTTCATAAAAAATTAAAGGATTTTCATCAGAAACGAACAGTGCGATACTTGGTTCATTTTCTAATACATTAGCCTGAATTTCTTCTTTTTCTAATTCTCTAACATATGGGGGATTGGAAACAATAATATCAAACTTATGAGGTAAAGAATTCATTTCTAAAATATCCGAATGCATAAACTGAATATCTACCTCATGATATTTGGCATTGAATTTAGCTACTTCGATAGCTTGTTCTGAAACGTCTATAGCGTAAACATCAGCATTAGAAAGCGCTGTAGCTAATGAAATAGCTATACAACCACTACCTGTTCCTATATCTAAAATAGTAAGTTTACGAGTATTGTTGATAGACTGCCAATCTTTCACTATCCAATCTACCAATTCTTCAGTTTCTGGTCTGGGAATTAATACGTGCTGATTCACCTTGAATAAAAGTCCATAAAACTCGGTATCCCCGATAATGTACTGTATAGGCTCTTCATGTAACAATCTTATTTTTGCTTCTTTAAAATATGAGAGATCCTCTTTATTTAGAATCCTATCCAGCTCTAAAGCTATATTCACACGTTGTAGACCAAGTTTATACTCCGAAAGCAAATAAAAGAACGACCTAGCTTCTTCTAAACCATACAATTCTGATAGTGAATCAATAAAATCTTTTCTAAGATCTTTAATTTTCAAATCTATAAATCTTTAATCATCCAAGCCTGACAACTGTAATGCCCTGTATCTCCCATTGGAGCATCTAAGTAAGTAAAGCCAACTTTAGCATACAATTTCCTTGCGTCTTTCATATAAGGCATTGTCTCCAAATAACATTTTGTAAATCCTTGTGTTCTGGCAAAATCAAGACAGGTATTCATCATTTGATGCCCTAATCCTTTTCCTCTAGCCTCCGGTAAAAAATACATTTTTTGAAGTTCACAAATCTCGTCACTTCCTTTTTCTAATTGAGCAATCCCTGCACCTCCAATGATTTTCTCATCCTCTTCTACTACAAAATATTCTTTCCTTGCGCCTTCATAAGTTTCAAACATTATATCCAGCTCTTTATCCTCATAAGCAGTACCTACCTTAGGAACTCCCATTTCTATTAAAACCTCTCTTATTACAGCTGCTAAAGCTTTATTATCTTCTAGAGCAACTGGTCGTATTTTTATAGTACCCATTCTAATATTAAATGTTACTTTTGTGATTACAAAAAGTGACTTTATTTTGTTTCATAAACGAACTGAAATATACATTAAATCTGCTCAGTAATCAATGAAGAAGTTTCTATTCTTATCAACAATATTTCTTATACTACCAAGCTGTTCTTTATCTAAGAAACCTGAGTTCGAGCGCATCTCTAAAATAGATGTTAAAAACGTAAGTATGCGTAATATAACAATCCACGCAGATGCTGTTTTTAACAATCCAAATAATGTAGATGGAACACTTTCTATCGAAGATATGCACGTTTTTGTTGATAACATTGATGTTGGTGTGATATCCTCCAAAGAATTTGATGTTCCATCGAAAAATGAATTTAAAATTCCTTTAGAAGGAACATTTTCACTTTCAAAAATATATGAAGACAATAAGAGTAATCTCTTAAATAGCGTGCTTAAAATCGTTCAAACTGATTCTATTCATATTCAATACAAAGGGAATATAAAATATCATTTTGGAAATTTTTCTTATCCCTATAAAATTAACAAAGAACAAAAAGTTAGTTTAAAATAAAACTTTGGATATACACAAAAAACATATGCATCGATGCATTCAGATTGGAAAGAATGCCCTGGGATCCGCTAGACCTAATCCAATGGTTGGATGCGTAATAGTACATGATGAACACATTATAGGAGAAGGCTTCACTAGTGCCTATGGAGGAAATCATGCAGAAGTTAATGCAGTGAATTCCGTAAAAGATAAATCCTTATTAAAAGAAGCAAGTCTTTATGTAACATTGGAACCTTGTTCCCATTTCGGAAAGACTCCTCCCTGTAGCGACATGATTATTCGAAATCAAATCCCTAAAGTATTTATCGGTACTATAGACACACATAGTAAAGTAGCAGGCAGAGGCATCGAAAAACTCAAGAAAGCTGGTTGTGATGTAACGGTTGGCGTATTAGAGGATGAGTGCAGGAAACATCACAAACGTTTTTTCACTTATCACAACAAGAAACGGCCTTACATTATTTTAAAATGGGCTCAAACACAAGATGGATTTATTGCTCCCGAAAAAAGTTCTGAACGTGCTCCAGTTTGGATCACAAATTCAAATTCTAGACAGTTGGTACATAAATGGCGCGCAGAAGAGCAAGCTATTTTAGTTGGTAACAAAACGGTTATTGAAGATAACCCAAAACTTACTACTAGAGATTGGTCTGGACATCATCCGGTAAGGGTTCTTATTGATTTGTCTAATAAAACTCCAATAGATTCTTCAATTTTAGATAAAACAGTAAAAACAATTGTGATTACCTCTAAGAATAATATCAATAAAAATAGCTCCAATCTGATTTATGAAACTATTGAGCCGGGCAAACAAATTACAACAGATATTTGTAGAATTCTCCACAAACATGAAATACAATCTGTAATAATAGAAGGTGGCAGTTTTACCATACAATCTTTTATTGATAAAAATCTTTGGGACGAAGCAAGAATATTTAAAGGAATCACTAATTTCTCAAAAGGCACAATAGCTCCTAAGATTCATGGAAAACTAACATCCTCTGAAAAAATTTTAAATGACACTCTAAGCATATACATCAATGATCACAACAATCATTTTTGATTTTGGCGATGTGTTTATCAATCTGGATAAACCAGCTACCGAAAAAGAACTTAAGAAATTAGGCTTGCCATCTATTAATAAAGAACTATCAGATTTTAATAAGTTATATGAAATTGGTAAGATAACTACATCCGATTTTATTGATCATTATCAAAAAATCATCCCAAACACTACAAAAGAACAGATTGTTTATGCATGGAATGCTATTTTGAAAGAATTTCCAGATAAACGATTAGACTTTATTAAAAAACTTTCAATTGAAAAGAAATATAAATTATTATTATTAAGCAATACCAATGAATTGCATATTAATTGGATACAAGAAAACATTTCTTTTTATCATGATTTCAAGTCTTGCTTTGATTCCTTTTATCTATCTCATGAGATTAACTTAAGAAAACCTGATTCTGATATTTTTCAATACGTTTTAGAAGAACACAAGTTAACTCCCGAAAACACTCTATTTATCGATGACACTGAAGAAAATACGATAGCTGCTCAACGATTAGGGATAAAAACATGGAACAATAATCCAGTAACCGAGGATGTCACAGAATTATTTTCTATAAAATCTGATTTATTTTGATATACCTTTTATTAAGCATACTTTCTTCGAGCTGGATATTAATTACTTTTAAATTATTTAGCAAATACAAAGTAGATACGTTACAAGCAATCGTTGTTAATTACATTGTTGCTTCTATTTCTGGTTTTATCGCATACCAAAAAACTATAGAGGTTAGTAAAATTGCTGAATTCAGTTGGTTTTACACCACCATTATTTTAGGTTTAGTTTTTATATTGGTTTTTAATCTCATGGCTATAACCACACAAAAAAACGGGCTTTCTGTAGCTGCAGTTGCAAGTAAAATGAGTGTAGCAATCCCTGTAATATTTGGCATTCTAGTTTATAAAGAAAGTACAGGGTTTTTAAAAATCTCAGGTATTTTAATTGCACTGATTGCTGTTTATCTAACATCGGTAAAAAACACCAGTGGAATCTCTATAAAGACACAAAACTTAATATTTCCATTATTAGTTTTTCTTGGTGGAGGAATTATCGACACAAGTTTAAAGTTTATGGAAAAAAATCATGTAACTGAAGAAGAAACCGCTTTGTTTTCGGCTTGTATATTTGGTTCTGCCGCTGTTATAGGAATTTGTATCTTATCTTATAAATTATTAAAAAAAACTTTAAAAATAGCTCCAAAAAACATCATTGCAGGAACCTGCTTAGGTATTCCGAATTATTTTTCAATTTATTTTTTGATTCAAGCATTAAGAAACGATACTTTAGATAGCTCAACGGTTTTTATCATTAACAACGTTGCTATATTATTATTATCTACCATTGTAGGAGTGCTATTTTTCAAAGAAAAATTAATACAAAAAAACTGGTTAGGTATTATATTAGCAATAATTAGTATTCTCTTAGTTACTTACTCTATTTAATAATATTGAACAATAGCGATTTATATAAAACCATAGATTCTCCAGGAGAAGAAGTCTTATTTAAAGATAAAAACAGTAAATTCTTTGGATATTCATTTCCTATTTCTAAAGAGGAAGATGTTAAACCAATAATTGAATCTTTAAAAAAACATCATCATGCCGCTAGGCATTGGTGCTATGCCTGGCAATTAGGTGTAGAAACTATCCAATATAGAAGTAATGATGATGGAGAACCTTCCAATTCTGCCGGACAACCAATTTATGGCCAAATACAATCTTTCGAAGTTACTAATATCCTTGTGGTAGTTGTACGATATTTTGGTGGTGTTAAGCTCGGTGTTGGCGGATTAATTAACGCCTATAAAACGTCTGCTAAATTATCACTCGAAGCTTCAAATGTTATAGAAAAAACAATTGATATTAAGTTTTGCATCACTTTTGAATACAAAAACATGAATAAAGTAATGCGAATTATCAAAGAAAAAAAGATCAAGATATTAGACCAAAAACTAGAATTAAACTGTAAAATATTTATTTCTGTAAGAAAAACAGTCTCCAGTGAAATAAATGATCTTTTCTCTACGTTGTATGAAGTAGAAATTGAAAGATTAGCTAGTTAAGGTATTTTCTATAATTTCTAATAAGTAGGGAGGACATAAAATCGGCTTTCGTGTTTTCGTATCGACAAACACCAAAGTGGAAGAAGCAATTGTTAATAAATCTTGATTCTGATTGTATATTTCGTAGTCAAAAACAATACGGGCTGTAGGAATTTTCTTAAGGAAAGTTTTAACAGTTAATTCATCGTCAAAGAACGCAGATTTCTTAAATTTAAAGTCTAAGGTAAAAACAGGAAGCATCACACCGTTCTCCTCCATATTCTTATATGAAATACCTAAGCGAGACAACCAATCAATACGGGCTAACTCTAGGTATTGTGCGTAATTACCGTGGTGTACAACACCCATTTGGTCTGTTTCAGAATATCTAACTTTTAATGAAGTTTCGGAAGTGATTGACATATATTTAATTATAAAAAAAATGAGCCATTTGGCATTAGAATCATTAAAGTATGCGAAAAAATTATTTAAAATTCAACCCCAAATTCGTTTTTTTTTTACATTTTTTGTTCACATATTTGTCAAGCAAAAAAAGAAGGAACTTTTTCAACAATTTTCCGTTAATAACGATATTAAAGTAATCTAACCACTCTAATGAATTTAACTGCGCAATCAGTTTGGGATAATTGTCTGTCGTTTATAGAAGATAACATTACCCCACAAGCTTTTAAAACCTGGTTTGAACCTATTAAAGCTGTAAAGCTTACTGATAGTGCTTTGAGCATCCAGGTACCTAGCAAGTTTTTTTACGAGTGGCTCGAAGAACATTATGTAAACCTTTTGAAGGTTTCTCTTACTCGAGAATTAGGAGAAACAGCAAAGCTGGTTTACATTATAAAAATGGAAAACACTTATGGTAATAAAAAACCATTTACAGAAAAGATTCCTAGCTCTAACAGAACACCTGTAACTTCTCAAGAAGTAGACGTACCTATTAAGAGTAAAAATCCAGAACTTAAGAATCCTTTTGTAATACCTGGCATTCGAAATGTAAAAATTGAATCTCAACTAAATCCAAGCTATAATTTTGATAATTTCCTAGAAGGAGACTCTAACCGTTTAGCAAGATCTGCAGGTATGGCAGTAGCTAACAAACCAGGAGGAACTTCTTTTAATCCTTTGTTAATTTTTGGAGGAGTTGGATTAGGTAAGACACATTTGGCACATGCAATAGGTGTAAACATAAAAGATAACTATCCGGAAAAAACAGTTTTATATATTTCTGCAGAAAAATTTACACAGCAATACATAGAGTCTGTTAAAAAGAATAATAGAAATGATTTTATACATTTCTACCAAATTATAGACGTTCTTATTGTAGACGACATACAGTTATTATCCGGAAAAGCTGGAACTCAAGATGTATTCTTCCATATCTTTAATCATTTACATCAAAATGGAAAACAGGTAATTCTTACCAGTGATAAGGCTCCTGTAGATATGCAAGATATCGAGCAGCGATTACTATCACGTTTCAAGTGGGGATTATCAGCAGAATTGCATCAACCAGACTTTGAAACCCGTATATCTATAATTAAAAACAAACTTTATAGAGACGGTGTAGAAATGCCAGAAGATATAGTTGAATTTTTAGCTAATAATATAAAAACAAATATCCGAGAACTAGAAGGCGCCATTATCTCTTTAATAGCTCATTCTTCTTTTAACAAAAAGGATATTACAATCGACTTAGCGAAAGCAATTGTAGACAACTACGTTAAAAACACTAAACGAGAAGTTTCAATTGATTATATTCAAAAAGTAGTAAGTGACTATTTCCAAATGGATGTAGAAACTCTGCAGTCCAAAACTCGTAAACGCCATATCGTACAAGCAAGACAATTAGCTATGTTTTTTGCAAAAAAGCTAACAAAAGCTTCATTGGCTAGTATCGGTACTCAAATTGGAAAAAGAGATCACGCGACAGTACTGCACGCTTGCAAAACTGTGGACAATCTTTCTTCTACAGACAAACAGTTTAGAAAATACGTAGAAGACTTAGGTAAAAAACTTACATTATAAACAAAACATTTAATTAATGAAGACTAAAATTCTAATGGTTTGCCTTGGAAACATTTGCAGGTCTCCATTGGCAGAAGGTATTTTAGCTTCTAAACTTGATCCTGATCTCTATCAAATCAGTTCTGCTGGAACAAGTAATTATCATATCGGAGAAAAACCAGATATGAGATCTATACAAACAGCTAGAAATCATGGTATAGACATTAGTAATCAAAGAGCTGCACAATTCACTGTTAGTGACTTTGATTTATACGACATCATCTATGCCATGGACAACTCAAACTATCAAAACATCATAAAATTGTCTCGC
This sequence comes from Aquimarina sp. 433, assembly GCF_054054605.1. Taxonomy (NCBI): domain Bacteria; kingdom Pseudomonadati; phylum Bacteroidota; class Flavobacteriia; order Flavobacteriales; family Flavobacteriaceae; genus Aquimarina; species Aquimarina sp. 433. The sequence goes on from NZ_JBSWZK010000013.1 coordinate 105,172, forward strand.
AATTCTAGCGATAGAAAAAAAGTAAAACTGATTTTAAACGAATTGCATCCTAACGAAAATCTAGATGTGCCAGATCCATACTACGGAGGAGATCAAGGATTTGAAAATGTATTTGAAATGTTAGATAAAGCTTGTGACCAACTAATCCAAGAGTTATAACAAATAAAGATCTTACAAAACAAAGTTTTTGTATATTTAGTAAGCATTAACTACTTAAAATATTACATTCTTTGAAAAACATTACAGCGTTTTATGATAATTTAATATGTATTCATCATACATCTAATCATATTAACAACAACCACATTAGTTCATTTAATCAAAAAACTATTATTTTATAATTATGGAATCAAAACCCCTAGATCCCAAAGGAAAACTATATCTAATACCAACTCGATTAGGTGATGATGTTCCTTTAGAAGTATTACCGATATCAATAAAAAAAGTTTTAGAACAAGTAAACCACTATATTGTCGAAAACGAAAAGCCTGCAAGAAGGTTTATTAAAAAGGTAAGTCCAAGTAAATCTCAGAGATCGCTAATCATTCACTCAGTGAATAAATACACAGATGCTACGGAAATACCAAATTATTTAGCTCCCTGTTTAAATGGAGAATCTATTGGATTATTATCAGACGCTGGATGCCCCGGTATTGCAGATCCAGGAGCAGAAGTTGTGAGATTAGCACATGAAAAAGGAATCCAAGTAACACCGTTGGTAGGACCATCTTCCATATTTTTAGCAATGATGAGTAGCGGAATGAATGGCCAGAACTTTTGTTTTAATGGATATTTACCAATAGATAAAGCTGACAGAAAGTCCACTATCAAATCCCTTGAAAAAAATTCTTTAGAAAAGAATCAAGCTCAAATCTTTATAGAGACTCCGTATAGAAATGATAAAATGCTAGCTGATCTTACCACTATTCTAAATCCAAACACTAGATTATGCATTGCTAGTGATATTACACTGACCACAGAATACATACGTACCAAAACCGTAGAAGAATGGAGAAAAGAACAAATTGAGCTTCATAAGAAACCTACAATTTTTATTATCCAAAAAGATTTTTAGAAAATACAAAAATTAAACTAAAACTGAACTTTAGCTTTTCTATTCGGAACTACAAAAGAAGTATCAAATCCTGAAAAACGTTTCATGTAATAACGAATTGTAGTACCAAAAGCATCCGAAAAACCATCAACCCCTCCACTACGAAGGTATTTCTTAACAGCTCCTGGGCCAGCAAGATGTGCCGCAGCTAATACTCCAGACTCGGTAACAATTACTCCATTCATCCTCTTACCAGTAAACCATTTAAGATCTCTACGTAAAATCCATTTATTTCTAGAAAGATTTGCGTAAAATGCTTTTTCCTGTAACTCTGGGTTATTTAGAAAATCGTTTTTATTCTTAATACCAATTAACGCTAGTGTTCCCATACCAAATTGATATTTACCCATGTAGCCAAATTGATTCACTACCCCATAATCTCCTCTAGATTCCTTAAAAGCTAAAGCTTCTTTAAAACCTACATATGAATTACCTAATTCTGGATAAATTATAATGTCGTTAAGATCATCTTCAATCTCATTGAAATTGGGTGTGATGTAGTAGAGATCCAAGCCCTCAGTGCTATAAGAACTTAGATCTACTCTTTTTTTTGGTGTAAAACTTACTAAAACAACTCCCCCGATTGTAAGAATTACAAAAAGTCCAATTATCCTTTTTATCATATAAAAAATTTCTAAGTAGACACTAAAAAAGCGTTCCCCTCTACTTAAATTTTTGCGGTGCAAATATACAGCTTTTTTTTAAACAAAATAGGTGCTTATGTTAAATTTATTATAATGCTGAAAAACAGTATTTTACACCAAAAAAAGAGTTAAAAAAGCACTGAAAAAGTCAAAAAAAGTCTTAATTCTTACACTTAAACGTCTAACAAGCAACTTTTGTCGATAAAAATTAAATCAAAGTACCGTGGAGAAATCCACAACAACTCAAACGATTTTGTTAATAAATAAAGTCGAAAAACAATAAGTCTTCCGTAAAATCTTTATTTTTTTCCTACAAAAAAGCTAAATGATTTATCGTCTTACGCCTTGCTTATTAATCCAATTTATATATTGCTTTTTATTACGATTATGTTGTTCAATACTCTTAGCGAATTTATGATAACCAAAGTTTTCCACATTCGCTACGAAAAAATAATACTCATGCTTTTCATAATTAAGAACAGCGTCAATTGAAGAGATATCAGGCATCGTAATTGGACCTGGTGGTAATGTATTGTATTTATAAGTATTATAAGGACTATCTAACTCTAAATCTTTAAACAAAACTCTTTTGATTACTATATCCCAGTCATTCCTATGCTTCTTAAGTGCATATATAACGGTAGGATCTGCATCGAGTTTCCATCCATTATTATACCGATTCATATAAACTCCAGCTACTCGAGGTCGTTCATCCACTTTAGCAGTTTCTTTTTGAACAATAGAGGCTACAGTAGTAACTTCAGTAGCAGTTAAACCTATTTTTTTAGCTTTCGCTTTTCTTTTATCATTCCAAAAACGATTATACTCCTTTAGCATACGGCTTCTAAACTGCTCTGCTGATGTATTCCAAAAAAATTCATACTTGTTAGGTATATACATGGATAACGCATTATCAATAGTAAATCCATTTTCGTTAATAAAGCTTTCATCCTTAAAAGCTTTTACAAGAGAAATACTATCCGCCTCTATCTGTTGTGCTACTCTACCTGCTAAATTCTCTAAACGCTCTTGATTATTAAATGTCAATTGAATAGGAGTATTTTTACTTCTTAACAGATCCACAAGTTCATTATTATTAAGCCCTTTTTTAATAATATATCTTCCTGCTTTCACTTTATTAGCATACCCTTTTTTTGCAGCAATTTTATCAAAACTATAAGGATCCTTTAATAAAGGATGTATTTCTTTTTTCAATTCCTGAAAAGTAGTTCCTGAAGGAATAAATACGGTCTTAGTCTCTACTTCAAAATTTGTATTAGGAGAAAATACAGCGTTATATACATAATACGCAAACCATCCTCCTGCTAATAAACCGATAAGTGCTATTAATAATAATATTCTTTTAATGTACATATATATATTGATATAATAATTCATTCTTGTAAATACCATTTACAAGATTCCATTCTTTTTTTATTCCTACTTTCCGAAATCCTTCTCCTTCAAAAAGTCCTATGCTTGCTAAATTATCATCTGCAATATTCGCATATAGTTGGTGTAATCGTAGATGAGTATCGCCATATTTTTTAATTAGCCGTAAGGCTTCTTTACCATAACCTTTTCCTCGTTGCTCTGGCTCAGCAATGATAATCCCTACTCCTGCTCTATTATGTGTTGGATTAAAATCAAACAAGTCAATTAATCCAATAGAAGCTCCGTCATTAGTACTTATTAAAAGTCTTAATTGTTTAGCATCATATATATCTTGATGTGCATTTTCTAGATATTGCTTGATCAAAAAGCGTGAATAAGGGGTCTGTGTTGTACTCATTTCCCAAATCCGCTCATCATTCTCAATAATATATATAAAATCTAAATCTTCAGGCTCTAGTGCTCGCAGATATATATGCTCACCTTTTAATGTTAACATATAATTTCACCTTTAAAAACTTGTTCTGCCGGTCCAATAAGAAATACATCTTCATAACCATTATCAGTTTCACGGAAGGTAACTTTCAATTCTCCTCCTGGAGTTTTGACCTTAACCTCTTCTTTGTTTGTATTTTTGGTAGCGTGCATAGATAGTGCTACCGCAGTAACTCCTGTTCCACAAGATAATGTTTCGTCTTCTACTCCTCGCTCATAAGTTCTTACTGAAAACATATCATCATTTTGTTTTTGAACAAAATTCACATTACTTCCAGCTTCAAAATAAGGTGCTCCATTTCTAATTTTACGTCCAACATTAGTAACGTCATAATTTACTATATCATCAACCATAGTGACATGATGCGGAGAACCAGTATCCAAAAACAGATGGGAATCATGCTTTTCTATCTCAGAAACATTTTGCATTTGCAAATACACCAAACCATCTTTAATTTCAGCTATATGCTTACCATCTATTGCTGTAAAAACAGCTTTATCTTTAATAACTCCTAAGTACGCCGCAAAAGCAACTAGGCATCGTCCGCCATTACCACACATAGTACTTTCGTTTCCATCGGCATTAAAATAAACCATGGTAAAATCATCCTCTTCATTTCCTGGAAGCTCTAATAACATTAGACCATCTGCACCAATACCAAATTTTCTGTCACAAAGTCTTGCAAATAATTTGGTATCATTTTTGGACAATATCGAATCTCTGTTATCGATGATTACAAAATCATTACCTGTACCTTGGTATTTATAAAAAGTTAAGTTCATTATTTTAATTCAAATGTAAACAACAAAGGTACAAAGAAAGTATCCATATAATCGTTGTTAATAGAGCGTTAAATATCGAAAAAAAATATACTATAATTGTAATTTTAATTGTTATCAACAGTCTATAATATAGTACTAGTCAAATTAAACGAAAAAAGAAAAGAAGATGAAAAGATTTTTGAGCTTATTGGTTGTCGCTATTTTAGCAGGTGTAATGACGTTAGGAGCGTATAAAATATTTCTGGAAACAGAGCCTATCGTAATTACCAAAAACGAAACTACTCCAAAAACAAATGTAATACCCACAGCATACAATGCTACAAATTTAAGTACCGCTCCAACAAATATTGATTTTACCGTTGCAGCAGAAAAAACAGTAAATGCAGTTGTGCACGTAAAACAATACGGAATTACGAAAACTCCTAGAAATCTGATGGAATATTTCAGAAACGGTGGTTCTACAGAAAGAAGAATTCAAGGAGCAGGTTCTGGAGTTATTATAACAGAAGACGGTTATATTGTTACTAATAATCATGTAATTGATGGAGCTACAGATTTAGAAGTTACTTTAAATAATAATAAATCATATAAAGCAGAAATCATTGGTACTGCTCCACAATCGGATATTGCGTTGATTAAAATTAATACCGATGAAAAATTATCGTATATCCCATTTGGAAATTCTAATACTGCCAAAATTGGAGAATGGGTACTTGCGGTTGGAAACCCTTTTAACCTAACCTCTACCGTGACTGCAGGTATTATTAGTGCAAAATCAAGAGATTTAAATGAATATGATGGTAATTTTCAATCCTTCATCCAAACAGACGCAGCCATAAATCCAGGAAATAGCGGTGGTGCTTTGGTAAATACGAGAGGAGAATTAATCGGAATAAACACTGCTATCACCTCACAAACAGGAAGTTATGTAGGATATGCTTTTGCCGTTCCCTCCAATAATGCCAGAAAAATCGTGGAAGACATTTTAGAATTTGGAGATGTACAAAGAGGTATTTTAGGTATCAATGGAGATAATCTTACGAAGCAAGTAATGGAAAAATACGACCTTAATGAAACACAGGGAGTTGTTATAACAAATGTAGGAGAAGATAGTGGTGCTAAAAAAGCAGGGCTTAAAGAAGGAGACGTAATTAAAGAAATTGATGGCTTAAAAATCAAGAAATTCTCAGATCTAACTGGATATGTTAACAGTAAAAGTCCGAATGATGTTATTACTGTAAAAATATTACGAGAAAACAGAGAATTAAGTGTACCTGTTACCTTAACCAAATACGTAATACAAAGATATAACATTGAAGATGTAGGTGTAGAGGTAGCTAATCCTAATCCAGATTATTTAAAGAAATTTAATTTAGACCATGGAGTTATCATTAGCAAAGCACTAAGCCCAAGAATGCAGCGATACAATTTAGAAGGCTTAATTATTAGTGAGATTGATAACAAAAAAGTTAAAAACGTTTTACAAGTAAAACAGATCATAGAAAGCAAATATCCTGAGGACGATATCACGATCAGTTTGATAGATCGTAATGGAGAAAAGAGAGAATTTGTTTTTCAGAATTAAGAATTATTGAGCATTATATATAGAATCCCATTGTTTACAAAAAGCAATGGGATTTTTATTTAAAAAAAGCTTTACGAAAACGTTTGAAATTCATACTTTTGCGCGAAATTTCAAGATAGTAAAACACAACAACTATGAGTTCTAACGAAGTTTATGAGAAAGAACTTGCCTTTCAGGCAGATAGACGCCGTGCTACGGTAGCATTTATTAAAACTGTAAGCGATTTATGGTACGATAATTCTATTGAATTAGTTTTATTCCGTAACCAACTAATCGACAAAAATGTAAGTGAAATTCTTAATTTACATGAGTATGCAGGAGAATTTGTTCAAAAGCCTATATCAATATTTGATTCGGTTGAAATTGCTCAAGCGATAAAATTGATGGATTTACCTCCAGCAAAATTAGATATCGGTAAATTAACGTATGAATATCACCTTGCAGGAAATGAATATGACTCTGCAACGAGCTTCGTTATGAACAAGCTTAAGGATGCTAAAAAATTTAAAAATATTTCTCCAAAAGATGTAGTTCTTTATGGTTTCGGAAGAATAGGACGATTAGTTGCAAGAGAACTTATGACCATTACTGGCAAAGGGAGTCAGCTGCGTTTAAGAGCCATCGTTACCAGAGGTGCTATTACCGAAGAAATCTTAGAAAAAAGAGCTTCTCTTTTAAGGAATGATTCAGTACATGGTGAGTTTGCTGGTTTAGTAGAAACTGATATTGCCAATAGCTCTCTAATTATTAATGGTACTACTGTAAAAGTAATTAGTACTAACAACCCAGAAGATGTAGATTATACTTCTTTTGGAATTGACAATGCCTTATTGATTGACAACACAGGTGCTTTTAGAGATAAAGAGGCTTTAAGCAGACACCTAATTGCTAAAGGTATTGACAAAGTATTACTTACCGCACCTGGAAAAGGAATCCCTAATATCGTTCATGGTGTAAATCACCAAGAACATAACCCAGATAAAGTAAATATCTTTTCGGCAGCATCTTGTACCACCAATGCGATCACTCCGATACTACAGGCAGTAGATGAAAGCTTCGGAGTTATCAATGGACATTTAGAAACGATCCATGCATATACTAACGATCAGAACTTAGTAGATAATATGCATAAAAAATATCGAAGAGGTCGTGCGGCAGCCTTAAATATGGTTATTACTGAAACCGGCGCAGGAAAAGCTGTTTCCAAAGCATTACCTAGTTTTGAAGGAAAACTAACTTCTAACGCAATTAGAGTTCCTGTTCCTAATGGTTCTTTAGCGATTCTTAACCTTAACTTAGAGAAAAGCACTACTAAGGAAAGCATGAATGCCATTATTAAAAAATATGCTCTAGAAGGAAATTTAGTAGAGCAAATCAAATACTCTCTTGATAATGAACTAGTATCAAGTGACATCGTTGGTTCTTCTGCTCCTTCTATCTACGACAGTAATGCAACTATCGTTGATACCAAAGGAAAAAATGCAGTTTTATATGTTTGGTATGATAATGAATATGGATATAGCCATCAGGTAATCAGACTTTCTAAATACATTGCTAAAGTGAGAAGGTTTACATATTACTAACAATTAAAATTAGTTAGAAATAATATTAAAAAGTCGTTATCACAGTGTAACGACTTTTTTTGTTAGTCATTATTATGACAATTGTAAAACTCTTTATCTCAGCATCTAATAGACAATCATCCTATTCATAATGGCTTCGTTATTGCTTTTTCAAACCCTCAATTTAGAGACTGATAAATAAATATCATGCATTTAAATCTTTTAAATCGCTTACAATATCGTATATTTATTATCGTTAGAATAAATTAAAGACTAACGTAAAAGAATGAAATCTGTTTACCAAAAGGATCATAGAATTTTGCAAGTAATATAAATTGATCCAAAACAATTCAGGCTTCAATCGACCATTAAAATTACAAAAACTCACACATGAAATTATCAAAGTACCTATTAGTTTTCATAGCTTTTCTCCCCATCTTTGAAACCATTCAGGCACAAGAAGAAGAACTAACTGCAGAACAAGCACTCAAGAAAGAGAATATCAAAACTCAGTTTGATGTCGTAATTAAAAAATCTGGAAGATATCAAGAATACAAGGTAGTAAAACGAGTATGGTTAGATAAACTTAAAGGAAATACTATCGATTCACTTAAAACATTAGAATCGAAATTAAATAGTTCTAATCAAAAAATTATAGCACAGCAAACTTCTATTACAAACCTAGAAGCCTCTTTAGCAAAAACTAACGAAGATTTATCCGCAGTTACCGAAGAAAAAGATAACATGACATTTTTAGGAATGTCATTTACCAAAGGAAGTTATAAAACGATGATGTGGACTATTGTTGGTGCTCTGCTTGCTTTGTTAGCATTTTTTGTATTCAAGTTTAAGAATAGTAATTCTGTAACAATTCAGGCTAAAAAGGCTTTAGCTGAGACAGAAGCAGAATTTGAAGATCATCGACGTAGAGCATTAGAAAGAGAACAAAAAGTAATGCGTAAACTTCAGGACGAGATCAACAAGCAACGCAAAGCTGGCGCTAAGTAGATCATTTTTCTGGATTTTATCATATAGTTTTGCATCTTTGCATTTTCTAACAATAAGAAATGCGAATAGATATAATTACTGTAGTTCCTGATATCTTAAAAAGTCCTTTTGAAGCTTCAATTATGAAACGTTCTATCGAAAAAGGACTGGTAGAAGTGCACTTACACAATCTTAGAGATTATACTTCTAACAACTACAAACAAGTAGATGACTACCAATTTGGTGGCGGTGCAGGTATGGTTATGATGGTAGAGCCTATAGACAAGTGCATCTCTAAACTGAAATCTGAACGCACTTATGATGAAATCATTTATATGACTCCTGATGGAGAAACTCTAAACCAAGGAATTGCAAATCAATTATCTCTAAAAGGGAATCTTATTATCCTTTGTGGACATTATAAAGGTGTTGATCAAAGAGTAAGAGATCATTTTATCACCAAAGAAATCTCTGTAGGAGATTATGTATTATCGGGTGGAGAATTAGGAGCACTAATTTTATGTGATGCAGTGATTAGATTAATTCCTGGAGTTCTCGGAAACGAAACTTCTGCATTAACTGATTCTTTTCAAGACGACTTATTGGCTCCACCAATTTATACAAGGCCAGCGGATTATAAAGGATGGAAAGTACCTGAAGTTCTAACGTCAGGTAATTTCCCTAAAATAGAAGCTTGGAGAGAAGAACAAGCCTATCAAAGAACCAAAGAAAGAAGACCTGATTTATTAGAAGAATAAACAGACATATTTATTTTTATCAAAAAAACTTCCAAATCATTAAATCACAGATTAGAAATTAAAGATAGACCGCTCAAAAACAGCAAGTAACATTTACTAAAAAATACTTGCAAATCATTAAATAATACTTATTTTTGCACCCTAATTAAAATAACCTCTGGCGAAAATCGTGAATGTTGTTTTGATAAAACATAAGTAAACTACTTCAAAAATGGAAGATTTAGTAAAATTCGTACAGAACGAATTTGTTACAAAAAAAGAATTACCTGAGTTTTCTGCAGGTGATACAATCACAGTATATTACGAAATTAAAGAAGGAAACAAAACACGTACTCAGTTTTTTAGAGGTGTTGTAATCCAAAGAAGAGGTTCTGGTGCTAGTGAAACATTTACGATTAGAAAAATGTCTGGTACTGTAGGTGTTGAGCGTATTTTCCCAGTTAATTTACCTGCACTTCAGAAAATCGAAGTGAATAAGAGAGGAAAAGTACGTAGAGCACGTATCTTTTACTTTAGAGAACTTACGGGTAAGAAAGCTCGAATCAAAGAAAAAAGAAACTAAATTATTCTTTATTTCACAATACAAAAAGGTTGTCATTAGGCAACCTTTTTTTATGAACAAAAGTTAACATCTTAAGTTCATAACCAGTTGATAACTAAACTTATACAAAAAATTGTATTGCAAATTAATTTTAAGTAATTTTAATAAAGAAATTTTATAATAGCTGATAGTGATGACACAAGGATTCCTATCTTATAATTTTTCTAAACTCGTTCTTTGAACATTTTACATAAACCATCTTAAGATTAGGATAAATATAAAACGAAAGTTATTTTTTTGAATACATCATTGAAATTAATTTAAAGATCTACTTTAAAATCATTTTCAGCATGAAATCCAAAGGAAAAAATTAAGTTTTGACACCTTTTTAATTTTAAGTGGAAATAGACTATTCGGATGAAAAAACGCAAAATTACATAAGTAATTTATACACAAAAGCGTTCGCAATAGTCTAAAGGTAGTATTTAAATCTCATATACTGTTATCAGTTTAAAACTGCCTATCTTACAGAAACTATCTTTTTGGTATAACAAACGAAAGTTATTATTTCATAGCGGGTAAAACAGCTGACAAAACTTTATTTCTGTACAAAAGCCATATCAAGGTATTCGTATTATGATATGGCTTTTTAATTTTTAAAACGATTCTTAAAATTCTCTTCTTTTTTTGCGAGTCCCATTTTTTGACCTTAATCTTTTTTAAAGATATTTAATTCAAGCTCTTTAACGCAAAACTAACAGTAAACAGGTTGCATTTACCTGCCTATATTTGTATCTTCGCGCTCGGAAAATATTACTGTGAATTACCATAGCCTTACACTGGTAATCTTATAATATAAAGTATGAAAGGTTAAACAACCTATCGTTTTCTAAACAGATCGTATAATACACACAAGATATTACACCGAAAGGCAACCGGATATCTTACTAAAAATTAAAAAATATGGGAATTGAATCCTCCAAAATTGTGTACACTAAAACTGATGAAGCACCTGCATTAGCTACATACTCTTTTTTACCAATTGTAAAAAAATTTACTAAAGCAGCCAATATAGAGGTTGAAACAAAAGATATTTCACTAGCAGCAAGAATTTTAGCTGTATTCCCAGAAAACCTTTCTGATAAACAAAAACAAGCAAATGCTTTAGCAGAACTTGGTGAATTAGCATTAAAACCAGAAGCTAACATTATTAAGCTTCCTAATATTAGTGCTTCTGTTCCACAGTTAAAAGCTGCAATTGCAGAATTACAGTTACAAGGTTTTAATATTCCTAATTATCCAGAAGAGCCAGAAAATGATTCCGAAAAAGAGATTAAAGGAAGATATGATAAAATAAAAGGTAGTGCCGTGAATCCTGTATTACGAGAAGGAAACTCCGACAGAAGAGCGCCAAAGCCTGTAAAGCAATACGCTCGAAAAAATCCACACTCTATGGGTGCTTGGAGTAGTGATTCTAAGACACACGTTGCCACAATGTCTAGTGGAGATTTCAGATCTAATGAAAAGTCTGTAACGATGGCTAATGCTGGAGATGTAAAAATTGAGTTGGTTGGTACAGATGGAAACACTACTATATTAAAGGAAAAAACCGCTTTACTAGAAGGTGAAATTATCGATGCTACGGTAATGAGCAAAAAAGCATTAATAGCTTTCTTAGAAGAGCAAGTTGCAGATGCCAAAGAGAAAAACGTTTTGTTCTCTTTGCATATGAAGGCAACCATGATGAAAGTATCCGATCCGATTATTTTTGGTCACGCCGTAGAAGTATTTTTCAAAGATGTTTTTGAAAAACATGGTGAAACCTTAGAAGAAATCGGTGTAGAAGTGAATAATGGATTCGGTGATCTTGTAAACAAACTAAAAAGAGTTACTGACACTGCTAAAAGAGCAGAGATAGAAGCAGATATCAAAGCATGTTATGAAAATGGCCCTAAACTAGCCATGGTAAATTCTGATCAAGGAATTACCAATCTTCATGTACCTAGTGATGTAATTATTGATGCTTCAATGCCTGCTATGATTAGAAATTCTGGTCAGATGTGGGATTCTGATGGAAATACTCAAGATACTAAAGCTGTAATTCCAGATAGTAGTTATGCAGGTATTTATCAAGAAACGATTGATTTTTGTAAAAAGCATGGTGCTTTTGATCCAACTACGATGGGAACTGTTCCTAATGTAGGTTTAATGGCTAAAAAAGCAGAAGAATATGGATCTCATGACAAAACTTTTGAAATTAAAGAAAATGGAACTGTTCGTGTTGTAGATGCGACTGGTACTGTGTTAATTGAGCATGAAGTAGAGCAAGGAGATATCTGGAGAATGTGTCAAACGAAAGACGCTCCCGTAAAAGATTGGGTAAAATTAGCTGTTAGTAGAGCTAGAGCAACAGATACTCCTGCTATCTTTTGGTTAAATAAAGAAAGAGCTCATGATGCAAGCTTAATAACGAAAGTTGAAAAATATCTTCCTGAGCACGATACTAATGGTTTAGATATTAGAATCATGTCTCCGGTAGAAGCTACTCGATTCTCATTAGAAAGAATTAAAGAAGGTAAAGATACCATATCCGTTACAGGAAATGTACTACGTGATTATAATACAGACCTCTTCCCTATTCTAGAATTAGGAACAAGTGCAAAAATGCTTTCTATTGTGCCATTAATGAATGGTGGTGGATTGTTTGAAACAGGAGCTGGAGGATCAGCACCAAAGCATGTACAGCAGTTTAATCAAGAAGGTCATTTACGTTGGGATTCTTTGGGAGAGTTTTTAGCACTAGCTGTTTCCTTAGAACATTTGGGAGAAGTTAATGACAACCAAAAAGCACTTGTAATAGCAGAAGCATTAGATAAAGCAACAGAGGAGTTTTTAGAAAATAAAAAATCTCCATCTAGAAAAGTGAATGAACTTGATAATAGAGGAAGTCACTACTATCTTGCTTTATACTGGGCTCAGGCATTGTCGGAACAAACAAAAGATACTGAGTTACAACAACAGTTTTCTTCAATTGCTAAAGATCTAGGTGATAATGAAGCTAAAATTATCGAAGAGCTGAATGGTGCTCAAGGAAGTGCTGTGGATATGGGAGGTTATTACTGGCCTGATGTAGTTAAAGTAGAAAACGCAATGAGACCAAGTGAAACATTAAATAAAATCATTTCATAAGTTTTTAAACAAAAAACAACTTATATAAAAGCCTGAAAACATTACGTTTTCAGGCTTTTTTTTATAAATATCTACAAAAATTTATAAGTAGATGCAACCCTTTGTTTTTTGGTTTGTCAATAATAATAGTTAGAAATAAAAAGTTACTCTAGAAAGACTGATAACTAATCATAAATAATTGAAAACAAATATTCTTTATACGCATAAAGATCTTATAGAAAAAAGCAAATCTGGCGATCGGGTTTCGCAATATCAGCTATATAAGTTATACGTAGATGCTATGTACAACGTGAGTATGCGAATATTGAATATTAAGGAGGATACTGAAGATATTATTCAGGATAGTTTCGTAGATGCTTTTAAAAACCTAAACTCATTTCGATATGAAAGCACTTTTGGCTCCTGGTTAAAGAGAATAGTTGTTAATAAAAGTATTAATCATCTAAAAGCAAAAAAAATACCTGTAATACCATTAGATCATCATGAATATCATATCAGTGAAGAGATTAACAAATCAAATATAACACCAGATATAAAAAAAATTAAACAAGGAATTGCAGCATTACCAGATGGATATAAACAGATTATTGTCCTCTATCTTATCGAAGGATACGATCATAAGGAAATTTCGGAAATATTAGGAATTACTCATTCCACATCTAAATCGCAATACCACAGAGCTAAGAAAAAACTAATTCAAATCATAAACACATTATAATATTATGGATGATTTTGAAAAATATATAAGAGAAAATAAATTACTGTTTGATGAACATAAAGCTGATGAAGATAAAATCTGGGCAGACATCGAATCAAAACTTGATATCGAAAACAAAAAAGAGTCGGTAAGATTTGTTATTTGGAAATCTCCATTTATAAAAATTGCAGCCGTTATATGTGTCCTTTTAGGAAGTTTTGCAATGCTAAAACTTCTTACAAAAATTAACACCAATACTACTCACAAAAATGCTGCGATTCATCAAGAACTAAATGATATTGATAATTACTATAAAGGGTTAGTATCATTTCAAGTTGCGCTGGTAAAAGAACATTCAAAATTATCGGCGAGTGATAAAGAAGAATTCCTCTCTTTTATGGATGACCTGGATAAAGAATATATGGTATTGAAGGAAGAAATGAACGCTAATCTAAATAACGAATACATTTTAGAAGCCATTGTACAGAACTACAAAAAAAGAATTGAACTAATAGAAAATCTTTTAGAACAAATTAAAGATTCCAAAAAATCTGATGATAATGAAGGATATATATTATAAAAGAATAACTCTCATCTTATTGATAATTCTCCAGTGTTATCATCTGCAAGCTCAGGAAAAACTATCAAAATCGATTGAAAAAACATATGATTTCACAAATTCAGGAACCCTGCAATTAGAAAACAAATATGGCAACATTATTATTGATGGATGGGATCAAAATAAAATAGCAATTACAATAAATGTCTCCGTCTCAAAAAAGGAAAAAGACGATGCTCAGGAATTACTAGATAGAATTCGCCCATCTATTCATAAGGCTAATGGCTTTATAAAGATTGTTTCGGATATAGAAGAAAAAAATGACAACTTCTTTACAAAAATTTTCAATAGTGTAAACCCATTTGATTTCGACAAAGGAAATGTACAAATAGACTACAAAATCAGCTTACCCATAAATGCCGAAATTCAACTTACAAACAAGTTTGGAGATATCATAATTAGTGAATGGGATGGTAAACTGACATCAGATTCACAACATGGCGATATGTGGATCAATAATGATATTATCAATGCCAATATAAACATGACATTTGGTAAGCTACAGACCAAATCAATATCCTATGGAAAGGTCGAATTAAAAAACAGTGAATTTGACCTTCAAACCTCTAAAAACCTGAGAATACTCAGTAATGGATCAACGATCAATATTGAAAAAGTGAATCAGCTTCAACTATATTCCAGTAAAGACAAAATCTTTTTAGGAAGTATAGAAAAAATAAAAGGAGAACTAAAATTTTCTACAGTTTGGCTAGACAATCTTATTCATGAAATTGACCTCATTATGGATGTCGCAGATTTTAAAGTGGATAGGATTACAAATCCTACTGCAAATGTGGATATCAATCAAAAATCTTCAGAAATCAATATTGATATTTCTAATCTCAACTTTGATTTCGAAGCATCCTTAGAGCAAGGTTTATTAAGAATTCCTAAAACCTTCAAAAACATTAAAAATAAAATGATTGATGACAAAAAAAGACTACGTGAGATTCAGGGTACCTACGGTTCAAATCTAGAGAAAGGAGTATTCAAGATTACAGGAAGAAAAGGGGTAATCATACTAAAGGAATAACAACATTACAATTACAACCATTTATCAATTCAACAAAACAAATCAATATCAATGAAAAAAACAATCCAACTACTAATCACACTGCTAATCGTTAGCTCTAGCCAAATATATTCTCAAGATAAAAATGACAGTGATTATATAGAATTTAATGACCGTAAAAATATCGTTCATGGAGTATATCTTGGTTTTAGCACCAGTTATGGTGAGATTGACGGAGAAGAGACCGGATTAATCGGACTTAAATTAGCATATGTTGCTAATCGACAGTTTGAAGTTGGTTTCGGAATGAAAGGTTTCTATTCGCAACAAAACTTACCAGGAATATCTGCATCTAATGATGAAGATCTGATTGGAGGATATGCCGGAATGCATTTCGAACCTATATTATTCAGTAAATCCAGAGTAAACCTCTCTTTCCCATTACTTGTTGGTTTTGGAGGAGTTGGTTATATCGATGGACAATTAAATGATGGTGAGTTTAATGAAGATGATTATGAATGGGATGCCATATTTGTAGCAGAACCTGGAGTAAATGTGTTATTTAATATTTCGCGATTCATACAACTTGAAGCAGGAGTAAAATACAGATTCTCTAGTAAGTTTAATATTCACCCTAGCGGAATTGATAGAATTAATGGGTTTTCTGCTGGATTAGGAATAAAGATTGGAGTCTTTAATCTCGGAAAAAATAGATACAAGAAAAAAGCTCCAAAAAACTAAGAGAGAAACACCATCAACCGAAGGTGGTTTAAATCTTAATCTTGGAATTGCATATGATATCACCAAAAAAATCTTTGCTCAGGTACAATATGATTTTAGCAGTATCAGTGCGCCAAATGATATTCCAGATACTTCATTTAACACACAAATACAGTTACTTAAAATAGGAGTCGGATACAGATTTTAATAACAAATTAAATTTAGGCACAGATGTTGATATTAATTATTTATAAAATGTTACAAAAGCCCCAAATGAAAACTAAAGTTATTGTTGAAACCAAAAAAATAGAGACTAACTATGTATTTTCAGAAAACAACCAGGTATATCTTAAACGCAAATCAAATACTAATTCCACAAATAGTAATTCTGTATGCTCCGAAGAATGGTTGCCCATTGCTTTTTGCTGGAAACCTGAACTAAAATCCAGTTAATTTTTTGTTACCAATAATAGGTCTGTCTGGTTATTCAATATCATGCAGTTTTTATTTACAATTCGATAATGTAACAAATTATCAATACGATCTTCTTATTGGTATATTTCATAAAACAAGTCCTTAATTCTATAAAGAATTGAGTATGTAAGGCTATCAATAAATAACATATATTTAGGAAATGTATACGGTTTTAAAGCTCTATTATTTAGTACTTTTGAAATAATCGTACGTATTGCAAATACTTTTAAAACCGTACAAATATTAAAAATACAGCTTTTGAAAAAGAACATTTTATGTAGCCTTTTGGCTATTTGTACTCTACAGTTTGCCATATACGGCCAAGAAAAATTCACAATTAACGGAACAATTTCAGAAAAATCCAGTAACGAAACCTTAATTGGTGTTAATGTACTTTTCCCAGAAATTGGAAAAGGTGTAGTTACTAATGAATATGGGTTTTATTCTATCACCTTACCCGAAGGTACTTACAAACTACAAGTTAGTTATTTGGGATTCAAAGATATTATTCAGGAAATTAATCTAAATGAAGATAAGAAACTTAATTTTCAATTAGTAGAAGCTTCGGAGATGTTAGACGAGGTAGTTATCACCGAAAATGTAGAAAAAGTAAACATCAAAACACCACAAATGAGTCTTAACAAACTTACAGCAGGAACTATAAAACAAATTCCTGTAGTACTTGGTGAGGCAGATGTGATTAAATCAATCGTATTGCTACCAGGAGTAACCAGTGGTGGTGAAGGAGCTTCTGGGTTTAATGTAAGAGGTGGTGCAGCAGATCAGAATCTGATCTTATTAGACGAAGCTACTATTTTTAACTCGTCTCACCTTTTTGGTTTCTTTTCCGTTTTTAATCCAGATGCTATTAAGGATATAAAACTTTATAAAGGTGGAATTCCAGCTCGCTACGGTGGCCGTGTATCATCGGTTTTGGATATTTATCAAAAAGAAGGAAACAGTAAAGAATATCATATCAATGGAGGATTAGGGTTAGTAGCCAGTAGACTATTAGCCGAAGGCCCCATCGTAAAAAACAAAGGAGCTTTCCTGGTAGGTGGTCGAGCATCCTACGCACACCTATTTCTGCCTCTTGTAGATGATGGAAATGATAATGTTGCTTATTTCTACGACCTAAACACAAAACTTAATTACAAAATCAACGAAAACAACAATATCTTCTTATCAGGATATTTTGGTAGAGACGTTTTCGCGATTAGTGAAAGCTTTAGAAACACATATGGTAATACGGTTTTAAATCTACGATGGAATCATCTATTCTCTGACAAATTATTTTCTAACTTATCACTCATCTATTCAGATTACTTCTACGGATTAGAACTCGACTTTGTGGGATTTGAATGGGATTCTGGTATCCGAAATTTTAATTTAAAATACGATCTGAAACACTATCTAAGTGATAATTTTCAGTTGAACTACGGAATTAACAATATTTATTATCGATTCAATCCTGGGGAGATTAAACCAAATAGTGATGATTCTGGTATCATTAGAGATAAATTAATTGACAAATACGCGAATGAATTTGGAGTATATGTAGATGCAGAACACAAAATATCTAACAACTTATCATTGCAATATGGAATTCGGTTAAGTAACTTCATACGATTGGGTCAGGATGAAATAAACATCTACGAAAATGACAATCCACTTCTATTTAATGAAGAGTTACAAATTTACGAGTCTGCAGATCCTATTGGAACTGAAAGCGTAAGTAGAAGTGCTCAATTAGCCAACTTTACAAATCTAGAACCTAGAGTTGCCTTAGCATATGCTTTTAATGATAATACTTCAATAAAAGCGAGTTATAATAGAATGGCACAATATCTACACCTTCTATCCAATACCAGCTCTCCTACTCCACTGGATGTTTGGACACCTAGTGGAAGATTTGTAAAACCCCAAATGCTTAATCAATATGCCATTGGATATTTTAAAAGTATTAAGGATGATGCTTATTCTATTGAAACAGAAATATTTTATAAGGATATAGAAAATAGAATTGATTATATAGATGGAGCCGAACTTATTGCTAATGATGCTATAGAACGCGAAATTCTGAATGGAGAAGCCAGAGCTTATGGATTAGAATTATTAATTCGTAAAAACGAAGGAAAATTCAAAGGTTGGCTTGCATATACTCTTTCTAAATCTGAACAACGTACACCAGGAAGAACACCAACAGAAACAGGAATCAATAATGGCGAATGGTATAATACTCCATACGACAAAACTCATGACATATCCTTTAATGGAAGTTATGAACTAAATGAAAAATGGAAATTCAATGCCAATTTTTTATTCCAAACAGGACAACCTACCAATTATCCAACAGGACAATTTGAATTTCAAGGTTTAGTAGTTCCGGTATTTGATGGTTTGCGTAACGATCAACGATTACCATCATATCATCGTTTGGATATTTCGGCTACACTTACACCTCGAAAAAATAAAAATAGAAAATGGCAAGGCGAATGGGTTTTTAGTGTGTATAATCTATATAATCGTAGAAATGCTGCGTCCATAAATTTTAGCCAAAACACAGAAACCCGCGTAAATGAAGCGGTACGTACTTCTATATTCGGAATCGTGCCAGCTGTAACTTATAATTTTAAATTTTAGCATTATGAAAAAATTATGCTTTTATATCATAGGACTTTTAATCATCACTAGTTGTGAGGATGTTATTGATGTTGATGTACCTAATGGAGAACCTAGACTGGTTATTGACGCTTCTTTTGAAATTTACTTAGATGAAACACCTATTGATGCTTTAGGTGGTGTAAGACTTACACTTTCTGCACCTTTCTTTGATGATAGCGTTCCTACCGTTAGTGATGCCACTGTTTTTATCACTAATCTTTCGGACAATTCTATTATTAATTTTGTAGAATCTTTAGGTGAACCAGGCTTTTTCATTCCAGAAGATCCAAATGTAATTCCAGAATTTGATATTGATTATGAACTTACTGTAATCTATAATGAAGAAACTTATAAAGCTATCACTCAATTAATCCCTACAGTAGCTATTGACAATATAGAACAAGGAGATGGAACTTTGTTTGAAGGTGATGAAACTGAAATAATCGTTTTCTTTACAGATGATGGCAACCGAGAAGATTTTTACTTATTCGATTTTGACTTTAACTTATACCTTCCAAGCGAAGACAGATTTTATCAAGGAGAATCATTTAATTTCTCTTACTTCTACGAAGATATGGTCGGTGGTGAAGAAGTTACTATAAAAATACTAGGTATAGATGAAAGGTATTTTAATTACTCTAATATTTTAATTGAACAAAGCGAACAAGAAGGTGGAAACCCTTTTCAAACACCACCTGCTCAAATAAGAGGTAATATTATAAATACAACTAATCCCGATAATTATGCTTTAGGATATTTTAACCTTTCTGAAGCAAATCGTTTTCAATTTACTATTGAAGAGTGATCCGAAAAAGCTGTATTTTTGAAGCATGAGTTTTACCAAAACAACAGAACAGGCTTCTAAATATAATCATCTGGAAAAGATGAGTATTTCTGATTTGCTTAGTAATATCAATAAAGAAGACAAAACCGTACCCGAAGCGGTAGAAAAATCAATTCCACAGATTGAAGTTTTAGTCACTAAAATTGTTGAAAAGCTAAAAGTTGGTGGAAGGCTGTTTTATATGGGTGCAGGTACTAGTGGTAGATTAGGTATTGTAGATGCCAGCGAATGTCCTCCAACTTTTGGAGTATCTCATGATCTTGTTATAGGATTAATTGCTGGTGGTGATACTGCTATACGCAAGGCTGTGGAATTTGCAGAAGATAGTACCGAACAAGGATGGAAAGATCTACAATCTTATCAAATTTCTGACAAAGATGTGGTAATTGGTATTGCAGCTTCTGGTACTACTCCTTATGTCATTTCGGCATTAGAAAAATGCAATCAATCCAATATTATTACAGGGTGTATAACCTGTAATGAAGGTAGTCCGTTAGCTATTACGGCACAATATCCTATTGTGGTAACTGTAGGACCCGAATTTGTTACCGGAAGTTCTAGAATGAAAGCAGGTACTGCCCAAAAACTAGTGCTTAACATGATATCAACTTCAGTTATGATTCAGTTAGGCAAAGTAAAAGGAAATAAAATGGTAGACATGCAACTTAGTAATAACAAACTAGTTGATAGAGGTACACGAATGATTATGGAAGAATTAGGTATCGAACGAACTCTTGCAGCAGATTTATTAGAGAAACATGGTAGTGTACGAAATGCAATTGATAATTATGGAGCCTAAAAGAACAGATAAAGAGTTATTAGGAAAAGGAATACAACGTATGGCTATTTCTTTGATTTTTATGTTTATTAGTCCAGTGATTATCCATTCAGCCTTTAAAAATCAGGATCATCCTTATTATTACCTAGTTTTAGTTTTAGGATTATTAGGAGCGTCTTTTGCTATATTTATGGCGTTTAGAGGATTAAAAACTATTATGGATGCCATCTTTGGAAAAAAAAAAGATGGTTTATAAACTTCCCCCTATAATATTACAATACAAAAAAGAGTGACTTTAGAAAAAAATCACTCTTAACTTTATAAATTTACTTAACGTATTAGTTTGGTACAAAAGCCCAAACATTACTATCTATTGTTGCTCCAATAGTTAACTCGTTACCTTCTATAACAATACCTGCTACTGAACCACTAGTACCTACAGACGCATAATTCCCATTAGAACTTCCTAAGAATCGTATTCCAGTAATGGATGGAACTCCGTCACTAAAACTAATTGTATGATTGGTTCCTGAAACAGAAATAGTAGCGGTACCTTGTACTCCGGCTACTATACCCATACCGCTCGCAGGAGTGTAAGTCAACTCTCCGCTAAAAGTAGTTAGAACTTCAGAAGGAAGTGCTACAAATGGTTCTGCAGGTACTGTTCCATCATCATCACTCCCACAAGATGAGATAAACATTACAGATAAAACAAGCATAACTTTAGTTAATTTCCCAAATAATTTGTTTTGTAATTTCATTGCTTTAAAAATTTTAAATGAGTTTAAATTCTTTGGTAAACTTAATGTACTTCTATACTAAGAGTGCATTAATGTGGAGGTTCGGTAAGATTGTGGTGCTTTTTAGCAGGAATGAAAGGAAATTTGATTCTATCTCCTTTTTTGAGATAATACGCTTTAGATCTTCTAAAAGAATAAATATCATAGTAGTTGACACTATAGGCAATTCTATAGAACCACAAAATTCAATACAAACTTCCTACAATAGTTACTATTCGTCACTATTTCCTTATTTGAGATAATTTAATACACTAATTTAAGTGTATCAACACCAACTCATTTATCAATTAGATAAACCATGGCAGCAGATACACACATACAATTATTTATAGATGGTAATCCCATCCCAGCCTTTAAAAACTTATCACTACATCAGGAAATAGATGCCCATCATCATTTTGAACTCATCTGTAGAAAAGATGTTCTAGAAGAAAAAAATGATCATATTTCTGGAGAAAGCGTCCAATTTTTAGGTGGCGTCTTTTTAGTAAGAATCCAATCAGTAAACGGTTTTTCAGAAAATGAAATTTTAGAGTTCAAAGGAATTGTCACTTCTGTAAAAACCGTGAAAGGCTTCTATCATAAAACTGGTGACCTTATTCATATTTCGGGAAAAAGTTCTAGTATCATTGCAGATGATGGACCACATTACGCTTCTCATCAAGATATCGCGATTTCCGAAATTCTCGAAAAGACATTTACGGGATATGACAAAGGTATTCTACAATGTTCTATTTCACCAAATATGGTCACTCCCATTCATTATAGTGTACAACAGGAAGAAAGTGCATTCCAATACGCCAGTAGACTTGCCGCACAGTATGGAGAATGGTTTTATTATGATGGTACCCAATTGATATTTGGAAAACCAGAAAGTAAAGATGCTGTTACGCTAAGATATGGATATGATTTATTAGAATTATCCATGAAATTAGAAACTATCCCGAATAATTTTAAATATTTCACTAACGACTATCTAACCGATGCTTTCCATGAGGTAAAAACCAAAGAATTACACTCTCATTCCAAAGGTTTTATTTCTACAATCAATCAAAAAAGCGACAAGTTATTTCAAAAGGAAACTCAGGTTTTAGTAAGCTCACATGATGATCCCAGAATGAAGTCCAGAATAGACGATCAGATACTTCATCAAAAAAGAGCTAATGAGGTAAATCAAATAAAAGTAACTGGAAAAAGCAGCAACCCAAGTATTACAATTGGAAGTAAAATACTTATAGATGGAGAAAGTACTTCTTATGGCGGATACAGAATTACAAAGGTAATTCATAATTGTAGCGAAAATGGCAGGTACGAAAATACATTTGAGGCTATTACGGCGGAGTCCGATGTATATCCTAAAACCTCTATAAAAGCATTCCCCAAAAGCAAGTCACAGACTGCAGTGGTTGTAGATAATGTAGATCCTGAAGGGATGGGTAGAGTGAAGATACAATATGCTTGGCAAAAAGAGACTGGAGAAACTTCGCCATGGATTCGTCAAGCTAGTCTGGCAGGAGGACCTGGACAAGGAATGTATTTTGTACCAGAAAAGGGTGATGAAGTTATTGTTGACCACGAAGGTGACAATGCTGAATTACCTATAGTTAAAGGAAGCGTAACTAATTCATCATCCGTTCCAGAAAGTTTTAAAAGTGGTAATAATCACTTAAAAGCCATTAAAACAAGAAGTGGTAATCAGGTAACGTTAAATGATAATGATGGTAGTGTTACTATTGCAGATCCAAGTGGTAATACTATTGTCATGGCTGGTAATGGTGAAATTACTATTAGCGCACCAAACAAAATCACCTTCTCCTCTACCGATATTGCCATAGAAGCTAGTAACGATGTTACTTTAAATGCTGGAAATAATATAGCATCTACAGCTTCAAAAGATATGAGCTCTAGTGCAGGAACAAACTTTACTATGGATGCAGGTAGTGATTTAAAAGCAAAAGCTGGATCTAAAGCTACAATAAACGGTTCGAAAAGTGTAAGTGTATTTGGAAAAAGAGTATCCATAACTGGTGCTGTAATGGTTAACATACAGAGTGGAGCTATTCTTACTATTATTACCGCTGGAGTACTTAACCTTACTGGTGCCGCTAGTAGTTTGTTAACGGCGGCGAGAGTAAAAGTTCTTGGAGGGAAAGTTAATATCAATTAATCATGACAACATTATTACTAAATGAAGATCTATCGATAAATACAAAAGAGCGATCAAATATATATTCCATAAATACTAGTATATATATAAAATCCGCCGAAGAGCCTATAGAAAACAACATAAAATCAACTGTAAAGAAAACCTTTATTCAAAAAGATCAAATCGGATACCTCTTTTCTGTAGAGGTACTCCAAAGAACACAAAGTAATAAAGAAGGTATCTTTTCTTTAGAAGATAAATTGAGCATTATTCAACATAAATTAGTCCTATATACAGATCAAAAAGGAGAAGTTATTTCAATTGTCAATAGAGGAGAAATTGCAGAAGCATGGTATGACCAACAAAAGATTTTACAA
This sequence comes from Aquimarina sp. 433, assembly GCF_054054605.1. NCBI lineage: Bacteria > Pseudomonadati > Bacteroidota > Flavobacteriia > Flavobacteriales > Flavobacteriaceae > Aquimarina > Aquimarina sp. 433. Next base: position 129,353 of record NZ_JBSWZK010000013.1, read on the forward strand.
AAAACATTTGAAAATGATATTGAAGACATTCATGTTATACTAGAAGGCATTCATCAAATTATACATGATGAAAATGAATTTTTAAGTCTTGTAAAAAAATCCGACATCATCACATTACTATTTCCTCCAATTTATCAACAAAATATCACTTCTGAAGTTTCTATTGCACAAAAAAAGATATTTGCTGATTTTTTTGACACCACAGATTTACCTTTTAACGTAGTCACTAAAGTCATTGCTATTCATGAGGTTACCAAAGGATACCAAATAGTAAGATCAGGAAGTTTAGACACTCAACTATTTGATAACGAAGAAACAGCTTCTTTGCTTGGTAATCTTTTTAAAGTCCACCCCTATAACATTAACATTGACGCTAATTATTTTGAGGCACAAGACTTAAAAGAAAATGGAGATGCCGAAGAAAGTATTTTCTTTTTAAATATTGAAGCCCCTGAGATCTATAGCTATAGACAAATTAGCAAGTTAACTTCCATGTAATCATAAATTACCTCACCGTATTATGAAAGAAAAAAGAATTTCCTATGAAGGTTTTAAAATAAAATGTGATAAATGTCCTGGTACTTTGCTTCCTATGATTTCTACCACCAAAATGGTTACTATTGGAGGAAAACCTGTGGTAAATATTACAGACAAAACTATCGGTGCGAATATCCCAATGTTTCCTAGTTGTACAGCCACTCCAACAAAAATTTGCAATCCAAAATTCACTAAATGGATAGATACAGCTGAGCCCACAGTAAATATAGAAAAGGCTATCCCTTTGGTAGAGCATAGTGAACTTATATGTACTGCTGGTGGAGGCTTTGTTGGTTTCGAACCACCTGTTGCCAAATCAGAGATTATGGGTCCTAAAAAACCTAATATGGTTGATAGAGCTAAAGGTAAAATTAATGGTGTCGCTAATAAAGCTAAGTCAGTAGCAACAAATGCTACCAATAAAATAAATTCACAAATTTCTGGAGTCTTAGATGGAGCAAAACCAATTGGAAAAATCTTTGATAATAAAGCTCTAAAAAGTACAATTAATGGTGCTAGTGCAGCATTAAACCAAGCCAATCTAAGTAAGAAACAGATCGATGTACAATTAGAATCCTTAGAAAATCAAATTCCCCAACTTAAAAACAAAATATCATCCACCATTAATGACATTGAGGTACCACAAATTAATGATTTGGGTATCGAAAAAAACGACGCGATTACTGATAAAGAGGAACAGTTTTTTCAAAATGAAATTCAAAATTCTATAAACGAATTAGAAAACTATTACAATCAAGAAATTAACACCAGCAGTTTAGTAAATCTGGATGGTACTCCCTCTAATGGAATTCCAACCTTTGACGATCGTACACCGTTAGAGCGGTGGTCAGATAACAAAAAGGAACATGAAAAATTACTGGATCAATTAGCGGAGCATGAATATAACCGAATGACAGAAGAGGTTACAGCTTATAATAAGGACGCCATTTTTGAGGAGGATGAATCTAGTAAAAAAGCCATTGCTTCCTTATATGGGTTATATGTATCATCTGGACAAAGTAGTATTCCTCCTAATCCTCAAAAAGGAGAAATCACGAAAATATTAAAAGAAAAAGCTCAGAAAAAAGCCCAGAAAAAGCTTGATAAAAAAACCGCAAGATCCAAGAATAAACTCAATAAAAAAATTCAGGATGAATTAGATGAGGAGTTAGAGAAATTAGGATACAATAAAGCCCAAAAGAAAATCAATGCTGCTCAAGCAAAATCAGCAGAAGTACAAAAGGATATGGATAAGGCTTCAAAATGGTTAGGTAGAATGGACAATTTTGATGGTTTTATCGATAATTTAAAAGAAAAATATACTGGGAAAGTAAGTGCTAAATTAAATAAATCTATTACGAGTATTAACCAAAACATGGCACTGGCTAATACCTCCATGGATGGTATGAGTTTCGCTGTAGATGGCTTTCCAAAAGGAGATGTAGTAACTAATGTAAAAGCAAAACAAGAAAAGAAAAAAGAAGAAGAGGAAGAAAAAACAACACCTCCACCTGTTGTTACACCACCAGAAGAAACAAAACCACCCGAAGAAACAGAGGAAACTGAGGAAGAATGTAATCTTACTGAAATAACTATAATTAAAAATAAAACTTACGAATACACGCTATTAAAGAATAATTATGCAGGTGAAACAAAGTTTTCTGGAAGTTTACCGATGCCTATAATATTTATAGCAGGAACTACAAAAAATAGAAAAAAATTAGCAATAAAGTTTGAAGGGCTTGATTGTAGTAATTGCAAACATGGACATGAAAAACCAAAAGAATATTACAGGGATGGAGAAACTTCTTCTCTCTCCTTAACTAATAATACTGCAGACATATCCATATTTCATGATCCAAATAGTGTAGAAGGGTTATTTGGAGATTTTGTTGATCTAATGTTTTTAGGTTATCGTGCTATGAATCCCGTTGAATACAGTATTCCTGTAGAATTATGTGGTTTCTCTAAAACAATCCAAGCCAAGGCTTATATAGATGCAGAGTGGCATTTATTAATATCGCTTGCTTCAAAAGATCCATTAACTTTAGAGCATAGAGGGTATGAAGAGTCCGTATTTAATAAGTACTCAGATATTGCAGCTCGCCTGGATAGAAGAAATGCTGCATTAAAGCCAGATCAAAAAGAACTAAAATATGAAAATAAAGGAGCTGATCTGGTCATAGGTGTAGGAGCTTTTTATGACAACAAAGCTCAATCTCACAACCTTTCTAAAAAGTTTAACTTTAAAAAGATTCAAGATTCTTCTCAAAAACTTTTTTCTACTCTAGATATCCTAACAAAATTTACTCAAAAGGCAGCTAAAATCGGAGATGGTGGTAAAGGGAAAAAAGAAAAACCTTTAAAAAAATATTTAGGTGTATCGGCCAAATTTGATCCACCTACATTAGATGTTAAAGCTTCCGGAAATTTAGAAGAAAAAACTGATGACCCCTTCTTTGGAATTGGATATAGTGGAGAAATTGAAATACAATCAAAGTTGTTGTCTTTTGAATTAGAAATAGATCTGATTAGAGCGGCTAAAAAGCATCCCTTATTACTATTTATTGATGGACTTATAACTTCAGCAGAAGAAGCTTATAAAAAAGCACTGTACTATTTAAATAGTCAGGATAAATTTAGGCCATTACCAAGAGTAGAAGACTTTGTTAAAGCAAAGATAGTGGCCAAAGCACATTTCTTTATTAACGGAAGTAAAAAAATAATTGGTGAAAATCAAAATACTGTCATCGAAGGTGGAGGAGCTGGATCGGTGAAAATACTTCTTGAAGCAGATCTTAATACCACCTCTATGGGATTTCAATACAGATTTAACAGTACTAATGAACTTACCACTGGAATCAGTGCAAGTTCTGGTTTACATTTTGAAGATAGTATTTACTTATCTTTTAATTCTAAATTCGATGGAGTAAAACTCACCGGCTCTATTACATATCAAATACAGGGATGGAAACTTACAGGAGTAGTAGCAGAAACTGTAGACAAAATCAAAGGTTTTTTTGGGTTTGGTAATAGCGATGAAGAAGATGAAAATCTAATAGATGGTGATAAAGACACCAAAGGTGATTATTTAATCGATGTTGATCTAAGTACTAAATATGCCGACATTCAAATTTTTGAAGAAGTTTCTAACTCCACTAAAATTTATTTAACAGACAAAAAATCTTCTGGTTATGTAACCGGAGGAGGATCTTAACTCTTTTTCAATAAACTTATTATGAATATAACAAACCCTATATACAGTCTTAGTATTAATATTAATAATTGTAATGCCGAAATTTGGTGTAACGATGTCATTCTTTTTGAATTCAAACCATTATCAACAAAAAATCAAGGAGTATCCATTACAATACCTGTTAATCAACTAATTCTTAAGCAAGGTGAGTTCGAGATAAAAGCTAAAATAACCCCTTCCTTTAGAAGAGACACTTTAACGACGAGTTCATTCGTACACCTCCAACTTTCTATAAAAAGCAAAAACAATAATAAGAATAGTCTAAAATTATTAGAACTAAAAACTCCGGATGCTACAGACGCAGTTGACAAAAAACAACTGTTAAATATAAAAAAACCAGAATCTCTAGAAGGTTTACCTAGCTATGAACTTTTAGGACTATATAAGGACAAAATACTACCCTTTAAAATTTCTGGATGGACAGAATCTGCAAGTTTGCTTCAACAGAGCCCTCAATCTTTATTGACCCAAGGATATGACTTTTTTAAAAATTTGGAAACAATTATTAATAAAAAATCGGTCCCACAATTTATTAAACTTAATGAAGACAAGAACCTTTTATTGAAAGAGGCATTGTATTTAAACCAAAAACAATACGAGACATGTAAAATAAATGATATCACTTTATTAATCGATGATGGATATAAATTAGTTCCTCTCGAATATAATAATGTAGAATGTGTTCTAATGGGAAAAGGTCGTTTAATGAAGTTGAAAAGAAAAAACGGTTTGTCAGCAATACTCTTAAATAATGCCAAAAAAGGTGTAAGTGCCGAATTCGATATAAAACTTCATAAAAAAACAGCTACATCAGAGTTTAGTATCATTTAATATAAAATCCTAAAAATGAAAGCAGCCATCATAGATAGTTTAACTAGTATTGACCTCATTGACCAAAAATGTAATATCGGTGAAGTATTATCTTTTTTCAAGCAGTTATCAGACCACCAAGATTCTGAATTAAAACTTTACAAATCAAACATTAATGATTACATCATATCCTTGAATTGGTTTGGAATCAATAAATGGAAAATAGATTATCCTATAGAATTAAAAAAGGTTCATAAACAATCTTATGCTACCAAAGAACAAGGTATTGCGATTATCAAAGAACTTTATGAACAGGGAAATATTGATGAAATACCTGGTTTTATAGAAGTACCTATCCCCCATTTCACATTAGATGAAATGCTTCAGTTTAAAAAAGAAGATGAAATGATGCTTCGTGGTGAAGATCCAGACGAATATTCAGATCATCAAGAGATATCCCAGCATACCCCAATATCTAATCAAAATCCAAATGCTAAGAAAAATAATGAAGCTTTCTTACAAATGGGTGAACAACTAGGTGAAAGTCAAAAACAATCCACAACTCCTCCTCCAACCAAAGTAAAAACAAAGTCTACTATAATTAAAGAAAAAAAATCAACTAATAATGACAATAGTCTATTTAGCATATAGATAGCAGTTTAACAATTAGTCCAATAAATAAGTAGGATCATTTTATTTTTTGAGATCCTAATCTGGCCTATAATAATGGTAGAATTATCCAATCAATATAAAACATCCACTACTATGCATTTTCTAAAACTCCACATCAAACTGTAGTTGATCCACAATCACAGTACAAAAACCCACTATTCAACTAATATCATGTTTCTAAATTTTACCTTATAAGAACTTATTACATCGTGTAATAAACTAACTTATTTTTTTACATCATGATACATAACATATCAAATTTAGGAACTTCATTAACTAAAGAACAGCAGAAAACAATTAACGGAGGATTATTGCCATGTCACAATAATCGCGATTGTGTTGACCTTACGGCAAGCTATAATTATCAATGCGTTTCTGTTCCAAGTTCACCATTCGGTAAATTATGCATATTACGATAGTCGTAAAATGTAATGTCATTAAAAAATATATAAAATGAAAAAAGACTTTTTAAAAATAGAAGGAGTAAAAGTGTTAGAAAAACAAGTACAGAAATTAGTCAGCGGAGGATATGATGGATGTGATTGTGGAGTACACACGAATATGCCATTCTTTTGTCCGCATAGAAATTGTGACTAAAGACATTTTTTCTTAATTAGAAATGTAAAACCCTCATCAAAGTAAAAATTGATGAGGGTTTTTTATGATTGATCGATGATATCAAAAAATACTAGACTATTCTAAAACAGTAAGTTCATAAGCTGGTAAATACGTTTTTACAGTTCCAATTTCTGTATTAAATAATCTAACTCTGTAAGTTCTCCCTTCTTCTAGGTTAGCATTAGGTACGGATGGTGAAACCAATTCAAAAGACAGATTTAATGCGCCATCAACATTCACAAATTGTTGTGTCGTACTCTGAGTAATAAGGACTTGATCAGAAACATCATCTCGAATTAATACATCTTCTTTATTCACTTCATGAATCTCAAAGCCTATTTCTCCAAAATCTAAATCAAAAGGTCCATCGCCATCAACAAAAACAGGATCAATTACAGCATCAACTACGATATCAACAAATAACAGAGAGCTTGTCAAAACCTCTGTAGTGGTAAAACTATATTCAGAACTTACTCTTAGATCTCCACAACTTCCATCGGTTATTATCATGGTACCTAAATCTTCTAACTTACATACTTCTTCAGGGATTTCATTAAGCTGTAAATTTCCAGAAATATCCAAAACGTCCAAAATTGTTAAAGCACCTAATTCCTTCGGAATATCCTTAATAGTATTATCTCGAAAATTGATTGTCTTCAGGTTTATAAGTTCTCCTAATCTTGTACTAATCGAATTAATTGTATTCTTTTCTAGATTTAGCTCAGTGAGTTGTGTTAACATCCCTATATCTTCGGGAAGAATACCATCTTCGATCGTTAAAAAACCTATATTATTTTGGGACATATCTAATTTTCTCAAAGCGACAGCTCCAAAAACACTTTTATTGAACGTTTGAATGCCTTGGCTTCCTGTAATTGTAAGTGAGGTTAACTTTTCGAATGTATCAAAAGCTTCTGGTAAAGTAGTGAGATTTGCATTATTTCGAAATATAATAGTTTCAAGATTACTAAGTCTGAAAAAATCTTCTGATATTTCAAAAAACTCACAATTAGTCAATGTGATTTCTCTTAATTGAGAAAGTCTTCCTATATCTGAAGGAATAGTTGAAATCGACGTGTCTTCAATTAATAATATCTCTAAATTATTCAGTGCCCCAATTCCTTCAATGGTATTTATTGTAAAATGATCTAATGACAATTCTGTTAAGGAAGATAAAGAAAATAACCCTGCTAAAAACTTATCTAACGTTATTGTAGCATCACTACCAGATATAGATAACTTTTCTAAAATTTTTAATTCAAACAACTCATCTGGAATACTGACTAAATTATTTCCCTTTAGCCTTAATTCCTTTAGATCCTCCAATAAACTTATCGTTGGTGTTAGTTCTGTAATGTTTTTATTTTCAATATCTAACCCTGTGAGTTTCTCATTTTCAAACACGACCCCTTCCCAAGCATTTATATTGTCGACATTTCCATCCCAATTAAGCAAATTATTAGGATTATCTTCTATGATTTTTAATAGAACGTCAAATACTTCATCAGAACTATCTGGAACAATTGTCATTACCAGATCTTCATCTATTTCTTTGGTACAAGAAACGACCACAAATGAGCATAAAATAAGTATTCTTACATATAAATTCTTCATAGCACCAAGCATTTGTAATATTTAAATTGGATATTACAAATATGTCTTAAAAGTTGATGCTTTAGTTAACCGAGTGGTTTAATAGCAGCATTTTGTGGATGAATGTATTCTGGTAAGGTTAATATCTAATTATCACTACTATATTCCCTATTATTAGGTATTTGAACCAAAAACCCAAAATCTCCAACGCGAATCCATAAAATGTTTACAAACATCCACGAAATGATATTCGGTGTTATTTAAAAAGCTTATTTCACTTTTCGAATTTCTTAATTAAGGTAAAACACATCTAATGAAACAAATCAAAAATCCATTACGGTTCATTCTTTTATTATTAATACCGCTTTCTTATACTTATGAAATAACAGCACAAAGTCACAAGTTAGCTGTTACTACTACTGGTGGTATCGTACAAGATGGTTTTGGCGCAGCAATAGCAGCAGATTATAAAATAAATGAGTTCGATTACCTACAATTTAATCTACAGGGAAGCTTCGCCTCTTTTGAGCGGAATAATGCAGATATTCCTGTAGATACTTATTCCTTTACTACTGGTTTCTTTTTTGATATTCTTAGAAACAACTCGCGAACCTTTTCGCTCTCTCTTGGTGCTGGAGGATTAATTGGGTACGAAATTATTAATGATAACGATACTAATTTACCAAACAATCAATTGCTTGCTATAGAAACAAATCAAGTGATATATGGAGCTTATGCAGGGTTAGATGTAGACTTCTTTATCTCTCCAGTAATTACAATTTATCTCAAATTAAATGAACTGTATCATGTAAATAGTGAAATGGGAGAGTTTACACCTTATGCGGGCTTGGGAATCAAACTAATTCTAAAATAAAACACATTCTACACCAATCATCTCATCTATTCATATTATTAATTAATGCTTTAAACAAATCAAACAATGGAAATTTCACATCGAATCAAACTACTAAAAAGAACAATTCTGATCGTCGTATTCTTTTTATTAACTGCTCTAACAGTAACTCTTAATGCACAAACCAGTATACAACTGCCTAAATATTTAGTTACAGAATATACGGGAGTGCTTGCAGAAGCGGGTTCTAGCACTCGTGTTGATACAGATGCAAAATGTATTATTAAAAAGCGCGGATTTCGAACGTACCATCTAAACTTTGGTAATGGAGTTTCTTCATTATCAAATATAAAGTTTATAAAAAATGATGATACTTATACATCAACAATTATCCATCAAGGAAAAACATTGTCGATTACACTCGATGAAGATGGAGATCTTTTCATTGGATCAACGGCAAAAGGAGTATTCTCATTCTCTGGTAGCATTAGCGATGAATATGAAGCGGATGCAGATACTGAAAATATAAATGTGACTAATAATGGAAGTCCTATAAGCCTTGGCACAGGTAATACTAACATTCTTATTGAAAACGGAGAAACGAATTTGAGTTCTGGAAATTCAGAGATTCATATAGACCATGAAAGTACATCTTTAGATACTGGAAATATCAGTATTTCTAAATCATCAGCTTCTAATAATCTTATAGCAACTTGTTTCTTGCATAACGACTACGTATACGAAGGTTTAATACATTGCAATTCTACAGAAATCAGTACGCTTCCATCAAAAGTTGTTGGAATTTATCGAGGAAAACTAAAAACCTATGAAATCGAAACAAAGAAAGGAATCTGTACTATTGTAAAAACTGGATGTAAAACATATCGATTAGATTTCAGCAATGGTATCCCTTCTATTCATAATATTCAATTCGGAAGAAAAAATGATTTTGATGAGTATACTTCTGTAATTATTGAGGGCGTATATTCTTCTGCTATAGAAATTGATATGTCATTTGATGATTTAGAAATCGATGGAAAAATTCTTCGTGTTTCATTTGACGGAAAAAAGAATTAAAAAGAGAAACTATTTATTTGTTCGAAATTAGCAAAAATGTGGATTGATCAGATTGATATCAGTATTTTAATCAATCCACTTTACCAGACTAAATAATGTTCATTTTATTGTATAACCTTTCTTTAAAAGTTCTTCCGATGGGAATATGATGTTCTTGAATTTTTATTGTCTGATCTAATTCGTAAAAAGACTCTATTTTATGCCAGTTTACGATATACGATCGATGTGTCTGAATAAAAAAATCTCTATTCAAAGCCTTCAGCAAACTACTTATAGAATGTCTTACTGATAATTTTCTACCATCACAAGTTACTATAGAACAATAATTTTTAGAATCTGTATGAGCAAAAATAATAGAGGATATTGCTAATTTCACCAACTTATTACCACACTTAACAAAGATATGTGACTTTTTGCGTTCTTCAATTTGGACTTTTTTCACATCTGAAAACTCCTGAAATGATTTCGAATTCTGATATAATGAATTTACCTTTTTTGATAACCCTAAACCTGCATACTTTGATTTAATATAAAATCCAATAATGATACCTTCAACAGTGTGTTTAATTACTTGTTTTTGGATAATTAATGAAGTATCCAAATTACTTAACGATGTGTTTTTAAGATCATCGATATCAATATTCATCTCTTTTAAATAAGAATCATTTGCTTCTACTTGATACGTCTTCATACATTGGGATTTTTGATGTTCGCTATTTCAAATCTAGTAAGTTGAAAGGCTATTTTACAAAGACTTATTATTGGCATTTATAAATCAGTAGTTGAAATTTATAAATTTCAACTACTGATAAATTCTTTTCATAATTCCATTAGATACATATTTAATCTTTACATTCGTAACAGTTTTAAGCTGTCTGGTTTAGCAATAACAATGTTTTCTTTTAATAACATGAAATATTTATTCTTCTTTTCTACTATTTTCTTCTTGCTATGTAATTATACGGCTAAAGCGCAAGATCATTTTGAGGAATTACGTGAACTTTTAAGAAAAGAAACTGAAACTTCTAAAAGGATAAAGATCACAGAGGATTTACTTGATCAATACAAGGGTTCTTCTGACACTTTAAAAATGGCAAATGCCTACCATTTTTTATCTTTTCTGAAACCAAATGATAAATCCGCTTTTATAGACAGTATTATTCTTATTACAAAAAACAAAAGGTATTCTAGATATCCTGCTGGAGCATATTTAGAAAAAGGTAATATAAAATATGAATTAGGGGATTATATTGGAGCTTTAGAATCTTATGTACAAGCATCTGAGAAAGCTAAAACAAATGGAAATGATAAATTGCATGCCGATGCTAAATTTAACATTGGTTTATTAAAAAATCAAGCTGGTGACTATGAAGAATCTAAAACTATATTTGCAGAATACATTACATTTTTAGAACAAAATGCCAATTACCGAACTACATTTAATTATAATCCTGCATTATTTGCATTAGCAGATTCTTACATCCACACTAAAGATTTAGATCTGGTTGAAAAGATTATTGATAAAGGGATTGAGCAAACCCTTAAAACCAATGATTCTGCTACCTATTCCTATATCATTGTTACTTCTGGAATTCATCAATATCTTCTAAAAAATTATAAAAACGCTATAGATAGTTTACAAAAAGGAAAAGAATTAATACGCAAATTTGATCCTGTAGAAACTAGAATTGCTACTTGTGATTATTACATTGGTCGAAGCTATAAAGACCTTGGAAATAAAGAAACAGGCTTATCATATTTTAAAAAAGTAGACACCACGCTAAGAAAGACTAAAGATGTAATTCCTGAAACTATTAAAGTTTATGAATATCTAAAAGAAGATGCTGAATCTAAAGGCGATTATAAACTTCAATTAGACTATCTTAATACGCACTTAGAATTGGATAGTATTAGGCATGCTAATCAGGTTTATTTAACAAGAAATATTACTAGAAAATATGATGCTGCAGAATTAATTTCAGAAAAAGAGAAATTAATAGCCAAATATGAGAAAGATACTTTTTTAAAAAATAACACTATTACTTTCTTAATAGTACTTTCATTAATTTTAGTACTACTAGCTATTTATGGATTTAGAAGAAGTTACCTAAACAAAAGTAGATTCCAAAAATTATTATTAGAACAACAAGAAAAGTCTAAAATAAATCAATCTGCCGCTCTTGAAAAAGAGATAACATCTAATCTAACCAAAAAAGAGGATTTAGATATTCCGGAAGATGTAATTGAAACTATTTTAAAGAAATTGCAAGATTTTGAAGCTAAAAACCAATTCGCAAAAAAACATTACACCCTTAATTCGCTAGCTAAAGAACTTAATACAAACAGTGCGTATCTTTCTAAGATCATCAATGTCTATAAGAGCGTAAATTTTTCAAATTATCTAAATAATTTAAGAATTGACTTTGCTGTAGATCAACTAAGCACAAACAAGGCTCTGCGATCTTATACCATCCAAGCGATTGCGGAGGAAGTTGGTTTTAAAAATGCGCAATCATTTTCTTCGGCTTTTCATAAAAAAACAGGTATCTACCCTTCATACTTTATAAAACATCTAAAAGATTAATTTTCAAACAAATAAAAACACTTATATCTCTTGAAATTTATAAATTTCAAGTATGATAACCTGTATTTTTCTTCTTAAAATCGTAGATTGTGTGAAACACAAAAAATCTAAATGAAAAAGGAAAAATTAAAGCGACTAAGCCTAGATCGTATTAAGATTGCTCAATTAAATCCTCTATATAAAGTAAAAGGTGGATTTAACCCAAATACAGCAACCAACCAATCAACCTTAATCGATAATTGTACGGAAACAGCTTCTAAAAAAGATTGTATGCTTACACATACTTCTACTAAAACCATTCCAGTAAGTAATACTAGAAATTGTATTTAGGCGCTGAAGTCTTCATCTTTAAGAAATATTGATATGAAAAAATATAAAAAATTAAATCTCGATAAAATCAAAATTGCACGATTAACGAATCTAAATGCTATAAAAGGCGGATCTATCATCATCATAGAAGAGGATTCCGAGCCTCTTTCTGACCATAATTTAGCGAGTATTAATGATCAATGTATGACTTCTACTAAAACTGTTCCTATCGGTACTGGTAGTATCGATCCAAATGATATCTAACGATTAATAAAACATAAAAAAATGAAACACAAAGGGAACAAAAAGTTAAGTTTAGATAAGATCAAAATTGCAAGATTACATAATCTTGAGCTAATTTCTGGTGGTATTGGTAACGATGAGTTTCCTACAGATTCTAAACCAGAACACTGTGAAACCCATCCCTTCTTTTGTTGGGAAAGTATATCCACAAAAACAGTTCCCGTTAGTGGTCAAACTTGTGTTTGCATTTAAATAATCATAACCAAATTATGATGAAAAACAACAAAAAAAAGCTAACTCTAGATAAAATAAAGATTGCCAAACTTGATCATCTTGATTCATTTAAAGGAGGGCAACAAGAAGATACGGATACAGAAACTTTTGATCCAGAAGTTTGTTTTACGAAACCCACCATCTGCGCTAAAACCGTTTGGGATTGTGGTATTTCTACAAAAACAGTCCCTATCAGTGGTCGAACTTGTGTTTGTATATAATAGTTACACAAGGATATAGTATTAATAAGTTATAGTCTATTTGACTTTTTCATATCACTTTCAAGCGTTTATAGATATCTTCTTTAAACGTTCTGCCTATAGGGATATGATGTCCTTGTATTTCTATTGTTTGATCATATTCATGTAGCGAATCAATCTTATTCCAATTAATAATATAAGATCGATGAGTTTGTACAAACTCTAACCCTTTTAACTTTTTACTAAGTTTTAAAATAGAATAACGCACTGATAGCTTTTTATGATCTGTAGTGACAATGGTACAATAGTTTTTTGAATCTGTATGCGCAAATAATATGGAATCTAAATGTACTTTCACCAATTTATTACCACTTTTAATAAAGATATATTCTTTTCCGGCACCACCATTGTTCCTTAAGATTACCTCCTGCTTCTGGGCCAAAATTAAAGCTGCCTGTAGATCATCTTTATCGATGGGTTTTGTTAAATAAGCAACGGGATGGATTTCGGCTGCTTTATTCATTACATTTTTATCTGTATCAGAGGTGGTAAAAAATACAGGAATATGATATAAAGACTTTATTTGATGTCCCAGTGCTATTCCTGAATCTTTCTCATGAAGATGAATATCTAAAATAACTGCATCCGGCATTAAGTCTCCAATCTGTTCCAAAGCCTCAAAAGGATCATCTGAAGTACCTACACAATTATATTCTAATTCTTCTAAAGTGATTTTAATATCTTCTAAATGAAATATATTATCTTCCACTATATAAATATCCATGACTTATGCTTTTAATTAGGCAGATAAAGGTTCGGTAGTAGCACTATCTTTCTCTATCAAAGTTAATGTTGTAGGAACACTTAAGTCAAATCGCGTGCCAATTCTCTTTTCTGATGAAACAGTTATCGTTCCTTTGTGCATTTTTATAAAACCATATACAAGGTTAAGACCTAATCCTGTTCCTTTTTCACCTTGCGTACCTATAGTAGATTTTCTTTCTTCTAAAGCAAAAAGATGTGTTAATTGATCAGAAGACATTCCTATTCCAGTATCAACAACTGAGCATACAAACACATTACCCTTGGTTGTAAACTCTATTCTTATACTACCATTTTCTGTATACTTCAATGCGTTATTAATTAGATTTCTGAAAATAACATGGAAAGCACCTTTATCAAAATCAATTGATAATTCATTTTTATATTTTAATTCTAGTTTCGTGTTTTTATAAGAGGCTTGTTGTTTATATCCAGAAATAATATCTTTTAGTTCTTTTCCAACTATGATTTTCTCAGGATTGATTTTATATCCATTCATTTGTTCTAATGACCAGTTTAATAAATTATCTAGCATATTAGACAAACGCTCAGAGTTTTGTTCTAAAGCCTGAGAGAGTTCTATTGTTTTATCATAATTTTCCTTTTGAATGTGATATTTTAATATTTTTCCTGATCTCTGAAACGGAATAATCATACCTCTTAAATCATGAGCGATAATAGAAAAAAGACGATTTTTAATTTGATTCGTTGAGACCAACTTCTTTTGCTGTTTTCTAAGTTTTCTATATGTCCAGGTTCCAATTCCTAAGAATAGTAATAAAAAAGCAGTAATGATCAGGTATAAGTATTGTTGATTTTTTGCTTGTTGAGCAATCCGTTCTTGCTCTTCTTTTTGTTTATTGAGAGTAACTATTTTAAGTTCTTTCTTTTTGGTATCATACTTCTTTTCTAGATCTGCAACTTTAGTTTGAACTTGTTGATTAGACACAGAGTCTTTAATCTTATAATACTTTTTCAAATATCTCATAGCTGAATCAAATTGACGTATTCCTTCAAAATATTCACTATAGATTTTATACGATCTTTGTTTCCATAATAAAATGTCTCTTTGTTTGGATATTTTTCGAAGTATGGAAATATATTTGCTTGATTTATTATACTCTTTTTTATCGTTATAAAGTTCTATCAAACTCAACGTAGAAATATATAATACTTTACGATCTTTAGAGACATTTGCTAATTCAAAAGATTCAGTAAAAAGGTTCTCTGCATCATCTAATTCTTTATAACCTTTAAAAAATATATTTCCTTTTTGATTTAAAACCTCTGCTTGAACAAGATCATTTTTTAATAGCTTATTGTAATATAAGGCCGAATCTACATAAGTAATGGATTTGTCTATATGATTGGACTCCAAAAAGCATTTTGACAAATCAGAAAATCCAAAAATTAATGTTTTATAATTTTCTTTAACTTTTGCTATAGAGATACTTTTTTCTAAATACTTAATAGCTACATCATATTGTTTCCATTTTAGATAACTAAGCCCTAGAAAGTAATATGTATCTTCTATTAATATTGGACTACCTAATTTTTCATTCAATTCTATAGAGTGCAGTAAATCCTTTGCTGCAGCTTCATAATTTGACATATTAAAATAATATAAACCTCTATTTTGATATCTATTAGGAAGTCCCGCGGTATACCCAAATTTTTTCAGGAATGTTATTAAAGTATCCGTGTATTTTATAGCTCGAAAATAATCTTCATTACCTCTTGCAATTTGAGCTAACGAATCATAGTAAGGAAGCCAATTTTCATTTTCAGGGTTATTTTCTAAAACTAATCTTATCTTATTTAAGTATTTTAATACTTCTTTATCATTAGCATTACTAACTGCCAAGGCATACGCCTTTTCTGAATAAGCTTTTAGTAAGATTAGACTATCATTGAGTTTTTCTGCAATTTTTTCTGCCTTATTAAAATACTCTAGAGAAATATTACTTTTACCTAAAATAGTATATAATGATCCTGATGCTATGTAAATTTCAAATTTACACGCATCATCAACTTTATTAATTATATAGCTATTTAGTTTTGATAAAGACTCCGAACTTGTAATCGTATCCTTTTGTTTTCTCCATAAATCACAATGATCTTCTAAGCTCTGAGTATATATATTGATATTGGTAAGGCAAAAAATGAATATAAATATATCTTTTACTTTGATCATAGTTGATGATGATTAAAGTATGAATCAATACATACTTAGATAATAGTATATCAAAGATAAACGCTTAAAACTTATTTTAGATTGATTATAACTAAAACATTAGCGAACCGCGGAAATTAAATAATAATAAAAGAGATTATCGAATAAGTTTGTCATTTACTAAATTCCTTCTCTTTTATTTATTGGAGTAGTAGGATTATAACCAAACCCAGAAATTTCTAATTCTACATTCAATTGGTTTAGAATATATCCTATAGTAGCATAATGATGAATCGCATGGCTATTAGCATGTGCCAAGATACTTTCTAATGTATAATTAACAGTTACTTTACCTTGCCCCATATTATCAGTAACATGAATCAAATAGTCTGTGTTAGCATCTATATAAGAGAGTAATGTTTTCTGCAACATATATATATGGTCCTTTGCTGCATCAATATTGGTAGATAAAATTTCATCTCTTTTACGTGCAGTAAGATCAATATCATTTGTATCTAATCCGTCTATAATACAATCAAAAAAATCAAGAGTATGTCTTATATGCGAACCAATACTTGAGTAATAAGGTCCTACAGAAGCATTACAGTAAGTTTTTAAATCTATTGCGTCTAATAATGCAATTGCATTATTGAGATTGTGGTTTATTGAGGATATTATAAGTTCTTTCATAGGGAATATTGACGTAAGATACACAATAAACTTACATAATAACTTTTGAAAAACGTTAAAATTATAAATAACGCAGAGAAGTATATACTACTCAATATCCAATATCGTTATTGATAAATCAAATGATAACCGCCGTTGGTAAACAGTAGGATATCTATCACTTTACTTATGGGTTTTCCATAAAAATTAAGACAAAGTGCGTATTTCATCGATTAATGACATTTATTTTTGGATGTTACTTGGAAAATATTGTATACTTGTACTGTTCATTAAAAAGCCCCATACAAATGAAAAGGATAGCATCAATTTTATTTTTACTTTGTTTTGTTAACCAAATTAATGCCCAAGATCTTTATGAAGATGCCTTAACAGCCGCTAGCTATGCATACTCTCACTCTAAGAAAGCTCATGGTGCCAACAATGTATTCCACACTCAAGAATATGCTGATAAAGCTATAGAAGCTTTCGAAAAAGTAGAAGCTCTTGCTGACAAATGTGGATGTGATGATGCTAATGAAACAGCTTATCAAGCTAAAACCAAAATGGTAAGCTCTATGGATCAGGACACTTATGAGCGTAGTAGATACTATGCTAAACAAGCGAAGGAGCTTGGTCCTAAATTATTAGAGCAATTAACAAATTGTCAAGCAAATAAAGGTAGTGATTCTTATTCTGAAGATATTGCTGATGTAAGTGAGGAAGAAGAAGCTATTGCTGCTGCTTCTGAAGAAGTGGCTCAAAAGCAAAAAGAATTAGAAGCGCAAAGACGTCAGTTAGAAATCGAACAACAAAAATTACAAGAGCAAATTGCAGCACAGCAAAAAGCACAAGCAGAATTTGAAGCACAACGTGCAGCAGAATTAAAGCAACAAACTGCAGTAAAAGCGAAAGCTGAGCAGGCATTACAAAAATTAGAAAGTGCTTTGCAAGAATTAAGTATTGCTTTTGATGACAACTCTACATTTGAAACTCAGAAAGATTATGTAAGAAGTGAAAACGATTTAATGAACGAAACTCTTGACGATACAAAAAGTTTCTACGTAAATAGAGCAAAAGAACTAACCAAGAGTGCTATGCAACAATTCGCTGGTTACACAGAAAATTAATACGATTGAATTTTATTTTGTAGCCCCAAAATAAAATTTTTCAGGGACGGCACTTTTAACTAAGTGTCGTTTTTTTTGCTGTAATAAGAACAAAACAAAGTATCAATTTTGAATAATTTGGAATAATTCCATAAATTTGGAATTATTCCAAAAAAAAGTAAAATTGAGAACTATATTACATTTAGACTTGGATACATTTTATGTATCTGTAGAGCGACTCATAGACAGTTCTTTGCAACAAAAACCTTTGCTAGTAGGGGGAATTAGCGATCGAGGTGTTGTAGCGGCTTGTAGTTATGAGACTAGAACATTTGGTGTGCATTCAGGAATGTCTATGAAAATAGCTAAAGAATTATGTCCTGAAGCTACTGTTATAAAAGGTAATGCAGGTACCTACAGTAAATATTCTGATATCGTTACAGAAATCATCAAAGAAAAAGTTCCTGTATTAGAAAAATCCAGTATCGATGAGTTTTATGCAGATCTTTCTGGAATGGATAAATTCTTTGGTGCCTATAAATATGCATCAGAATTAAGGCAAAAAATTATATCCGAAACTGGATTACCGATCTCTTTAGGTTTTGCTCAAAACAAAGTAGTTTCTAAAGTAGCTACTAATGAAGCGAAACCCAATAACCAATTAAAGATTGATTTTGGTAAAGAAAAACCTTTTCTCGCTCCACTATCTATTAAAAAAATTCCGATGGTAGGTGATAAAACATTTCAGACACTTCGCAATCTAGGAGTTAGACAGGTAAAAACAATACAGGACATGCCTGTAGATGTCATGCAAAGAGTGTTAGGTGCCAATGGACTAACGATTTGGAAAAGAGCAAACGGAATTGATGATACTCCTGTGATTGGTTTCTCTGAACGAAAATCTATTTCTACAGAGAGAACATTTGATAGAGATACTATAGATGTGCATAAACTGCGAAATATTCTAGTTGCAATGACAGAGAACTTATCTTATCAGCTACGTAGAGGAAATAAATTGTGTGCGTGTGTTGCTGTAAAAATTAGATACTCTGATTTCAACACCTACTCTAAACAACTTAAAATACCTTACACTAGTGCTGATCATGTATTAATTCCAAAAATACTTGGACTATTCGAAAAACTATATCAAAAAAGACTGTTAGTACGTCTCATAGGAATTCGATTTAGTCATTTAGTAACAGGAAACTATCAGATTAACCTTTTCGAAGACAATGAAAAACAGCTAAATCTTTATAAAGCTTTAGATCATATAAGAAATCAATATGGAGATCGAAGTGTTATTAGAGCTGTTGCTATGGGATCTAAAACTATTGGTAGAATGCAAAACCCTTTTAACGGTCAACCGCCAGTCGTATTAGCACATAGAAAACAATAAAATAGATTTTATATTTCGTGTATCTAAATTGTCATTCATATTATAGTCTAAGATTTGGAACTTTTTCTGAAATTGAACTACTAGAATTAGCTAAAGAAAATTGTGTTGATTCTCTGGCTTTGACGGATATCAATAACACATCAGCATGCCTTAATTTTATTAGAAAAGCCAAAGAATACAATATTAAACCAATTGTAGGTATTGATTTTAGAAATAATCATCAGCAATTATATGTAGGGCTTGCCAAAAATAATAAAGGATATAAAGAGTTGAATGACTTTCTATCGTATCATTTACACAATAAGATAGCATTTCCAGAAACCGCTCCCCTATTCCAAAATGCTTTTGTCATATATCCATTTAAACAAATTATAGGAACCCTAAAAAAAACATTAAATACAAATGAATTTATTGGTGTTACCATAAAAGATATTCCAAAACTTAGACTTTCAAAAATCTTACTATTAGAAAATAAGCTTGTTATTCTTCAGCCTGTAACTTTTAGGTCTAAAAAAGATTTTAATACACATCGTTTACTAAGAGCTATTGATAATAATATTTTATTAAGTCGATTACCCGAAGATCAGCAAGCTTGTTTTTCTGAACAAATGATTCATAATGATCAAATTACAAAAGAGTTTCAAGAATTTGACTTCATCATTAGAAATACCAAAAACATAAGTAATCAATGTACTATCGATTTTGATTTTTCTAAAAACAAACCCTCTTTAAATCAAAAAACATATACAGGAGATATTCAAAAAGACAACGAATTATTAAAAAAATTATGTATAGAAGGATTGCCTTATAGATATTCAAATCCAAATAAAAAAGTAAAAGATCGATTAAAAAAAGAACTAAATCTCATTACCAAAATGAATTTTGTATCTTATTTTCTTCTCAATTGGAGAATCATTTCATATGCTCAAGAACAAGGCTATTACTATGTTGGTCGCGGTAGTGGAGCTAATAGTATTGTTGCATATTTACTTAAGATTACGGATGTGGATCCTATAGAGTTAGATTTATATTTCGAACGTTTTATCAACTCACATCGCACTAGTCCTCCTGATTTTGATATTGACTTCTCTTGGAGAGATCGACAGGATATCACACGTTTTATCTTTTCAGAATTTAATCATGTAGCGTTATTAGGAGCGTATGTTACATTTCATTATAAAGGAGCAGTAAGAGAATTAGGAAAAGTATTTGGGTTACCTAAATTTGAAATCGACAAACTTAGTGGAGGCGATTATGATTATAACTCTTTAGATCATATCCACAAATTAGTGATTACTTATAGCCAACTATTACAAGGAATTCCTAACTACATTAGCATCCATGCTAGTGGTATTTTAATCAGTGAACAACCACTCCACAATTATGCGTCCACAGATTTGCCTCCAAAAGGTTTTCCAACAGTACAATTTGATATGATCATTGCAGAAGATTTAGGACTTTACAAGTTTGATATCCTAGGTCAGCGCGGTTTAGCAAAAATCAAAGAAGCTATAAACATAATTCAATATAATCAACCTGAGAAAGCTAATTTCGACATACATGATATTGAAAAATTCAAGAAAGACCCTAACATAAATGCTCTGATTAGAGATGCTAAATGTTTGGCTTGTTTTTATGTAGAATCTCCCGCTATGCGTATGCTACTAAGTAAACTAAAAACAGATAATTATTTGGGATTGGTAGCGGCAAGCTCTATCATACGACCTGGAGTAGCTAAAAGCGGAATGATGCGAGAATATATTTTAAGAGAACACGATAAAAATAGGCGTAACAACTCCCACCCTATTATGCTAGATCTTATGAAAGATACTTATGGCATTATGGTATATCAAGAAGACGTAATTAAAGTAGCTCATCTTTTTGCTAAACTTACCTTAGATGAAGCAGATGTATTACGAAGAGGAATGAGTGGTAAGTTTAGATCTCGTAAAGAATTTAAAGAAGTACAACAAAAATTCATTCAGAATTGTAGGAATGAAGGGTATGAAGAACAGCTTATATTCGAAATATGGGATCAGGTAGCGAGTTTTGCTGGTTATGCATTCCCAAAAGGACATTCGGCATCGTACGCTGTAGAAAGTTACCAAAGCTTATTTTTAAAAGCTTATTTTCCTCTAGAATATTTAGTAGCTACTTTAAATAATGGCGGAGGATTCTATCGACCAGAAGTATATTTACATGAAGCTAAATTACTAGGAGCCATAATTCATACACCTTGTATTAATGTTAGTCATTATGAACATATTCTTAAAAACAATCATATTTATCTCGGGCTAAACATTTTACGAAACTTAGATCACAAAACATCTGAACTCATACTATCAGAGCGTCAAATACATGGAGCCTATGTTTCCCTTAATGACTTTATCGATCGTGTTCCTATAAGTATAGAACAGATAAGTATTCTGATTAAAATAGATGCTTTTGCTTTTACCAAAAAGAACAAACATGAATTATTATGGGAAGCTCATTTTAAGTTACATAATAATTCTTCAAGCTATGACCAACCTCTTTTATTTAAAGAAAAGCGCACAGAATATAGATTACCTGAGTTCTCAACTTCTAAATTAGAAGATGCTTTTGAGCAAATTGAGTCTTTTGGATTTCCAATTTGCGGGTATTATGAGATATTAACCACGAAACCTGTTAATCAAAATAGAGCAAATGACTTAAAAGCATATTTAAACAAAAAAATTGATATTTATGGCTATCTCATTGCCATGAAAAACACAAGTACTTCCAACGGTAAAAGAATGGCTTTTGGTACTTTTTTAGATCAATTTGGTGATGTATTTGACACTGTACTATTTCCACCTGTACAAGAAAAATATAAATTAAGACACAAAGGCATTTATCGTATGTATGGTAAAGTGGTTGAAGAATTTGGGTTTTTAAGTATCGAAATTATCAAAATTGTAAAACAAGACTATATTCAAGATCCACGATATGCTTAACAAATTAGTTTAACTTATGTTCCACAACAGTCATACTTTATTTTTACTGCTTGCAAATCCTCCCATATAGGTTCATGAAACTCTTTTGGTGATAATCTAAAATAAACAATATACCTCTTTAAAACACTGCAATATGAAGAATTTATCTTTGTATTGAGTACTATTTTTTCCTGTTTAAAAAAGGTATCGTATACTTCAATTTTCCCTTGAAACATTGAATTTAGTCCTTGAGACTTATAAAAACTAACTTTTGTTTTTGGCAGTTTTTTAAAAAACTTAAGCTTTGTAAGTAATCCCGTTTTCATTAAGCCAGTAAAATATGTGTCCATATCAGAGGTCACTCTTAAGGCTGTCAAATCTGGATCATCTTCTAAAATCCATATAAAAACATAACTAAAATAATCTTCATCATTTACATCTCCCCAACCTTCGGCAAAACGAATGTGCTCTTCTCCTTTGTAAGGAAGTGATCTTGCAAAAATTAATGGAAATTCTAATACTTCTTTTCGCCAAGTATGAGGTGCTTCTAACAAATTTTCAGTCTTAGTCGATTTACACCCATTAATCATAATTATAATCACTAAAATTATAATATTTTGTAATACTCTCATTTGATAAACTTTGCTTTACAGCGTACAAATCAATAGCATTAAGGAGTAAGAAAATAAATTATGTGATCGATAGGATATATTAGGGATGAATAGGAAGGTTATAAAAATTATTAGTAATAAAACTCAGAGGGCAAGTTAATCTTCATCGGAATAAACGCTATGAAACAGATCTATTTTAGATCTTGAAACGGGTATTGCTTCTTGTAATCCACTTACTGTTATTGTGTATCCTCTTTTATTTCCTCTTACTTTTTCAATTCTATCTGTATTTATCAAATAAGAACGATGACATTTAAATAAAAAAGGATATAGATCAAGTTGTTTAGTAACTTTTTCCAATGTACTCCTAAGTATATAACGAGAAACTTTTCCTTCTTTGAGATAAAAGACTTCCATATAATTACCACTGCTTTTTATCAGCAATATTTCTTGAGGAAATACTTCTAATATATCATTTCCAGTATCTGATAATAAACATACTTTATGCAGTGATAAGTTAAAATCTTCACTTCTATCCAAGTTTGAATTTACATCGCCAGTAACTAACTTAAAATAATGTTTAATGAATAACGAAAGTGGTATAAAAAACAATTCAAAAATCAAGACGTATTGGAGAGATAAACTCAACCAATCTACAAAACGTATATTTCTAAAACCACCTGAAATTAGATTAATTAAAAAAGTGACTCCTAAAAACAAAGTTATATCCAATAAAACTTGGATACATAGATATTCATTTACAGACCTTTTTCTAAAAATGCTATAAGTAACTTTTCTAGAAGTAAAAGTTATTAATAATACAATTATCGAAGATAGAAATGAATCACTCAACAACTTACCATATTCGTAATCATTATAACCAAACGGTTGAAATAATAATAACAGAAAAAAAACAGAAACTCCTAATGTGATTGGGGTAACGACACCTTCTTTTGCTAACCACTTGTTCAAACCTAAGGACATTTAAAATAATATTGTTATTCTATAAACTCTAATTCAATAGTAATCTAAAAATAGTACGAAGCATGACAAAATTAAAAGTATCTATTAAATCTTAATATTTATTTATCAGTTTGTTACGATACGTATAATCACTAAAATATCAAATTAGAGGAATTTTTAACTTATAAATTAATATTATATACAAAAAGATGTTATCAATCCAAGGTATTAATTAATTACACAAAGAAGAGCGATCCAGTATAAAAGATGGTTATCCATCGAGTTGTCCATTCAATGGCAGTGTTTCATCTCAATGTAGACCCATCTTCCTGGTTTTCCAGTAGCACGTATTCTTGGTTGTTGTCTGAGTGCTTTTTAGTTGTTTGCTGCTATGAGCAGTAAGTGGTATGTATTCTATACAGCTTCAGTTTACTGCATAAAAAAACCCCTCATTGTCATAATGAAGGGTTTTCAAGGAAGGCGGCGACCTACTCTCCCACGATTGTAGTACCATTGGCGCTAACGGGCTTAACTTCTCTGTTCGGAATGGTAAGAGGTGAGCCCCGATGCTATA
>NZ_JBSWZK010000014.1:0-93166 GCF_054054605.1 Aquimarina sp. 433
AGAAAATCATTGCTCAATATGTAAAAAATCAAGGCAAGGAAAAAGAATATGAAGTGTTACATAAAACAGATCAGTTAGATCTATTCTAATCTAATGCCTCGGGGCTTGCCCCGAGGATTATTTACGATATTTTCCCTTAAAAGATGATAGTTTTTACAAGCTTGTAAAATGATTTTAAATAGTTAATCTATTGATTTACTGGGGTGTGTTTGATGGAAAAGATTAGGGTTTAGAAGGGTTTTTGATGTTTTTTATCCTATCTTTAAGATTGTTAAAACCAATTTAAAATTAAACACTGCTTCTTAACCAAGGCAGAACTTACACAAACACTCTTAAAACCATGAAGAAAACACTATCGTTTATCTTATGGATCGGTATGATCCTAAGTTATCCTATGTTTGCACAGCAAACTCCAAAAGAACAGGCTATTGAATATATAAACCTTAAAGGAGAAGTAATATTTGATATAACTATTAAAAACCCTTTGCAAATTCAATCTATTAGTCAGGGACTTTCAGTTGTTAATTATGATGAAAGCACTGGAATTCTAAAACTTATGGCTAATCAATCTCAATTTGATCAGTTTTTGCAAAGAAACGTCTCATTCACAGTTAGTAAAGAAGATAATATTGTTGGTTATCAAACCATGACTTCGGATCTTTCCGTAAAAGCTGCAACCTTTCCATTAACAGCCTATCCAACGTACACAGATTATGTAAGTATGATGAATGATTTTGCAACGAATAATCCTACTATTTGTCAGGTGGAAAATATTGGTGCAACTACAGAAGGGGATAAATCAATACTTTTTGTAAAACTTTCGGATAACGTATCGGCTAATGAACAAGAACCTAGAGTGATGTACACATCTTCTATGCATGGTGATGAGATCGCAGGATATCCAATGATGCTTAATCTTATTGATTTTTTGCTAAATACCTATAATGACGCTTCGCATCCAAGACATGCAGAAATTAAACAATTGTTAGATAATAATGAGGTATGGATTAATCCACTAGCCAATCCAGATGGAACGTTTAGAAATAGTGCGAATAATACTTCGGTAGCTAATGCTACCCGAGGGAATGCTAATAATGTAGATCTGAATCGAAACTATCCAGATCCAGATGATGGGCCAAATCCTGATGGGAATAGTCATCAGATAGAAACCCAACATTTTATGAATTTTGCAGCCGATAAACATTTTGTGCTATCTGCAAATTTTCACGGAGGAATTGAATTGATTAATTATCCTTGGGACACCTACGCTGGAGCACATCCAGATCAAGATTATTTTATTCACATCTCCGAGGAATATAGAGATTTTTGCCAGCAAAATAGTCCAAATGGATACTTTGATGCTCTTAACAATGGAATTACAAACGGATATGCTTGGTATGAAGTACAGGGAGGAAGACAAGATTATCAAATTTATTTTCATAAAGGAAGAGAAGTAACGGTAGAACTTTCGAATGCTAAAACTCCTCCCGCAAATCAATTGGTCAATTTTTGGAATTATAATCAAGAAGCACTTATCGGATTTTTGAAACAAGTCAATTATGGAATTCGAGGTGTGGTTACCGATGCAGTAACTAATCAGGCGATTGATGCAAAAATAACAGTAGTTGGAAAAGAGAATTATGAAACCTGGACTCCTACCGAATTACCAGAAGGAGATTATTACAGACCTATCAAAGCTGGAGTATATGACGTGCTTTATGAAGCAGAATGCTATGAGTCCAAAACCATTACAAATGTGGTGATCGCTGATGATCAGGCAGTCATACAAAATGTGCAGCTAACTCCAATTGGAGCGGTAGCTCCAACAGGATTAACCGCATCTGCAGTACAGTCTAGTAGCGCTAGTTTAAGCTGGACAGGAAGTGCTGGAGCCACCTTTGATCTTAGATATAGGGAAATAGGAACGACAAATTGGACAGTAGTAAATCTATCTACAAATACGACTACACTTAGTGGATTATTATCAGAAACTACTTATGAAGCTCAAGTTCGTAGCATCTGTTCGGGAGCTACTACATCTCCTTATAGCGATGCTATCTCATTTACAACAACGGCAACTCCAGCATGTGCTGGAATTAGCACATTTCCGTATACAGAAGGTTTTGAAACCGATTTGGGTGTTTGGTTAAATGCTAATAATGACGATATAAATTGGACAAGAGATAGTAATGGAACTCCATCCAGTGGAACAGGACCGTCTTCTGCTCAAGAAGGATCTTTTTATTTATTCACCGAAGCTTCAGGGAATGGGAGTGGTTATCCGGGAAAAGTCGCTTTGTTAAAAAGTCCTTGTATTGATTTAGGAAACCTAAGTGGAGCTACCTTGGAGTTTGCGTATCATATGAACGGTACTAATATGGGGTCGTTAGAAGTATTAGTTAGTACAGATGAAGGAGCAAGCTACACATCTCTTTGGTCTAGAAGCGGAAGTCAAGGGAATCAATGGAATCAAGCATCGATAGATTTATCGTCGTATGCCGGATCTGTAATTGAATTTCAGTTTAAGGGGACTACTGGAAATGGATTCAGAAGTGACATAGCAATAGATGATTTTGCGATTATGTCTAGCACACCAGATACGCAAGCACCTTCCATACCAACAAACCTTACAGCATCAAATGTTACAGGAACAACTGTAGATTTATCTTGGAATCCATCTACCGATGACATTGGAGTATCAGTTTACGAAGTGTATCAGGGAACAACACTCTTTGCTAGTTCAACTTCTGTAAACACCACAGTAAGTGGATTAACCCCAAATACTACATATACATTTGTTGTGATTGCTAAAGATGCTGCAGGTAACAGTTCAGCCGAAAGTAACGACCTTACTATTACCACGACAGGAGTTGTAATTACTTATTGCGATAGTCAAGGTAATAACGTAAATGATGAATTTATTGATTACGTAAGTATTGGAGGAATTGATAATATTTCTGGAGCAACAACAGGATACTCTGATTATACAAACCAAACAGGAACAATTGCTTATGGACAAAACACTATTGTTCTCAGCCTAAATTACACTGGTACGGTATATACAGAATACTGGAATGTATGGATAGATTATGATCAGAGTGGAACTTTTGAAAGTTCGGAGAAAATTGTTTCAGAATCTACCAGAAGTGATGCAAATCAATCTTATGATTTCACGGTGCCTTCTAGTGCATTATCAGGAACAACGAGAATGAGAGTGACTTTAAAATATAATGCTACAGCTACTCCTTGCGAAACCTTTACCTATGGAGAGGTAGAGGATTATACCGTAAATATTGGTAGCGCAAAGGTGGTAACAACTATAAACAATACGGATGATTTTGATAATAATGCAAAACTTCGGTTATATCCTAATCCTGTAACGAACGGAATTCTTTTTATTGATGGAGTTAATGATTCAAATACAGAAATAAAAGTTTATAATTACGCAGGTCAAATACTAATAAATTCAAAGTTCAATAACGGAAAAATAGATGTAAGTAATTTATCTAATGGTCTATATTTGTTACAAGTTGGTGATCAGTCTGATAAAAGAATAGAAAGATTTATAGTACAATAGTTTTTCTGTTTTATAAGCAATAAAATATCTTTTTTAGAAGGTCAAAATTCAAAGAGTTTTTCTTTTGAATTTTGATCTTTTTTCATCCCGTAGTTGCAGTAGGTAGTGGGCGAAATTTTTCTCAAAACCTTAATGTATTCGTATATTTGTATACGCTTTTCAAAGCACTGTAAATCATTGATTTTGATGACGATTCAATGATCAGAGTGTATTAACAGTTTACTGTGTAATGTGCAAAAAAAGAACGGGTTTTTGGGTTCCTGCAGGTATTATAATTAAGCCTAAAAACTTCACTCTTTTTAAGTGCAATTAACCAAGTTCTGCGTAATTAAAAAGATTCAAAAAAAAGGCAAACATATCACCAGTTTTCGGAGTGAATTAAGTGTTTTTTTGAACAATATTATTTACGTGGGAGTAATCAATCATTTTTAACATGTGAAATAAGCCATGATTACTATGTAGGTAGTAACCTAGGTGGTTAATGGCAAATTACATCTGATAGTCAAATAAACTAAAAAAACAAAAAACAGATGAATATTTTAGAAATGGCGCTATCTCAGTATGGCGTTACGGAGATTAATGGCTCCAAAGATCATCCACAGATCATTTCCTATTTTAATGAACTTGGCTTTGATGGCGCTCAATTGCATGATGAAACTGCTTGGTGCAGTGCATTTGCTAATTGGGTGGCTAAAAAATCTGGTTATTCCTATTCTGGTAAGCTTACGGCTAGGAGTTGGCTTAATGTTGGACAATCTACAAACACTCCAGGTGTGGGAGATGTTGTAGTCTTATGGAGAGAAAGCCGAACCAGTTGGAAAGGCCATGTTGGTTTTTTTATCAAAGAAACAAAAGGATTTGTATATGTTCTGGGAGGAAATCAAAACAATAAGGTGTGTATTCAGGCATATCCTAAAAATCGAGTTTTAGAGTATAAAAAATTAACAAAAAATGGATAAGATTATTAATATATTATTTTGGCTGCTTGCGATCCTGTCTCCAGTGAATGGAGTGATGATGACAATGGTCTTCCTGATTCTGGTGGATTTTATTACAGGTTCATATGCATCCTATAAAAACAAAGTTCCTATAAGTAGCGAACGAATAAGTAATACGATCTCTAAATTTTTTATCTATAATTTGGTAATTCTAGCATCTTTCTTATTAGAAACTTTTATCGTAGATGAAGTTCCTTTTCTTAAAATAATTGCTGGATTTATAGCCATTACAGAGATAAAATCAATTTTAGAAAACTTCAATAAAATTTATGGGATAGACCTTTTTAAAGCTTTAGTTAGTATGCTAAGATCAGGAGGTATTTCTGAAACCATAAATACCATCTCTAAAGAAGGAAAAAAATAGAGAGATGATCAGAATCACTACACTTTAGATAACACAATCTTAGGTAAGCATTTGCGTATGAGTAATACCTGGCAGGTAGTTGCGTGGACGATTATATGATAAATTTTAGGATTGATACTAGCAAAAGTGTAGTGGTTTTTTTAATGAAATAGAATAATAACTAATAGAAATACATAAAGAATGTCTATAAAAACAAAAGAAGAATTAAAATCATATTTCGAAACTGGGGATATTCCAACAGAACAGCAATATGAAGAATTAATAGATGGTTTTTATCATAAAAATGAGGGAAAACTTGTAAAGAAGATAATAGAAGATAATGATGAAGCTGTTGTAGTTGAATTTACGGATGGAACCGTACTAAATATTTCTAACTCTTGGGATATTGACCAGATAAACGGATTGTTAGAGGCACTAACGAATAAAGTAACTGTTGAGGATGGTAAAGGATTATCTTCTAATGATTTTACAAACGAAGAAAAACAAAAATTAGCATCATTATCTTCAACTGGTGGTAATATCACAGTGGATAGTGTGTTATCTGACGCTTCTGTGAACCCCGTTCGAAATAATGCGATTACAGTTGCATTAAAAAATAAGGTATCTATAAATGAAGGTGAATATAGAGCATTAAAGAATTCTGTTTTGAAACACAATGTTAGAACTTATGCTAACGTAAAAGCAGATGAAATTACTTTTGATACTGATTTTATCGAAGTTGATAAATTGCTTGATACTGATGGTACATCCATAGGGAGTTTTTTCTTTGTAAAAAACGTGTATTCTTCTTCTACAGGAGCATTTGCCTATTTTAAAAATAAAGGTAAAGTTAAAATCAGAGCGAACAAACATCCTCTTTCTTTAATTGTGGATACCACAAAAGAAACTGTTTCCTATAATAATTATAAGGGTTATAGGATGCAATCGTATAGTGGTCCAATTACTAATAAACTTTTGGAAGATGTCTCTCTAAAATTTGAATTGATTTTCATAGAAACAGAAGCGGATCAAATTGAAGTAATGAAAGATCGTATGATAGAAAACATTGATATCGTAAACGGAAATTTACAATTAACGACTGCAACAAACCCTAGAAAGATAGTTGCTCAAATATCTCTTAAAAGTTTGAAAATAGCATTGGATAATGTGGTCTAATTCTGAGTAGTTCATTAATTCAAATAACTCTAAAAATACCAGATTGATGTACTTCAATCTGGTATACCTTTCTAATTTAAAATATATTCGAATGTGGTATAAAATGTCGAGCAATAAAGTGCTGTTGATTATTATTTTAGTCTTGTCTGTATATATTTTGGCTCAAAAACAATGTTCTTCTGATCAAAATATACAATCAGAAAGTACTAAAGTTACTGTTATGACAGATACTGTTTATCAGGTTAAAATAGACACATTTTATTTACAAACCTAGAAATATAAAACAGTGTATATTCCTAAAAAGGTAGCATCTACAAAAATTAATCTAAATGTTAAGGAAAAAGAAGCTTTAACAAAAGAAGAACAAGTTCTTTTTGAGGAAGCTAGAGAATACCGGGATACTTTATTTAAGGATGATCTAGAGATTTATAGTTACAATTTGTTAAAGGGAGAATTACTTTCCAGTAGTTTTTCTTATAAATTAAAAGTCCCTAGAGAAATTAAAATAACAAATACTATAGAGCACCCGAAGGCTTATCGAAGTGGTTTGTATGCTTTTGGAGAAGTAGGTGGTAATCAAAGACAGTTTAATAATATTAGTTTGGGACTTCAATATAACAGGAAAGGAGACTGGTTCATAAGCTATAGATCTAATTTTAGTAGATTATCTAATGTAACCCATCATATAGGAGTAGGGTTTCGAATAAAATAACCGAAGAAGATAAATAATCAGACCAAGGTTTATGATGCTTTGGTCTGATATATGTGTATGATTTTAACTAGCTGATTAAAGCTTTTTTTGTAATAATTTCAATACCACTATCGATTAAATGAGCGATAGAAGGCTTTGCTGTTTTAATATGATCTAGATGTTTTAAAATATGATCCGCAAAATTAGGGTCTCGATCATGAATAAGCTCATATATCTCAATAGGTAATAACCAATCTTCAGAATGATCTTTTTTTATAATCGCAAAAACCGCTTCCAGAGAAAATTTTGTGTTTTCACCATTTCTAACATTTTTTACAGCCTGATATAGAGCGTGTAATTCTTTTTCCTGATCGGTATATGACCTTTTTATGGTATTCATATTGGGATTATGAGTAATCATATCAAAAGAATAATCATCTGCAGGACCCGAAAAAGCAGAAACAATTTCTTTCCCTACAGCTAGGTCAAAAGTTCCCCATTCAGGTCTGAATAAGAACTCATCTTTATATTTGATAGTACATTCTTTAAACTGAATAAGGATAAGTTCTCCTTTGATATTACGCATTCCAGTAACGTTGATTCCAGCTACCGTAATACC
The DNA here is from genome assembly GCF_054054605.1 of Aquimarina sp. 433. Lineage (NCBI taxonomy): Bacteria > Pseudomonadati > Bacteroidota > Flavobacteriia > Flavobacteriales > Flavobacteriaceae > Aquimarina > Aquimarina sp. 433. The sequence goes on from NZ_JBSWZK010000014.1 coordinate 7,405, forward strand.
ACTTTCAAACTCAAATTCAATATGTTCTCCATCATAAAAGTTATAAGCTTTTAAATCTCTTGGAGACATGTTTTCTATCGCTAGATTAATTCCTTTTAGTTTTCCTAATGGGGATCTAAATCCATTTGGGTGTGCATCAATTCCTTGTCCAATTAATTCTTTTTCTCTAAAAGAAAGAGCAGTAGGACCTTCGGTTTCAAAATAAATAACTTCATTGTCTTCATTCTTGATCATTCTAGTAAAAACACCAGAGACTTGTAGACCAGTACTCAACTCTATAGTCCCTAAGTTTTGAGATTCTATTAGTTTTGCAAGTCCTCGATGACCTCCTTTTCGTAAGGCCATTGTATCAGCAAACTCTTCTAATACCTGACATAGATAAGCAAAATCAGGAGTTACAAAAAGCTGAGGTTGAGGTTTCGTAATGTCAAAATCTTGAAACGCAGCATCTGGATGATAAGAAAGTTTTGTTACATTATCAGTCATACACCACTCACTTTCTCCAATAGATGAGAGTAATCCTGCACCATAAATTTTAGGATCTTCCACTGTTCCTATTAAACCATACTCAACCGTCCACCAATGCAGATTTCTTATCAGTGCCATTTCAGAAGGTTCTGATTTTTGGTTTTGTAGTTCGTTTACCCTTTTTTCCGCATTTTCAATCTCTCTAGGATCTGTATCAGGAGATTCTTTTAGTATGGAAAGCGTTCTTACAGCGTCATACATATCGTAGTCTCTCTTTGAAGAAATCGCTTTACAGCCAATTTTTCCAAAACGACGGAGGTATTCTGCATAATCCGGATTAGCGATGATAGGAGCATGTCCTGCTGCTTCATGAATAATATCAGGAGCAGGTGTATATTCTATATTTTCAAGTTGTCGAATGTCAGAAGCAATAACTAATATGTTGTACGCCTGAAATTCCATAAAAGCATTTGGAGGAATAAACCCATCTACAGCTACAGCTGCCCATCCAATTTCTTTAAGAATTCTATTCATACCATACATACTGGGAATTTCATCAATAGAAATTCCAGTCTTTTCTAACCCTTTTAAATATGATTTATGAGCTACTTTGCTTAATGTAGCAATGTTTTTACGCATTACATACCTCCAAACAGCCTGATCTATAGGTGTGTATTCGTCATAATTTTGCGGTTTGATGAACTGTTTAAGATGAGGTGGTAGTCTATCAAGTAAAGGATTAGATTCTATTGGTGATGACATGTATAAATCAAATTTTGTGTGCTAATTTTTGGATTCCGAAAAGTACTAGTTTTAAAACTAAGATTAGAATTAATTAACTAATTTTGTTAACGAACAGTAGGGTTTTATTCTAATATTATGTTATAATTATAGATAGTAGTTTAATTTTTGTTCGCTTTGTCCGTTATAAGAAAAAGATTGTCAATCTTATTAAGATTATATACAATGATAAGAAAATTTATATGTGTTAGCGTTTCATTACTTTTTACCGTAGTGGTATTTGGTCAGGTAACTAATGAACTTCCTAAAAGTTCAGAAGTACAATTTAGCAAAACATTAGATAATATAGAGATACCTTCTGTAAAGATGGCTTCTATAGATCTAGAGGCATTAAAGAGAGAAGACGCTATAAATGATCAGGATAAGTCTAAGGTATATCGATTCGGTCATGAGTTTAAAGTAGATCTTGGGATTGCAAATGCAGGAGTATGGACAGAATTGCCAAATGGAGATAGAATATGGAGGATACGAATCATATCGGAAGGTGCAAACACCTTAAATTTTGTGTTTAATTCGTTCAGACTTCCCGAAGGAGGAAAAGTTTTTTTATATAACGAGGATAAATCATTTCACCTAGGAGCCTACACAGATAAAATGAATAATCCAGATGAAACAATAGGAACCTGGCTTGCCGATGGTGATAATATAATAATAGAATATTATGAGCCAAAACCTGTTAGAGGTTTAGGAAAATTAAATATCGGTTCTGTAGTTCATGGCTACAGAAGTAAGAGTAACTTCCAGGCGTTTCAAAAGGGATTGAACACTTCTGGGGATTGTAATCAAGATGTAAATTGCCCTGTAGGATCTGATTTTGATAGTATTAAAGATATTGTAAAAAAAGCTGTGGGTATTATTCTGGTGGGAACAAATGGATTTTGTACAGGTACCTTGATTAATAACACTAGTAGAGATGGAGCACCATATTTTCTTACAGCGAATCATTGTGGTACTGCTAATGCTAATTGGGCGTTTCGATTTAATTGGATAAGTACAAATGCTGTTTGCGCAACCACAGAGGATAGTGTAGATAATGGTTCTTCTAATTATTTTCAAACTACAAGTGGTGCAACACCACTAGCGGTAAATCCAGAATCTGATGTGCAATTAGTAGAGATTACTGGCGGATTGGATCAAGATTGGGATATCGAATGGGCAGGATGGGATCGTACAGGAAATACTCCTGACTTTGTGGTCGGAATTCATCATCCAGATGGTGATATTATGAAAGTATGTCGAGAAGATATAAGTCCAACAATAGCTGATAATGTAAATATTGGAGGGATACCAGATCCCGTAGATACTTGGAGAGTAGATGATTGGGATTTAGGGGTAACAGAAGGAGGTTCTTCGGGTTCTGCGATTTTTGATCCACAAGGTAGAATAGTAGGGCAATTAGCAGGAGGAGGAGCCGCTTGTTCTGGAACAGATGATAATGGAGCACCTGATTTTTATGGACGATTTAGTATTTCTTGGGATTTCGGAACTACAGATGCTACCAGATTATCTAATTGGTTAGATCCAACAAATACGGGTCAAACAGCTCTTAATGCACTGTCACAAGGAAATGATCCTGATCCTGGAGAAGGTGGAGAACCGTCAACAGAGATTGTTCTTTATCCAAATCCTACGGAAGGAATGATTACAATTTCTGAAGAAGAAAGCACTTTTGATTATCTAGTATTTGATATTTTTGGTCAGGTAGTTGCTAGAGGACAAATTACTAATGAAAGAACCATAGACTTATCATCGATAGCTTCAGGAATGTATTTTGTATACATGGAAAACCTTTCCGAAGGAGGTGATTTTACTAAAAAGATTATAGTAGAATAAGAAAAGGATATTTTCCTTAAAGTTTTTTCTTAGCAGAAAGGATAGTTATGCCCTTGTGGTTCGTTAAATTAAGTGTATTGCCTTCTAAGTTTTTGTATTTCTCTTCTGCGAACACTTTAAAAAACTCTTTCTCTACATTAGATGTTTCTTCGCAATAGATTTTAGTACCTATTGGGAAACCAGTATTCAAAGAGTTTTTGTCTGCTATATAATCACAAGTGTAAGAATTACATCCCGAAAAACCAGAAATACTGTTTTTAGAAGTATCAAAAATCATAGTTAGTTTATACTCAGAAACGTCCTTTCCGTAGAGATTGGTAACCATGTAAGTACCATTAAGTTTGGATGTATCTTGGGCTTCTTTATTGTTAGAATTTACAGCATTTACGCTATTACAGTTAGTTAGTAATAGAAAAAAAGTAAACAATAAAGTATAATATTTCATAGGTTTTCGATTTTTATCAAAAAACGGAGTAAAGGATGTCGTATAATTTCTAATATAACAAATTTATTATATTTTTAGTGTTTAATCTGTAATCAAAACATGGAATAAGTTTTTTGTAATGTTTGATTAACAGTCGTAAAACCCCTGCGCCAATGAAACAAGAGAGTAGAAAGCAAGAAATTGTAAATGCTGCGGCAATTCTTTTTAAAGAGAAAGGTTATAGTGCAGTTACTATGAGAGATTTAGCCACTGCTATGGGAATCAAAGCTGCTAGCCTATATAATCATATCCAGTCTAAGCAAGAGATCTTATCCACGATTATAATAGAACTGGCTGAAGAGTTTACTACCGGAATGAATCAAATTGTAAATTCGGATCATAGTGCTATTCAAAAATTAGAAAACATAATAAGTCTTCATATAGATGTTACTTTGCGTAATTCGGATGGATTGGCTTCGCTAAATAATGATTGGATGCATCTGGAAGAAGATAATCTCCTATATTTTGAAAAAATGAGAAATGATTATGAGGAGAATTTTAGACAGATTGTGATTTCAGGGGTAAATACAAATGAAATAAAACCTAATAATATAGAGATCATAGTATTTTCAACTTTATCTACTCTTAGAACACTTTATTTATGGTATCCTAAGCAGAAGAATATAGAAGCAGATATTCTAAAAAAAGATATGATTTCGGTACTGTTAAAAGGCTTGGTTTAAAATTAACAATTAATTAGTTGTGTATAAAACTAACAATTGTTAGTTTTGTTATACTATAACGTTATAGTGTAGCATGTATGAGTGATTTTTACACAGTTAAAATAGCTGAGGTTCAGGAAGAAACAAAAGATTGTACCTCTATTACTTTCGAGATTCCTCAAAAGTTAAAAAACGTCTTTGCTTTCACACAAGGACAATATCTTACGCTAAAAACTAACATTGATGGAGAAGAAATAAGACGTAGTTATTCCTTATGTTCTAGCCCTGTTGAAGATGTTTGGAAGGTAGCGGTTAAAAGAATAACGGGAGGTGTTTTTTCTAATTACGCTTGTGACGTTCTAAAAGCTGGTGATGAATTAGAAGTGCTACCTCCTACAGGTAGTTTTTTTACTCCAGTAGATCATAATAGCGCCAAAAATTATATTGTTTTTGCTGCAGGAAGTGGAATAACTCCCATACTTTCTATTATTAAAACACATCTCGCGCTAGAACCTGATTGTACGTTTAAGCTGTTTTATTTGAACAGAAATGCGAAATCCATTATCTTTAAAGAAGAGATAGAAGCCTTACGAAATAAATATTTTGGTCGATTAGAGATATTTTATTTCCTAACTAAAGAGCATAGAGATATTCCATTGTTAAATGGAAGATTTACTTCTGAAAAGTTAGAGGATTTAACTACAAAAGTTTTTGATGTAAATAACATAGATGACTGCTTTATTTGTGGTCCTGAAGAAATGATATTTCTAATAAGAGACGAGCTGGTAAAGGCAGGAATGTCTAAAGAAAAAATTCATTATGAGCTGTTTTTTACTGGAGGTTCTGAAGAGAATCAGAAAAAGATAGCTGAGGTACTTGATAAAAAAGTTGATGGAACCGAAATAACGATTATCGATGGGGGAAAAGAATTTCACTTTGCCATGGATGATGATTACGATAATATACTAGATGGAGCACTTGCTGCGGGAGCAGATCTTCCTTTTGCTTGTAAAGGAGGTGTTTGTAGTACCTGTAAATGTAAGGTTGTAGAAGGAAGTGTGGAAATGAAAATTAATTATGCTCTCGAAGAAGATGAGGTAGCCAAAGGTTTAGTGCTTTCTTGTCAAGCTGTTCCTACTGCCGAAAAAGTGGTAGTAGATTTTGATGTTTAACATTCTTAATGACTCGCTTCGTTGCTAGGATTTGAGTCATAATAAAAACTATTGTTATGAGTGAAAAAGAAATAAAAAATCTAGAAGAAATCTTTGAACAAAAGATTGCCAGAGATGAAAAGATTGAGCCAAAGGATTGGATGCCGGAAAAATATAGAAAGACTCATATTCGTCAGATATCTCAGCATGCACATTCTGAGATCGTAGGAATGTTACCAGAAGGTAATTGGATTACAAGAGCACCTTCTCTAAGACGAAAAGTAGCATTACTAGCAAAAGTACAAGATGAGGCAGGACATGGGCTATACTTATATAGTGCTTGTGAAACCCTAGGTATTTCTAGAGACGAATTATATGATCAATTACATACAGGAAAAGCTAAATATTCGAGTATCTTCAACTATCCAACAATAACTTGGGCAGATATTGGAGCTATTGGTTGGTTAGTAGATGGTGCGGCTATTATTAATCAGGTACCATTATGCAGTACTTCTTACGGTCCGTATGCAAGAGCTATGATCAGAGTATGTAAAGAAGAAAGTTTCCACCAGAGACAAGGTTTTGAAATTATGATGACTTTAGCTAATGGAACTCCTGAACAGAAAGAAATGGCACAGGACGCTTTAAATCGCTGGTGGTGGCCATCTTTGATGATGTTAGGTCCTACAGATGCAGAGTCAGTGCATACAGCGCAATCTATGAAATGGAAGCTAAAACGTAAAACGAATGACGAATTACGTCAGCAGTTTATTGATCAAACAGTGCCGCAAGCTGATTTAATTGGACTAACGGTGCCAGACCCTGATCTAAAATGGAACGAAGAAACTGGTCATTATGATTTTGGAGAAATTGATTGGGAAGAATTTTGGCAAGTTGTTAAAGGACATGGTCCTTGTAATAAAGAGCGTATGAGCGCTAGAGTAAATGCTTGGGAAAAAGGAGAATGGGTAAGAGATGCAGCTATGGCCTATGCAAAGAAGCAAGAAGATAAAAAGCTGAGAGAAGCAATCTAAAATATAAGAAATGAAAAATAATTGGCCGCTTTGGGAAGTATTTGTTAGAAGTAAAAATGGCTTAGAACATAGACATTTTGGAAGCCTACACGCTGCAGATGCAGAAATGGCTTTAGAAAATGCCAGAGATGTATACACCAGGAGAAGTGAAGGAGTTAGTATATGGGTTGTGGAGTCAAAGAATATTACAGCTTCAAATCCCGATAATAATGGAGAACTTTTTGAACCTGCGCAAGATAAAATATACAGACACCCAACGTTTTATGATCTACCTGATGAGGTAAAGCATATGTAATTCTTCTAAAAAAGGGAGTTTTTAGGTAAAAAAAGTTAATTAAAAGATACCCGCTTTGGCGGGACAGTATCATGAAAAACGAAAATTTAGTTCAATATATATATGGTATAGCTGATAATGCCTTGATCTTAGGACAACGCTTATCAGAACTATGCGGTCATGGTCCTAGTTTAGAAACTGATATTGCAGGTACTAATATGGCTCTTGATCTTTTAGGTCAAACACGCAGTTATTATCAATATGTAGCCAGTCTAGTAGGTGAAGGAAAAACGGAAGATGATATAGCTTTTCTAAGAACAGAAAGACAATATAAAAATGTACTGTTAGTGGAACAACCTAATAGACATTTTGGATATGTAATCGCAAGACAATTTCTATTCGATGTTTTTCACCTTTTACTACTTCAGGAATTGCAAAGAAGCGAAGATGAAACCTTAGCAGCAATTGCTAAAAAAGGGATCAAGGAAGTAAGCTATCATAGAAGATTTTCCTCTGATTGGATAAAAAGATTGGGTGATGGAACAGAAGAAAGTCATCAAAAAGTTCAAGAAGCGATTAATGATTTATGGAGATTCACAGACGAATTATTCCATATGACAGAGAATGATATAATAATTGCTGATGAAGGAGTAGGAATAGATGTGAAACAACTAAGAGAAGATTATTATAGGATTGTAAAAGAAGTTCTCGAAGAAGCAACCTTAGCAGTTCCTGAAATAAAATATTTTCAAAAAGGAGGCAAGCAAGGAATTCATAGTGAGCATATGGGGTATTTGTTATCCGACTTGCAATATATGCAGAGAACTTATCCTAATATGAAGTGGTAAGAAATGTTTTTAAGTGCGAAAGAAAACCATTAGATTCTCATCTTTAATATAAAACAAGTAAACATTGACTATAGAATTGCAACCTCATATCGATCCAAAACTGATTCCAATTCTGGAAAAGGTTCACGATCCTGAAATTCCCGTGTTGGGAATTTTAGATATGGGTGTAGTTCGTTCCGCAATAATGAAAGACAATGTAGCTCAAATTAAAATTACTCCAACATATAGTGGATGTCCAGCGATGGATGTTATTGGTGATGATATTGTAAGCGCATTTGCTAAAGAAAACATTACAGCCAAGGTGCAATTAGTACTTTCGCCAGCTTGGACTACCGATTGGATAACTCCAAACGGAAGAAAAGCATTAGAGGAGTATGGTGTAGCAGCTCCACTAGGAGAAGAAGCTGATAAGGCTGTTTTATTAGAAGGAAAGAGGATTGTGAAATGTACCAATTGTGGTTCTACAAATACGAAAATGATCAGTCAATTTGGTTCTACGGCCTGCAAAGCATTGTTTCAATGCGAAGACTGTCTAGAACCTTTTGATTATTTTAAATGCTTAAAATGAATGTTAGGACTTAGAACTACCATATACAAAGTAAGTGATCTTGAAAAAGCCAAAAAATGGTATACAAAGGCTTTTGAAGTAGCACCTTATTTTGATGAACCTTACTATGTGGGGTTTAATGTTGGTGGATTCGAATTAGGTCTACAACCAGAAGAAGAAACTCCTGCAAAAAAAACTGAAAATGTGCTATCCTATTGGGGAGTTAGTGATGTTGAAAAAGAATTTCAAAGACTTATTGATTTAGGAGCTATATCTCATGAAAAACCAACTAATGTAGGAGGAGAACTCATGGTGGCAACAGTGAAATGTCCTTGGGATAATGTTATCGGAATTATTTATAACCCATACTTTAAAATAGAAACACAATAATCAAAAAAATAATCCTTAAAAATTTTTCTTCTTGAAAAAAATTAGGATACATAGTTTATGAGCTCAATACAAATAAAAATAGAAAACGGAGTTGCCTGGATTACCTTAAACCGTCCAGAAACATTTAATAGTTTTAATAGAGAAATGGCACTTTCACTTCAAAGTACGCTAGATGATTGTGAAAGTAATAATGAGGTAAGAGCTATTGTGTTAACTGGTAATGGAAAAGCATTTTGTGCAGGACAAGATTTAAATGAAGTTACATCTCCAGAACTAAATCCTGGTTTTAGAAAAATTCTAGAAGAACATTACAATCCTATTGTTCAACGTATCCGAAAAATTGAAAAGCCTATCATAGCTGGAGTCAATGGAGTTGCTGCGGGAGCGGGAGCAAATATTGCTTTAGCTTGTGATATTGTTATTGCGTCAGAGGCATCAAGTTTTATTCAGGCATTTAGTAAAATAGGGTTGATCCCAGATAGCGCTGGAACATTCTTTTTACCAAGACTTATTGGTTTTCAAAAAGCGTCAGCATTAATGATGCTAGGAGATAAGGTTTCAGCTAATGAAGCAGAATCCTTAGGTATGGTTTACAAAGTAGTTCCGATAGAAAGCTTCATGGAAGAAGTTGGGAAAATAGCAAATAAGATGGCAATGATGCCAACAAAAGCTTTAGGATTGACGAAAAGATTGCTTAATCAATCTATGGTTAATAATTTAGATCAACAACTCTCATTAGAGTCAGATCTTCAAATAGAAGCTGCTGAGACCGAAGATTATTCGGAAGGTGTTAATGCCTTTATAGAAAAAAGAAAACCTGTTTTTAAAGGAAAGTAAATGATAGTAGGTATTATAGGATCAGGAACAATGGGTAGCGGTATTGCACAAGTGGCAGCCACAGCTGGTAATACTGTAAAAGTATTTGATACTAGAAAAGAAGCACTGGAGAAAAGTAAACTCGCTTTAGAAAAAATATTATCACGTCTTGTAGTAAAGGGAAGAATAAACGAAGCTGATAAAGATCGTATTCAAGGTAATATTCAGTATGTTGATTCCTTAAAAAATTTGGATAATACCGATTTGGTAATCGAAGCTATTGTAGAGGACTTAGATATTAAACAAAAGGTGTTTTCTGAACTAGAATCATATGTTTCAGAAAACACCATTATTGCTTCGAATACATCTTCTTTATCAATTGCATCTATTGCCGCTTCATTACAAAAGCCAGAAAGATGTATAGGAATTCACTTTTTTAATCCGGCACCATTAATGAAGCTGGTCGAAGTTATTCCAGCAGTACAGACTTCAGGAGGTGTTACTCAAAAAGTTGTAGAAACTATTTCTGACTGGAAAAAGGTAGTTGCATTAGCAAAAGATACTCCTGGATTTATAGTGAATCGAGTAGCTAGACCCTTTTACGGTGAGTCACTGCGAATTTTTGAAGAGGGTTTAGCAGATGTCAGTACCATTGATAAAAGTTTAAAAGAGTTAGGAGGTTTCAGAATGGGCCCCTTCGAATTGATGGATTTTATTGGTAATGATGTCAATTATACAGTAACCGAAACCGTGTTTACGGCTTTTTATTATGATCCGAGATACAAACCATCTTTTACACAAAAAAGACTGTCCGAAGCAGGATATTTGGGTAGAAAATCGGGAAAAGGATACTACAATTATAATAACGAAGGGAAGATAGATTCACAAAATGTAGTAAGTCCTAAAAGCTCAAGTAAAGTCGAGAAATTATCCAAAGAAGAACTTCCGCAATATATTTTCAATCGAGTATTGGTGATGTTGATTAATGAAGCTGCAGATGCATTGTTTTGGAATGTTGCTTCAGCAGAAGATATTGATAATGCTATGACCAAAGGAGTAAATTATCCTAAAGGTTTATTGGCATGGGCAGATCAAAAAGGTATAGATTGGTGTGTGAATAAACTAGATAAGCTCTATAACGAATATCATGAAGATCGATATAGATGTAGTCCAATATTACGAAAAATGTTGAAAGAAAATAAACGGTTTTTCTCATAGGTATGAATGGTGAGGTATTAGGTTATAGGATTATCAATAGAAAATATGGAGTCTAAATATAATTTTAAGTTTGAGAATTTAACGGTCTATAACAAAGCAATGGAATTTGGAGAAGTTGTTAATTCTTTGACTAAGAAATTTCCAAAGGAAGAGCGATTTGAATTGACTTCTCAATTTAAACGTGCAGCTGATTCTATAGGTCTAAATATAGCTGAAGGTGCCTCAGGAAGTGATGCTCAGTTTCATAACCATTTAGGTATTGCTTGGCATAGTGCGCATGAATGTGTTGCTTGTAGTTCTAAAGCAAGAATGAGAACCTACATTACATTCGAAGAAGATGAAGAAAATAGAAGAATGATTACTGAACTTTCAAAAATGATTACCACTTTGAGAAATAGAATTTCAACCAGAATTAAAAATAAAATATGAAATGAGCCATAATAATTGGGTGATACCCATCGAAATGATTAATGGCGAATTCGATCTGACAATTGAAGAAAAAATATAATATAAACAGATGAAAAATCTAAAACCTCTTTCCTCAAACCTAATACCTATTAAAATGCTGAGCATTGATCCGTTTAGTCAATGGTTAGGTATCGAAGTTTTAGAAGTAGAAAAAGGTAGATGTAAAGTAGGAATGACGGTTAGAAAAGAAATGTTGAATAGTATGGGTAAAGCCCACGGAGGCATATCCTATAGTTTAGCAGATACAGCTTTCGGTTTTTCCGCCAATACTCATGGTAAGTACGCTGTCTCTATAGAAACATCTATCAATCATATCGAAGCCTTAGAAGAAGGAGATTACCTAACTGCAGAAGCCGTTACCGATATAGCAAAAACAAAAGTTGGGTTTAATATCGTAGAGGTAAAAAGAGGAGAACAAATTGTAGCGCTTTTTAAAGGAGTCGTTTACAGAACAAATAAAGATTGGGAATAGCTTTTTAACTAACTATTTATTATTAACACAAACAAATGAGAGTATTATTAACAACAGCAGTCCTGTTATTATTTTTTTCCTGCGGGAAAGAAACAAAGTCTGAAAAAGAAACGCTAGAAGGAACAGAACCAGTTACCACTGAAACCGCAGAACAAAGATCCGAAGAGGTAGAAAGTGCTTTGGGAGGGCTGTTTAATGATCAAATTGATATGGAAGTTGATGAATCCGTTTTCGTAATTGATAATGGAACGAATAGAGCAAATGAAGATATGTCGGCAGGTATCATGAAAATGTTAGCGCCACAACCCTATGAAGCGTTTAAAAAGAGAATGATGGAAGAACCCGAAGATCAAAATGGAGTTACTTCTTTAGGAATAGAAGAAGTGGATTTACGAGGGAAAACTGTTTTAGTCCAAAAGTCAAAAACGTTGGATGATGCTGGAGGAGAAATGATGATGATCATGCATGCTTTTGATGCAGGAGAGAACAAAACGATCATGATTTCTTCCTACTTTATGAAAGAGGAAGAATCCAAATATTTACCGCTAATAGAAAAATCAGTACTATCAGCAAAATTGAAAGAATAAAAAACAATGAAAGAAGCATATATCATAGATGGAGTAAGAACTCCGATCGGTAATTACAAAGGAAAGTTATCAGCTGTTCGTACGGATGATTTAGGTGCTTTGGTTATTCAAAAACTGGTAGAAAACAATCCTAATATCCCAAAAGAAGCCTATGACGATGTAATTATGGGATGTGCTAATCAGGCTGGAGAGGATAATAGGAACGTTGCGAGAATGTGTTCTTTGTTGGCAGGCCTACCTTTTACCGTTCCTGGAGAAACTGTAAATCGTTTATGTAGTTCTGGATTGTCAGCAATTATTCATGCTAATAGAGCAATTAAAGCAGGAGATGGAGATCTCTTTATCTCTGGAGGAGTAGAAAATATGACTCGCGGTCCTTACGTAATCGCAAAGCCATCTTCGGCCTTTGGTAATGACTCTAAAATGTATGATTCGAGCTTTGGATGGCGATTCGTGAACCAAAAAATGCACGAATTGTATGGTACTGATGGTATGGGGACTACGGCAGAGAACTTGGTGGAGAAATATAATATCTCTCGAGAAGATCAGGATGCATTTGCTTATTGGAGTCAAATGAAAGCTACAAAAGCAAAAGAATCTGGAAGGTTAGCAAAAGAGATTACGACAGTAGAAATTCCACAACGTAAAAAAGATCCAATCCTGTTTTCTGAGGATGAGTTTATAAAGCCAACTACAACAAAAGAGGTGCTTGCAAAGCTACGCCCTGCTTTTAAGAAAGAAGGTAGTGTTACTGCGGGTAACTCTTCAGGTCTTAATGATGGAGCAGCAGCAACCATTATTGCTTCAGAGGATGCAGTAAAGCAATATGGGTTGAGTCCTATTGCAAGAATAGTAAGTTCTGCCGTAGTTGGAGTGGAGCCGAGAATTATGGGAATAGGCCCTGTACAAGCATCTAATAAGGCGCTAGAAAAAGCAGGGATTACGATGGATGATATTGATATTATAGAATTAAACGAGGCTTTCGCTTCACAAGCACTGGCTTGTATAAGAGCATGGGGATTAAAAGATGACGATCCTAGAATTAACCCAAACGGAGGATCTATTGCAATAGGTCACCCTCTTGGAGTAACAGGAACTAGAATTGCCTATTCCGCAGCACTCGAATTACAAGAGCAAAATAAACGATATGCCCTTATTACGATGTGTGTAGGAGTTGGTCAAGGATATGCCTGTGTAATTGAACGAGTGAGTTAGTCGATTAGTTTTGAGTACACTCGCTTCGCTCGCTGTGAGGTTTGAGAATATAAGAAAAATTGTCATTCCTGCGGAGGCAGGAATCTATATAAGATTAGATTTTTTTGTTTCTTTTTTACATTACACAAAATGGAAATAAAAAAAGAAAAATAAAAAGCGAAAGCATGAAAATACTACAAAGCTATATCAATGGAACATGGGCAGAAGGGGAAGGTGATGGTATCATTATGCATGATGCCGTAACCGGAGAAGTAATTGGTCGTTCAACAACAGATGGTTTGGATATACCATCAGTATTACAATACGGCAGAACCAAAGGAGGTGAGGTATTAAGAAAAATGACCTTTCAGGAGAGAGGAAATATGCTTAAAAAATTAGCATTGTTCTTAACTAAGAGAAAAGAGCAGTTTTACGAGATAAGTTATCGTACCGGAGCAACGCGTATTGATAGTTGGATAGATATAGAAGGAGGATTCGGAAACTTGTTTGCCAATGCATCTCTTAGAAAATTATTTCCTAATCAATCGTATCATGTAGAAGGAGATCCTATAGATTTATCCAGAGGCGGAAGATTTATGGCGCACCATATTTTGGTGCCAAAACGTGGAGTAGCAGTGCATATTAACGCGTTTAACTTTCCTATTTGGGGGATGTTAGAAAAATGTGCAGTCAATTGGATGGCTGGTATGCCAGCAGTAGTATTACCTGCTCCTCAAACAGCTTATTTGACTGAAGCACTAGTACGTGTGATAATCGATTCTGGAATTCTGCCAGAAGGTTCATTGCAATTACTAAGCGGTATGACCAAAAATATTTTGGACACAGTAGAATCTCAGGATGTAGTGACTTTTACAGGATCTGCACATACAGGTAAATTGTTAAAAGCACATCCTAGATTAATTGAGGAATCAGTTCCTTTTACAATGGAAGCAGATTCTTTGAATGCATCAGTATTAGGTAAAGATGCAATACCAGGCACTCCAGAATTTAATCTTTTTATCAAAGAAGTTAGAAAAGAAATGACCGTTAAAACAGGTCAGAAATGTACCGCAATCAGAAGAATTATTGTTCCATCTAGTTTAGTAGAAGATGTTCAAATTGCATTAGGACAACAATTGGATAAGGTTACTATCGGTGATCCAAGGTTGAAAGAAGTAAGAATGGGAGCTTTGGCGAGCAAACAACAAGTAGAAAGTTTCCGTAATAATGTATCCGAAATAGCAAAAACTGCACAAATGGTATATGGTAGTTTAGATACCATAGAAACGGTTGGTGCTGATGCAGAAAAAGGAGCCTTTGTTAGTCCAATCTTGATGAGACAAGATGATCCCTTCAAAAATACAGAAGCACATATCATAGAAGCATTTGGACCAGTTTCAACCATCATGCCATATGATACATTGGATGATGCCATCACTCTTGCGCATATGGGTAAAGGATCTTTGGTATCTTCTATTTTTACCTATGATGATCGGATAGCCAAAGAGTTTGTAGTTGGAGCAGCTTCACATCACGGACGTATTTTAGTTGGAAATCGTGAAAACGCTAAGCAAAGTACTGGTCATGGTTCTCCATTACCAATGTTAACCCATGGTGGTCCAGGTCGAGCTGGTGGTGGTGAAGAGATGGGTGGAATGAGAGGAATTAAACATTATATGCAACGATGTGCCGTACAAGGTACTCCAACAACTCTCACTGAAGTAACCGGGATTTACCAAGCCAATTCAAAATACAAAGAAACGGATAAGCATCCATTTGCATATCACTGGGAAGATATCGAACCAGGAATGTCTTTAAAAACACATAAAAGGACAGTTACGGATACTGATATCATAAACTTCGCTAATCTTACTTGGGATCACTTTTATGCTCATACGGATATTACTTCATTGGATGGAAGTATTTTCGAAAAAAGAACAGCACACGGATATTTTATATTAGCAGCGGCAGCAGGTCTTTTTGTATATCCTAATAAAGGACCGGTAGCGGCAAATTATGGTTTAGAGGAGTGTAGGTTCCTGAGACCTATCTACCATAATGATACGGTATATGTAAGACTTACTTGTAAGCAAAAGATTGATCGTGATCATAGAGGTAAAGAGTTACCGAGTGGAATCGTAAAGTGGTTCGTAGAGGTATTTGATCAAGAAGATGAATTAGCCGCAATAGCTACAATTTTAACGATGGTACAAAAAAAATCACCATTTGTACAAGTGAACCGTTCAAATATTGAAGGATATTTAGCAAAGCTTACTGAAGATATGAAACCGAAGTGGGGCATCATGACACCACAACATATGATAGAACATCTAGAATATACAGTACGCATTGGAGCTGGTGAAATTCAGGATTTTGAGATCGCTACTCCAGAGGAGTATTTAGAAAAAGTACAAGAGATGGTTTATAATCATAAACCCATGCCAAGAGAACATCAACATCCTTTGATGAAAAAAGGAGACCTAGAAGTTTTAAGACATGAAAACCTTGCTACTGCTAAAACCAAATTGTTAGAAGCATTAGATAATTTGGAAATATTTTTCAAAGAAAATCCAGAAACAGTGACTAAAAATGCAGTTTTTGGGGAGATGAATAAGTTTGAGTGGGATCTACTTAATGTAAAACATTTGAATCATCACTTTGAACAGTTCGGATTATTATAAAATTTAAGAATAAAAAATTGACAGCACCTTACGTACATATAGATATAGAAAATGGGATAGGAACTATAGAGTTCTTTCATCCAGCGCATAATTCATTACCAGGAGATATTCTGGCTAAACTAGCACAAACAATTACTGAAGCTGGTGAAAATGACCAGATAAAAGTAATTATTTTAAAGAGTGGAGGTAATAGAACCTTTTGTGCAGGAGCTAGTTTTAAAGAGTTAATCAATATCAATGATGCAGAGACAGGTAAAATCTTTTTCTCTGGTTTTGCCAATGTGATCAACGCTATGCGTAAATGCCCAAAATTCATTATTGGTCGTATACAGGGTAAAACTGTAGGCGGAGGTGTAGGACTTGCGTCTGCTACAGATTATTGTATGGCTAGTAAATTCGCTTCGATTAAATTAAGTGAACTAAATGTTGGGATTGGACCTTTTGTAGTAGGTCCTGCGGTAGAGAGGAAAATTGGATTGTCTGCTATGTCACAAATAGCTATTGACGCGAATTCTTTTTATGAAGCAGAATGGGCTCGTGATAAAGGATTGTTTACCAAAGTTTTTGAAGATACAGAGACCTTAGATGAAGAGGTGAAAGCATTTGCAGCGCATCTATGCACTTACAATCCTGAAGCCATGTCAGAAATGAAAAAAGCATTTTGGACAGGTACAGAACAATGGGATACTTTACTGGCAGAAAGAGCAGTAATAAGCGGTAGATTAGTACTAAGTGATTTTACAAAAGAAACATTAAAAAGATTCAAATAAAAACCTGGTTGTCACACTGAGCTTGTCGAAGTGTAACAATTAGTGAATAGGAAAAGAGTCTTCCACAGGCTCAGACTGACAAAAATAAATATGATTTATAGCTTCAAAGGATACATACCTGTTGTACACCCAAGTAGTTTTGTGCATCCGCTGGCAGCGGTAACCGGTAATGTGATTATTGGTAAAAACTGTTATATCGGTCCTGGAGCAGCCATTCGTGGTGATTGGGGAGAAATCGTTTTAGAAGATGGAGTAAATGTACAAGAAAATTGTACCGTACATATGTTTCCAGGTAAATCTATTGTGCTTAAAGAAAGTGCACATGTAGGCCATGGAGCGGTAATTCATGGAGCTAATTTAGGACGTAATTGCCTTATAGGTATGAATACAGTAATTATGGATGATGCAGAAATTGGAGATGAGTGTATCGTCGGAGCGATGTCGTTTGTAAAAGCAAAAACAATTGTTCCCAAAAGAAGTCTTATTGTTGGTAATCCGGCAAAAGTTATTAAAGAGGTTACTGATGAAATGATTCATTGGAAAACCAAAGGAACCCAATTATATCAGCAGTTACCGACAGATTGTTTTGAGTCGTTACAAGAAGTAGAGCCCTTAAGAAAAATTCCTAAGGATAGACCAACTCAAGAAGCTTTTTATAAAACACTAGAAGAATTTAAAGAAAAAAGATGAATATAGATCAACTGATACAAGAATTAGAACCATTGCGATTACAGCTTGCAAAACATCCTTTGTATAATCAAATGAAGGAAGTACAGGATGTAAGAGTTTTTATGGAAAGTCATGTTTTTGCAGTTTGGGATTTTATGTCATTGCTAAAAAGTTTGCAAATACATTTGACAACGGTTGATCTTCCTTGGATACCCTCTAGTAATCCAAAAGTGAGAAGATTTATTAATGAAATTGTATTAGGAGAAGAAAGTGATATTGATCGATCGGGTAAATCAGTTAGCCATTTTGAAATGTATCTGGATGCAATGGAAGAAGTGGGAGCAAATACTGATCAGGTAAGTGCTTTGGTTAAGAATATCGCTGCAGGAGAAAATGTCCAAAATGCAATAGATAGCTTACCTATTTCTGAACAAGTAAAAATGTTTATGAAGTTTACATTCGAGGTTATCGCAACCGGTAAACCTCATATTATAGCCGCTGTATTTACGTTCGGTAGAGAAGATCTCATTCCTGATATGTTTATCGAAATAGTAAAAGGAATTCAAAACAATTCCGACGTTACTCTAGAAAAATTGGTGTACTATTTAGAAAGGCACATAGAATTGGATGGTGACGAACATGGACCACTTAGTTTAGAAATGATAGCGTCTCTTTGCGAAATTAAAGAGCATTGGGAAGAGGCATTGTTATATAGTAAAATGGCTCTAGCAAACCGAATAGCACTATGGGATAATATCTCGGAAGTGTTACAAAATAGTACAGTAACATAAGAAATTTTAATTTTAGATTTAAAACTAACAAACATTAGTTAACCAAATGTCGACGATAGAATTAAAAATGCCCAAAATGGGTGAAAGTATTTCCGAAGCAACCATTTTAAATTGGTTAAAAAAGGTTGGGGATCCTGTGGAAGAAGATGAAACTATTCTAGAAGTAGCTACAGATAAAGTAGATTCTGAAGTGCCTGCTCCATGTAACGGTGTTATTTCTAAAATTCTTTTTGAACCGAATGAAGTAGTAACAATAGGAAGCGTTATTGCTATTATAGATGCAGATGGTGAAGTAGCACAAAAAGAAACCAAAAAAGAAGAAAGCTCTATAGAAAGAGTTCAAGAAAAGGAATCAAGTTCAGCTTCTCTCCCTTTGGGAGAGATGTCCACTTCAAGTGGACAGAGAGGGCAATTTAAAGCAATAGGTTCTTCTGAGAATGATGGTTTTCTTTCGCCTTTAGTCATTAGTATAGCTAAAAAGGAGAATTTAAGCATAGAAGAAGTTCAAAATATAGCTGGAACAGGAGAAGGAGGACGTATCCGTAAGAGTGATATTATTGGGTATTTGAAAAACAGAAAATATCCATTGCCTAGTAGACCTCAACAACCTCAGGTTTCAAAATCAACCTATAAAGCACCGCCAATTTCTTTTGTTGAAGGAAAGGATCGAATTGTTGAGATGGATCGGATGCGTAAGATGATCGCTGATCATATGGTATACTCAAAACATACCTCTCCTCACGTAACCAGTTATATAGAAGTTGATGTGACCAACTTGGTTGAATGGAGAAATAATCATAAAGTAAAGTTTCAGGAAAAGTATGGAGAGAAACTAACCTTTACACCAATTTTTGTTGAAGCAGTGGCAAAAGCCATTCAAGAATATCCTATGATCAATGTGTCTGTTGATGAAAACAAAATCGTTGTGCATAAAGATATTAATATAGGAATGGCAACAGCACTGCCTAGTGGTAATTTGATTGTGCCTGTGGTAAAACAAGCGGATGAAAAAAATCTATTAGGATTGGCAAAACAAGTAAATCACCTTGCCAATAATGCCAGAACTAATAGTTTGAAACCAGAAGAGATTCAAGGTAGTACATTCACCATTTCTAATGTAGGAACATTCGGTAGTTTAATGGGTACACCTATTATTAATCAACCGGAAGTTGCTATTCTGGCTTTAGGAATTATCAAAAAACGTCCAGAAGTTATTACTACAGATAAAGGAGATGAAATAGCAATAAGAAGTATGATGTATTTATCCTTATCATTTGATCATAGGGTAGTAGACGGTTTCTTGGGAGGATCCTTCTTAAGAAAAGTAGGAGATGAGTTAGAAGCTTTTGATAGTAATCGAGAAATATAATATGCGCAAGGGATAGTAACGGCATCCTTTTTTTGCGTCAGTTCGAGTATCCTTCTTATTAAGGATGTATCGAGAACAAGTAAAAAAGATATAGTGAATAGCCCGACCCGACTAAAGAAGGGATGCGCCAAAAAAAATATAATTATGGAACAACAAATCAAAATTACAAGAACTTCAGATTCAAGATTAAAAGAAGTAGATTTTGATAATATTCCTTTAGGAACAGTTTTTACGGATCACATGTTTATATGTGAATATGAAAATGGAAGCTGGAACAATCCAAGAATAGAACCTTTAAAATTAATTTCTACGCATCCAGCAGCCATGGCACTGCATTATGGCCAAGCTATTTTTGAAGGAATGAAGGCAACAGTAGGAAATGATAATACGCCATTGCTATTCAGACCCGAAGAAAATGCAAAACGTTTTAATCATAGTGCAAGAAGAATGGGAATGCCTACCGTTCCAGAATCTTTATTTGTAGAAGCCGTAGCAAAAATTGTGGGAGTCGAGCATTCTTGGATTCCACCAATGGAAGGTAGCGCACTATATCTAAGACCATTTATGTATGCAGATGAACCTTTTATCGGAATGCGAGCAGCGACAAGTTATAAGTTCATTGTGATTTGCTCTCCTGCAGGACCATTTTTTACCAAAAAAATTAGGTTGTATGCAGAAACTGAATATATCAGAGCTGCCGATGGAGGTACAGGAGAAGCAAAAGCTGCGGGTAATTATGCAGCAGCTATTCTGCCTACTGAGAAAGCAAAAGCCAAAGGATATGATCAGGTATTGTGGCTAGATGCCAATGAACATAAATATGTACAAGAGGTAGGAACCATGAATATCTTCTTTAAAGTAGAAGGTAAGTTTATTACTCCTAGTACAGATGGATCTATCCTAAAGGGAATTACTAGAGATAGTGTGATTACGTTATTAAAAGATAAAGGATTTGAGGTCATAGAAAGACCAATTACAATCGATGAGGTTATTGAATATTCAAAGCAAGGAAAATTAGAAGAAGCTTTTGGTACTGGAACGGCTGTTGCTATCGCTATGGTTGAAGCAATAGGGTATAATGATGAGGTGATTACATTACCATCCGAAAATCCAGTAAGTCAGGATATGAAAAAGACCATGGATGAGATCAAAACCCAAAAGCAAGCGGATAATCATGGTTGGATTATTCCTGTACAGATAGAAGAAAAGGTAAGTTAATTTACGAATTATGATTTCAGATTTACGATGGAAAGGCTTAAAAAGTAATCGTATCTCGTAAATCCTACATCAAAAATCTAGATGATATGATAGTATCAACAACGGTAGCAAAGGAAGTTTTACAAAAAGCATTTTCTTTATTATGCACCGCCAAGTCTATGGCTGAGTTATATGAAGATAATTTCAAAGTAGTATCAAAGTATGTACATGCCACGTCTCGTGGGCATGAAGCTATTCAAATAGCTGCAGCAATGCAGTTGCTGCCACAAGATTATGCATTTCCTTATTATAGAGATGATGCTATGTTATTGGGTATAGGAATGCGTCCGTATGATCTGATGTTGCAATTATTAGCAAAAAAAGAGGATCCTTTTTCTGGTGGTCGTACCTATTATTCGCATCCAAGTTTAAAGGATGCTGATAAACCTAAAATTCCGCATCAATCTTCTGCAACGGGAATGCAAGCAATTCCGGCTACTGGTGTGGCATTAGGAATGCAGTATAAAGAGTTAGTAGATATTCCCCATAACGATTCCAGCAACAGTGAGATGTCTGAACAGCTTATGGCTGCACCACTAGTGTTGTGTTCGTTGGGAGATGCTTCGGTTACTGAGGGAGAAATTGCAGAGGCGTTCCAGATGGCAGCATTAAAACAATTACCAATATTATATTTGGTACAAGATAACGGATGGGATATTTCTGCAAATGAAGAAGAAACCAGAGCACAAAGTGCTTATGAATATGCGGCAGGTTTTCATGGATTAGAAGCCATTACTATTGATGGAGCTAATTTTATGGAAAGCTACTTGGCTGTTCAGGAGGTGATTAAAACAATTCGCGAAGAGAGAAGACCTATGTTGGTACATGCCAAGGTTCCGTTATTAAACCATCATACTTCTGGTGTACGGATGGAGTGGTATCGTGATGATTTGGAAGAAGCTCGATCTAGAGATCCATATCCAGTACTTAGGAATCAACTATTAGAAAATGGATTTACAGAAGAAGAAGTTCAAAAAATTGAAGCAGAAGCGCAGACAAATGTAAAAAAGGATTTGGAAGAAGCTATGAAAGCTGAAGATCCAACTCCTGAGGATTTGTTTACTCATGATTTTGCACCAACACCAATTCTTGAAGAATCTGGGGAACGCGCACCTGATGATAAGGATGAGGTGGTGATGGTAGACTGTGCTTTATTCGCAGTAGAAGAATTAATGAAGAAACACAAAGAGTGTTTGTTGTATGGGCAAGATGTAGGAGGAAGATTAGGAGGTGTTTTTAGAGAGGCAGCTACCCTAGCTCAGAAATTTGGAGATGAACGTGTATTTAATACACCTATTCAAGAGGCATTTATTGTAGGATCTACAGTTGGAATGTCTGCAGTTGGTTTAAAACCAATAGTAGAGGTTCAATTCGCAGATTATATTTGGCCAGGATTAAACCAGTTATTTACAGAAGTGAGTCGCTCTTGCTATTTGTCTAATGGTAAATGGCCGGTATCTATGATATTGAGAGTTCCTATAGGGGCGTATGGAAGTGGAGGACCTTATCATTCATCTTCGGTAGAATCCGTAGTAACAAATATTAGAGGATTAAAGATTGCGTATCCTAGTAACGGAGCAGATCTTAAAGGACTAATGAAAGCAGCGTATTATGATCCTAATCCCGTAGTGATTTTTGAACATAAAGGATTGTATTGGTCCAAAGTAAAAGGTACTGATGCTGCAAGAACTATAGAACCAGCAGAAGACTATGTCTTACCATTCGGTAAGGCAAATGTAGTACAACGCATCTGGCCACAAGATGAGAAAGAAACCATAACGATAGTTACCTATGGTATGGGAGTGCATTGGGCGTTGAATGCTTCTAGAGAAATAACAGATGTTGTAGAGATTATTGATTTGAGAACATTGCATCCTTTAGATGAAGAAACTATCATGGAATCTGTAAGAAAAACTAAAAAGTGTTTAGTGGTTACAGAAGAGCCTTCAAATAATTCATTTGCCAGAGCACTAGCTGGAAAAATACAGGAAGAGTGTTTTAGATCCTTAGACGCTCCTGTGATGACTATTGGGGCCGAAAATATGCCAGCGATTCCGTTAAATAGTACATTAGAACAGACCATGATTCCTTCAACAGAAAAAGTAAAAAATAAAATATATGAGTTATTGAAGTATTGATACGTACAAAATATAATAGTTTCATCCCTAGTTATTTATATAGCTAGGGATTTTTTTACTAGTAAAAATAAATAAAAGAAAGAAAAAACCTACAAAACATAATAATATTTGATTATAAATATGTTAAAAAGCATATTTTTTAGACAAAATACACGATTTTGTTTGGAGAATTAAAAAATGATCGTATCTTTACACCAGAGTTAATGAGTTAGCGCTTTCATTCCCCCCAAGATGAAAGCATTTTAAAAAAGTGAGTTTTAATTTTAGAATAAGCCCCTAAATTAAGATGATTTGTGTGAAGAAAAAGAGCGTGGAGACGCTCTTTTTTGTTTTTATAAGTTTATTTTGTTTTTTTCAATTACTTCTAAGTCTTATCTGATTAAACTAATGCCTTAATAATGCGAGTTTATCAAAGTAATAATGATGTTAAGATTTTTTATTGTAAAGTGTTTACTTTTTTGTTTTGAATGACATCAATACCCTTTCCTACACGGCAACTTTTCCGTGACTATCAGGATATATTAGAATCTTTGATATAATGATAAGGCTTCTTTAGTTCTATATACTAGTAGAGTAGAAAATCATATGTTCATTTACTGTTTTATATTCTTTATCAAATTCTTTTCTATATTTTAATTCCACTGTATTCCAATCAGATGCCCAGCCTTTTACAATATTATTCAGATATACAATTTTGAGCTTATGTTTTCCTTTTTTAAGTGCAATAGAGCTTTCTTCAGGATGTTTTTTTATTATTTTTTGGTAATCAATAACTAATTGATTACCAATCCATATTTGATCTTGCGTACTGGAGAAATAGTATATCCCGTCTTCCGGGATATCAATATATCCTTCTAAAAATACAGCTTTAAAATTTTCTTTATTTACTTCATGTCCCCAATCGAAAGTATTATTCGCTTCTCTAATATTTTTAACAACTGATACTTCTGAAGGGATCTCTTTTTTGATTTCATTTATGTTCAAGAAATGTCCCTTGATCGTTTTTATCTTTAATCCCGGTGATAGATCTACGGATTCTGAAATAGATGGGAGATACGATTGCTTGACAATATCTATAGTTCTTGTTTTACTAATTTTGCCATGCGGTAATATAGAAGCGATTTTTAATGTTGTACTTTTATGAAAAGTAAGAGGAGAAGTATATTCTTCGCTGTTGTACGTTGGGTTTGATCCATCTGTGGTGTATACCATTTTCACAGGATGGGTAGTGCTAAATGGCAAAGTCACACTATCTATAAATACTACGTGATCGGATGAAGGTCCTTCTGGTAATGGTATATGGTAATTTATTTCATGATCATCTAGTATTGGGTAAAGACTATTTAATCGGTTCAAGAAATTATTGAAGTTTTTGTTTTTACGAACTGTCCATCCAATTTCTGCAATCGCTATTAATCTAGGATATAGTTGATATTCTGCAATATTATCGTTATCCGTTTGCTCGGCCCACAAATTTCCTTGTAATCCTAAAATATGATGCCTTTTATCTTCTTTTATAGCATCCGGAATTGGATTGTACAAGTATGTTTTTTGTAATGGTGTATGCCCCCCAAAAGCCATGGGTTCAACTTGTTTACTACCTTGATAAAAATTAAGATATACATAATCCAATGGAGTCATTATTACATCATGACCTTGATTTGCCGCCTTTATTCCTCCTTTTTCGCCTTGCCATGACATAATGTTAGTAGTCTCAGTAATTCCTCCTTCAAGTATTTCATCCCAACCAATCATTACTTTATGATGTTTGTGCAATATCTTTTCTACACGTTCCATAAAGTAACTCTGTAGTTCTTCTTCGTCTTTTAACCCTTCTTTTTTCATCAACTTTTGACATAATTCTGATTCTTTCCAGTTGCGTTTGGGAACTTCATCACCTCCTACGTGAAAGTACTGATAAGGAAATAATGTTGCCATTTCTGCTATGACATTTTCTATGAAGACATATACATTTTCTTTTCCTGCACATAAGATGTTGTAATCCACACCCCAAATTTCTCTTATTTCAAAAGATTTTTTCTCGCACGCCAATTCTGGATATGCAGCAAGAATTGCTCTGGCATGGCCAGGCATGTCAAATTCAGGAATGACATCTATAAATCGCTCTTGAGCATACGCTACAACTTCTTTTATGTCTTCCTGTGTGTAAAATCCGTGATAGATAGTATTATTATTATCTCCTCTTTTAGCACCAATTTCAGTTAGTTTTGGATATTGTTTTATTTCTATACGCCAACCTTGATCATCTGTTAAATGCCAGTGGAATTTGTTGATTTTTAGGGTTGCTAAGAAGTCTAACTGCTTCTTAATAAATTCTACTGTAAAAAAATGCCTGGATACGTCTAATAAAACACCCCTCCATTTAAAAGCTGGTTCATCCTTAATATCTACCGATGGAATGATAATTTCGATGTCTGATGTATAATCTTCTCTTGATACAGACGGTAGTAATTGTAATAAAGATTGTGTCCCATAAAATAACCCCTTAGCGGTTTTTGCAGTTATTATGATGTGATCTTCAAAGGTTTTTAGCAAATAGCCTTCTTCGTTTATGGATAAAGAAGAATCTATCACTAAATGGATGGAGTTTTCTTTTTTTTCTTCGGATGTATTAAGAAGTAATCCGGTTTTTTCCTGAATCATTTCTATGAAAAAAGTGGCAATTTTCTTTGCTTCTTCTTCTTTTGAAAAGAATGAGGTCTCTTTGTCGATTGTAAAACCTCCTTGTTTTTCCAATAATGACAATGGCATTGGAGTAATTCTGGGGCTTGTATTAACGGCGATGTTTTGTTCATTTTTTTTGTAACAAGAGATGAATAAAACAAAAATGGATAGTATATATAGAATGGATCTATTCATATGTTAAGATGTTTTTTGCAAAGGATACTCATTAGAAACAATATGGTTAATTAGATTTTTAATAGGTTTTTTGACAAAGCTTTTGACCGAAAAACCCCTTTCCGATATCATTTTATTGATGATGTCTTGGGTAGAGTATGCTATGGAACCAACAAAATGTAAGGGATAATTTTGTAGCTCTTTTGCATAAAGCATTATATAATTGTCTAGGAATACCTTGATTCCTTTGTGTAAAATTCTTTCGATAAAAGGATGACCTCGATGCTCGAATAAAAAGATCGCATATGACGCCAAATAAGCATTAGGTCGTTTTAGCTCATATAAATTATACAAGAGTTGCTCTAGATCAGCGCCAAATTTGCTCTTAAAACCTATAGCAAGGCTGGAAGGCATATTCCGGAAATAGAAACTTTTTAGTAATTCTTTCCCAAAATAATTACCGCTGGCTTCATCGGCTAATAGATATCCTAAAGAAGGCGTATGCTGTATTACTTTCTTTCCATCAAAGTAGCAGCAATTAGATCCTGTTCCAAGAATAGCGATGACTGCGGGTGTTTTTGTTGTAGCGTGAACAGCAGCAATCATATCCTCTTCAATTTTTAGTAGTTTTAAGTTTTTAAAAATGGAATAGAAGGATGCTTTAATTTTTTGATTAGATGTATCAGTGCCACAACCAGCTCCGTAAAAGTGTATTTTATCTATTTGATTTCTCTTTTCGAATACCTCAGAAATTTCGAATATTATATTTTCAATTTTACTTTGTGACATGTTTAATGGATTGATTCCAATGGTTGTTTGTGAGGATATATGATTCCCCAGTTGATCAATTAAAGTCCAATCACATTTTGTAGAACCACTATCAGCAATTAGTATCATACTTTATAATTTTATAGTTTGCTTGATAATTGAGATGTAAATGATTTATAGCTTATTTCTAAATCTGAATTTCGTTTTGATCCAAAACTTTTGCCTTGGTTTTCTCTATAAAGTGATCTACATCTAAATCAATGGTTAGTCTTGTTATATTTTTCATCATGCACCTTTTAGATTCATAAAAAATGATGTGGTTATATGCACTAAAAATAATGCCTTTTAAAAGCTTCAATAGCTTCATAATCAGCTAACCCAAGTTTATCATATAATTCTGCAGTATTTTTGTTTCTTTCTTCCGCTCTTAACCAAAATTCTCTAGAATCTTCTCCTTGAAACATTACTTTATCCTTTTGTGATTGGTGAAAAAGAATGGCATTTGTCTTTCTATTTACTTCATCCGGACTTAGAGGTACAGCCATTTCGATATCATGGATATCCCATTCGTGCCAAGCTCCTCGATATAACCACAGCCAACAGTCATTCATAAATTCTTCCTCCTTCAGAATGGATACGGTTTCTAAAATGGCATCAAGACAAAGTTTATGTGTTCCGTGCGGATCTGCCAGGTCTCCTGCAGCATAAATCTGATGTGGTTTTATACCCGTTATAATATCTTTTATGATATTGATATCGACATTGTCGATTGGGTTTTTCTTTACTTTTCCAGTTTCATAAAAAGGAAGATTGAGGAAATGTACTTTATGATCGGGAAGCCCTAAATAACGAGTCGCTCCGTAAGATTCCATTCTTCGAATAAGACCTTTGGTTAATCTAACTTCTGCGGTATCAATATCTCTATTGTTTTTATGTTTTATTGCGTCTATTATTTTTTTGAAAATTGGATCATTTTCAGACAGACATCGTGCTACCTCACCAAATTTTAAAGCTTCCTGATCTGTTACAGCGATATTTCCAGAGGTTTGATAAGCTACATGTACATCATGCCCTTGATCAATAAGTCTGGAAAATGTACCTCCCATAGAAATTACATCATCGTCAGGATGCGGACTAAAGATCAGGACTCTTTTTTTAGCTGGGTTGGCTCTCTCTGGACGTTTGGTGTCATCAGCATTTGGTTTTCCACCAGGCCAGCCAGTGATGGTATTTTGTAAATGATTGAACATTTTGATATTAAGTTCGTATGCGGACCCTTCTAATGTGAGTAGGCTAGACATACCATGGTCATTATAATCTTTATCTGTTAGTTTTAACAATGGTTTCTGTACCTCCTGGCTTAGCCAGGTGACTGCCTTTAGCTTAAGCTTAGGCGTCCAGATACATTGATCTACCAACCATGGTGTTTTTATTCTGGTAAGATCCTCGGCAGCTTCATTATCTAGAATTATGGTTATGTTTTTGTGTTCCTGAAGGAAGGAAGCAGGAATCTGGGATGTTACTTCACCTTCGATCGTTTTTTTAACAACAGATGCTTTTTTATGTCCCCAGGCAAGTAAAAGAATACGCTTAGCTTTCATGATTGTGCTAATTCCCATGGTAATTGCTCTTTTGGGAACATTTTCTAAACCATTAAAGTCTGAAGCGGCATCTCTTCTTGTAATATGATCCAATGTTATAATTCTGGTTCCAGAATTACGATGTGATCCTGGTTCATTAAAACCAATATGCCCAGTTCTGCCAATACCAAGTAGTTGAAAATCCAGTCCACCAAGTTTTTTGATTTTCATCTCATAATCGATACAGTATTGATCGATTTCTTCTACATTAATATTTCCAGAAGGTATATTAATGTTTTCGGGATTTATATCAACGTGATCAAACAAATGTTGATGCATAAAGTGATAATAACTTTGCTGGTTGTCTGTATCCATTGGGTAGTACTCATCCAGATTAAAAGTAATTACATTATTAAAACTGAGTTCTCCCAGTCGATGCAATGTAACGAGTTCTTCATATACTTTTATAGGAGAGGATCCAGTAGCTAAACCTAAAACACAGGGTTTACCTTCCTTTTGTTTTTGTTTTATTAAGTCTGAAATTTCTAAAGCTGCCAATTTAGAAGCATATGAAGAATCCTGAAATATTTCATTATGGATTTTTTCAAACTTCGTATCTTCAAATTTGCCGACTTGTCTGAATTTAATTTCTTTAATCATTTTTAGTCTTTAATGGTACCATATTTATTTATGGAGGGTTAATAAGAGTTTCTATGATAATTATTCAATATCCCACCAGATGGGGGTGGTCATTGTATCTGGTCCTTGTCTTTCTATGGCTTCTTTTACGTTTTCTTCGTTTGCAACCAATTCGGTAGTAGAGTATTGCAGTCTTCTAGGGATTCTTCCATTGTTGGGTTCAGAAACAAAAAACATCGAATCATCCGTTAAGGGAGGAATCAATTCTGTCCTTCTAACCAGAGACCAAGCCTCATATCCATTCATTAATAATGCTAACCATCGCTGGTTCCAGACAGCTTCTAGTTGTTCTTCATTAGATCCCGATAAAGTCGCAATAGGTTCGTTCATAATAAAAGTTTCGATGTCGCCAGAATCGACTCCCCAAAATTTCATGCTAGCTCTTATACCTTCTTCATATAAGGCTTGCGGATTTCCTGTATATCCCAGAAGGGCTGCTTCTGCCTGTAAAAAGTACGACTCAGCTGCGGTGAGTATTTGAGTAGGCACTACATTAGTAATATCGGTTGTTGAAGTTCCTATGATTTTTTCAGATGGGATTGCAAGATTATTTCTTGGGATAATTCCTCTCATGGAAATTGCAGTGCCCTCAAAAGTATTATTCGGAGATGGGTCAGCCACTTGAAAGACTCTAGGGTCGTTGTTATTATTTAATAAATTCATATAACGATCGGAGAATACCCACTTAGATCCCAATCCACCAAATCCCCAATATACATCTTCAAAACTTCCATCGAGGAATGATAATATCAATGCAGATTCGGATTTCTTTAATAAAGCTTCATTAGAACTGTCTAGTAATGGATTACTTAGACATTCATTAATCACTGTATCTATAAAAGATTGGTCACCATCTCGCATAAAAGCATCTCTGGATCGTATCGCGATGCGTAATCGTAAAGTATTAGCAAAAGTTTTCCATTTTTGAGGATCACCATTATAGATAAAATCTCCCTCTGCACCAGCAATTATTTCTGATGATGCACCAATCTCATCCATTTGTGTTTTTAGGTCATTTAATAATCCAGTATAAATATCTTTCTGAGAATCATAAGCTGGTTGGGGATTCTCTAAAATTAATTCATCTCCAACAACTTTACTGTAAGGAATATCCCCATAAATGTCTGTCATTTTTTGATAAAACCATGACATCATAATTTTGGTAACAGCCGCACCATTTTTATCTCCTAAATCATTGTAGGTACCCAGCAAGTTTCTAATGTTTAAAGAGACTTTTTGATAAGAAGCATCAAATATAGCATTCGTCCAACCCTGATTATTTTGATAAGCATCGCCCGCAAACCAAGAACCTTCAGCATTATAACTAAACTGATGTGCGAATTGACTTGTATAAATTAGATTACCTCTCCATGTCAGGAAACGAGGTTCTGCAAATTCAAAATACTGTACTCCAGCCATGATCCCTTCTACGGTTGCAGTCTCAGGATTTATAGGATTTGTATTTATTTCTTCGAAATCTTCTGTACAAGAAATTGTGGTAATAATTAGTATAAGAAAACCAACAAATAGTCTTATCGTGTGTTTTGGAGTTTTCATAATTCTTTGTTTATTAATATCATTATTCATTTTTTAAAAAGTAACGTTTACTCTAAGTCCGTGGCTACTTGCAGAGGGAATTCCAAAAAATTCAACACCTCCAAAACTTGTATTAAACCCTGTTTCCGGATCAAAATTATCAGTATGGCTATGCAGTATGGCTAAGTTTCTTCCTACATAGCTTATGGATAGATTAGAAAGATGCAATCCTTTAATACTTTTTTCTGGGAAATTATATCCAAAGGTTAGTTCTCTGAATTTGATAAAGCTCCCATCGTACACCCAATTTTCTCCGATCTGACCAACTCTACCCCAATATATTTGAGGATTTACCCCTCTTTGTGCAACCTCCGGATCTAAAGTACCGTCTACAGTTGCGTTTTCAGGAACTACTATTCCTTGTCCTCCAGTAAAAAATTCTCTACCTTGTAATGTCTCGACTGCGGTGCCTTGTGTATGTCTTTGTATTTCGGAAAGCGAGAATACATCGCCACCAAATCTTGCATCAAATAAGAAACCTAAAGAGAATTGTTTATAGGTGAAAGAGTTTCCCCAGTTTACAAAAGCATCCGGAGCCACGTCTCCAATTTGAGATATTTCAGTATTCACTACTGGTAATCCATTCGTATCATATACTATATTTCCGTTATCATCTCTGGTAAAGGTAGTGCCGAATAATCCCTGAGCACTGGAGCCTACTTCTGCAGCTACCTGTACAATATCATTAAATTGTCGTATCAATATGTTTCTGTCTACTCCTTGTGCTAATTCTTCTACTTTATTTTCGTTTGTAGTCACATTTACGGTAGTGGACCAGCTAAAATCTTCGGTCTTTATAATATCAGCATCCAGAGAGAGTTCGAGTCCTTTATTTGTTACTAAACCTGCATTGATAATTTGATTTGCAGCGCCACTTGCAGGAGGAAGCGTCAATCTTAATATTTGATCTTCAGTTCTGATGGTATAATAGGTAGCAGAAAGTCCAATTCTATTGTCCATAAAACGGGCGTCTAGACCAAACTCAAGTGCATTTGATATTTCTGGAACTAAATTAGGATTATTAAGTTCTGGACCAGAACCTGCACCTTCTTCTGCATTTCCGAAAAAGAAAAAACGTTGTCCATTAAAGAGATTTGAAGATACGTTATACGTATTTACCAAAGAAAAAGCGCTGGTAGCATTTCCCGTTTGTGCAAAACTTCCTCTTAATTTTAAATTTGATAATACCCCACTATCTTGTAATGATGGAAAAGCATCGGTTACCACAAAACTTAGACCCACTGATGGATAAAAAAACGAAGCATCATTTATCGGCAATGTGGAACTCCAGTCATTTCTAGCTGTAAATTCCGCAAATAAATAATTATTAAATCCTAAAGTCATAGAACCGAAGACAGAATTTGATGAATTTTTAGCATTGCCTGGAACTACACTAATACTTTCAAAATTATTCAGTGAGAAAAAATTGGGTAGTAAAAAAGTTTCTCCAATAGCTTGTAGTGATTTAAAAGAAACATCAGAATGACTAAAACCTAAGGTGGCCCCTAAATTGAAATTATTGCTTAAATCTGTATTATACTTAAAAATCAAATCATAATTATTGGTTCTTGCAGTGGAATTGGTATCAGAAAAACGGCCATTACCTGCGATGTCAAAAGCTCCGAAAGGATTGAATATCTGCTGATTAGTTGTAATGTGATCCTGAGAAAGTCTCATAATACCCTTTAATCCGGGTAAAATATCTATGTTTAATTCTAGTAGCCCTATATATCGATCAACCTCATCCTCATTCAGAAGCGTATTTGATGTGTAAAAAGGATTTGTGATGAAAGCTCCAGCCCAGTTATTGGGTGTGCCATCTGGTTCTAAAAAATTATCTCTTAGCAAAGCATTAGAAATATTTCTGGGTCTTAGAGAAAGTGCACGTGTAATATTTGTTTGTCCTCCAGTAAGTTCAGGTCGGTTTTGTGCATCTTGGTGGATATAGTCAACTTTTCCCACGATTTTCAACCAGTTGGTAATAGAAGCTCCTGCTTTAATACTAAAGTTTTGACGTTTCAGGTTACTTCCGGGAACGATCGACTCATCATCTAACCTGGAATAACTAAACCTATAGTCAAATTTTTCCGTACCCTGTGAAACCGAAACTGAGTTTAAAAAAGAGAAACCTGTTCTAAAAAAATCTTTGAATTCATTATCATTTGCCGCATAAGGCGCTGTTCCAATACCATCGAAACGTTCTTGTAATGACCCATCCAATCTCGGACCAAAACTACTACCATTGGTAATGTCATATACCAATTGATTTGTAGAGGTATCGAATACACCTTGTCCATATTCATTTTGGAATTTTGGAGATACCAATATAGAACTGGCTGTTACAGCAGAATTTATTTCTACAGTAGGTTTATCAGAACGTCCTTTTTTTGTGGTTATGACTAAAACACCATTTATTCCTCTAAAACCGTAAAGTGCTGTAGCGTTTCCACCTTTTAATAAGGAGATGTTTTCAATATCATTAGGATTTAAATTAGAAAGTGTATTACCATAATCGAGCCCTGAAGCAAAATCTCCTTGACCGCCCTGATTATCATCAATAATAACACCGTCTAATACAATTAGAGGTTGATTATTAGTGCCTAATGAACTGATTCCTCTAACATTAATAGATATGGAGGATCCAACTCCTCCTGAGTTTGAATTAATATTAACACCAGCTAATTTTCCTCGAATAGCGGATCCTACATTAGGATCTGCTGTTTGTACAATGGATTCAGATTTAATTTGCTGTACGGAATATCCTAGTTTTTTTGATTCTTCCCTAATACCAAATGCAGTGATTACCACATCTTCTAGTTGTTCTGTGTCCTGTTCCAAGCGGATATTAATAGAACCGGATGAATCAACTAACTTTTCTATCGTTTTAAATCCGATATATGAGAAAACTAATACGTCACCTACAGAAGCATTAATAGTATACAAACCATCAAAATCGGTCTGTACTCCATTAGAAGTTCCTTTAACAATTACATTTACTCCTGGTAATGGAGTATCGTTAACCATATCTGAAACTTTTCCTGATATACTTTTGTCCTGAGCGGCAACTCCTATTATTAAAAATAAAAATGAAATGAAAGTTAATTTTTTTTGCCTCATGTTTTCCTTTTATTGATTATTTGTGTTGTTCTAAATTAATAGATAGAAGGTTTTCTTTTTTTTTTTTTATCCAAACAGCAGCATTTTGATAATGAACGACATGTAACCGTAGATAACCGTTATTGATATTTTTAGTGATTGAATTTTTTTTTGCTTTTTATCATATTTAATAATACTTTTTCACAGTTTTTTAATAAAATTAACATAATTCTGTGTCAAAAATTGAAGAAAACGCAATCCACAAAGATGTGGTAGGAAGATCAATTGAAACAAAGTACCATGTCTATTTTTGGATAACGTACTTTCTTTTTAATGTGATCAGATGGGGAAGTTATTTTAATGATTATTGGTATTCATTTAGATCTAACTTAGTTGAGTTTCCATTGCATTTAGTAATTGTTTATTTCAACATATATTATCTCATTCCTAATTATTTATTAAAGAAAAAGTATACAACTTACGTTACTTTTTTGCTTTTTAGTTTGGGGATCCATTATGTGGTAAGATCTACTTTGAATTATTGGTTAATTACGGAAAATATATGGCCAGAAGCTCAAGGTGAGAATGAACCTTTTGGGCTTAATCATATCATAGCGGTAGTACTAGGCGAACTCTACGTTCTTGCTTTGACCTTTTCTATAAAAATTAGTATAGATTTTATTATGGAAAGAAATAAAACAAAACAATTAACGGCATTACAGTATAAAACCGAATTACAATATCTCAAAGCTCAAATTCAACCACACTTTTTTTTTAATACGTTAAACAATTTATATGCGTTAACTATTCAAAAGTCTTCGAAAGCATCTGAGGTAGTTGTTAAACTATCAGAATTTATGCAATATATCATATATGATGCTAGTAAAAGAAAGGTTTCATTGATTCAAGAGATACAATATATTGATAATTATATAGAGTTGGAAAACATAAGATATGGAAGCCAAATTAAGACAGAAATTAATATAAAAGGATGTATCGATGATGTATTAATAACTCCTCTCCTGTTTTTACCTTTTGTCGAAAATGCTTTTAAACATGGTTTTAAAGATACAGGAGAAATGAGTCTGTTGGTTTCTTTTGAAGTTCGCGACGATACCTTGATTTTTATATCTGAGAATAGTTATGATGAAAAAGCCTCTTCAAAGTCAAAGAATGGAATTGGAATTAAAAACGTAGAAAGAAGGTTACAACTTTTATATAATGAAAATTACATGTTACTGATATCAAATGATAATAACCTATATAAGATTACTCTTAAAATCCCTACCTCATGACCATAAAAAGTATCATAATTGATGATGAACATTTAGCAATAAGTATTATTGAAACATATCTCAAAGAATTTAAAAATATTGAAGTTATAGCAGTGTTTAAGAATCCTTTGGAAGCATTACCTCTGTTGGAGGATGGGGGTGTCGATGTGGTGTTTCTAGATATAAATATGCCAAGGATGAATGGTTTGGAATTTTTAAAAACTCTGAAAGACTATCCACAAATTATTATTACTACTGCATATAAAGAGTATGCAATTGAGAGCTATGAATTAGAAGTACTTGACTATTTAGTAAAACCGATACCGTTTAGTAGATTTTTAAAATCAATTAATAAGTTGATGGCGAGATTGATAACACTAGATAAAGGAAAACCTTTCGCTGATTTCGAACAAGCTCCTCATATTTTTTTGAAAGTAGACAAAAAACTAATCAAGATTTTTCTTAAGGATATTCTCTATATAGAAAGTTTAAAAGATTATATAAAGTTGCGTAGTGTAGAAGGAACCTATATTTCCCATAAATCGTTGGCCAGTATAAGCGATGAATTACCATCTGAAAATTTTATTAGAATACATAAATCATATGCTATTGCTATTGATAAAGTAAAATCTGTAGAGGGGAATCTTGTAGAGATCGGAGACAAGAGAATTCCTATCGGGCGTAATTATTCAATTCACGCTAAAAAACAAATACTAAAAAACAAAGGAAATTTATTCAATGGGTAAATGCCAATTACATACAGGTTTTACAAGAAACCTTTTAAAACAAAGATAGAATCATATTTTTTACACGATAGGCATAACCATAATACAGCAAATATAATCACATGAAACTAAGCACACTTGATTACTCAATTATAATAGTTATTTTACTCACTACACTTTTTATAGGGATAATCGTATCAAAAAAAGCAGGAAAAAGCACTTCAGAGTATTTTTTATCAGGTAGAAATATGCCTTGGTGGTTATTAGGGTTCTCTATGGTAGCTACTACTTTCTCTACAGATACTCCAAACTTCGTAACTGATATTGTGAGAAAGGATGGAGTTTCTTCAAACTGGATGTGGTGGGCATTTTTAATTACTGGCCTTCTAACAGTTTTTATATATGCTAAATTGTGGCGAAGATCTAATGTAAGTACAGATATTGAGTTTTATGAATTACGTTACGGAGGAGCGCCCGCAGTTTTTTTAAGGTCATTTAGAGCTTTATATTTAGGTCTTATCTTTAATGTTTTTGCAATGGCAGGAGTTACATTGGCTGCGATTAAGATCGGTAGTATCATGCTCGGTTTAGAACCTTGGGAAACTATCGTGTATGCAGGGATAATCACCGTAGTATTTAGTGCTCTGGGAGGTTTTAAAGGAGTTGTTTACACGGATTTTTTATTGTTTTTTATCGCGATAGCGGGTGCAATAGGAGCAGCGTACTATCTGGTGAATATCCCTGAAGTTGGTGGACTTCAAAGCTTAATAACACATCCAAATGTGTCTGATAAATTATCTCTTTTGCCAGACTTTGATGATAAAGAAGCTCTCATTACATTACTGATTATTCCATTAGCAGTACAATGGTGGAGTTCTTGGTTTCCTGGAGCAGAACCTGGAGGTGGAGGATATATAGCACAAAGAATGTTAGCTGCTAAAAATGAAAATCATGCCATCGGAGCCACATTCTTCTTTAATATTATGCACTATGCATTGCGGCCATGGCCGTGGATATTGGTAGCCTTGGCCTCACTTATTGTGTTTCCTGATATTGCGAGTATCCAAGAAGCTTTTCCAAATGTAACCGAAGATAAATTAGGGCACGACTTAGCATATTCTGCAATGTTGACAAAATTACCAAGTGGGCTCTTAGGATTGGTTTTTGCTTCATTAATTGCAGCATATATGAGTACTATCTCTACACATCTTAATTGGGGATCTTCTTATATTGTTAATGATTTCTATAAACAACAGATAAAAAAAGATGCATCAGAAAAGGAATTGGTAATGGTTGGTAGAATTTCTACAGTAGTGCTTATGGTTTTAAGTGCACTTTTTGCATTATATCTTAAAAATGCAAAACAACTTTTTGATATTATCATAATGTTTGGAGCAGGAACAGGACTTATATTTATTCTTAGGTGGTTTTGGTGGCGAATCAATTCATGGAGTGAGATCTCGGCAATGATTATTTCTGGAGTTGTTTCATTAATTTTTGCATCATCAATTGGAGACAGGCTTTTTGGAAATGAAGCAATGATGCCAAGCTGGACAAAGCTTCCAAGTATTGTATTTATAACAACTGTTGTTTGGGTAAGTGTAACGTTATTGACAAAATCCGAAAGTAACAGTGTTCTGTACAATTTTTACAAAAAAATACAACCAGGAGGGCCTGGTTGGAAGAATATTATTAAAAAGGCAAAACAGGATAATATTGATATTGTAAAAAGCACAGACCGATGGAGTGTCCCATCAGGAATTTTAGCACTATTACTAGGATGTTTCTTAGTGTATGGAGTACTTTTTACAACTGGACATATAATTTATGGTAATTTACAGGAATCGCTCGTTTTGGGAACAGGAACCATCATTTCAGGAGTTTTGCTCTTGAGAGTATGGAGAAAAATTGGAAAAGACCTGATAGTCTAATAATATCATAGATTTAGCAAAATATACATAATGAATAGCACTGAAATTTCTCGGTGCTATTTTCTTTTCCGTAGCTAACACAAAGTATTTTTTTTTTAAACAAGGAGCAGAAGGAATTTGATGTCGTAATCTAGATTATTTTCTTAAGATCATCTTAAAATTACGGTCATAGGATTTTTGCTTCACAATATCTACAAAATGATGTCATTGATCCAATTAGTTTTTTGACTTATAGAGTTCTTTATACTTTAAGATCAGTTTAACATTAATTGTTCAAAAACTTTAACACAAATCATCATGAAACTATTAAAACCTTTATTGAAAAGATTTTCTTTTCATTTTGGCCTTTGGAAAGTGCCATTATTATTAATGTTTTGTATGCTCACAGGTACAAACTGGGGGCAAGTAAATACGGGTGGAACAGCCACTACTGCTAATCATTCAAAGCAGGTGATCGGTTACATTACTAACTGGGATGCTTGGAAAGCAGCTAGTGCAGGGGTCCCCTCTGCCGGAGCATTAACACAATTGAACATTGACTACTCGAAGTATACCATCCTAAACTATTCCTTTTTTGGGGTAGCGGTTGACGGTTCTTTACACAGTGGAGACCTTCGTAATAAAAATATATATCAACCAGGAGTAGTTCAAGAACCTGCAGATCTGTTATATGGCGACCCATACAGTAGTTGGGATTTTCATATTTTATTCGGAGAAATCGAAAATGTAAATTACATAAGTCCTGCTGTAAAAGAGAGAGCAGAAGCAATGGGCTATGTGGTCGAAGTAGGTGGCAGCACATGGTCACATCCCGAATGGGGTCTAAGCGGTATACTACCATTACCGCTCCCAAAAGAAGGAAGTGGAGCCAAGGGACTGTTAGAACTTGCTCACGATAATGGTGTGAAAGTGATGGCTTCTCTCGGTGGATGGAGTATGTGTAAACATTTTCCAGAAATGGCAGCTGATCCTGTAAAAAGAGCTCGCTTTATTGAAGATTGTAAAAAACTAATCAATATGGGCTTTGACGGAATTGATTTAGATTGGGAATATCCTGGACCATTTCCTGGTATGAATTTTACAGGAACAAACGCAGATTATGCAAACTTTGAAAACCTTGTGGAAGAAATCAGAGCTGCCATAGGACCAGATAAACTTATAACAGCTGCGATGGCTGCAGATTATAAAAAATTGGAAGGATTCAATTGGTCCAGATTATCCAATACTATGGATTATTTTAATATGATGACATATGATTTTAATGGAGGTTGGTCTAATATTGCAGGTCATAATGCACCGGTATATCCATATGACGGTGCGGAAGCCCCTGATTTTAATTGGCAAACATTGTTAACGAAAATGAAAGGTATGGGAGTGCCTGTGAATAAAATTAACTTTGGAGCGCCTTTTTATGGTAGAGGTGTCATTACAGATGGAGCAGCGGATCTAAATGCTCCTACAGTAAAAAGAAATGTAACTATACAACCTGATGGTCCGGTGAGCACTGCTGCTGATTATACCAATTGGCCTCAAGATGTATATGACGGAACACCTAATTATTTTTTCATTAAGCAAAAGACAGGTGCAGGAAGTGGTTGGACCAAAAAATGGGATAATCAGGCAAAAGTGCCGTATATGGTTAAAGGAAACTTCTTTTTGAGTTACGATGATGAAGAATCAATAACTGAAAAAGCTAAGTTTATTAACGCAAATAATCTAGCAGGAACGATCATTTGGACTGTTTTTGGAGATCTTGAGTTTTCAGGGGCACCACAGTCTTTTGGTACAAAATTAAAAAGGTGGTCGAATGTAAAGTCCCCTTTAGTAAACACCTTAAATGAAGTTTTTGCCAGTGGTGGAATAGGAAATAAACCTCCGGTAGTGAGCGTAACATCTCCTACAGATGGTGCTACTTTCGAAGCTGGAGACGCTGTACAAATTTCAGCAAATGCAAGTGATCCTGATGGTAGTATAGCTAAAGTTCAATTTTATAGAGGAACTACATTATTAGGGGAAGATACAACAGCGCCTTATACATACACTTGGAATAATAGTACAGCAGGAAATTACGAAATAACAGCAAAAGCGTATGATAATGATGGAGCAAGCGCTATAGCCTCGGTAAATATTTCTGTAACGGGTATAGGAGGGAATGAGTTGCCTACCGTTGCTATCACATCACCTACAGAAGGAGCAACTTTTACTGCTGGTTCCACAGTAGCTATCGCTGCAGATGCTTCAGACACAGACGGAACTATAAACCGCGTAGTATTTTATAATGGAGACACCCTACTTGGTGAAGACTCCACTGTACCTTACAACTATAACTGGGCGAATATATCTGAAGGAAGCTACACTATTAAAGTAAAAGCTATTGATAACGATAATGGTGAAGGAACTTCATCAATTTCAATAACTGTTACAGGAGGTGATTCTTGTACTACACCAGCTTATGTTGATGGTCAGGTATATGTAGGAGGCGATAGAGTTTCTTATCAAGGGAATGAGTATGAAGCGAAATGGTGGACGCAGAATAATGATCCTGTGACCAACCGTGAAAATGTATGGAAATTAATAGGTCCTTGCGGAGGTGGACAAAGTGCACCACAAGTATCAATTACCTCTCCAGCGTCAGGGCAATCTTTTATCCAAGGTAATACAGTTACTATCAGTGCGAATGCTTCAGATGCAGATGGAACTGTCTCCAAGGTAGCATTTTATGTGGATGGAAATATGATCGCAGAAGATACATCTGTACCATATACAACTAACTGGACAGCGACTTTAGGAAATCACAGTATTACGGCAATAGCAACTGATAATGATAATCAGTCAACCACTTCAGCAGCTGTTAGTATCATTGTAAATACTGATGGAGATGATGGTTGTGATCGTAGTGGTTTCAAAGTTGTTGGGTATATGCCTACTTGGCAAGGTGATGCCAATGCAATCCAATATGATAAATTAACACATATCAACTATTCTTTCTTATTACCTAATAGCGATGGTAGCTTACGACCGCTTGAGAATGTTTCTAAAATGCAGCAAATCGTTAGTTTAGGACATGCACAAGGAGTGAAAATATTAATTGCTGTAGGAGGTTGGATGGATGGGAATGATTCGGCATTCACAACGTTAGCAGCAAATCCAACTACCAGAGCTGCCTTTATAAATAACTTAGTCGATTTTGTCAATCAATATGATCTAGATGGCGTAGATATGGACTGGGAATATCCACGTGAAGGAAATGAACCTCAAAACTTTGAATTATTGATGCAAGAATTAGGTCAGGCAATGCACAGTCGAGGTAAGTTGCTAACTGCAGCGGTAGTAGTTTCAGGATGGAATGCTGATGGAGTTTTAAACGGAGTTTTTGATGATGTAGACTTCCTAAATATCATGGCGTATGATGGACCTGATCACGGTTCGATGGCCCAAGCTCAGGGTGGATTAGATTACTGGCTTGGACGCGGACTTCCAAAAGAAAAAGCGATATTAGGAGTACCTTTTTATAGTCGTCCTCAGGCACAGAGCTATGCTTCTTTATTAGCACAAGGTGCAGATCCAAATAGTGATTCTTTTCAAGGAAACAACTATAATGGAATTCCTACGATGAAAGCTAAAACACAGATGGCATTAGATCGCGCAGGAGGAATTATGATGTGGGAACTATCACATGACACATCAGATCCTAGCACCTCTTTATTAGCTGCAATTAATCAAGTAGCAGGGAATCCTTGTGAACCGGATAATGCAGCGCCACAAGTAGCTATCACTTCACCTGTATCGGGTGCATCATTCTCGGATGGCATTGATGTTTCCATAACAGCAGATGCTTCAGATGCTGATGGTAATGTGACTAAAGTTGACTTTTACATTGATGGAAGTTTGATTAGTTCGGATACTACTGCACCTTACACTGCAAGTTGGACAGCTACAAATGGGAATCATACGATAACAGCTCGTGCAACAGATAATGACAATGCAGTTACTACATCCACAGCAGTAGCCATTACAGTTACGGGAGGCAGTAACACTCCTCCTACTGTAGCCATAACAAGTCCAGCGGACGGAGCTTCTTTCAATGCAGGCGATAGTGTTACTATATCAGCAAATGCTGCGGATACTGATGGTTCTGTAACAAAAGTTTCCTTTTACCTGGATGGAAATATGATTAGCGAAGATACTTCTGCTCCGTATTCAGTAGATTGGATAGCTATCAGCGGAAACTATGCACTTACTGCTAGAGCAACTGATAATGATGGTGCTGCAACTACTTCTTTAGCAATTAATATAACTGTAACTACGGATAGTGGTGGATGTGATGAAGCACAATATGTAGAAAATGGAGGATATACCGAAGGCAGTATAGTACAAAATGAAGGGAATACCTACAAATGTAGACCATATCCATATTCAGGATGGTGTAACGGAGCTGCTTGGGCATATGCTCCGGGAACTGGTACATATTGGCAAGACGCTTGGACATTAGTTGGCACTTGTGACGATGGAGGTACTGATGGAAATCAAACTCCAACTGTAACAATCACTCAACCTACAAGTGGACAAACATTTACAGATGGTAGTACCATAACGATTAGTGCAAATGCATTAGATACAGATGGTACTATTACGAAAGTAGAATTCTTCAGCAATGGAACCAAAATCGGTGAAGATACGTCGAATCCATATAGCTATAGCTGGAATAATGTTTCATCAGGAAGTTATACACTAACAGCAAAAGCAATTGACAATCAAAATGGCGTAGGAGAGTCTGCTACCGTAAATGTTTCAGTGGGATCAATTAATCCACCTGATGGAGGAGATCTGCCAGACAGAATTTTAGTAGGATACTGGCATAATTTTAATAATGGTTCTTCAACACCAAAACTAAGAGACGTATCTGAAAAGTGGGATGTTATCTGTATCGCTTTTGCAGAACCAAAATTCGGTAGTAGATCTGATATGACATTTACTCCTTATGAGATTTACGGTAGCACTTCAGAATTTATAAATGATGTTAAAGCTGTGCAGGCAAGAGGACAGGAAGTGTTGATTTCTATAGGAGGAGCAAATGCGACTGTAGAGTTAAATAATACTACAGAAAAGAATGAGTTCATTACCTCAATGACTTCAATTATCAATACCTACGGATTTAATGGATTAGATATTGATTTAGAAGGAAGTTCACTTTCTTTAGCAGCAGGAGATACAGATTTCAGAAGTCCAACCACTCCGAAAATTGTTAATTTAATTGATGCAACCAAGCAAGTACGAAATAATATTGGTGCTGATAACTTTGTTCTAAGTATGGCTCCAGAAACATTATATGTGCAAGGAGGATTTAGTGCATATGGTGGAGCCAGTGGTGCTTATTTGCCAGTGATCTACGGATTGCGTAGTGAGATGGATTATATTCACGTACAGCATTATAATACTGGATGTATGTTAGGATTGGATGGTCTTTGTTATTCATCGGCTACTGCTGATTTTCACGTTGCGATGGCAGAGATGCTATTACAAGGCTTCCCGGCTGGAGGAAATCAATTCCCTGCTTTAAGACAAGATCAGGTGGCTATAGGGTTACCGGCTAGTCCAAGTGCAGCAGGAAGCGGATATACAGAACCTACGGAAGTACACAAAGCGTTGGATTATCTAATAAAAGGACAGTCTTTTGGAGGGCGTTACCAACTTCGTAATCCAGCTGGTTATCCCAACTTTAGAGGATTGATGACTTGGTCCATTAACTGGGATATCGTTGCAGGTTTTGGATTTTCTGATCCGCATCGAGCGTATTTAGATGCTTTAGGACAGAGAGC
Organism: Aquimarina sp. 433; assembly: GCF_054054605.1. Classification (NCBI taxonomy): domain Bacteria; kingdom Pseudomonadati; phylum Bacteroidota; class Flavobacteriia; order Flavobacteriales; family Flavobacteriaceae; genus Aquimarina; species Aquimarina sp. 433. Next base: position 50,674 of record NZ_JBSWZK010000014.1, read on the forward strand.
ACCAGAGCAGGAGTTATTAGAAAAAGAAAGTTTAAAGACGTTTCCTAATCCTTTTTCTTCTGAAGTTAATATCACCTTCAAATTACATAAAGACAAGCCAATCACAGCAGTTGTGTATAATCAAATTGGTATTAAAGTAGCTGTTTTGAAGGAGAACGAAAGGCTAACTTCTGGAAATCACAATATTCAGTGGGATACCAATGGAATTCCTAATGGAATATATTTCTTAAAACTCTGGATGGGTAAAGAGGTAAGAATAATGAAACTGATGAAACAGTAATATTGTCCCCGATATTTCTTGAAATTTACCTCTCGACTCCAATTTTATATGTCGAGAGGTGAATTTTTCTATTTGTAATATTTTTTGATAGCATTTGCATCATCGAGGAATTTACACAACTACTCTTAAATAATAACCTTATGAAAATTCAATATATAATTTCAAAATATAGAATTTTGGTTCAAATTTTTATTTGGACTACTATCTTCGGATTTAAAATACAAGCTCAGCAAACCCCCGTAGATCAGAACGGACAACTAAAAGTCTGCGGAACGCAATTATGCAATCAATATAATAACCCAATACAGTTACGCGGTATGAGTACTCACGGGATTCAATGGTATGGTTGGGGAAATTGTTTGACAGAAACCTCTTTGGATGTATTAGCATATGATTGGGAAGCCGATATTCTAAGAATCTCCTTATATGTGCAAGAAGGAGGGTATGAAACGGATCCTACAGAATTTACAAATCAAGTATCTAGATTAATAGAAGAAGCTACAGAACGAGGAATGTATGCCTTGGTAGATTGGCATCAATTAAATCCAGGAGATCCTAATCTAAATCTAGATAATGCAAAACGCTTTTTTACTGATATAGCAAATCAACATAAGAATAAGAATAATATAATTTATGATATCTGTAACGAACCAAATGGAACAGGTGTTACCTGGAATCGAATTAAGAACTATGCAGATCAAATAATCCCTGTAATTAGAAGGGTAGATACAGATGCTGTTGTGCTAGTTGGTACGCACGGATGGTCTACTTTTGGAGTTTCTGGAGAAGGAACTCTTCAGGATATTGTTGATAATCCACTAAGTTTTGATAATGTAATGTATACCTTTCACTTTTATGCAAAAAGTCATAGAGATGCTTATTTAAATATGTTAGAACGAGCTTCAGGATTGTTACCGGTTTTTGTAACAGAGTTTGGTAGTCAGGAGTATACAGGAGATGGTCCCAATGATTTTGCGATGACACAGCAGTTTATTGATTTAATGAGGCAAAAGAAAATTAGTTGGACGAGTTGGAATTTTTCAGATGATTTTAGATCAGGAGCCTCTTGGAAATCTGGAACCTGCTCTGGAGGACCGTGGACCACAGGTAGTCTCAAACCAGCAGGAAATTGGATTAGAGACAAGATTAAATTTCCTGCAGATAATTTCCCTGGAGGTGGTGATCAAGGGAGTGAACAATCTCCATATGGAGGTACAGCCTGGAGCATTCCTGGTAAAGTTGAAGCAGAAAATTATGATTTCGGAGGACAAAATGTAGCATTTAACGACGCTTCTATAGCTAATGAAGGAGGGGTTTTTAGAAACGATGCTGTAGATATTGAGCCCTGTTCTGAAGGAGGATTTAATATCGGCTGGACAAAGTCTAATGAATGGTTAGAATATACCGTTGATGTAACCAACACAGGAGATTATGAAGTAGCATTTAGAGTAGCTGCTATTACATCTGGAAAGCAATTTCATCTAGAAATAAATAATGAAAATATCAGCGGAATCGTAACCGTTCCTAATACTGGAGGATGGCAAAATTGGCAAACCGTATCTACACGGGTTTCTCTTAATCAAGGAAAACAAATACTTCGATTGGTGATGGATAGTGATGACCTAAACATCAATCATATGATTTTTAGTAACCAATCAGGAATTCCTAATGAATCTCCTACGTGTATGATAACTTCTCCTTCTAACAATCAAGAGTTTGAAGAAGGCACCTCAATAACCATTAACGCAACAGCATCAGATAGTGATGGGACAATTTCTAAAGTTGAATTTTATAACGGATCAATAAGATTGGGTGAAGATTTAGTGGCTCCATATCAATATGTAATGACAAACGTTCGTAGAGATATTTTATATACGTTAATAGCAAAGGCTTTTGATAATGAAGGCGCTTCTACGAATTCACAATCTATTGATATTATCATAAATACCTCTGGAGGAGGAGATGGAAGTTGTGATATTCCAATCTATGTTGATGGAAATAGCTATCAAACTGGAGATGTCGTTCAAAATTTTGATAAAAAGTATGAGTGTTTAGTGGCTGGCTGGTGTTCTATTGGAGGACCTTATACTCCTGGAGGCATAGCAGACTGGGCGTGGCCTTCTGCATGGAAAGAATTAGGTGAGTGTAATTTTTTAAGGTCTGATAAGTTTAAAGCATCAAGAATAAGTTGTGATATTCCGCTGTATCAGAATGGTGCTACGTATCAAACAGGCGATGAAGTACAAAACTTCGGTAAAAAATATAAGTGTAAAGTTGGGGGTTGGTGTTCCATTGGCGGAGTCTATACTCCTGGAGGTTCTGATGACTGGGCGTGGCCCAGTGCCTGGGAGGAACTAGGTTCTTGTGATGGAGACATAGAAAATCAATTACCTATTGTTACTATCACAAATCCTATAGAAGGCGCTGAGTATCCATCAGGAGATGAGATTAACATTACCGCAGAAGCATTTGATGAAGATGGCAATATCGAAGAAGTTATCTTTTATATGGATGACATAGAAATTGGGTCTGACAGCATATTTCCGTTTGAGATCTCAATTTCTCCCGTAAACGGAGCGCATCAATTATACGCTAGTGCTACCGATGATCTAGGGGGTAGAACTGTATCCAATACTGTTAATATAACAGTGAAGCAAGATACCGGAGATGATGACTGTAATCTTGCCATTTATGTTGAAGGAAATACCTATCAAACAGGCGACGAAGTGCAGTATTTAGGTAATAAATATAAATGTAAAGTAGGTGGTTGGTGTTCTACAGGAGGTGCCTATATTCCAGAAGAAGGTTGGGCTTGGTCATATGCTTGGGAAGCATTAGGACTTTGTACAGGAACCCCCATAAATCAATCACCACAGGTGACCGTTTTAACCCCAGCCATAGTATATGCTGAAACTTTGCCAGTTACCATTCCATTGTATGTAAAAGCAATTGATCCGGATGGAACTATTGAACAAATTATAGTAGAAGTCGACGGAGAGACTTTACCTCTTACATCAGAAGGAAATGATATATATGTTGCAGACTGGTCTTTTTCAGAATACGGAACATATGCGTATCCAGCAAAAGCAGAAGATAATGAAGGAGCGTCTACGAATTTTAATTTCCAAATTACCATTAAAGAAACAGTATCAGGAGGAGATTTTTTAATTTCAAAAGAGGAATATAATGAGTTCTTCCCATATCGATACGGTACCGATTTAGCTACTTATGAAATAGATCCAGCACTGGACTTTTTTACGTATGAATCATTTATCGAAGCCATAGATCGAATGAGTGCTATAGAAGTAACTTTCGAAAGAAGAAAAGGAACCAACTTGTACAGGCTTACGCGTAGAGATAAAGTAACAAATCAATCTAAAATTATACGCACTGATCAGGATTTTGATGCTGATTGGAATCGGTCAAAACCAATTATTACTCAGGTAGTAGACTATGGTATGTTTGCCAGTGAGGGTGATGATACCACAATTAAAAGAGAATTAGCCGCATTCCTTGCAAACATCTCTCAGGAAACCACAGGAGGATGGGCTACCGCTCCTGGTGGTCCATATTCTTGGGGGTTACATTTTAGAGAAGAACAAGGATATGAAGGTACAGGTAATCTTGGATATCGTGATGAGGGTAATATCAATTATCCTGCAGCTCCTGGTAAATCATATCACGGTCGAGGCCCCATTCAACTTAGTTGGAATTACAACTACGGTCAGGTAAGTGAATTTCTATTTGGAGATAAAAATGTATTATTAAATTCTCCAGAACAAGTATTACAAGATGCCGCTCTTGCTTTCCAAACGGCGATATGGTTTTGGATGACTCCACAATATCCCAAACCTTCTGCACATGATGTTATGGTAGGTAACTGGATACCATCCCCCTATGATCAGGAACGAAACAGGAAGCCTGGTTTTGGGATGACGGTTAATATTATAAATGGTGGATTGGAATGTGGAAGTGGTACAGAAATTCCTAAAGTACTTGGTAGGATAGGATTTTATGAACGTTATACGGGCATATTAAATGTAAATAATGATTTAGATACTACAAATGACTGCTCCGAATGTGGCTGTGCTATGATGCAATCGTATCAAGGATTAGAACCAGAACCAGAGGTAGCATCTATAAGAACTAAGCCAATAGAAGATCAAATAGGATCAAAAATTATTATTTTACCAAATCCATTTAAAGATAAGCTTCAGATAACACTACAGTGTAATCAAAGAACTCAGATTACAGTAAGTATAGTGGATTTTAATGGATATCAGATCATTACAATTCCTGTTAAAAAGATCGAAAAGGGAAATCATCAGATCATTGAGGATGTTTCAGAACTACCTTCGGGAATGTATTTTCTTAGGATAGGAATAGGTGCAGAGATGAAAACCTTTAAAATAATAAAAAAATAATTTGAAGACCTCACGGGATATACTAAAATCAAGTCTGACAATATCTCGCGGGGTTTGATTAAAACAATTTAATATATAAGTTTACAACATTAATAATATCAATGAGTTATATGTGTTAAACGACTAGGTAAACATCAGATTTTTTATCAAAATATTGAAGGCTAAAATAATCTATAAAAGAATTGTGGATATTTCAGAATGGAAATCAGATGTATATTTTATTAAGCTCATCGATTTTCTGGAGTTATCTGAAAATTTGGAGTAAGAAGTCTTAATAAAATATTGAAGTTTGAATAATTATATATACTTATATCGGGTGTGGTAATTTCTTACGACAAAATACTAACAAAGGATATTAGAATTATTGAGTAGTTAATACGAAAACTAAGCGGGGTTTTAAAGTGGGGTTTTTACTAGATATTGATAGTTTTTTTAAAATATTGATTCCTTAACACCTTGAAATCAAGTAGTTAATAAATTGCACAAAAATTAAGATGATTTGTGTGAAGAAAAAGAGCGTGGAGACGCTCTTTTTTGTTTTTATGTTTTTTTCTATCCCTTCTGTGAGGTGAATATAAATTTTGGATTACTTCACCTTGACAAAAACGCTATTAACATTTGTAATAAAATTACTACAAAACAACATATTTATAATGGTAAAATATGTTAAAAAGCATTTTTTTTAGACAAAATACACAATTTTGTTTGGAGAGTTAAAAAATGATTGTATCTTTACACCAGAGTTAATGAGTTAGCGCTTTCATTTTCCCCAAGGTGAAAGCAATTTTAAAAAAGTGAGTTTTAATTTTAGAATAAGCCCCTAAATTAAGATGATTTGTGTGAAGAAAAAGAGCGTGGAGACGCTCTTTTTTATTTTTATATATTTTCCTGTTCACTTATTCAACTTACATAGTTTTATCAAAAAATAAAAAAGTAGGGTGTTTTTGCTTTTGTATGTTTTAGGAGATGTAAAACATAAACTAAAAAGATATAAAAGTAATTATGAAAAAAATCATTTTATTATTTGCAGCAATTTCAACAGTGCTAATCTCCTGTCAATCCGATGATGATGCAGGTCCGTCTGATACACAGGATAAATTTATTGGTGTTTGGAAGATTATACAAGAATTCGAGGATGGAGTAGAAGTAACCCTGGATGCCTGTGATCTTGAAGATACATTGACTGTAACTGATGATCAGAAATTTAGTGGCACTTCACATGATGAGCAAAATGGCACCTGTACATTGCAGGGAACGTTAACCGGTGGTTGGGAAAATCTTGGTAATAATATCTACAAAATTACACCAGATCTACCAGAAGCAGAAGAGATAGAAGCTACTATTACTTTTTCTGGTAATACTATGACGATCGTAACAAACGATGAAGATGGAGAATTGAAGGAGGTACTAACAAGATCTTAAAATTATTTATATACCGAGAAGACTGCAATAATATGCAGTCTTCTAGTTTATATACTAAAAATCAAAACGTAAAACCAAATCTGGAGTAAAACGAAGAGATTCATTGTCAAAACTTTCTATGAAGAAATTGAAGTTTTCATCAACATTTTCACGATATCCCTGACTAATCACATTTTTTCTATTATATAGATTCCTAATAGATACACCTACCATACCTTTCCAATCTTTATCTCTGTCAAGTTTAAAACGATATAAAGCTGAAATATCTAATCGATGATAATCTTTATACCTACTCGAGTTAATTCCTGTAGGATCGGTAATCGTACCATCCAAATCATTATCATCTCTAAATAATTTGGTAAAAGGTCGTCCTGTGGCGTAATTCCAACCCATTGCAAATTCAAAATTATTTACTGTTAGCGTTTGCGAAAAATTGAATACATGTCGTTGATCAAAATTTCCTGGAAAATAAGAATCCTGAACCAGTGGAAATGAACTGATGGTCTTGCTGTAGGAGTATCCTGTCCAGAATCTGTAATTACGAATCCGTTTCTTAAGGAGTATGTCAACCCCAATTCTCTCTTCTTCGCCATAAAAAACAGCGGTATCATCAGTATCTGGTTGTGTCAAATCAAGTATGATATCACTTAATGAAGAAACATCGTTTATCTTTTTATAATACCCTTCTAGATCAAAATTCCAACCTTTATATGTATACAATCCTCCTAAAGTAAATTGCATGCTCTTTAGAACTCGTATAAAAACATTTTCGACATCCAAATCGGGAGAAGAGTTATTCGATAATATCCAGACATTATCAGAAACCGGTAAAGTGGGAAAAGCTCCTCCAATACTGTTATATGTTAGGTAATTATTGAGTTGTTGATTCTTTAATTCTGCAGAAGTGTTTAACGTAAAATTATCCCATAATTGATAAGATGAAAACATTCTAGGTTCTACAAAAAAAGCATTGGCATTACTTAACTGAGATCCTCTTAGTCCTATATTGATAAAGGTTTTGGGAGTTTTATATTTATACTCTGAATAGATTGTATGATTGGTACCGTTTCCGTTTAAAACGATATTATCGTCTAGAAATGCACTTTCAATAATCTCATATTCTGTCCTGTTATAAGTAAACTGATACCCTAGATTGAGGCTATGTTTCTTTGCTATAGGCAGATGAAGTGCATATTCCCCACCAATATCATTAACTTCATTGTTAATAGCTAAACTTTGTTCATTATCTGTATCAGAGACTAAAGGCCTGTTGATATAACTATAGCGTTGATCGTAAGAGGAAAAGTAGAAGTTAATATTTTGTGATATATCATTACGATACTTTTTATCCCAATTGAGGCTAAATCCCGAATTCCGGATTTTAAGAATGTCTTTAATATTGGTTTGCGTAGTGGTTCCTGGGATTTGTAAATTTTTATTGTTGTCCAAACGATTTTCAGCAAAAATCGCACTTAGCTTTATCGTATTGTATTCATTTGGTTTCCAAAGCATTTTGAAGTTGCTATCGGAAAAAGAAAAATCATCTTCTCTAGAAGTTTCCAAAGGTGTTGGGTCTTCATTAGCATCGGGAATATTCGCTCTAGTGTTCTGAAATACTTTCCTTACCAGATTATTATAGGTAATATTTTGATAAATATCGGTGGTAGATCGCCGTCCAGCAAGCATGATTCCCAGTTTGTCAGATAGCGGTAGTTTTAAGTAAACATCTCCGTGGGTAAAATTTAAACCACCACCAACTTGTAGCTTATCAGTAAGATCATTGTCTGATTCAATGACAACAACTCCAGAAATACGATCTCCATAGCGAACACTTGTACCACCTCTGTACACCTGAACATTTTCGGTGATAAAGGGATTAAATGAAGATATTTGATTAAAAAAATGACCACTTTGATACATTTTGATACCATCCCAAAGCACTAGGTTTTGTCCGGGTGTTCCTCCTCTTATATATAACCCTGCAGGATCTTCTGTCGGGCTACTAATGCCTGGTAATAATTGAAGGCTTTGCAATACGTCAGGTTCTACAAGACCTGGTAACACACGCAGTTTTTTAGTTGATATATTTACCGAAGCGTCTTGATTTTTTTGAATTCCTCCAGTTAGATATTCCTTTACTAATACCTGACCTAAACTCTGAATTTCTGGCCGTAAGCTAATAGTATCACAAGATGTTGTAGTTAGTTCTGAAACTTTAATAGTTTTGTTTTGATAACCAAAATATCCTATCGAAATTGAATCCCATGGATGAACTTGTAACTCGAAATTCCCCATGTTGTCCGTAAGGTCAATGGTTTTACTATTTTGAATGATATCTGCTTGTGGTAACTCAAATTTGGAAATAGCATCTATGAGAACTCCGCAGATAGTAATTTTTTTAGTATTTTTTACTAAAATGTAGTCAGTCTCACTTACTTTTTGCAATAGGTAAGAGGTTTGAAGTGCTATAATGTTCTGAAGATTGGTAATAGATAGATGTGTATTCGTAAGCTTCAGTGCTATATCTTCGATAGCTTTTACATCATATGAAAAATTAAACTTTAATTGATCTTCAAAAGTTTCCAGTATAGAAACTAAAGATTGTCTTTCGGTAGTAGTTGGTAAATTTATTTCTTGAGAATAAGAAATAACAGTACAAAAGAGTAGTAGGGCTGGAATAAATCTGGATAATTTCACCTATTTCTTAGTGCTATGTTTTAAAATTTTTAAAGATAACTATTATAAACGATTCCCAAAGGAATCATTACTCTGTATGAAAACAAAAGAGATTAAATAATATTTTAAAAAAAATAAAAAAAAAGTAGGGTGTTTTGATTTTCGTATGTTTTAGGAGTCGTAAAACATAAACGTAAAAAGATAAAAACGACCATGAAAAAAATCATTTTATTATTAGCCGTAATCTCTACAATTGTAATTTCTTGTAAATCCGATGATGATGCTGCTGGACCTGTAGATATGCAAGATCCGTTTGTTGGTACTTGGAAAATAACACAAGAATTCGAAAATGGAGTAGAAGTGATGCAAGAAGCTTGCGATTTAGAAGAAACTATAACTGTCAAAAGCGATATGACATATAGTGGAACCTATTATATGATGGGAGCTTCTAGTTGTGAGGTAGGAGGAACTTATTCCGGGACTTGGGAGAATCTTGGAGACAACAAGTACAAAACTACTTTTGATGATACAGAAGGTGAAGGTACTTTAGAAATTGAAGCAACAGTTACATTTTCAGGAAATACTATGACCATTGTAAGGAATGATGAAGATGGAGAATTTAGACAGGTATTAACCAGAGTGTAAATTACAAAAGAGATAAAAAAGACAATGACTTATTTATAGTTGTTGTCTTTTTTGATTAAAAATTAAATCTCAAAACAAAATCTGGAGTAAAGCGTAAAGATTTATTTTCGAAACCTTGAAGATAAAAGTTGAAATCTTCATCCTGAACATTTCTGAAACCTTGACTAATAGTATTTTTTCGGTTGTAGATGTTTCTCAGTGAAATTCCAATCATTCCATTTGTTTCTTTTGACGTATCAATTTTAAATCTGTAAGTAACAGATGCGTCCAGTCTGTGGTAAGACTTAAATCTACTGGAGTTTATACCTCTGGGGTCGATCACTCCGCCATCGAGATCATTATCATCCCGAATTATTTGTGTAAAAGGTCTGCCGGTTGCGTAATTCCAGCCAAGAGCAAACTCGAAATCCTTTACTTTCAATGTTTGAGAAAAATTGAATGTATGACGTTGATCAAAATTCCCATCAAAATAAGTGCCTTGAACTAGTGGGAAAGAAGATATGGTTTTACTTAAGGAATATCCTGCCCAAAATCTATAGTTCTGAACCCTTTTCTTGATCAATACATCAAAACCTATTCGCTCTTCCTCTCCATAAAATATTAATGAATCATCATCATCAGGCAATGCTAAATCAAGAATTAGATCGGTTAATGAAGATACATCCTTTATTTTTTTATAATATCCCTCTACATCAAAATTCCATCCTTGATAAGTATATAAGCCTCCTAACGTAAATTGCATACTTTTTACCACACGTATAGGAACTTCTTCCAGAAATTCTCCATCGAAATTATTATTAGAAAGAATCCAAATATTATCTGCAACAGGAAGTGATGGAATTGTTCCGAACACACTGTTATATGTATTAAAGTTATTTAATTGTTGGTTTTTTAGCTCTGCAGAGGTATTCAGAGTAAAGTTGTCCAATATTTTATAAGAAGAAAACATACGGGGTTCAAGGAAAAAGGAATTCGTATTACTTAATTGTGATCCTCTTAACCCAATATTTATATATGTTTTAGGAGTTTTATATTTATATTCGGAATATAAGGTATGATTGGTTCCATTTCCATTAATACTAGCACCAAACTCATCTGTTCCAAAATCATCCGATAAAATAGTTGTAGTTTCATATCCCGTTTCATTGTAGGTAAACTGATACCCTAAGTCTATAGATTGTTTTTTAGTAACGGGAAAATGTACTGTATATTCTGCTCCTATATCTTTAACAGTATTATTAATAATTAGGTTTTCCGAAGAATTATTAAATGACCTTACATCAATGTTATTATATCTTTGATCATAAGACGAGAAGTAAAAATTAATATTTTGATAGATGTCAGTTGTATATTTTTTATCCCAATGTAAACTAAGACCAAAGTTTCTAATTTTTAAAACATCTTTTACATCGGCCTCGATATTGGCTGCGGGAACTCTTACGGTTTTATCATTGTCGAGTCTATTTTCTGCAAAGATAGAACTGAGTTTAATCGTATTTTTTTTGTTAGGTTCCCAAAGAAATTTAAAATTACTATCAGAAAAAGAAAAATTATCTGTTCTGGTGCGCCCCTCAGGAGTTTCTTCTTCATCATTGTCAGGAATATTCGATCTGGTATTCTGAAATACTTTTCGAACTAGATTGTTGTAAGCAATATTTTGATAGATATCGGTAGTGGATCTTCTACCTGCAAGCATAAAACCTACTTTTTTTGACAATGGTACTTTAATATATGCATCTACATGAGTAAAATTTAAACCACCTCCAGCTTGAAACTTATCAGTGAGATCATCATCGGATTCTATAGCTACCACTCCAGATATTCTATCACCATACCGAACACTGGTTCCACCTCGATAAACGGTTACGTTTTTAGTAATAAACGGATTAAAAGTAGAGATTTGATTAAAAAAATGACCGTTGTGATACATTTTTATTCCATCCCAAAGCACCAAGTTTTGACCAGGTGTTCCTCCTCTAATATATAGTCCTGCAGGATCCTCTGTAGGACTACTAATTCCAGGTAGTAATTGTAAACTTTGTAATACGTCGGGTTCTACAAGCCCTGGAAGAATTCGAAGTTTTTTAGTAGATATATTAACAGAAGCATCTTGATTTTTTTGAATACCTCCTGTAAGGTATTCTTTAACTAAAACCTGTCCTAAATTTTGAATTTCAGGTTGTAAACGAATAGTATCACAGCTATTAGTAAGATTGGAAACTTTTATAATTTTGTTTTTATATCCAAGGTAAGATATAGAGATGGAGTCCCAAGGATGAAGCTGTAATTCGAAAAAACCTTTGTTATCTGTAAGATCAACAGTTTTATTATATAGAAGTATATCTGCTTGCGGTAGTTCGAATTTAGAAACTGCATCAATAACAACACCACAGACATTTACTATTTTATCATTTTTAACAAGAATAAAATCCGTATCGCTTACTTTTTGAAGCAGATAAGAGGTTTGAGATTCTATTATTTTCTGTAGAGAATCAATGGTAATTAGTTCGCTGTCAACAGATAGTGTTATATCTTTGATAGTATCAGCATCGTAAGAAAAACTGAATTGATACTGATCTTTAAACGCTTCTAAAATTATTCTAAGCGATTGTTTTTCTGAAGAACGTACTACTGTAATTTCTTGAGAATAAATATCAATATGCCAGAAAAAAAATAAAAATAGTATTAGTGATAAAAACCTCACCTGTTTTTTAATTCAATAGTTTTAGAGGATTTAAATATATAATTAATATTCATTGGTTCAAAACAAGTCTTTAATGCGGTATTAAGATCTGTGTGTGTAAAGAAACCAGAAAACAAACGGTTTGTATCTACATCTCCTTTTTCTATAGTAATGTCGTATTGTCTTTCGAGTTCTGCAATAAGTCTGCCTAGCGATACTTGATTAAAAGTACTTTTTTGTTGCATCCATCCAGGCTTAGACTCTTTAATTTCAACCGAATTTAGTGCGCTTTTATCTATAGAAGTAACACCTTTACCAGGAGTTAGTATAGCTTCATTCTTTCCGTTATTTACAGAGACTTTACCTTCATAACATTGTACTTCTATAGTGGTATTTCTAGAATATACATTAAACTCAGTCCCTAATACTTTAATAGCTCCATTTTTAGTTTTTACTGTAAACTGAGATCCTTTGGCAACATCAAAAAATGCTTCCCCATCTAGCGTAATAGACCGATCATTTGTAAAGGAACGGTCATTGTATTCAATAGTAGATTTAGCATTAAGCGTTACTATAGAGTTATCTGGTAATGTCCAGGTTTTTGTTTCTGCAAAATTGGTATTGATCGTTGTAGTATTAAAAAATACGGTTCGTAGACCAATTAACACAAGGAAAACAGCTGCTGCCGCATATAACCAAGGACGTAATTTTATTACTTTAGAACCTTTAGATACGTTCTTTAGATATGTTTGGTTATATTCCTTCTGCTTTTGCAGATTTGCTTCAATATCAAATACAGGACGTTCAAATTTATCAACGCCTTTTAGAATATCCTTATAAGCCAGATATTCTGGAGTATTCTCAAACTCTTTTTTTTCTTTTTCAGAGAGGTCATTAGCCAACCATCTCCCTAAGAAATTATCATCACTTTTATTCATCTAAGAATGTTTTTATATTTTAAATCCTGTTTATAAACAGGTGTCTATTTACATGTCTAAATTTCACTTCTTTACTATATAAGTGGAACTTTAAATTTTCCCTATTTTTTTTCTTAACGTTACCAAGGCTAAATGCATTCTTTTTTCTACTGCTTTTACCGAAATTCCTAGCATTTCAGCAATTTCTTTGTAGGTTTTCTTTTCGATTCTATTCAAAAGAAAAACTTCTCTTTGTCCTTCTTTTAATGCGCTAATTGCTTGGTTTAACTTGTCCATGAATTCCTTTTCTTCCATCTGAAACTCAGGAGACTCATTGGTATATGTTTTTTGTGGTGTCGATTTGTATTTTAAGACGGTTTTTTGATGTATGGCTTCATTTATAGAGGCGTTATTAGCTATCTTATAAAGAAAACTCTTAGCAGCACCAAAAATAATTTTGGAACAATTCATCCATAGTTTGGCAAAACTATCTTGTACTATATCCTGAGCTTTTTCCATATCACCATATTTGTAATAAAGATAATAGCATATCTTTTCTGCATGTTCTCTATATAATTGATCGTATACGCTTTCATCACATACACTTACTTGCTGTTCAGGCATTTTTATTTTGTTTAGTTGGCATAAGTTAATAGATTATTTAATATTCAGGTAGTAAATAGTTATAATAATCAATCTACCTGTTCTAATACTCTACATCTTATTCTAAAGGTTTGTTGGTTTAACGTAAAAAATATTCATTTGCTATTGTGGTCAGATTATAATAGAATGGTTTCGGTTATATATTTTTAATTTCCACTCTGTAATATCTTAAAATTCACAACCCTAAAACAAAATAGAATACATATACCCTACCAAAAAAATGATTTTATTTAAATATTTTTTAAAATGAAAGAAAAAACTTACAAAATAACATATTTATGATAGTTAAATATGTTAAAAAGCATTTTTTTTAGATAAAATACACAATTTTGTTTGGAGAATTAAAAAATGATTGTATCTTTACACCAGAGTTAATGAGTTAGCGCTTTCATTTTCCCCAAGGTGAAAGCAATTTTAAAAAAGTGAGTTTTAATTTTAGAATAAGCCCCTAAATTAAGATGATTTGTGTGAAGAAAAAGAGCGTGGAGACGCTCTTTTTTGTTTTTTATAATTTGAAAAATAAATTGATATACCATCGCCATATAAATAAAATGTGCAGATAATACATATCCGCACATTTTTTTAATTACTTATTCGTAGAGAATATATCCTTCAGCTGTCTTAAGACTCCGTCATTTCCAGAAACTGTAATTTCACCAATTTTATCAGCGATTTTCTCTACATACTCCATTTCTTTTAGTTTGTAGAGCATAGTGTTTTCTTCCATAAGTTTTGCTGTATTTAGCAGACTTCTGGTTGATGCAGTTTCTTCGCGTCGAGTAATAGTATTAGCTTGAGCTTTCTTTTGCGCTATCAAAACCTGGTTCATGATTTCTTTCATCTCACCAGTAAGAATGATATCTCTGATACCACAATTCAATACTTTTACACCTAGTTTATTTGCTTGGTTTTTAGTAGATTCTAATATAGCAGTAGCCATATTTTCCTTACGTTCCAGCAATTCATCTAAGGTATAATTTCCTACGAAAGCTCTTAGTGCTAATTGCATCGCGATATATAATTGTCTCGAATAGTCTTTATTATCCAATAATGCTTTTTCTATATCTACCACTTTATACTGGACATCGAAATTAATACGAATAGCAGCTTTATCCTTAGTTAGTAGTTCCTGACCAGCTACTTCCAGTTGTAGTTGGCGTAGATCTACCTTCGCAATTTTAATAGTAGTGTCATTTTTCCAAAAACGATACGTACCACTATCTAATGTTTTGCTATATACGTCATCGACTATAAGTACTGCTTTTTCGTAAGCAGCTACTTCAAACGTTCTGATATAGTTTCTTAAAGCATAATTGCTAAACAATGACTTTTCAATTTTTTCAGTAATATAGATTTTGCTAAGATCTACTCTTGTAAATTCATAGGTTAATAGACCTTTCCACAGTGTATATCTTCCTGCAGGGAATACACTTTTGAAGTTTCCATTTTCATATACTAAAACAATCTCGTTATCTTTTACTTCAATCACATGTAGCATATCTTCCAATGTTTTATCTTTCAATAAGATTTCTAGTGCTACAGGAGCTGTAAATGGCTTGGAAAGATCGTATACAGTAATACGTTCATTCCATCCTAACCAATGTGTTCCTTGCGTAATTACACGATTGTAGTCACCTTTTCTGAAAACCAAGCCTATTGTACCAGCATTGATTCGTACTCGTTTCATTTTCTTAATTTTTGCGTCTGTAACTATACAGACAGATTTAACATTAATTGGATGATAACCCTGTAACGGAGGTATTATCGATTTCAGTTTATTTTATAAAAACAGTGAAAGCAAATCATCTTTCCAATACGGAAATTATAGGATGCTATATTATTGATAAATAGTTTTTAGTATCGAAATAGAAGACTAGATATTCTAAATTATATCATCACCTAATATTTGGATTCAAAAAAGTACCCATGTTTAATGATAACATGGCTAAAATCTCAAAGTACTTTTAAGATTGTTTTTATAGCAAGAGTACTATAAAAACAGATCTGCCATCACGGTTCTTGTCAATCAGTTTTACAAGATGATTAGCTTTTATCCTACATTATGAGTGTAGTGCTCTACCTAACTGAGCTACGAAACCTAAGTTGGTGGTCTCGACGGGATTCGAACCCGTGCAACGTAAAAGGCATTTTCAGTGCCTTGTTCGCTAGATCTCTAATCTAGTGCGTTTACCAATTCCGCCATATCTCTTGGAGATAGTGGGACTCGAACCCACATGAACAAAAAATCTATCGCTCTATCCACTAAGCTACGGGACCATGTTTAATATGATATAGTGGTCCCGGTGGGATTCGAACCCACGATCTATAGAAAGACTATTATTTGGTTAATAGCCAAACCTTCAAATCAAGTTGCATATGAAGCAATCATACAAAAACTGCAATTCTTCATACAGTAGTGCTATACAGAAACACTCAACAAGACCTGATTGATACTGTCATTCCAGCGAAGGCTGGAATCTTATTAATCAATTACGCTTTTCGGCTTTATTTTTATCAAAAGCCCTGCTATTTTTCATCCTCACTTTATAGCAGGGCACAACTTCAAACCCCAATTGTTTCCCCCATGTAAAAGGGTTTGTTTTAATTACTATGCAAATGTGTAATGTATTAGCGCAATGTATTTGCGTAGTAATTATTTATTTGTAAAAAATTCGATTTCTATTATTCTTAATAGGATAATCGGTTTCATAAAACAGTGTTGTTGTTATATTATTGATATAATTAATGAACAACTTATTAAGTAAGTTGTTGTTGGTTTGTTTTATGGTAGTTGCTAGTTGTGTTTTCATGATTTTAGATTTTTAAAAATATCTCATGGATTATATAATGTTTCATATTCGCGATCACGTCTGTCAATTTCTCCCAAAGGGCTTCCTTTAAAAGTGGAAATGTTGCGAAATCCATTTTCTTTGGAGATTAAAGAATCTTCCTTTTTAATGGCACCTCTTCTGGTGTTTCCGTAATCACCAGTAAGTTTTTTTGTTGCAGGATCCAGATCACCCCAAAGTTTATCTGGTTTACCATGATCTATTGGTTCTACGAAATAGGTAATACCAGTAATTTTGGATTGAACTATGAATCTGCCTGTGTCTTCAGTTTTGCATAAAAACCTTTGTAATAATTTATTTTTCATAGTTGTAAAATTTAATTGTTAGTGGAACAGACAGGAATCGAACCTGTATCTTCGGATCTTCAATCCGTTGCATTGACCAACTTTGCTACTATTCCTTTTTTGGGTGTACTCCGGGACTCGAACCCTGTTCCTCTCATTCACAGTGAGATGCTTTACCTGATAAGCTAGAGACACCATATATACGATTGTTTGATTTTCAGGATATTGATAATAAATCTTTATATTAGGCTATACATTCGAAAACAACCTAAATGGATAACATTTCAACTATTATATTGGCAGCATCCCTAATCATTATTATGCTGGGGATGGGATTATCTTTAGTTATATCTGATTTCAAAAGGATATTGATCTACCCCAAGGCTATTTTAGTTGGGCTTATAAATCAACTTATTATTTTACCTTTAGTAGGTTTTACTTTGGTATCTATACTATCGCTAGAACCAGAAATTGCAATTGGGATTATGATATTAGCTGCTTGTCCGGGTGGAGCAACTTCTAATTTGATCTCTCATTTGGCACATGGTGATACTGCATTATCTGTTACACTTACTGCTTTTAGTAGTTTGATTACTATTATTACCATACCCTTTATTGTCAATTTTTCATTACTTCATTTTTTGTCTGAGAATCAAACAATCCAACTGAATGTTGTAGAAACAATTATTCAAATTTTTGTGATTATCATTATACCAGTTGTAGTAGGGATGATAATCAGAAAATATAATGAGGTTTTCGCTCTTAAAATGGCAAAACCAGTAAGAATTGCTTCAGCTGTTGTATTAGCCTTGGTGATTGTTGGTATTTTGGTAAAAGAAAAAGATAATTTCCTTTCTTATTTACAAGAAGCAGGCTTTGTGGCCTTTTTATTAAATATTCTCACAATGGCTATTGGATATTATTCCGCTAAGCTTTTCAAAGTTCATCATAAAGGTGCTATTTCCATAGGAATTGAGTCTGGTATTCAAAATGGAACTCTTGCGATATCAATTGCCATTGCTATACTACATAATACTTCGTATGCAATTGCTCCAGCTGTCTATAGTTTATTAATGTTCTTTACTGGTGGATTAGCAATTTTTTTAGGGATTAGAGGTAATAAATAAAAATACTTCATATTTACACTAAGAATAGATGTAAACTTAACTTGGACAGTACACTCTCAAAACCTTAAATCTTGGTAGAGAGTGACTGCCAGTTCCACTATTCTAGAGTTATTTCAAAGGCATTGGGAATCGAACCCAAGACTCCCGCGATATGGCCGCGGTACTCTACCACTGAGTTATACCTTAGTTTGATGACCCGAAAGGATTCGAACCTTTACACCAAGAGTCAAAGTCTTGGATGCTACCTTTACATCACAGGTCAGTTTGTAAGTTCAATAGGACTTGAACCTATACTTCAAGGGTCGTAACCTTGGGTGCTTCCATTTACACCATGAGACTAAATTTGTACTCCACCTTGGATTCGAACCAAGACTGAACCGGGCTTAAACCGGATGCCTCTGCCATTTGGGCTAGCGGAGCGTTTGTACAGGAAGAGAGATTCGAACTCTCAGGATCTTGATTCTAAGTCAAGCGCGTATGCCATTCCGCCATTCCTGCATTAAAATTGTACTCTGTAGGAGAATCGAACTCCTATTTCCTCATAGAAAGTGAGGTGTACTAAACCATTATACGAACAGAGCAGTTTGTCTAGAGAGTAGGACTCGAACCTACAACCTCCCGCGTCCAAGGCGGGTAAACTACCATTGTTATATCTCTAGAATAAAAGCGGAAGAAGTAGGAGTCGAACCCAAACAAGTCATTAGCTCCTAACAGTTTTATTCACATCAGTTTTATCTGTTTAAGAGTTGATCTGTTCGCCTGCCCGGCTCGGGTCAAGACTGCGGCCACCGCCAATTGGCTTGCTCTTCCATAGTTTTATTGTCAATGAGAAATGATTGACAACATTTGTTGAATAAAGTCCAATTCCTTCATTCTTTATTGCAGTACCGACGGGATTCGAACCCGCAACCTTCCGAGAGACAGTCGGATGCACTAGCCGTTGTGCTACGATACTATAAATTCCCTTGGAAAAGAGGGGGTATTTTAAACGAATTCACATTGAATTTTGCGTGCTCACCAGGATTTGAACCCAGACTAAAGGTGTTGGAGACCTTCGTGCTACCTTTACACTAAAAGCGCATGCATGAGTTAGTGGAAGTAGTAGGACTCGAACCTACAAGCTCCGAAGAGACCAGATTTACAGTCTGGGGAGCCAACCAATTGCTCAATACTTCCAGATATTAGAGACAAGAACAGGATTCGAACCTGTAAAAAACGGAGTTGCAGTCCGTAGCCTTAACCCTTCAGCCATCTTGTCTTTTGCGATACCAGTGACTCGAACTTACATCTCGAGAGTTAACAACACTATAAATAAGTGACCATTACCCTACAGTATCAATGTTGCGGAGGACAAAGGAATTGAACCTTCACTGCAATTATGCAGACCTGTTTAGCAGACAGGCGCAACAAACCAATATTTGCCTATCCTCCATAGCGGAAGAAGTGGGAGTCGAACCCACACGAGTCATTTGCTCCTAACAGTTTTATTCACATCAGTTTTATCTGTTTAAGAGTTCATCTGTTCGCCTGCCCGGCTCGGGTCAAGACTGCGGCCACCGCCAATTGGCTTGCTCTTCCTTATCATTATAGTTGACACAGAGGGACTTGAACCCACATCACCTCGATTAAAAGTCGAGTGCTTTTCCAATTAAGCTACGTGTCAATTTTGGTTTTCAGTATGTCAATGAACTATTAGAATAAAAAAAGGCGCCTGATTCAGGCGCCTTTTATATATCTTGATGGTATGTCGAATTATGTTCGCATACACTTCTTTTCTATATAATAGACACCACTACTATTCCAATCGGAACAATATCCTCTTCGTTCACTAAAGAGTTGGATTAAACTATGTTTTAAATTATTCGGTATCATTTCTTAATTTTTATATTCTTGTAAATAGGTAATCGCTTCGTTGTTTCGTTATGATTACGGTGCAAAGATCAAAACTTTTTTTTAATCTCCAAATATTTTTTCAATTTATTTTATTGATTATCAGTCAGTTATGTTAAAATTTAAGCATAAGAATACCTGTTCGTTTCTCAACGAATTTTGGATTTTTTGGCAACTGTCTGTCTCCCTGATGCTTACTTTCCAAATGCTATTCTTTATGTCTTAATTAAGCTCTATTCATTTTTTCTAAAAAATTTCAATAAAAAAAGCGCCCAATTTCTTGGACGCTTGTGGTTTTATATAGTTTTTATTTAAATCACTTCATATATAAGGATTAAAATTAGCTACACAACGTCCGTTTTCGATGGGATAACTCTCCTATCCATCGATAATCACATTGACTAAACAGTGATCTCGGCGTAATATGTGCTTTGTTTTTCATCATTTCTATCACAAATATTATATAATCTTGTGAGATAATCCAAATTTTACTTGCATTTTTCAGACTTATGAGTATTATTTTTTCTGAATTTATTCTCTATATTACCAAAATATATACGAAAATCTATTTATTCTCTTATAAATGACAGTTCAAGATTTTATTAATTGGTTCGGTAACCATCCTAATATAGTATTAGGATATTTTGCGATAGTGATCATAATTTCTCTAATAGGTTTACTCTTTGTAAAACCCTCAAACTTCAAAGCCCCTATTAATTATTTTTATGGGGTTCTTATTTACGCAGTTACCATTCCTGGATTATTAGCATTAATTTTACTTCTCTATAGTTTTTTCTTTCTAAAAACGAATCTACTTCAGTTAGATTTGGTTACGTATTTTGTTCCTTTAATCGGAATGATAGCTAGTTTAATAATCATTAATAAAACGGTAGCCATGTCTCAGATACCAGGCTTTGGCAAATTGTCTGGACTTTTTATGTTGATCATGATAACCTTTGTGATCACCTACATATTACAAAGAATGTTTTTCGGAGTTTTCTTTGTCGGTAGATTCCAGTATTTAATAGGATTCTTCTTGTTATTATTAATAGGTATAAAAATTGCTTGGGATCGTATTGTAAGATAGCAGATGCTGTAATAACTGTAACATTTTAGAGTCAAATGATACCAATATAATATAGGGGAAGTAGGAAATACATATTTTAAAACCTTACCGAACACTTATTTTTATAAATTTGTTTAAATTCACTAACCATGCTAAAAAACTTAAAGTCTTTATTTATAGTAGAAGATGAAGCAGAGAATAAGCAGGCTTCAGAACCCAAAGAGAATAATACGGGTACCAATGAAAAAAAAGCAGCTCCAGCGGCTTCGACTCCACCGCCGCTTCCAAATAATCCTGTGCCTGTTTCTTCAGAAGGAGCGTTGGATAATAAAATAGTTGAAAAATTATTGCAAGCGATAGAAAAGAATAATCTAGATGGCTTTGACTATTTAGAATATAAGAAATCGCTAAAAGCATTGGAAAAAATGCCAATGGACGAAGCTACAAAGTATCGCTCTGCTTTTGCTACAGCATCTACTATGGGAGTAACGCTAGATAAGCTTTTGCAAACGACCAATTTTTATATTGGTGTTTTAGATAAAGAAAATGAGCAGTTTTTAGGGGCATTTAAAAATCAATTTGATAGTAAGGTGTCTGGTAGAGAACGAGAAATAGCACAGTTCGAATCTATCATTAAAGAGAAGTCAGAGCAGATTAAAAAATTGACTGAAGAAATTACGAAGCATCAGCAACAGATTAGTGATTTAAAAGCCAAAGTAGAGGAGAGTAATAATAAAATCAATAAAACACAGAACGATTTTAAAGTATCTTACAGTCATCTGAAGAAACAGTTTGAGGAAGATATTGTTAAAATGCAGAAATATTTAAAGTAAATGGACGACAACTCATTAAAACCAAAATCATTTTGGAAAAAACCCGAAGGTAAAACAGGGATGTTATTTATGGGGCTTTTAGGAGCCGGAGGATTATATGGTTTGTATAAAGTGCTGCCCTTTTTGATACAAATTGCAGAAAACACTCTGTATTTAGGGGTGCTTTTAGCTGTTTTGGGAGCTTTAATCTATATGGTATTAGATCCTAAGATGCGAAACCTGATTTTCTATATGTATAAATCTTTTATGCGCTGGATTACAGGTATTTTTATTCAAATAGATCCAATAGGTATTCTAAAAAGTTATATAGATGATTTAAAGAATAATCTTAGAAAGATGAATAAGCAGATCGCTGTGTTAAAAGGACAAATGAAGCGATTACAGCAAATCATCTATGACAATAAGAAAAGTATCAATAGCAATCTAAAACTAGCAAGTGCTGCAAAAGAAAAAGATAAAAAAGGAATTATGATCCTTAAATCTAGAAAAGCAGGACGTTTACAAGAATCTAATCTTAAGCTCGATGGGCTCTACAAAAAAATGGAAGTTCTATATAGAGTTCTTATTAAAATGTATGAGAATTCTGAAATTCTATTAGAAGATATCGAAGATCAAGTAATGGTGAAAGAGCAGGAAAGAAAAGCGATAAGAGCCAGTCATTCTGCAATGAAATCTGCCATGAATATTATTTCTGGTAATAATGATAAAAAAGAAATGTTCGATCGCGCTCTTGAGGTAATTGCCGAAGACGTGAGTATGAAAATAGGTGAGATGGAACGTTTTATGGATATGTCTACTAATTTCATGGATTCTATTGATTTGCAAAATGGAATTTTTGAAGAAGAAGGGCTAGAGCTATTGGAGAAATGGGAAAAAGAAGGTGTTTCTCTAATCTTAGGAAATCAAAAAGATTTATTAGTGCATGATCAACATAGTGTAGATTTAGATGCACCAATTGTAAAAACCAAAACACAAAATAATCAATATTCGGATTTATTCAATTTCGAAGATTAATAGTAATAACTAATCAAATATTATGGCAAGAGCTAAATTAACTCCATTTTCGAAACTTTTAATTGTAGCACTTATCCTTGGAGGGCTATATTTTCTTATAACTAAATTTGTAACCAACAATCCCGATGCTAAAGAACAAATAGAAAAACTCACTTCTAAGGACAAAGAAGGAAAAACAAAAGAGGGATATAAAGATGTAATCAATGTTGGAGTAGTGACTTGGGGTGGATATGCTGGTGGACAGTATTTCAATGAAGGATTCAAAGCGAATACAGATTCTAGGTTCTATAAAGATTATGGATTTAAAGTAAATTTTGAAGTAATCGATGATTTCGATGCTTCTAGAGATGCTTTTAAAAATGGTTCCATAGATTTAATGTGGGCTACGATTGATGCATTCCCAACAGAGGTAGAAGGATTATCTCAATATCAACCTCAAGTAGTGTTTCAGGCAGATTGGAGTAGAGGAGGAGATGCTATTGTGGCAGCGAGAGGCATAAATAAGGTAAGTGACTTAAGAGGAAAGAAAATTGCAGTGGCACCAATGACACCTTCACATTCTTTCTTGATCTGGTTATTAGAAGCTAGTGATATGACTACAAAAGATGTACAATTAGTAGAAGTTCCTAGTGCTATTGATGCGGCAGATTCTTTTAAAAGTAATACAGTAGATGCTGCAGTAGTTTGGAGTCCAGATGATGCGGATTGTGTAGCTAAAGTGGCAGGAGCAAAAGTGTTGGAAAGTACTAAGAATGCTACCCATATTATTGCGGACGTTTTTGTGTCTAAAAAGGAATTTGTAGAAACTCATAAAGAACAACTACAAGATCTGTATGAAGGATGGATGATTGGAGCTTCAGAATTAAATAGTTCAGATAGCAATAAGAGAAAAGCAGCTAAAATTTTAGCAGAAGGATTATCGCAGCCAGAAGATTTCTGCTACGATGCCATTAATAATGTTAGATTAGCTACTCATGGAGATAATAAAGATTTCTTTGGATTAAATCCTAGCTATAGTGGAGTTACTGGAGAAGATCTATACAATAAAATGAAAGTGAAATATAATAATCTTGGTTATAGTACAGCGGGTGCAAAAAGTTGGAGATTGTTATCTACAAAAGACTTAGTAAATAGAACAACACTTTCTGGGAATTCTCACAATGCAGAGCAACAGAAACAGTTTACCGCTGTGGATGAAACATTGGAGAAAAAAGAGTCCTTATCTTCTAAGAAAGTAAGTATTAGTTTTAGAACAGGAGAATTTCAATTAGATGAAAATTCAAAACAATTAATAGACCTACAGTTCACTCCAATTGCAAAGGCATTTGCCAATGCGAGAATTAGAATTGAAGGAAATACAGATAATGTAGGAAACCGTGCATCTAACATTGCTTTATCTAAGAAAAGAGCACAGTCGGTAGCTGATTATCTAGAAAAAGAACATCAAATGCCTCATAACCGATTTATCATTTTAGGAAATGGTCCAGACAAACCAGTTCCTGGTTGTGAGCGTAACCAAAATGCAGATTGTAAATCTAAGAACAGAAGAACAGACTTTGAATTGGTAGTAGACTAATGGCAGGGATCAAAAAACTTTTTGAGCTTAGAGGAAATTTAGCATCCAAAGACAAAGCAATACTAACAGCAATTGGAGCCATAATCCTTATCGGTTTATGGTTCCTCTTAGCTGAATTTCTGTCCACATCTGTAATTACTCAAGATGAATCCATTGATATTTCGAAAATAACGCAGAGTGAGCGAAAATATTACGAAAGTGATTCTTTGTTGGTAGCCAATTATGATGCACTAGAGAAGATGAGTTTAGAAGAATTGACTTCTTTTGGACTTAAGAAAAACAAAGTATACCCTTTACTACCATCACCCGTTAAGGTAATTAAAGCGTTTCCTGATTTACATAAGAATGATGACGTAGTTGGGAATACATTCTACTCTATAAAACTAAACTTTTTAGGGTATCTAGTAGCTATTTTAGTATCAATACCAATCGGTTTTTTATTAGGATTGATTCCATTGTTTAGAGGATTGTTTAGTCAGATCATAAACTCATATCGATTTATACCACTTACTGCTGTCACAGGTATTTTTATAATGTGGTTGGGATTAGGAAGTGATATGAAGGTATCCTTTTTAGCTTTTGGTATCATTGTCTATTTGATACCTGTCGTCATTCAGCGGATAGATGAGGTACAGAATGTGTATCTCAATACTGTTTTTACGTTAGGGGCTACATCATGGCAAACCATTAGAACCGTATATATGCCATATGTGTTTTCTAAGATTATTGACGATATTCGGGTGTTAACAGCAATATCTTGGACCTATATAACTATCGTAGAAATGTTGAATAAAGGAGGAGGGATTGGAGAATTAATCTGGACTGCGAAACGGCAGAGTAGAATCGATAAAGCTTTTGCGATTCTTATAATCATTGTAGTAATTGGAATTCTACAAGATCGACTTTTTGTGTTGATTGATAAAATATTATTCTCTTTCAAGCATATTAATAAAGGAAATAAACACTAGTATGGCATTACAGTTTACAGATGCTCCTCAGGCACCTAATGTGATTGAACTTAGAGGGATATCCCAATCTTATGATGGAGGGAAAACCAAGATTATAGAAAATTTGGATTTGCTGGTAGAAGATAAGCCTATGCAAGGTCAGTTTACTGTTATACTAGGTATGTCTGGATGTGGTAAGTCTACTTTATTGAGATATATTGCTGGTTTGCAAAAGCCTACCTCTGGAACGGTATTGGTTAATGGGAAACCAGTAAGTAAGGAGAATAGAGTGAGTATGGTGTTTCAACAGTATTCTTCTTTGCCCTGGATGACCGTATTGGATAATGTAGGATTAGGATTGCGTTTTAAAGGAATTTCAAAGAAGGAACGGGACGAAAAAGCGATGGAAATGATCCAGTTAGTTGGCCTGGAAGGTCATCACAGGAAATATGCCCAATATCCGACCCTTTCTGGTGGGCAACTACAACGAGTAGCCATAGCCAGAAGCCTAATGTCTAATCCAGAGATTTTATTAATGGATGAACCCTTTGGAGCTTTAGATATTAAAACTCGCTTGCAAATGCAAGATCTATTAATTGGTATTTGGGAAAAGTTTAGTCCTACGATCTTATTTGTTACCCACGATATTCAAGAGGCAGTGTATTTAGCAGATGATATTTATATTATGAAGCATGCACCATCGAATTTTGTAAAGCATATCGATATTGATTTACCTTTTAATAGAACACGCGAAACGAAAAGATTAGCACATTTTGATGAATTGGTTCATGAAGTTGAGGATGCTATGATGCAAATTGATGTAGGTAATTGATTTTGGAATTAAAAAGAAGAAAGCTGTTTTTAAAACAACTTTCTTCTCGAAATGCTTGTTTATTTAATATGATATTTTGAATGTCATATTAACCTGGAAAACCTGTGTTTCCAATGCAAGCACAATCAAACAAATACTCATTTGGTCCACATTCAGGTGGTAATTCGAGGCAATCAGAACCTAACGATCCCCCATGAATTGTGCTTTGGTTTTTCTTTGAAAGAATTGAAACATCCGATAAGTTTAAAATGCTTTTTAACATAATAAAAAATTAAAAATTAAAATGATTCCTGAACATAAGACACTCAGGTTTGTGTCAGAATCTTGTGTAAGATTCCATAGATACCTTTAGTTTTAGGAATATTTGTTATTGTTAAAAAGGTGTAATTTTCTGTTAAATTTCAGAAAAAGGAATGATTAAAAAATTAAAACAACTAAAATGAAAAGTGTAATAGGGATATTTTTGATTACGGTATCATTAGTGATATTTGGAGTTAGAATTTCAAAAAAAATACAGTTTAAACAAAATGTATCAGGATATCTAAAAAGAGCGGCGGATGCAAGTACAATTGAGATTGCAAATGAAGAACTGACTAAGGTAATTACGTATTTAGAAGCTAATAATTTAACAAGTGGATATACTTCAATGATGTGGGAAACTCCAAATGAAGATATTGGCTTTTGGTATAAAAACTTAAAAGCAAGTCAAAATGAGCTGCAGAATTTAAAATCCGAAAGTGCCTTAGAAAGAACCAATGTACTTATAAAGCTTAGAGAAACTTTGTTGGATACAGGTAAGAAAACAAAGGTGACAATTCCAAAAGGATTAGCGGTTTATCCTGATAATAAGTTATGGGGATTTTTGATAACAACAGCCTTATTTTCATTATTGATCGGTTTCGTACTAATTGCCATAGAAGCCGATAAAAAGGCTAAAAAGAAAGCAGAAGAACAATTAAAAGCATAATTCATTTTTCTTGAAAAAATCTTATGACCAACAGAAAATATCATAAAGCCACAGACCAGTTTTTTGCTAAATTAGATCAAAAACACAAAGCTTCTTTTTTTAAGGGAAAGTCTATTAATCCTTTAAAAATACTAACGATCTCTGAAGCCTTTCCTTCCTTAAAAATAAAAGTTGAAGACTTACTACTATTGTATTCTCTAAAGGAATCTATAGATGAATTAGATTTTATCATTACTACTCAGCATATTCATATTGCTGGTGCAACACTATCTCTAGATAAGGATATTTTTAAGGATGTAAAATTTAGTGCTTTTCCAAAAGAGCACATAGTATTATTAGATTCTCTGATGGAAGATCTTTTGCTTACTAAAAAAGACGAGAAAAAGACACTAGCTGATTTTACAAATAAATTCAAAGATTTTGTCAATCGAAAAGAAGATGTAGCGAAAGATTATGATGTGGATTATGAGTTTCTACAGATCTTAAAAAACGAAGGTGAAAAAATTCAAAATCTTGCTGAGGATCTTAATAATAATAAACGTTTTTCTAATACGATCAATGCTATCGTTCATAAGACTGATGATGCGATAGAGTTTAAAGCAGAACATGTGATTTTGCAGGATATTATTAAGGTATTTAATATGATTTATCCTTTAACGGATAAGGAAAATACTGTTGCCGATGCCAAGGTTAAATTTTTACTTGCATTCATGTTCGAAAAGTTGCAAGGCAATGATATCATAGCTTCACTTTCTATAGAGCGTATCAACAAATTTGTGCAGTCAGAAAAGTTTGAAGAGAATATCGAAATCATAAAAACAGCTAGTCTTTTTGATTTAGGAGAAGATTATAAGAACGAATTTTTATTACCCTCCTTGTTAAAGCGATTGGATAGTCAGCATTTTGCGAATTCAGCCTCTTTTTTATATCGGATTGCTTCGTTAATTGCAAAGGTAGATGATACTATTTCTGAAGAGGAAAAAACCTTGCTGAAGAAGATTAACGATAAGTTACAGCATCCTAAAGAAAAACTAGAAGGTGTAAAGCAAACTGAGATTGATGAAAATGAGACCTTGGATGATGTAATGGATGAGCTCAATGAACTAATAGGATTAGATAATATAAAAACGGCTGTTAAAGAGTTGTCTAATTTCTTGAAAGTGCAAAAGCTAAGAGAAGAAAAAGGGCTTAAAAATGTAAACAATTCGTTGCATTCTGTATTTATGGGACCTCCTGGAACAGGAAAGACCACCGTTGCACGTTTGGTGTCTAAAATCTACCGTCACCTTGGGTATCTAGAAAAAGGGCATCTGGTGGAAACAGACAGAACAGGAATGGTAGCTGGTTACGTAGGGCAAACTGCTCTGAAGGTGGAAGAAGTGATCAAAACTTCACTGGACGGAGTTTTATTTATTGATGAAGCTTATTCTTTAGCCAAGGATAACAAAAAGGACTTTGGTAACGAGGCAGTTGAAGTATTACTCAAGAAAATGGAAGATCATAGAGATCAACTAGTAGTGATTGTAGCAGGATATCCAGATGAGATGGAAGAATTTATTGAATCTAATCCAGGACTACAATCACGATTTAATCGATATTTCACCTTTGATCACTATAAGCCCAAAGAGTTAATAGGTATTTTTGAACTATTCTGTCTCAAAAATGATTTTGTGTTAGCGGAAGAAGCAAAAGAAAAATTGGAGTTTATTTTTGATAAACTTTACGAAAAAAGACATAAAAGTTTTGGAAACGCCAGAGTAGCACGTAATTTATTCGAAAAAATTATAGAGTACCAAGCGAATCGCATTGTAGCTATTACACCACTTACCGAAGAATTGTTAAAGACAATTGTTGAAGAAGATATTCCACCAATTAATCAAACGGTGGACGATTATCTTAGATTTCAAAAAGATGAAGAAGAAGCTTAAATTAGCACGCAATGCATATTGAAAAAGTCTTATCCTATTATCAGGATTGTTACAAACAAGAATTTAGAGATAATGATGTCCTTAATTTCTTAGGAACAAAGGTAGATAAACGGTTTTTCTTAAAAAATAGCACAGGCTTATATAGAGAAGAGGATCCTACGTTTATGAAAATCGATTTTGGTGAGGATTTATATAAGTATCTAGAAATTTACCGAAAAGAGAAAACCTTTGTCGCGTGTAGTTTTTTTATAACTGGTAAACTCACTTTTTTAGGGAGAAAAAGAACAATATGTGCTCCATTAATAGTAACTCCTGCTACCCTAGAAATTAATAGTGATGCACTCTATCATATCAACTATAATTTTGAAGAAAATAGAGTAAATGAAGCTTTATTAAATGTATTAAAAGCAAACTTTAATCTAGATGATTCCTTTTCTCTAGAAATAAAATCACTAATTAATAATCTGGAGCCTTCTGAACAAGATATCAAAGCGATTGCAAAAAAGCTAGAAGAATATATACCTATTCATACCAGCGAATTAGAAGTTTTACCAGCACTTTTAGAAGGGCAAAAAATTAGGGAACATTCAAAATCTCTTACTCTACAACTACTCCCAGCTATAGCTTTGGGGATTGTAGAAAAATCAAAATCGAGTCGCGACGTTTTGCATGAGATTGATGAAATCAAAGAAGGTCATTTGTTTAATGATACGCTTCGTGGATTTTTCTCCAGAAGGAAAACTGAGATTAACACTGATGCAATATCTAAGGAAGGAGTTTATGTGCCTTCTAATTTAAGTAGTTCACAACTTGGGATTATTCAAGCTGTAAAGACCAATGATATAACAGTGGTGATAGGACCTCCAGGTACTGGTAAGTCTTACACAATAGCCTCTTTAGCATTGGATCAGGTATATCATAACAAAAGTGTTTTAATATGTTCTAAATCTGATCAGGCGGTTGATGTACTGCAAGAAAAAATTGTACAAGACTTAGGAGTAAAAGGGCTTTCTATACGTGCTGGATCTGGCCGTAGTCATAAAGCGAAATTAAAAAAGAAACTAGAATCAATTAATGTTTTTCAAAAAGGAGGGAAGGATTACTTCATCCCTAAAAAACAAAAAGAGATTGATCATGCCGTAAATAAGATTAAGGAAATTAGTGATGAAATTCGAGATCGAGAGGAGAGAGAAATTAAAAACGCTGAGTTGTTTTTAGATTACAACCCTTCTTTTTTTAAGAGATTAAAACGTAAATATGTTTCTAAGCAAGTCTTAAAAGAATATCCATTTTGGCAGTTAATAGAATTGTTGGAACATTATATTCATCAAAAAAATAAATTAATTAAAGAAATCATTTCTTTAAAATATAGAGATAAGATTTCTGATTTGTTATCAAAGGATCAAACACTATCTAAGTTTTCAAAATTGGTAAAGACCAGAAATATCGAAGAGCGAGAACGTTTGTTTCAGGAAGTCGATTTTCAATCTGTATTGCAATGTTTGCCGATTTGGATAACAAAATCTACCGATGTTAGCGATGTTTTTCCATTACAAAATGATCTTTTTGATGTAGCGATCATAGATGAAGCTTCCCAGTGTGATATTGCTACGATGATTCCAGTCCTAGCTAGAGCGAAGAAGGTAGTAGTTGTTGGAGATCCAAAACAATTAAGACACGTTTCATTTTTGTCTAAACAAGTTATGCAAGATACAGCAAATGCTTATGGTTTGTTGAAAGGCGAAGAAGTGATGAATTACAGAGAAACTAGTTTTCTAGATTATGCTTTGGAGCGACTGCCTTCTCAGAGCAATGTGCATTTTTTAGATGAGCATTACCGAAGTGTTCCAAGCATCATAAGATATAGCAATCAAAAATTTTATTTTGAAAAGCTAAAGGTGATGTCGGACTTACAAATCCATCATAAAACCTCTGCAGTACATTGGGTTTTCTGTGAAGGTGAAAAATTGAAAAACGGAACCAATTTACAGGAGGCAGAACAATTATTAGAAGATATACAAAAAGTTATCGATGAAGAACATCAATTAGCTATTGGAGTGGCTACAACGATTGGAATTCTGTCACCATTTAGAGATCAGGTAAATTACTTGAAAGATAAAATCGAAGAGCTTGATCTTGCTGCTATCAAAAAACATAAAATTGCTGTAGGTACGCCTTTTGAATTTCAGGGAGAAGAACGTGATCAGATGTATATTACCTTCACTATAGATAACCAAACAAGTACTTCGGTGTTCCAATATCTAGATAGAGAAGATGTTTTTAACGTTAGTATAACACGTGCCAAGCAGCAGCAATTTCTATACTATTCTTTTGATCCTAAGAATTTTAAAAATAAACATTTAGTAATCGATTATTTATCGGAAACAAGGATCCAATATCCTCAAAATTCTGTGGAGGAATATATGGATAATTTTGCCGAAGAAGTATTAGAAGAGCTAATCCAGTTGGGCATTAAGCAAGAAGATATTATTGTAAATTATCCTATCGCAGGTTATGTAATGGATATTTTGGTAACACATAAACAACGCACCATTTGTATAGACTTGGTAGGGTATCCAGGAGCATTGGAAAAGACATTTTCAATAGATCAATATAAAACATTATTTAGAACGCAAATTCCAATTATTACGATACCTTACGTATATTGGTTACATAATAAAAAAGAATGTTTACATCATATTACTAAGAAAGTAAGAATTGCCAAATGATTACCGAGAAAGAAATATCAAAGCAAATCGGAAGAGTAGTAAAATCACCTATCAGAGTAGGAAGTGTTACTGATTTAAAGATTGATGTTAGTTCTTTTTTACATTTTTTTAGACCTTTCTTTTCAGAGCTACAAGACGATGCATATGTAGTTAGAGGAAAACAAATCGCCTTTTTAAAAGAAGTTTTTCCAGAGGATTCCGTATCAATAGAGAAGTTACATAAAGCGTATTTTGAAGGGACTAAGACCTTGGATGCGTTAGCCTATTGGTTACAACAACTTACCGATGACCAACAAAGGGAATTCGAGCAATTATCTACCATTACCAGACAGCGCAATATCTCAAGTTTTTTGATTGAAATTTGGGATGATCAATATTTTGTAGAACGGATCATACAGCAAGGTTTTGAACAAGATGTAGATGATTTTCGTGTTTGGAAACGTGTTTTCAAACAAGCATCCAGATCAGCTGTAGAAAATGAGATGTTTTTTGAGTTATTAAAACGAATGGCAAGATTGGTAAAACACATACATCCCGAAGTTCGAAAGATTCAAATCACCAGTCATTTTATGAGAACTATTTCTCATGAAAAAATAAAAGGAGAAAATGCTCCAGAAGGAGTCCATGAAGATGGAGCTCAATATATCATGTCTGCCTTAGTGGTCAATAGACAAAATATAACTGGTGCTGAGAGTCAGATTTACGAAAAGACAATGCCAGAAACCAATGAGCTGATCTTTAAAAAAGTACTACAACCAGGAGAATTTATTTTTCAAGCAGATACAGGAGAAGAATTTACTTTCGGAAATGATCTATGGCATTATGTAACACCCATAGAACCAGAAGATATTTCTAAACCTGGAATTCGAGATATTATAGGATTTGATATCGATATTTTAGAGTAAAGACATTCCTGTTTCTTCTTCTAACTTATCAGAGGTGGTTTCAATTTGTTTTTTAATGAGTCTAAAGCTGGTATTCTCATATACAGTTTTTAATTCATCTTTCCCAGCATCTTCAAACAGATACGCAAGTGTTTGAATACAAATTTTTCCTAATGATTGTGATGTAGCACCATAGTTAGAACCTATAGAAACAGCATAGCATCTTTCTAGAATATTGGATATGAGTTTAATACAGTTGTGATTATTTCTATACCCATGAAGCTGTATCAATCCCTTAACTAGATTTATATTCTCTTGGTAAACATGCTCATAAACACCATAGATAATATCTTTTTCGTTATTGTCCTCTTTTTGCCTTAGTGTTACATTTCGTAATCGTAAATAAGCAAATTTTCGGAGTATTGAGTAGCTAAAATCATCGAACTTCTTTTGATGTATCTTTTCTAAACATTCATTAATCTGTATAAAGGATTTTTGATGAATATTTTTGGAGAGAATTTTAAGGATTTTCGAAATATTATGTTGGTATTTTTCACTCATATTAGAGATCAATTTGTTTACATGAACTCCAAACGGATCTGGTAATAACTGAAAAACATATGCCGAAGGGATTAAATTGATTTTACTGTTTTCCAGAATGACTCTATGAATAATACTTTTAGCATCCATATGTTGTTTTATAGAAAGATATTGTATAGATCTAGAGCGTAAGAAAGAATGTAAGCTCACATTTAACTCAGGACTTATTCTATGATTAATGGAATGCTTTTTTAATTGCCTTAATAATGGGCGAAGTGGATAATCGTATGCGTAGGTGTCTTTCCACTTATGGAAAAAGTAAGTAAAATCCTGACTAGTAAGACGCATTTTAGAATTTAATAAGTGATATCCAATAGCATGTTTAAAATCTTGTGGGATTTTATCAACTAATTTACTCTCAGATTTGGAAGAGGATCTTCTGTTTTTAGAGCGTTCTTTTAAAAGATAATACAATACCTCTTTTTTAATTTCGGGATGAGAACCTAGTAAGGTTTTATGATGCTCCAAAGAGTTGAAAATTACCTTTTCTAGATTGTCATGATTGTAATCAAAAAGCGAAGTAGCATCTTCATAAATATTCGTTAGCATTTCTTCTGCTATAGGAGAGTCTTCATCTGAAAAATCAAGATCTATAATATAGGGGACGTTCTTTTCTTGGGAGGAAGTTTCAGAACTTAAATGTTCTAATTCTTCCTTAGATATTTCAAATGTTTTTTTGATTCCAAAGAATGATAATATGTTCTTAATGTTTATAGCCAAACCTATTCTTTATGAATTTTAAATCAAACTAATCCCCATTTGTTCTTTAAGTATTTTTGACTCTTTTTCTATTGTTTGCTTTATCTGTTTATAGGTAGTTTCTTGATAGAGATTTTTAATTTTTTGTATTCCGGTTTCTTCATAATGATTTGCTAATGTATAGACACATAGCTTGCCTAATGACTGAGAGGTTTGGCCTAGCCGCACTGCATTAGCATTAGAAAAAGAACGTTCGGTAATTCTAAGAAGATGAGGGATTGCACTTTTTTTGTGTTTGAAATCCGCTAATGAAATGATAATACTTTTGAGAATTGCTATGTTCTCTTTTTTAATGTATTGACAATTATATCTTACTTCTTTTCCTGTGTTATACGTTACTTTTTCAACCCTCAGATTGCTCATTTTAGGTTTGAATAAAGAGGCTTTTTTAATAAAATGCAACATTTGTATTTTATAAGCATTCCTTCCTATAGTATTTAGCTCTTCCTGAATGAGAACTATTAATTTAAAAGGATTGTAAAATTGTTTATTCTCCTCAAAAGTTTTGAATATATGGCAATAAGCATCTTGTTCTTTTTGATCACAGTTTCGAATAAATTTGTTGATGTAATCAGCAAAAGGGTCAGAAGCTAATAAAAATGAGGGTTGATTTTCATCATTGTCTTGAGCATATAAATGCAATATACGTTGTATTGTATTCCTAGGAGTTTTGTAATAGTTGTACCACTCATTATGAAACCTTGGGGTTTTTAAAAACTTTTGGAGATACTGATAAAACTCTTTACTTACTGTATCATTTTTTGTTTTTTTTCTCAGTCTAGAAGTTAAAGAAGCAATTGATACATAAGTGGGATATTTTACCCAAAGATTCATGAAGTATTCGAAATCATTTTCTTTAAAATGCAGATTCGATCTTAGGAGAAGTTGTAATATTTCCTGTAAATATTGGGTTTTTAAGGGAGGCTTAACTATGTTTGGAGTGGTTTCAAACCAAATAATTTCCTTCGAAATCCAATAAGCAAAATCTCGTTTGAAAGATATTTGTTGTTCAGATAGAAATATATATGAATCTAAACTCGTGAACTTCGGAGCCCAATAATTATATCTGTTGATTTTAAATTTATGTTTGGCTTCTTCAAAAATGGTTTTGGATAACTCTTCAAAACTGTATTTAAACAGAGGAGTAGTTATTACATCAATGATTTCTTTTTCATGCTTGTCATTTTCTTGATTTTCATCGACATCATCTGTTATTTTTTCCAGTTCACGTTCCGTAATCTCAAATTTGGATTTTTTGATACCGAATAAAAAAGATAGAATTTTGTCTAAAATCATTAACAAGTAGGTTTTACTAGAAATGGAAAACATTAAGACAACATACAACTGATATGATCTAAAGAAGAACCGTAGTCAAAACCAAAATCTATGTGTACTAAATCTCCGGCTTTTACTTCTTGAGTATTGGTAGTTTTTAATACTGTAGGAGGCATCAGACTATCAGTTCCTGTAAAATTAGCACCTTCAGTAACTTCTACATAGGATTCTAGGTACAATGCGTTTACCGTTCCCGAAAACAAAACAGGAACAGAAAAACTTAGTTTAACTCCTTGTTTCTTCTCTTTTAATAATTCGATTTCATTAACCAAAAATTGTTGTGTTAAGAACATTGGTTGATGTCTAGTAAAATTAACAGGGTAATGATGAATGTTTTCATCAATTTCCGCTTCGCAAAGTCTGGCAAAGTTTACGATTCGGTTTGGGAATAATTTTCCGCCAGGTTTTAAAAATTCACGCATATGCTGAAAAATCTGTACCTGAAATTCATTAGCACAATAAATACTCATTAATTCACCGACTACAAAGTCTACTTTTTCTGGTAAATCTACAGTGAGGGCATCTGCATAGATCACTTCTACTTTATCGGCCCAAGGATATTTGGAAATTTCTTCATTGATAAAAGGAATGAGATCTGGATTATTTTCGATCAGATATGCTTTTTTTACAAAGGGCATGTATAATTTGGTAAGAGGTAAGGTTCCTACGCCAATTTCACAAACAGTAGCATCTTTAAAATTATCGTTGAGCTGAAAAGCCTTATGAAAAGCATCTACACGTTGTTTATCTGTTTCCATAATCTTATAGTAGATTTCAGGGAAACCAAAATGAGATTCATCAAATGTCTGCGCTGTTAGTAAGCTATATTTTAGCGCATCATAATTGTCAACTACTTCCTCGAATAATTTGTCTTTCATCGTTGTATTGATTGTTTTGAGTAAATATAGTAATTAAACAAATGGGCGTAATAGATAAAAATAAAAGACCGAAAAAAAATAAAAATAAGGGGGTAGGGTATTTCTTATGTAGTACGTTTTATAGATAACTACAACTAATATAAATGAACAAAAACTACGCTGTAAGATGATCAAAACTACTAATAAACCGGCTCTTATTAGCATTTTAGAATCTATGTTATTGATTGCATTTATACTGATAGGAACAGCAAGTTTTTCTCAGCAATCTAATAACTCGTATATTTTTGGTCACAGTTTAGTAAATCATAGTGCCGATCAAGCGACTCAAAACAGAAGCAATATACCGGATTGGATGTATTTGCTTGCTCAACAAGCAGGTAACCAATATACAGTAGACGGTCAGTTTAATTTTTTACCACTACAACAGTTGCCACCAATATTTCAATGGGGGTTTATAGATGCGCCTAATACCAGAACCAATGAATCTAACGATGATTTTGGAAGTTGGAATTATGATAACGTAATTGTTACACTAGCTAACTTTATTCAGCAAACCTCCACACCTTCAGAAAATGCCTTTTGTGATCCACAATATATAGAAGATTGTAATGAAGATCCTAATGCGTTAAGTTCTGTGGAAGCAGTTTTGAGAATTTTAGATTATGCCGGAACAGAAGAGACTGGAATTCATTTCTATATTTATGAAAACTGGCCAGAGTTTAACGGGACATTTCCTCCAAATTCTCAAGCACAGGAAGATCAAGAGTTTGGAGCTTTTTATGATTATACTCGTGGAGATTTTCATGATTGGTGGATTACGCTCCAAGATGAGGTTTTAGCATTAAGACCAGATGCTGAGGTGAAATTAATTCCTACTGGACCAATTTTAGCAGATCTATTTTCTGATCAAGGAATATTATCAGATATTTCGGCAACTACACTTTATGAAGATTCAGCCCCACATGGGTATCCGGTACTTTATTTTCTTGCGGCATTGGTACATTATTCTGTAATATATGGAGAACGACCACCAGCTAATTTTCAGTTTCCGGATGCGGCATTAACTAGTCCCATTCAAATTCCTGATACAGTAAAAAATAATTATAATGTGATAGTAGACTTTATTTGGAACAGTCTTCAGAACTACACATTTGATAATGGCGATAGTAGAGTTTTTTTAGAAAATCAAACCCTATCGATAGAAGATATATCAACAAATACTCAAAAACCTATACTATATCCGAATCCCGGAAATGGTGTTTTTAATCTAGAACTTCCACAGACTACAATTTTCCCGGTTGAAGTAAAGATTGTAAATACCATTGGTCAAGTAATTGACGAAATTTCCATAACTGATCATCAATCGACAAATTTTAATTTAGATAAAAAAGGGACGTTTTTTCTAAAAATTATTGGTGATCAGTATTCGGATATCGTGAAAATAATTGCCAGATAAATGGTGATAGATAAAAAATCCTGCTAAGCTCATTGAATTAAGTTTGTGTTAGACGCTATTTTATTTGGGAAATAGTTATTTTCAATGAGCTCTAGCAAGATAATAGAATGTCCTATGCGTTTTTAAATTATATGTATTGTATTGATTTTTGATGATTTAACTACATCCCAGGTCGGCTTTCGATGCAGGATCACTATTTGGAAAGCAGTTTCCAGAGTTTACCTGATCTGGATCATATCTAGATAAATTAGGATCTCTTAAACTATTTTCAATAAACAATACAAGATTATCTATTTCGGTTTTGTTTAGTTTAATATCACCAAATTGAGGTGCTAGATTAGCAGTTGTGGCTTCAGAACTTTGGGGAACACCAGCAATTTTATATTCTATGACCTCTCTAACAGAGGTGAAAGTTCCTCCGTGACCGTAAAAACCACCATTGTCAACTAAATTGTAAAGTGTAGGAGTTTTAAATTTATATTCGTCTGCTGCTACTTTGGTAAATCCACCTCTTCCTTTTTTTACATTTTCAAACCCAACAGGATCTAAAACAACAGCATCGCTAGAATTATCAAAATCCCCCATTCCGAAGGCATAGAAATTCTTGTCAGTTAAAGCAGGTCCTGTATGACATTCATAACACTTTCCTTTCCCAAAAAATGCCTTTGCACCTTTCTTTTCATCATTAGATAACATGCTGTAATTACCTTTAAGCCATTCTTGCCAAGGAGATTGATTGGCTAATACCGTTCTTTCATAAGCCGCAATAGCTAAGGCTGCTGTTTGTGTGGTATACCTTTCAGAAACGGGAAGACTTGGAAAAGCGTCATCAAACATCTGTTGGTATCCAAAACTAG
This sequence comes from Aquimarina sp. 433, assembly GCF_054054605.1. Taxonomy (NCBI): domain Bacteria; kingdom Pseudomonadati; phylum Bacteroidota; class Flavobacteriia; order Flavobacteriales; family Flavobacteriaceae; genus Aquimarina; species Aquimarina sp. 433. The sequence continues at coordinate 89,195 of NZ_JBSWZK010000014.1, forward strand.
ATACAAAATTACCATCAACTAATAATCGATGTACTCCTTGTCCTTTGATCGCTTGTACTTCTACACCTTCAAATCCTATAAAGTTTTCAGGAATGTTGGTCCAATTCGCTTCTGTACCCAGATTGGTACCTGATCCTCCGAATTGACCATTCCATAGCATGATGTCCTGATACGCTGCATTTAATACTGTCGGAGAGCGGATAGGTTGGATATCCGCATCACTTACTGCGATACCAGGATTAAAAACACGTGCTTCACCACTAGTACCAAAACCTACACCAGCTTCACCAATACCTTGTCTGATTCCTGCTCCAAAACCAGCTGCTGAATGATGGCAAGAGGCGCATGAATACGTAAATAAGTTAGATGCAGTCGTTGGGTTTCCTCCAGTTGCGGTTTCATGGAAAAGAAGCTTTCCTAAAGCTACTTTTTCATCTGTAATAGGATTTAATGGATCTTGAGGAATACTACTATATTGATCGCTATTTGGAAGAATAAAATAAGCAGCTCCAACGCCTCCAGAAATAGCATCCAATTCGTCTAGTATTTGTTTATCTAAACCAGTAGCAGTGTTGGAGTTTTTTGAAAATAAATTTTGATCTTCATTCGAGTTTAATGGAATGTACTCGTCTTGCTCACATGCCAATAGAGTGGAAATAAGGGCAAAAAAAAGTATTTTTTTCATAAGTTAAATTTAATAGTAGGTAATAATGTTAATAATAAAGTATTAAGGAACTTTATACACGAGTCCTACGGAAAATCCAGAGGCTCGATCATAATTCTTTCCACTCATATTGGTAGTGTATCCTGTAGAAACTCCAATACTCTGTTTATATACAGGGACATAGAGGTCAAAATAAAAGTTAGTGTAATCAACTTCTGTTTCTGGTAGTGCGGCCGCACCACCTGCTTCAGCAAACTCAGGAGTACCGATATCAAGACCGTCCAAAGAATTTTGAGTTCCTATTTTTGCATGAGCGTAAAACCATTTATTATAATATCCCAGTTTCGCACTGAAAAGAGTGGCATTTGGGATTTCAAAATCACCATTGTTACGCAAGCTGTAAGCTGCTTGCAATTCTACAAACAGATTTCTGGAAGCATTGATTTGTACAAACCCACACCCATCAATGGCAGTAGCTCCGTTTCCTAATGATAGAATTCCAGCTTCTTCATATCCTCCTACGGGAACGGATACACCAGCGGCGCCGCCTATAGCAATTTTCGATACGTTGTTAATTTGAGCATCTAAAACTCGGGCTTTAAAAAACATACTTAAGTCTTGTACTCCGCTTACCTGATCCGTCTGCGAAACAGGATCTACAACGCCTGTTTCATTTTGCATAGAGATGTAAGGAAGGGTGACTGTGGTTGAAAGCCAATCTAGGATTCCATATTCTCCATAGACACTAACTACAGAAGAGCTGATTTCTCCCATATTCATTGGGGTCGTTTCCGTTTGTGTATTTCCCATAAAAAAATTGTCATAGCTTTTGTACGAATATGATGAAGCTACTGTAAACTCGTTCTTTTGTGGAAAAAAACCATTGATGATTGTTTGTGCTGTTAATGAAGAAAAAGAAGTTAAGCAGAGTATAAATAGTGAGATTTTAAGGGTAATATTTTTATTCATAATAGAGGGTAATTTAGTTTTAAAAGTATATCAATTTAGTATTGATAACTACTCATGGTTTTTTGCTAAAGCTTACAAGCATAGCGTAAGGTTAGTTCATGATAGTTCTGGCAAAATATTTTTGAGGCAATTTTGGCTAATTATTACTAGTTATAGGGGTTTTCTCGTGATTTTTATTCAAATTCCAATCGTAGGTAACATATTTTTTCTTCATGTTTTTGTCGATGGTAATTGTAGAATATTCGTTTATAAAATCGATAACATCCACATTGTTACTGATAAAATCATCTTCATACCATTCGAATAATTGAGAAATTCTAACTGTCTGAGAGTTAATCTGATTTCTCTGAGGGTCATTGATGAACTCTCTTGTTCTTTCATCAAGTGCGTACTCAATATTCTCACTAGTATATGCTCTGTTCCATAGTCTTGGAGAGGACATGGATCCACAGTTTAGTAAAAAGTGAATTCTAGGATCTCCGAATTTTCTTAAGATCTTATGTTCGATATCATCTAAACTATAACGAACATTATTCGATTTGAAAACTTTTCTTTTCCAAGGATCTTCTAATTGATTGATGGATGTGATAGGATATTCATCAATAATCATTTTCATCACCGTTGCATTATATACATTTAGCCAATAAGCTAATTTTTCTTCTTTACTCCAGTGATTTTCGGGAGAAACATTTTGTAGGTATCTAAAATACTTATAAAATACTATGACATCATTTGTAACTCCATCGTAGTCTACTAAACCATCTTCTGTAACATTAAGAACTAGGATTTGGTCCCAAGGAGAATGGTCTACAGTTTCCTGGGAATTGATTTGGAACGATACTAAATAAAATAAAATTAGTAATAGGGATTTTGGGATCTTCATTTTGTTAGTTTTTTTGGGGTTATTTACATTTTTTTCAACGTTAGGAAGGACTAAATTAACAAAAAAACGGACGTAATACATTCATGTAACTTTACGTTAGAAATGATAATAATATAATTCTTACATAAGTTGAAATTAACTTGTAACTTCTTTACTGTTAAACCTTTTAGTGATTTACGGTCAAGATTAATTTCTGAATAGTGTTTTGTTCTTTCACAAAATTGGGTTCAGATATGCAAAAATGACTTTAAAATTTAAGTGAACTATTATGATCAAAATTCCCGTTAATATTGATACTGGAATTGAATTTAAGGATGCCTAAAAAGGAAGATTATTTAGAATTTTTCATGACGATTTTTTAAGTGTAGAATTGCTTGTATTTGATAAAATACAAGTAAAAAAACATCATTTTTGAAGTGAAAAATGAAGAAAAATGGTGAAAATTAGTGAACCTTAAAAAAAACACCACTTTAACATAAAATTAACATTTTGTTACGGTTTTCAAGTATCAAAATATTCTTTTTTATCGTTTGGAGAATGGCTTTGTAAGCGATGATAATAAGGGAAAACATCAAGATAAATGTATCTTGATGTTGTGAAGAGTGTTTTTTTGAATTATGAAAATATTATGATGTATCGCATCTTTTTTGTAAGAATTGATTTCTAGAATGTTATCTGTTTATCATTTTTTCTTTAACGAGAGACCATTGTAAAATTTTTGCAATGTTTTTCGCATCATCAACACCTCTATGATGGGTTCCTTCTAACGGAATATCAAGAATACCTAAAGCTCCTTTCATACCAACTTTTTTTCGTAACCCTCTGGTTTTTTGGAAAAGGTCCTTTACATTTATGTGGTTTTGCGATAAAGGGTATTCGATATCACGAAATTTACATTGCTTTTTCATCATATTTAGATCGTATAGCCCATAGCTAGCCCATGTAAGTTGATGTCCTTGGTACTCGGTCCTTACAATTTCACATGCTTCGGCAAAAGAAATACCTTCTCGATCCAGTAAATCCTGATTAATTGTTGTTAGTTCCGTGCAAAACGGACTTACTTCTGATCTTTCTGGTTTTACCAGGATTCCTCGATTTTTGGTAACCCCTCCAGTTTGCGTATCTAGTAAGCAAATACCAATTTCTATTATTTCATTGGTTTGTCCTGGAGGTATCTTACCGTTCCAGCAGGTTGCTTCTAGATCTATAATTATTATTGTGTTTTTGTTTTCCATTTTATTTATTTTTTAGAAGAGGTCTAAAAAGTATCTAAAGTTTTTGTTTGTCTGTCTGGGCCTGTCGAAGACAATTTGAAAATCAAATGATTAAAAACTTCGACAAGCTCCTTTAGATTTGTTTTTTAGATATTTATGAAAGAGAAAGGAAACAAAAGTAACCTATGACAAGGCTCTAAGTTTTAAGACTTATAAGCTGATTTAGACTTTTGTTTCCCTTT
>NZ_JBSWZK010000015.1:0-82687 GCF_054054605.1 Aquimarina sp. 433
AGGTAAAAATAAAATGAGTGTACTTAACGCAGTGAGAAATAAAATTATTCATAGAATCTTTGCTATAATAAAAAACCAAACTGCTTATAAAAACAATTTGGTTTTGTCATAGAAATCAGTGTGACATCTCAGTGTGACATTTTAGTGTGACTTCAAATTTCACAACAATTTTTCGATAGGCCGTTTACAGTCTATGAGTCATATTTATATCAGTACTTGAATTGATGATATATTACTTAAAACCTATTCTCGATACACTTCTCGTAAAGTCGAAGCACTCGAATTGACGGTTTTATATAGTTGATCGTCACATCGAGTGTTTTTGTGCAGCGGTAGCGGAACTAAAAATGTACTTCGACAAGCTCAGCAGAACTATCGAGATGTTTTCTGACTTTTCTTTTTTTCATTGTCAACACTTCGACAAGCTCAGTGTGACATCTCAGTGTGACATTTCAGTGTGACTTCAAATTTTACAACAAGTTTTTGATAGGCCGTTTACAGTCTATGAATTATATTTTATATCAGTACTTGAATTGATGATATATTACTTAAAACCTATTCTCGATACACTTCTTCTTATGTCGAAGCACTCAAATTGACGGTTTTTTCTTTTCTCGAATGGCTTCTTGATTATAAATCGAGTCGATAATCTTGAGAAGATCGGCGTAAACAAGTTGCTATAGCAATCCTAAATCCTTTACAATAGCGACTAAATGTGTAGTGTTTTTAGCTTTGAAGTCATCAAAAAGCTTGCTTAGTTTTTTGTCTATTGTACTTTCGCTATTCGGAGTTATTTTAAGCTTTTTAAGCTTTTGTACGATTTCCTTTTTAGTCAGTCCCTGTGATAGTTCTTCTAATAACATGATATCAAAATCGTCTAGATTGACGATATTATCGGTACTGGCCTCTGTAACTTCTGGCGGTAAAACGGTATCTCCCCGAAATACACCTTGCACGCAGCTTACTAATTCTCTTACTGCATTTTGCCCTTTGCATACGTAGCCATTGATATCTAGTTTTTGAAATAACATATTTATTTTGTCTGGTCTGCTTTCTTGTGAGTATACAATGACGTTTATATTGGGTTGTATTTTTCGGATATCCTGAATCAAATCGATTCCGGAAGTTCTGATTTGTACTTTGTGATCTTCTTTAAATGATAGATCTGTTATAAGTAACTCAAAAGGTTCATTCTCCTGAAATGCTTTTCTGAATTTGAGATAGGCATCATCACAATACTTAGATTCATGGATATTCTGAATTCCTAACCCTTCTTGTATTACTTTTATAATTCCTTGATTGGCGATTTCATAATCCTCTGCAACCAATACTTTCGTAAACATCGTATACGTTTTAGTTCTGTTATAAAGGTCAAATATAATTGTTCCGTAAATAGGTTGATTACGCTTTTCCGTATTCTTTTGATTTATTATGAGAAAGATCTTGTCAACTATCTTTTTGAAGAAGAATCTTTAGGTTGAAGAACATCTCCCTAAACCCCTTCCTCCAAATGGCGGACAGGCTTTCAAAGAGGGACTTTTTAATTTTATATGTAAAGAATTAAAACTCCCTGTTTTCTTTTTTTCATTGCCAACACTTCAACAACACTTCGACAAGCTCAGTGTGACATCTCAGTGTGACATTTTAGTTTGATTTTAAGTTTTACAACAAGTTTTCGATAGGCCATTTACAGTCTATGAGTCATATTAATATCAGTACTTGAATTGATGATATATTACTTAAAACCTATTCTCGATACACTTCTCCTAAAATCGAAGTACTCGAATTGACGGTTTTATATAGTTGATCGTCACATCGAGTGTTTTTGTGTAGCGGTAGCGGAACTAAAAATGTACTTCGACAAGCTCAGCAGAACTATCGAGATGTTTTCTGACTTTTCTTTTTTTCATTGCCAACCCTTCGACAACACTTCGACAAGCTCAGTGTGACATTTTAGTGTGACTTCAAATTTCACAACAATTTTTCGATAGGCCATTTACAGTCTATGAGTTATATTTTATATCAGTACTTGAATTGATGATATATTACTTAAAACCTATTCTCGATACACTTCTCCTAAAGTCGAAGCACTCGAATTGACGGTTTTTTCTTTTCTCGAATGGCTTCTTGATTATAAATCGAGTCGATAATCTTGACAAGATCGCCGTAAACGAGTTGCTATAGCAATCCCAGATCTTTTACAATAGCAACTAAATGTGTAGTGTTTTTAGCTTTGAAGTCATCAAAAAGCTTGCTTAGTTTTTTGTCTATTGTACTTTCGCTATTCGGAGTTATTTTAAGCTTTTTAAGCTTTTGTACGATTTCCTTTTTAGTCAGTCCCTGTGATAGTTCTTCTAATAACATGATATCAAAATCGTCTAGATTGACGATATTATCGGTACTGGCCTCTGTAACTTCTGGCGGTAAAACGGTATCTCCCCGAAATACACCTTGCACGCAGCTTACTAATTCTCTTACTGCATTTTGCCCTTTGCATACGTAGCCATTGATATCTAGTTTTTGAAATAACATATTTATTTTGTCTGGTCTGCTTTCTTGTGAGTATACAATGACGTTTATATTGGGTTGTATTTTTCGGATATCCTGAATCAAATCGATTCCGGAAGTTCTGATTTGTACTTTGTGATCTTCTTTAAATGATAGATCTGTTATAAGTAACTCAAAAGGTTCATTCTCCTGAAATGCTTTTCTGAATTTGAGATAGGCATCATCACAATACTTAGATTCATGGATATTCTGAATTCCTAACCCTTCTTGTATTACTTTTATAATTCCTTGATTGGCGATTTCATAATCCTCTGCAACCAATACTTTCGTAAACATCGTATACGTTTTAGTTCTGTTATAAAGGTCAAATATAATTGTTCCGTAAATAGGTTGATTACGCTTTTCCGTATTCTTTTGATTTATTATGAGAAAGATCTTGTCAACTATCTTTTTGAAGAAGAATCTTTAGGTTGAAGAACATCTCCCTAAACCCCTTCCTCCAAATGGCGGACAGGCTTTCAAAGAGGGACTTTTTTACATTTACTTTTAAAGGATTTATGTTCTTTATTTTCTTTTTTTCATTGCCAAAAAAAGAAACAAAAAAGTCTAGGCTTACGAAAAATTGTTTAAATTTTTTGTTCTATTCCTAAATTTTAGAAACTCGCTACGCTCAAACAGTCTAAAATTTTACGGAATCTTCACTTCAAATTTTACAACAATTTTTCGATAGGCCGTTTATTATTAGGAAGTTGTGTTTTGGTTTTACACAGGAATTTTGATCTCAGCTTTAAAGCCTTTGTCTTTTGCAGAATCAAACGTAATGTTTCCTTGGATGGCCTGAACGCGTTTCTCGGTATTACGGAGTCCGTTTTTGGATTTGATATCTTCTTGTTCGATACCGATACCATTATCAGAATATTTGATCAAAAGTTTGTTTTTTTCATTTTTGAACACAATGGCCACCAGATCTGCCTGACTATGCTTTTGCATATTGGTCATGAGTTCTTGTAATACTCGGTAGATGGTGATTTTTAGATTCTTATCTACCATATCCCAATTGATTTTATCAATACCTCTAAGAATCAATTTGCTATGATTCTCGGTATAATTGGTCAACATATCCGTAAGTTCTTCGGTGTAGGTTTCATCCACTTCAAACTCACTATTTTCTCTGGAAATATCTCTGGCTTTGTTATAGGCAGTATTTAGTTTTTTGGTTATCTGCGGATCATGAGGATCATTTTGATATTGCATCATAACCTGAAAAATATCATTCCCTATCTCATCGTGTAAGCGTTTAGAAATACGCGTTTCGGTTTCATAGGCCGCCTGAAACTCTACAATCTTATTTTGTTGTGCAAGATATCGTGTACGCTGACGTGAAAAATAAATGATAAAAGCAATAAAGGTAACGAGTAGGAGCATCCCAAGTAGGTAGATGGTATTTTGATTTTGTACTTCTTGGATTTCCTGGCTTTTCTGTTCGTTTTCTTTTTGGAGGTTATCACTCTCGAATCGGATACGGGCAAATTTATCTCTAAATAGGTTATCTCGTTTGGTTAGACTATCACTGAGTTTGATATATTTCATTGCATACTGTCTGCCTTCTGAGGGTGGCGAAACTTTTGCAAGGAATTCATAAGTTTGGAGTAATTCATCATTATCATGTGTTTCATTTGCTAATTGTTCCGTTCTTTTTGCGAATTTTTTAGATAATGTATAATCACCTTTATATTGATAATATTCTGCGAAGTGCAAATTACTAGTTGAAATTCCGACAATATCATTAATACTATCTCTGATATAAAGTGCTTTTTTAAATAAATATAATGAACTATCATTCTTTTTATTAATTAGGAATTTTACATATCCTAGATTATCATAAAGTCGAGCTATTCTTTTAGGGTTTTTTTTCAAAAAGTCTTTATGAGCTAAAGCTTTTTCTAAATAATCTACAGCTGCATCATATTTTTCTTGTGATTTATAGGTTGTGCCAATATTATTATAAGATTGAGTAAGATATAGTAACTCTTTTTTTGAATTCTTTGAGTATTCGATTGATTTTTCAAAATAGCCTACAGCATCTTTATATCTTCCTGATTGTTTAGCAACAATTCCTAAGTTGTTGTAAGAAAGGGGTATGTATCTTAAGTTTCCTGATTTTTTAAATTTTTCAATTGCTTGAATAGTTAAAGATTCACTTTGCCCATAGTCTTTAACTTTTCTAGATAATTTAGCTAAGTCGATTAATACTTTTCCATGGTGATAAGCATATTGTGAATGTTTAAATTTCTGCTCTTTGTCAAAATATGTATATAGTCGATTAGCTTCATAGAAATAGAAATAAGTACTATCTAAAATATTTTTTTTCCTATAGTAAATACCAAGATTTGCATAGGCTTGGGCAATTCCAAGAGAATCATTAATAGATTTAGATAGTCTTAACATTTCTTTATCCATTTTCTTAGAACTTTCTTGATCATCTATATCATAATATGCAGCTGAAAGTTTACTTGTTTTTTCTCTTTTATTCATATCGTCTGAAAGCGTATTGTAGATGCTAACAGCCTTTTCTATCAATAATTCTCTTTCTTCTTTTGATTTTTCTTTATCAGATGCTTTTATCAAGTATTCGTCAATGAGACTTAATTCCTTGATTTCATCATCTTCATTGATATGTTTATGATTATCAGAGCAATTGTAAAGAGCAATACATAAGTGGATTACAATTAGAAATAGGACTCGCTGATTCATAAAATTCTTCTGAAATTGAATATGCAAATATCTTATTTTGAATAGATATTTGGTGAATCTAGAAAAAAAAGCTGATAAATGAAATAAGAAATTCTAATAAGTTAAAAGGACATTCTAATTAATAAGAATGTCCTTATTGTATGATTTTGAGTGATGTTAGTTTTTGTCAACTTCATCATCTTCATCCTCAGTAAGTGAGATTTTAGTCTCTACTTCTTCGACTCCGATTTCATCCTGGATGGTTGGAGGTTCGCAAGAAACAAGGTTAACACCTAGTAATATAGCTAATAATATAAATCTTAAAGTTTTCATGTTGTTAGTTGTTTTGTGATTGATATATTCCAATTGTTGGGGTACGCCCATAAGTGATAGCCCCAGCTAGTATGCGGATACATACATTTCACCTATGGGAAATGATCCTTTGTTTTCGGGAAAGTGATCCTCGTGCTGTCGCATTACCCTACTTTCCCCTTTTAGGTAGTAGCGAACTGCACTCGGATGGTACTTAGATGGCACTTGGAGAACACATTGATGATACTTAGGCAACACTTAGACACGCTCAGTGTAAAATCTTAGTATGACATCTTAGTGTAGCATCTAGGTGCGACATCCTTGTATGTTCATTGGTGGTGTGGCTCGGCGTAACCATCGATTGTTACACCTTTAGTTACCAATGCTTTTTTTGCGTTTGTTAGAAAATTTTTACTGGATATACTCGATATTTTCGGTATTCTCATCTTTAGATAAGCAGCTGGTTGTTTGGTATGGTGCTTTAGAATTTACTTACCTGCCTCGCCGGTAGCCGGGTTTTCGATACATCCGTCCTGGACGGGTACTTCAACTGATGTAAATGTTCGACCTTTAGATCGATATTGCACCGTTCGCTAATCAGTACTTATAAAAAGCTTACGAAATTCCAACTATATGCGAAGTATAGCTGTCTGTTATGAACGCTTTGCGAAAGCTAGTGTTCATTAGATCTAGTGCTTTTTCCAGTATCTTGTTACTGTCTGCACTTGGCATTTTTGGTGGAGTAGTATTTACAACTGAAGTGCAAAATCCTATCCCAACGAAGCCAGCGAATGCATCGGTAAACAGATAATTTCTGATCTCCTGCTCCTTTTTTGATAATTGATTAAACTTCATTGTACTATATTTTTTACTCGATAATCGAGATTTAAACATTTTCAGGTTTCCCCTGATTTACTTATTAATTACTCGAAACACTATCATTGTGCCTCTTGTTTCATTATTTATAGTACAAATATCTGGTGCCAGTACGCATTCTTTTTGCGTAGTAAAAAGATAATTCATATTTTTCTTAAAATTTTTAACATGGCGTCGAATAAAAATGCTCTAATTCGTTATAAAACCATAGATCAGTGTCTTCGTAATAGCTTTAGAACATGGACATTGGATGATCTGATCGAAGCCTGTTCTGATGCTTTGTACGAATACGAAGGAAAAGATGTATACGTAAGCAAAAGAACAGTTCAGTTGGATATACAGATGATGCGTAGTGACAAATTGGGGTATAATGCACCGATAGAAGTATATCAGCGCAAATATTATCGATATGCAGAGGAGGACTATAGTATTATGAATATTCCGGTTACCGATCATGATATTAAGATTATGAATGAGTCCATACAGATATTACGACAGTTTAAAGATTTCTCGCTTTTTAAAGAGATGAATGGTGTGTTAGAGCGATTGGAAGATTCTGTATATGCTACGCAAAAGAATAACAAACCTATTATTCACCTCGAAAAGAATGAGCAGCTAAAAGGATTACATCATATCGATATGCTTTACCACGCTATTTTGGATAAGAAAGTCCTGAAAATTGGTTACCGTTCATTTAAAGCCAGACAACCTAGTGAAATCGAGATCCACCCACAGTTATTAAAAGAATTTAATAACCGATGGTTTTTACTGGCAGTTGGTCATAACAGAAGGTCACTTACTACCTTTGCTCTAGATCGCATCATTAGTATTGCTACTTCAGATACAGACATATCTTATGTAGACCATCATATCGATGGAGACGATTATTACAAAGATGTGATAGGCGTGACCGTTTCAGAAAATGTTCGACCAGAACTGATTAGCTTTCGCGTTGATCGTCGTAATGCTCCTTATGTGACTACAAAACCTTTTCATAGCTCTCAGAAAACAGTTGCACGAGATGATTATGGAGTGACCTTTAGCATCGAAGTGCAAATGAATTTTGAGCTGGAACGATTGATTCTCGGTTTTGGAGATAGTATCGAAGTACTACAACCAGAAAAACTGCGTAATAGAATTCAGGAAAAATTAAAACGAGCGGTAAAAAAATATACTTAATGTATCCTTCATAGCTACGCTATTTATTTCCTAACATTAATAATTCGTGACAAACTACTTCGGTGATGTATCTTTTATTACCCTCATTGTCATCATAACTGCGAGAGGTTAGTTTACCCTCGATGGCTATTTCTTGTCCTTTGGTTACATATTTTTCGATAATATCAGCGGTTTTTCCCCAAGCAACGATATTATGCCATTGCGTATCCGTGATTTTGTCTCCAGCTTTGTTATAATAGTAGTCGTTGGTAGCGATAGAAAACTTGGCTAGTTTTCTTCCGGAATCTAAAGAGATAATTTCTGGTTCCTGTCCTAAATTTCCGATTAATTGTACTTTGTTTTTTAATGTATTCATGACATTGATTTTTATAATCTGCATAGCGCAGATAGATTAGATAATGATTATCGAGTTCTTATGTTTCGACAGGGCAAACATAGGAGTAGAAGCAAGTTACATACGGTTAGGAAGTGTTTATTTTCGGTTGTAAACGTTTGTAGTCGTTTGTGTCGAATAGTAGTTTTATGGAAGATTTATAGAACTCTAAAAGGGATTTATGAATATAGTTTTTTGACCAATTGTCCAATGCTTAATCCTTGTACAAGAATAGAAAAGAAAACAACCACATAGGTAATATATAGGATTACTTCTGCAGATGGATTATCGGCTAAACTTAATGCTAATGCCAATGAAATACCACCTCGTAAACCACCCCAAGTTAATATGGTTACGGTCTTAATCGGACTTGTTTCTGTATGTTTTAATAAAGAGTAGGGAAGTAGTACCGAAATAAATCTTGAAAATAATACAATGAATATGGCTATGATTCCCAGTATTAGATTTCCAGTATCGAATTTTAATAAATGAATTGCTAGTCCGATAAGAACAAATAAAATACCATTAAAAATATCGTCTAATACTTCCCAGAGGTCATTCATTAGTTTTCTGGTAGGTCCTTTATTAGTAGCAACGTTTAATTTGTTACCGATGATCATTCCAGCAACTACCATTGCTAATGGTCCTGATACATGAATCAGCGATGCTAGTGAATATCCACCCATTACGATTGCCAAACTAATCATTACGGATAATTGTGGATTCTCTTCTACAGATTTTATACTATGGTATCCGATAAAACCTAAAACAATTCCATATACAATGCCGCCGATGGCTTCTTCCATAAATAATTTTCCAATTTCGGCGCCTACAGATCCTTCTAGATTTCCTTCCATACTTATAAGAATTAGTATTCCAGAGAATACAACCACTCCAATACCATCATTAAACAGCGACTCTCCTTCGATTTTAATTCCTAAACTTTTGGCAATATTGGCTTTTTTCAGGATGGCCATTACCGCAATCGGATCTGTAGGCGAGATAAGTGCGCCAAACAGGAGTGCATGTAATAACGGCAATTCTATATGCAATAGTCTTGCTGCGCCAAAGGTTAATCCGCCAACTAAAAAAGTAGAAATTAGAACTCCCAGTGTTGCAAACAGGATAACAGACCATTTTTCTTTGGTAAGTTCTTCGATATTTACGTGTAAAGCTCCAGCGAATAAAAGAAAACTAAGAATACCATCTAATAGTAAGGTTTTGAAATCAGAATTGGCAACAATATCACAAAAGAATTCATAAAAATCGGGAACAATACTTTTGCTAAGTGTAATGATGATCACGGTGCATAAACTCATGATCATTAAACCAATGGTGGCAGGCATTTTTAGCCATTTGTAATTGATAAAACTAAAAAACGCGGCTATAGAAAAAATAATACTGAAGGATTGTAGCATGATTCTAAAGGGCTAACATTTATTATTAAATTGATCTTGTCTAATTTTTACAGCCTTAAAAGAATATACTATGAGCGCTAGAAGTCCTAATAATGCGCTAATAATTCCTGAAATAGTAATATAAATGGCCGAATCGAAATTACCTTCTACACTTTTATAAATTCCAGAGACCAATGCTGCGATTACAAAACATGCTACAGCGATGTACATGAATACCATAGCACTGTTTAATAATTTAAGCTGTTTAAGCTTTCGTTGAATAAGTATTGGAGTACTTCCCTCCTGATCTATCATTCCTTTGATCTCTGATGAGAGATTTACCAAAAGATTGGAAGTAGATAAGATTAAAAGCCCTATGCCAGGAATGATGGTTGCAGGAATATACCAATGTTCCATAGTTATTAACTTTTGTACGCAGTTAGCGCTTCGTTTAAGAAATTGATACCTTGTTCTTTTTCAATTCCGGTAATTGGTAACACCGCTCCTTTAAATCCATTATTTTTCCAGGTTCCTATTGATAACTTTTTAAAATCAGAAGTATCTACACCATCATGTCCATGATATCCGCTGATGTAAAAATAATAATCATCTATCATCGTATCTGGTATTGCCATTCCCAGGCCAATTGATATTCCTGATGCGTTTATGCTAGGAACGAAGGCGCCAGTATCGAAATGGTGTGGCCAAATCCTAATTTCTGCTTCTAAGTTATTCGTATTTAGAAATTCTTCTATAATAGTATTTGCTAAGATTCTTTGTTCTTTTAGTTTTTGTAAGTTGTCAGCATCTTCTAGTTTGAATATATAGTCATCAGTTATTTGATATGGGAGTTCATAATGAAGATCATAGATGTAAGATTTAGATAGTTTACTTTTTGATGCCATACTATTTATCCATTCCAAAACTTGGTTATGAGTTTTACCATCTAGCAGAAATATAGCAATGGATTCATTGTCATTCCATTCTAATCCAAAGGTTTGGTAATTAAGAGAAAGTGTGATTGGTTTTTTATCCAAATTTCTAGTAATGAGACTTCTTTTTTCGATAGAAAATCCGAGATTGGTATGACTATCATCTTCTTTTTTATCTACAAATGAGATTCCGGCAGCTGCTAGATATTGGGCAGCTAAGTGCAATTGTGCTGTCATGGTTTTATTTTTGATTTTGTGAAACACAGGTTTTATAAAACTCCTGCATAATTGATACCTGTTAACTGATGCATATCTCGATCAAAAGTTGATAAATCATTATGATTAAACTTAGAAATATCATCATATCCGCAAGCTCTTGCAACTACTTTGATGAGGTCATTAGTGGCTTCAAAATAATTACATAATTGTTTAGCAGAAGATTCTATAATCAACCTACTTCTCAGAGATTCTTTTTGCGTGGCAATACCAACAGGACAATTATTACTACCACAGGCTCTCATTCCTAAACATCCAATTGCTTGCAACGCAGCATTAGAAACCGCAATAGCATCTGCTCCTAACATCATGGCTTTAGCAAAATCTTCTGCGATTCGTAATCCACCAGTAATAATTAAGGTTACATCAGTAGCGCCAACTTTATCCAAATATTTTCTGGCTCTTGCCAAAGCTGGAATTGTAGGGACATTGATATTATCTCTTAAAATTGTAGGAGCAGAACCTGTTCCACCACCGCGACCATCTAAAATGATATAGTCTACGCCTACATCTAATGCAAATTGAATATCTTTTTCTATGTGACTTGCAGCAATCTTAAAACCAACAGGAATGCCTCCTGTTTTTTCTCTTACTCTTTCAGCAAAGTCTTTAAAATCTTGTACTCCATGAAAATCAGGAAATGTAGCTGGAGAAATAGCAGTTTCCCCTTCTTGTAATCCTCGAACTTCGGCAATTTCCTTACTCACTTTATTTCCTGGAAGATGGCCGCCAGTTCCGGTTTTAGCGCCTTGTCCACCTTTAAAGTGAAAGGCTTGTACTTTTTCTAGTTTATCCCATGAGAACCCAAATTGCGCAGAAGCAAGTTCGTAAAAATATTTGGTGTTGCTTTCTTGTTCTTGGGGTAGCATACCACCTTCTCCTGAGCAAATACCAGTTCCTGCCATTTCTGCTCCTCTGGACAACGAGATTTTTGCCTCTCTAGATAAAGCACCAAAGCTCATATCGCTTACAAATAATGGAATATCAATACTTAATGGTTTTTTTGCCTTTGGACCAATAATTACTTTGGTAGCTACATCTTCATGATCTAGTAATGGTCTGCTGGCCAATTGTGCTGGCAAGAATTGAATGTCACTCCATTTTGGAAGTGTATTTCGATCCACACCCATTGATGAAGAAAACCCATGATGCCCTAGATTTTTTAATCCGTTTTTTGCTAGTTCTTTAATGTATCCTGTATAGGGTTCTGTGTCTTCAGGATGTGTATCTGCAAAAGCGCCTAAATACTCGTCTCTATTAAAGGGTTGTGGATGCTGAGTTAGATATTTATTTATTTCTACTTCATCTACGTATAGCGTATCTCCTTCGATTTTTGTACTAAATTTATGTAATACTTCATTATTATTATATTCAGAAACACCGGTATCATATCTATAATCCCAGCCGTGGACACCACAGATAAGATTATGTCCATCGATATGTCCATCTGCCATTAAGGCTCCTCTATGCAAACATCTTCCGTATAGTACAGATATTTCTTCATCAAATTTGATAATTACAAGATCAAGTCCGTTGACTAATGCATGTGTTGGTTTTTTGTTTTCTAAATCATTAATCTGAGCAATTGCTACTGGTTTTTCCATGGTTTGAGTTAATTATGTATGAATTGTGTTTGTCTGTTTATAAATTAAAGTGATCGTCTGCGTATTATAATCGATCATCCCTTCCTTTCTTAACTTACTTAAAGTATTGCTTACCGTTTGCCTGGAAGTATTTGTTAGATTGGAAATATCCTTATGTGTGAGTAAGTTTTTTGCTACTAGGTTTTCATTTTCCTGCTCTCCGAATTCTTTTACATAATCAATAATGAATTCTTTGATTCTAGTGCCGCTATCTTTATATAATAGATCTTCTAGTCTTCTTTCTAACCTTTTTATTCGTAAACCATAGATTTTTAAAATCCCATTTTTTAGGGATTTGTGTTTTTCTATAATACGTTGCATTCTCGAAGATTCTATATAACATACGATGCAATCTTCTAATGCTATTGCTTGCTCTTTGGTTTCTTCTGATTCGTTATAAAGTGCTAGCTCTCCAAAGATGTTTCCTTTCTTTACAATGTGTTTAACCTTATCATTAATGGGGTTGATGATTTTTACAGTACCTTTTTTTAAGAAGAAGATATTCTTTTTGTTCTCTTTTGATAGTTCGATATGAGCACCTTTATCAATATTTTCCATCTCCAAAATTTCACACATACGCATCATAGTGATTCTTCCTAACTTATTGAATAAGTTAAATCCTTCTAGAAACCAATATTTAGTGTAAGTGTTCAATGTAAGTGCTAGTTAAGTTATTACTGTTAAAAGTAATGAATTTTAATAGCACTAAATCTTACTAAATTGTTAGATGTTACTTCAGACGACAATAGATTGTTTTTCTTACTTTTTTAATAAGTGATTTTAAGGAGTTGATTTATTATAATGAAAATGTAAACTCGAAGGGAGTTCAATTAATCCTAGTTGGATTACAATTAGGGATATTGTTAATAGCTGATTACAATGGAATATCAATCACTTTCTTTTACATCTTATGGTAATTGATGATTCTAATGAGCAGACTTTGAAGAAAATTTTTAACAAGGTTCTATGATATTTATTTGTCATTTCTTTAGTGAAAAAACTATTTTTAACTATAATTAATTTTGTTTTAAACCGTGATGAGAACAAAACAGATAGCTAATCGATTTAGAGAAGTGGTGTTAAATGGTCGTTGGATTGCAAATACCAATTATAAAGATCAATTGTCTAAAATTAGTTGGGAACAAGCGAATAAAAAAGTAAGTGATTTAAATACCATTGGGTTACTAACATTTCATATCAATTATTATATAGAAGGTGTTCTAAATGTATTAAAAGGAGGAGACTTAGAAATTAGGGATAAGTATAGTTTTGATGCACCATCAATTACCTCAGAAGAAGATTGGCAAGCGTTACAACAGAGATTATATAATAATTCCGAAAGCTTTGCTGATTTGATTGAGCAAATGTCGGATGTGCAATTAGATGAAGTCTTTGTAGATGAAAAGTATGGGACTTATCAAAGAAATATTGATGCAATGATCGAACATGCCTATTATCACTTAGGACAAATAACATTAATTAATAAAATGATATCCAATGAATGATTCTCTTATAGCCATACTAAAAACCATCTTCGATCGAGATTTAACCAAACTTAAAGCAGAAATTAATGCTTATTCCAAAGAAGAGAACTTGTGGATAGAGACAAAAGCAATAAGTAATTCTGCAGGAAACCTTTGTTTACATCTGATTGGAAACCTGAATACGTATATTGGAGCAGAGTTTGGAAATACTGGATATATAAGACAACGGGATTTAGAATTTTCTGTGAAAGATATTCCCAGATCAGAAATGATTGCTAAAATTGATGAGGTACAAAAAATAGTGGATACAGCATTGGATACTATTACACCAGACGATCTTCAGAAAGAATATCCTAGAATACTAATGGATAAGAATCCTAGTACGCATCGATTTTTGATACATCTAACAACACATCTAACCTATCATTTAGGTCAAATAAATTATCACAGAAGACTACTAGACTCCTAAGGATTCTTCTTAGAATAAAATAAATATAGTATCTTCATAACAAATCCCCATTAGTTATGAAGTTTGTTTATGTTTTGATAATTCTTGTGTTCTGCATTGCTTGTTCCAATAGCGATAATGATGCATCCCTTACTACAAATTCATTTTTATTTGAAGATGGATTCGAGACTCAAAATAATGATGTGGACGAACTTTTTGAATCGAATGGAAGTAGATGGACGAATATACAACAAACAAATCCATCAAATGAGATTTCTATTTCAACCACTACGTTTTCTGAAGGTCAAAATGCATTACGTTTATTAGCGTTGCAATCTGATAATATATTGTCTAAAATGGATATAGAAAAAGAAGGATTTAAGGCTTTTGCAGATGATCTGGTTGTTATCGAAGCAGATTTTTACCTGAATTCCACTGCTAATATTGAAAACTTACTATTGATTGATCTAGAATGCTGTTCTTGTTGGGATCCAACGGTAGAGGATAATCAATGTCCAGGAGTTCGTTTGATGATGTCTGGAGGAAATGATTTTTTGTCCATCGAAAGGGGTAAAATCTCAGCGAGCAATTTACGGCAAACATCGCTGCAATTTCCCAGAAATGAATGGGTAACCGTGCGATGGGAATTAACATTAGCGGATGATGATACTGGAATAAATAGATTATCCATCAATGGGAATGAGGTAATCATGAGCAATGGTATGAATATGCCTAATGCCACTATTTTTAGAGAATTGTTTGCGGAAAACGGAATTGATTTTACGTTACAAGAGCCTGTGTTTTACGAAAGAGTCCAGGTAGGAGCCACTGCAAACCCTACTATGGAGGATATTGAATTGTTTGTGGATAATTTTTCGATCCGGATTAATTAATATATTCCAATACCAGAAAAATTTTGGAATGATACGACCTTATACATCCAATGACAAAAAGGAACTAGTTGAAGTTCTTATCTTAAATACTCCTAAATATTTTGATCGTAAGGAAATCCAGGATTTTAAAAAATATCTAGCGGTATACGAAAGCACCTATTTTACAATAACATCTGGGAATAAAATAATAGGAGGAGTAGGATGTAATTATCTTAAGAAAAACAGCGTTGGAGAAATTACATGGATTTTTTTTCATCCAGAGTTTGCTGGTAAGGGTTTCGGAAATAAAGCTGTTACCCATTGTTTGTCCATTTTAAAGTCTAATAGTGAGATACAAAAAGTAACTGTTAGAACCTCTCAACTTGCATATGGTTTTTTTGAAAAATTTGGTTTTATTACCAAAAAGACAGCAAAAGATTATTGGGGTTTAGGGTTAGATTTATATGAGATGGAATTAGAAATATAACCTAGACTGCCGCATTGATTTTTTAAAAAATTAATTGTGTCTTCTTTTAATCTTAACTACCATTAATACTGTATATTTAGCCTGTAAGATTATAGTATTGGACAATAGTTTTATTACTATATAGGAAAAGTTATATTGCTATTATCAAAAAAACAAAGAGTTAGTGGAGTATAAGAAAATACGTTTTGTAAAATTAGAGCTGCTTTTTGTTGTATTGGGTTTTGTATTCTTTTTAGGGTGCACAGAAGAGAAAAAGGGTCATATTACCGTAGCGGCAGCAGCTAATATGCAGTTTGCTATTAAAGAAATTTCGGATACTTTTACCAAGCAAACAGGGATTCCTTGTGATCTGATTATTAGTTCTTCTGGTAAACTAACCGCACAGATCAAAGAAGGAGCTCCTTATGATATTTTTGTGTCTGCTAATATGAAATACCCTAATGATGTTTATAAAGAAGGATTTGCAGTAGCACCTCCAAAAATATACGGGTATGGTCAGTTGGTTTTATGGTCGTTACATCATGATATAGAACTTTCGATTGCGGGACTTTCTAATCCTAAGATTCAGAATATTGCTTTAGCAAATCCGAAGACTGCTCCTTATGGAAAGGCAGCTGTAGAATTTTTAAAATCTAAGGAAGTGTATATACTCCTTGAGGATAAATTAGTGTATGGAGAAAGTATTGCTCAAACCAACCAGTTTATTACCTCTAAGGCTTCAGAAATTGGTTTTACAGCAAAATCTGTAGTAATGTCTCCTCAAATGAGAGAGCAAGGACATTGGAAAGAACTAGATAATAGTTTTTATACACCAATAGCACAAGGTGTTGTGCAAATAAAACAAGAGAATAAGGAGCATATGAATAGCACAAAGTTTTATGATTTTCTTTTTTCTAAAGAAGCCAAGAAAATATTAGAAGATTTCGGATATTTACTCGATAATCGAGATTTTAACGCACTGAAGTAGTTTATAAATAAACTAATGAATGTTTTTTCCGGACATATTTCTGATATAAAAGTAAGCAAAAGTTTATCGATAGTTTCCGTTAAGCTAAATGAGCATAATTTGCTTAAAACTATTTTGCTCGAAACTCCAGAAACAGCTTCTCATTTAAAAAAAGGAAATCAGATTACTGTTTTGTTTAAAGAAACAGAGGTGATCATATCAAAAGAAGAAAATACTTTAATTAGTGTTGAAAATAAAATAAAAGTTACCGTTAAAAATATTGAAAAAGGAGCGTTATTAAGTAGAGTGATATTAAAAAGTAGTATTGGAGAAATCGTAGCATTGATCACTTCTGAAATTCTTGACGAGCTTTCTCTAGAAAAAGATCAAAAAGTAGTTGCTATGATAAAGGTTAACGAAATTATGCTTTCCAGATGATTGATTGGGGACCTATCATATTAACAGCTAAACTTGCCTTGGTAACTACTGTGATTTTACTTGTCGTATCGGTTCCTTTGGCTTATTGGCTAGCATTTTCTAAATCAAGAATGAAACCTGTTGTAGAAACTTTGGTAAGCATGCCATTAGTATTGCCTCCAACGGTTTTAGGGTTTTATTTGTTAATGGCTTTTAGTCCTGGAAATAGTTTTGGAGCCTGGTTGCAAGAATGGTTTGGCTTACGATTAATATTTTCCTTTTCGGGATTAGTAATTGGATCCGCGATTTATAGTTTACCATTTATGGTCAATCCTATTCAATCTGGATTATCGGGTTTACCATCTTCTCTATCAGAAGCCTCGTATATATTAGGAAAATCAAAATTGAAAACACTTTTTAGTGTATTATTACCCAATATAAAACCATCGTTACTTACAGGAATCGTTTTGGCTTTTGCACATACCATCGGCGAATTTGGCGTTGTTTTAATGATAGGAGGAAATATTCCTGAAAAAACAAAAGTAGTATCGATTGCTATTTATGATGAGGTAGAAGCATTAAACTATGCGCATGCCAATACATATTCTATGATTTTATTCGTAATTACGTTTATAGTACTATTGTCAGTATATATGATAAATGGTGGATATCTTAAAAAGTTCTGGAAATGATCAAAGCGACTATCCATAAAACTTTACGTTCGGCTGCTGGAAAAATGACTCTTGCCATCGAACTAGATGTTAAGCGAGGTCAGTTCGTAACATTGTATGGGCCTTCTGGTGCAGGAAAAACATCGACACTTAGAATCATCGCTGGGTTGCTATCTCCAGATAAAGGAAGTATTATGGTAAATGATAGTATTTGGTTTGATAAAGAACGTAAAATTAATCGCATTCCTCAGCAGCGTAAGATAGGATATGTTTTTCAGGATTATGCGCTATTTCCTCATATGACAGTTCGTAAAAATTTGGAATTTGCATTAGATAACAAACAAGATAAAGCAATTGTTGATGAGTTGATTAGCATTGTAGAATTAGAAGAATTACAAGATAGAAAACCAGAAACGTTATCTGGTGGTCAACAACAACGTGTAGCTTTAGCTCGTGCTCTGGTCCAAAAACCAGAAGTTTTGTTGTTAGATGAACCACTCTCTGCATTAGATATAAGAATGCGTTCCAAGCTGCAAGATTATATTTTAAAAGTTCATAAAAAATACCATCTAACTACTATCTTGGTAAGTCATGATATTGGAGAAATTATCAAAATGTCGGATGTGGTATATAAGCTTCAAGATGGTGGTGTAGAAAAGGTTGGAAAACCAATGACCGTATTTGCAAGTAATCAGCTTAGTGGTAAGTTTCAGTTTGTCGGAGAGGTGATTGATATTACGAAAGAAGATGTTATCTATATAGTTACTGTTCTTATTGGGCAAAATGTAGTAAAAGTTGTAGCTCAGGAACAAGAAATTGTCAATTTAGCAATAGGAGATAAGGTTATTGTAGCTTCAAAAGCATTTAATCCTGTTTTACAAAAAATTGAAGCATGAAAATCGAAGTAGAGAAAGTAGCTTTGCCGGAGATTTCATTGTTATCAGAAGAAGTTTATGAGTATTCTGATAGTTATAAAAGCAGGTTTTCGGATCCAAAAAACGAGATTGATATTTTAGCAGTAACCAAAGCATTTTTTTCATTTTCTCCAAAATGGATAGGGAGCTTGTTTGCTTTGAGAAATAAAATAGTTTCAGTTTTTGGACTTAAAACTGGGAATGGCTTAGAACAAAAGGAAGAAGTGCTTCAAAATTTTAAAGGAGAAATTGGCGATCAGGTTGGTATTTTTAAAGTATTTGATAAGGTGGATAATGAGCTAATTTTAGGAGAAAACGATTCTCATTTAAATTTTAGAGTTTCTTTATTGTTAGTTCCTCAACCAGATCATACAAAAGACCTAACCATATCTACTGTGGTACATTTTAACAATTGGTTCGGGAAACTATATTTCTTCCCAGTGAAACCTTTTCATAAATTAATTGTTCCTGCAATGCTTAAAAGTACTATCAGGAATTTAAAAAAGCACTAGCTTTTGAACCTAAGAATTATATTGTTTCAGGTTTTATAAAATCAATTGTTCAGAATTGGTAACCGTATCTCCTTTATAAACCAACTTCCATCCTAAGCTATTGGTAAGAATATAAATCTTTTGTAGTTCGCTTATCAGTCTGTTTTCGGCATTAGATTTTAGTGTAGAGGCTTCTACTTTTTCATTTAATTGACGAGTTACTTCTTGTTGTATTTTATTATGATCTTCTGGATTAAATTGATTAAAGAAATCCTCTTCCAGATCATGGTATTTTATCGTTGGATTGATGTTAATTTCGGCTTCGGGAATATGGGTAATTGTTACTGTTTTATTCGTTTTATCAATGGAGTGTTCTATTTTGCTAAGGTCATAAGAAACCGTAACTTCAGCGTTTACCACCACAATAGCTTTTTTTTCTGCAGTTAAAATATCCAAATAGTATTTTTTTGCGTCTTTATAGGTAATGACCTCAGAGAAATGTCCTTCGGTAACCACAAGTTTTCCTACGTTTTTTATCTGATCTAAAATTAAATCAGAAGATTGTATTTCGGTTTTTTGAGTTTTAGCCTGAATAATAAAATAGCTAATTCCCAAAGCAATAAATGCTGCAATACAAGCACCAAGTAAAAAATTACGCATACTTTTAAGAATCTGGTTCTGTATATAAAAGTACATAAAAAAATAGCCTCTCTATAAAAGAAAGGCTATGATATCTAAACGGATGAAATGCTTATTTTAATTCTGGAGGATATTTTTCTAATATCGCGGTTACAATTTGATTCATTTTTTCCTGTTTTCTTTCTACCCTTTCTGTAAGTGCTGCGGTACCCATACCTTGCCAGATAAGCTCTCTTTTAGAGGCATCGATAAGATCTATATATAAAGTGCCTTCCGTTGTTCTAGAAACGGTATTAAATCCATTGTTCCAAAACCAAGGATTCCATCCCCATCCATAACCCCATCCGAAGCCAAAGTTATTTTGATAAATGTTTACGTTTTCTTTAGTTTTTGTAAAAATACTTACTAATACGTCTGGATTTTCTGATTTGGTAAATCCTTTAGCAGCCATATCCGCTTCAATGGCTCTTAGGATGCGTTTTTTGTCCAAGTCGCTAATTTCAGCCTTATCTATTCCTGGCTTAAAAAAGGCGTAGCTTTTGTAACTATTAAAATTTGTTTGCCTATCATAATCAGAAGCTACTCTTACACTAGAGCAAGAGCTGAGTGTTATGATTAGGATCAGCGATAAAAGAGAGAAAGATTTCATAATCCTATGTTTTTAAAAAGTTCAACAATTTTTTGGTAAAAAATGCACAATAATCATACCATGAGTGACTTAAAATCTACTTTTTGGTATACTTATTTGTTTTTTTATCATAACCGTATGGGCAATGCCTACAGCCACTCTCACAACAGTACCCTCTTCGTAGATGATATTGTTCTGTAAAACATCGATACCCTTCAGGTGTAAGATAGTAATCACCTTCTTCGGGTTTTAGTATTCTTTTTGGGTTGCTCATCACTACAAAAATACTATCTTGCGGTTAGATGCCAATTTTAGTTAACAAATATTTGATAGGTCGTCATTTTGTGGGTATAGCACTTTGGCCTTTTATTGTGGTAAAAGATCCACGGTTAAAAGAGGATAAGGTGTTTATAAACCATGAAAGAATTCACTTAAAACAGCAGCTAGAGCTTTTGGTATTGCCTTTTTATATTGTTTATCTATTGGAGTACATTATTAGATTATTTCAGTATGGAAATTCTAGAGAAGCTTATCGAAATATCTCTTTTGAGCGTGAAGCTTACGAAATGGAAGGAGAACTTTCCTATTTAGAGCATCGAAAAATCTGGAGTTTTACAAAATATCTCTAATTGTGATATGGATTTCTTTTCTTCAGAAATTTCTACCGTAATCAACCAAAAAATAACACATCCCTTATTAGATGAAGCTGGGATAACACTTGATATAAAACGTGAAGACCAAATTCATGCATATGTTTCTGGGAATAAATTCAGAAAACTGAAATATAATCTTAGAGAAGCACAAGCAAATGGATACAAAACAATTCTTACTTTCGGAGGTGCTTATAGTAATCATATAGCTGCTACTGCTGCCGCAGGAAAACTAATGGGTTTTAAGACTATTGGAGTTATCAGAGGAGAAGAATTAGCAAATGATTTGCAAAGAGTTTTGTCCGAGAATGACACCCTACAATTTGCTACGGATCATTGTATGCAATTAAAGTTTGTGAGCAGGGAAGACTACAGGGAAAAGACTTCAACTTCTTTTTTAGAAAAACTCACGAAAGAATTTGGCTCGTTTTATGTAGTACCCGAAGGAGGAACAAATGAATTAGCTGTCAAAGGTTGTGAAGAAATTCTTATATCCTCAGATAATCAATATGATTATCTCTGTTGTGCAGTTGGAACAGGAGGAACTATTGCTGGCATCATTAATAGAAGTAGTGATCATCAAAAGGTTATTGGTTTCCCAGCGCTAAAAGGAGATTTTTTAAATGCTGAGATAAATAAATATACCAATAAGGAGAATTGGAGCTTGAATACGGAATATCATTTTGGGGGTTATGGTAAAATAAATACTGTATTAATTGAGTTTATGAATAGGTTTAAAGAAGAACAGTATATCACCTTAGATCCTATATATACGGCCAAGATGATATACGGTATTTTTGATAAGATACAGAAAGGGGATTTTACAAAAAATACTCGTATTTTAGCCGTTCATACAGGAGGTCTGCAAGGTATTGCTGGGATGAATAAAAAACTGAGTAAAAAGAAAATCCCTCTTATTAGGATTTAATATGAATGTGAGGAAAATAATAATGATGTGCTGTGTGACTGCACTCTTAATTTCATGTGGAGGTAGTAAGAAAACAACAAGAACTACAACAAAAACTAAAACTGTTTCGTCTAGAAAAACGCAGGTTAGTAGAGAGGTAACATCGGTAGAAAAGCCAAAAGAAGTTGCTAAAAAACCTCTCGCTAAGGTTTCTTATAAAGAAAAAGTTCAGAATTATATTTTCGAATATGCTAGTATTGCTAAACATGAGATGGTGCAATATGGAATCCCTGCGAGTATTACACTAGCACAAGGTATTTTAGAATCGGGAGCTGGTTATGGAGAATTGACAAGTAAAGCCAAAAATCACTTCGGAATTAAATGTCATGATTGGACAGGTGATAGAGTATACCATGATGATGATCGCTCCCAAGAATGTTTTAGGAAGTACGAAAAAGCAAGCGAATCATTTAGAGATCATTCTTTATTTCTTAAAAATAGAAAGCGATATTCCAAGCTTTTTACCTATAAGCAAAGTGATTATAAGTCTTGGGCTTATGGTTTAAGAGCTGCGGGATACGCCACGGATAAGAAATACCCTGTGAAACTAATTAGTATTATTGAACGCTATAAATTGTATGACTATGATGCTGAGGTGTTAGGGACTTCTTACGTAGCTGTAGAGCCTAAAAAAGTGGAGAAAAGGAAAGCTCCAAAGATCAAAAATGGTGAGTATATCGTGCAGAAAGGCGATACTCTTTATTCTATCTCCAGAAGATATAATCTAAAAGTAGCAGAACTAAAAGCTTACAATAATTTAAAAGATAACGCAATCGCCATTGGACAAGTACTTAAAGTAGAAAAGCCAGAGGACGATGCTGACGAATTTTAACGTACTATGATTTATAAAAGAAGTAGTGCTCTGTTTAAAGAGGCTCAGAAAGTAATTCCTGGAGGAGTTAATTCTCCTGTTCGTGCATTTAAAGCAGTAGGAGGTGATCCAATCTTTGTGAAAGAAGCAAAAGGTGCTTATTTATATGATGAAGATGGAAATCGTTTAATCGATTACATCAATTCATGGGGGCCAATGATACTTGGTCATGCATATCCACCTGTGGTTGATGCAGTGGTTGAAAAAGCCAAAAAGGGAACTAGTTTTGGTATGCCTACAGAAATTGAAACTAAGATTGCCGAGCTAGCGGTATCTATGGTGCCTAATATTGATAAAATACGATTCGTAAATTCTGGTACAGAGGCTTGTATGAGTGCTGTAAGATTGGCAAGAGGATTTACAAAAAAGGACAAAATCATCAAATTTGCAGGATGTTATCATGGTCATAGTGATTCATTTTTGATTCAGGCTGGTAGTGGAGCTGTTACTTTTGGAAGTCCTAATAGTCCTGGTGTAACCGCAGGAACAGCAAAAGACACCTTGTTAGCAAGGTATAATGATCTAGAGAATGTAGAAGAAATTATCAATTCTAATAAGGATGAGATAGCCTGTATTATTATTGAACCTGTAGCTGGAAATATGGGGTGTATCCCTCCAGTAAAAGGTTTTTTAGAAGGTTTAAGATCACTTTGTGATACACATAATATACTGCTAATATTTGATGAAGTAATGACCGGTTTTAGATTAGCTAAAGGTGGTGTACAGGAATTGCTAGGAGTAGATGCGGATATCGTAACTTTTGGAAAAGTTATTGGCGGAGGTTTGCCAGTAGGAGCCTTTGCGGCAAGAGAAGAAATCATGAATCATCTTGCTCCTTTAGGTCCCGTATACCAGGCAGGAACTTTAAGTGGTAATCCTTTGGCAATGGCAGCAGGATTAGCAATGTTAACAGAGCTAAATGAAAAATCTGAAGTATTTGATAGTTTAACTAAGAAAACCGAATACTTACATGACGGAATTGGAAAGGTTTTAACCGAGAAAAATATAGTACATACTATTAATAGATTAGGTTCTATGATTTCTGTTCATTTTTCTGAAAAACCTGTGGTTAATTTCGAAAGTGCGGCAGCTGGAAATAATGATACTTTTAAGAAGTTTTTTCATGGGATGCTAGATCAAGGGATTTATATCGCCCCAAGTGCATTTGAAACCTGGTTCATTACAGACGCACTTAGCTATGAAGATTTAGATGAAACAATAAACGCTGCAAGGATAACGGCAGAAAGTTTGTAAACTAAAAAAGCCAATCTCTAAAAGATTGGCTTTTTTGATATCATAATTTTAGAATCTAAATTCTTTGATTACGATTATTTTATTGGATCTAATATCAACGAAATTCTTTCTATTGCATCCTGCAAATGATAACGTGTCATTCTATCAGATGTTCTTCCAACTGCATTTCTAATGTCTCTCTGTAAGTTTTTTAATTCTGCACGAACAATAGGTCTGATATCACTTTGTGAAACATCAACATTGGTTCGTCTCACGAAACGTCTGAAATTAGCAGGTATTGGTGTTTGTTCTTTTGTCATCAAAAACTCTAAACGCTCTATATAAGCTCTTTGCAAGTTACGACGGTAGACATCTATTTTTGATCCATTTCTTAGTTCACTCCATAAACCAGCTCTTAATTCGGTCATTAAATCAATTAAAGTATATGCATTTGTATTTAATGCTTCATTTTCAATTAATCTGGCCATTCTTCCATAATCCAAAAGATTATTCAGAGTTCTGGTCTGAAAGTTTCTGATACGTTCCACACTTCCTGCAGATTCTATTTTGTTAAAGATATTGGTGTCTAATAACCAATTTGGCGTGCTAAACAATTGTTCTTGTAAAAATTTCATAGCACGTTTCTGATTCTCTTTAGTTACATGAGTATACACAGCACCTTCTTGATCGTATGTTTTAAAATATTCATATACACCTCCGATATTAGAAGAAACATGTCCCATATATCTATTAAACTGTCCAAGTACTTGACCATACATTGTCTCTAAATCATTATAATTTTTACCATCCTCAGCAGTCCATTCTATTAGATTAGGAATAATTCTTTTTAGATTCGCAATTCCATAAGTACTGGCATTTACAGCATCATCTCCAAGATCTTCTGTTTGTGAGCTTGGATCTATAACACCAAATTGTTGTCTTCCAAAACGATATTTAGGATCATTCTGATGTGCTAATATCCAGCTGTCTAAAGTCTTCTTTTCTTCCTCTTCTGTTGTATCCAGAATAGGTCGATATCCCCATCTAATCGCATGCTTGTCATAAATTCCAATTTCTGGCATTAGCGCTACATCACCATCTCCAGGTTGCGCGATGTAATTAAAACGTGCATAATCCATAATAGAAGGAGCTGTACCATATTTTTTCGTAAATGCAGGATCACGAAGCGATTCTACAGGATAGGCAACACTACTACCCATATTATGAGGTAATCCTAATGTATGTCCTACTTCGTGAGCAGATACGAATCGTATTAATCTACCCATGATTTCGTCTTTAAAAGCTACTCCTCTTGCTTCGGGATTAATGGCTGCGGTTTGTACAAAAAACCAGTTACGAAGCAGTGTCATTACATTATGATACCAATTAATATCACTTTCTAGAATTTCTCCTGATCTTGGATCACTAACATGAGGTCCGTTTGCATTTGGAATAGGAGATGCGAGGTAACGTACTACAGAATATCTTACATCCTCAGGACTCCAATCCGGATCTTCTTCTTTCGAAGGTGGGTCTTTAGCGATAATCGCTTCTTTAAAACCAGCTTCTTCAAAAGCTACCTGCCAATCTTCTATACCTTGTTTTATATACTTCCTCCATTTTTTAGGCGTAGCACGATCAATATAATAGACAATTTGTTTTTTAGGAACTACTAGTTCGCCTCTTTTGAACTTTTCAATATCTTCTTCTTTTACTTCTAATCTCCATCTATCTAGATATCTAATAGTCTTACTTTCTTGCGCTTCTAATCCGTAATCTGTTTGTCCTCTTGCAAACCATCCAACACGTTGATCAAATATCCTTCTTTTCATTGGTGTTTCTGGTAATAGGATCATGGAATTACTCATTTCTAATGAGATGGTTCCAGTGCTAGCGTTTGATGGTGGATCTCCAGCCATGTATGTTTTTACGTGTCTGGTTTCGATATTAAGAGGGTAACTTCTTATAGAGTCTATATAGGAAAGACTCTGGTCTAACCTTGTTATCTTATACCTTTTTCTTCTTGATGCAGGAAAACCAATCGCTTTTACATCCTTCGTAAACATATCTGTTACATCGATCACTGTAGCATTATTTACAGAATCCTTATGGAATGCTTTGATAGGAAATGAAAATAAGATAGGCTCAAAGTTAGAATTTTCTACTGCTTCATGAATAGGTAAAGAATCCGCAGCATATATTTGGTGTGATACTACGCGCAGTAATACTTTTTTGTTTTTTCTTTGCCATCTAAGGACTTGCGTATTTTGTTTTC
Source organism: Aquimarina sp. 433 (assembly GCF_054054605.1). NCBI lineage: Bacteria > Pseudomonadati > Bacteroidota > Flavobacteriia > Flavobacteriales > Flavobacteriaceae > Aquimarina > Aquimarina sp. 433. The sequence goes on from NZ_JBSWZK010000015.1 coordinate 26,223, forward strand.
CTCCACCAAAACCGATACCGGTTGCAGTTTTAGCAATTCTGGTTACCATTAACATTTCTCTATTAAATAGAGAATCTGGTATTTCGTAAAAATATTTGTCTTCAATATTGTGAACAGTAAAAAGTCCAGGATCACTTTTTGCCTTTTTTGTAATAACCTCTTTATAAGGTTTAATAGCATTTTTATCTTTTCCCGGTTTTTTAGCAGCTGTTGCTGCTGGTTTCTTTGTTTTTTTACTTTGTAAAGATGAGCAACTGGATAGTGTAATGGTACACGCCAGCAGCAAATAAAGCGTATTTTTGAGCATGTGTAATTTTTTTTATCGGCCGAAGATAAAGAAATAACAATGCGTTGTAAGTGAAAAGAACGTTAAAACCTTAGAGAGCAAGGGCTTTTGTATCTTAATCTTTTTATAAAATCTTATGATGCTTTTGGTAATGTGATGCAAAATGTGCTACCCTCACCTAAAATACTTTTTACTTTAATTTCACCTTTATTTAATTCTACAAGTTCTTTGCAAATTTTTAATCCTAAACCTGTACCTGCTTCTTGTTGCGTACCTTTTGTAGTAAAAGTGTCTTCAGAGAATAGTTTATGAAGGTTTTCCTCCGGAATTCCTACTCCAGTATCTTGAAAATAAATTTCATAGTGCTCCTCCTTTTCATTAGATAGCAAGGTTATAGAATCTCCGGATTTACAAAATTTAATAGCGTTTGCTAATAAATTTTGTGACACAATAGAAAACATATCCTTGTCCGCATATACCAAAGTAGCGTCTAATTTATTGTTAAGTTGGATGTTCTTACGTGCTGCTTTGGGTTCGAAAAAGCTAAATTTATTCTGGATAACGTCTTTAATATTAAACTCGGTAGGTTTTGCATTTAATTCATTCATTTGGGATTTGGACCAATTCAATAAATTATTAAGCATTATAGAAGTCTGATGCGTTCTATTAGAAAGTAGCGGAACAATTTCTTCAAACTCCTCTTTAGAAATGGCATTTTCTTTTAAAAGATTTAAGGTGCCATCAAGTCCGTGTATTTCATTTTTTAGATCATGAGAAATGATAGAAAAGAGCTTGTTTTTTACTTGGTTAGATTCGTTTAATTCAGCAATATATCTTTTTCTTTCTCTTCTGGTTTTGATAATAAAGAATAAAAATATTGCACCTATGACAAACATTCCTATGCTTATGAATGTAAATATTCTATATTTAAATAATGCTCCTTGTGTTTTTAATTCCTGTTTTTCTTTTTCTTCAAGAAGTTTTAGTTGTTCTAATTCGGATTTGAAACGAATCTCTGCTTTAGAGATTTTTTCGGTGGATTCATTTCTGGATATTTGATCTGCAATTTGCTGGTATTTTTTTTGCCAAATAAAGGCAGATGCAAAATTATTTCTCGCTGAGTCTAAAGTAGCAGAATGTCTATAATTGGTCAAAAGCAATGGTGGAATATCTAGTCTTACTAGTTCTGTTCTAGCTTCATCTAAGAGAACTTCTGCTTCATTATAATTTTTTAGTTTGATCGCAATCTCGCCTAACTGTTGTTTGATGTTTGCAGCCACTCTAAAGTTTTGTGCTTGTACAGCATTGCAATATGAAGAATCGTAATATTTTTTTGATTTTTCATATTCTTTATTTGCTTTGTAAAGATTAGCTAGTCGGGTATACGCCATTGCTTTGTCTAAAGTTCGATTATTTTTCTTGCTAATTTTTAAGGCTTCGTTAATCAGTTTTTCTGCTTCATCGATTTTACCAAGGTCGATATAGATCAGTGCTAAATTGTTTAATGCTGACCCTACCTTATTTGGTCTGAATTTTTTCTTTAAGGCTATCGATTTTTGATAATATTCTTCGGCAAGTTCATAATTATCAATATCGGAGTAAATATTGGCAAGATTGTTATATGTACTGGATAAGACTAAACTATCTTTCATACGCTCGAAGTATAAGTTTGCTTCTAGTATATGATGTATTGCTTTTTCGGAATTACCTCTTCCTTGTTCAATAGTAGATTTATTATTATTAATAATTGCCAAACCTCGTTGGTGATTAGCTTTTTTAAAGTATGTGGCAGCTTGGTCATAATTGTAAAAAGCTTTTATATGTTGCTGAGTTAAATTATGAACGTTTCCGATATGTTGGTATACATTACCAATACCTTTATTATACTTTATAGTATTTGAAATAGATAATAATTTAGATTCGTATGATAAAGCCATGTCGAACTCTTCCGCTCTCCACATATTTTCAAAATATTTCATGGCTGTATCAAATAATACAGAGTCTTTTTCCGTTTTTATGAAAGGTATGATACTATCCAGTGATTTTTTCTGAGAAAAACTAAATGAACTGAATAGGACGCATAAGATCCATGTAAAAATCGCTTTTTTCATATGTTTTATTTTGGGGAAATAGATTAAAAAACAATTTACATCTACAAAATACACAAAAATCAATTTAAAAAACAAATATAGTAGTATTATTCTTACATAATATATTGTTTTTATGGATTTTCGAAAGAGTTATGACGTTTTTAGGTATAATTCAACTTCATATATGGATTACAAACAATCTAACTTTTAATGTCTAATTGCTGATTACCTGTAAGGCGAAGGGAACTTTATGGTATGGTGTAGATTAGTTTTCAATTACTATAAATTCACTTCTTCTATTTTGCTGATGCCTTTCCTTACTACAAGGAATACCATTTTTACAATGGTTTTTTAATTGCAGTTCTCCATATCCTTTGCTTTTTACTCGATTGGGATTGATACCTTTAGCGATGATATACTTGGCTGTGGCAGTAGCTCGTTTTGCTGATAATTTTAGGTTGTATAGATCACTTCCTTTACTATCAGTGTGTGATCGGATTTCAATTTTTAATGAAGGAAACTCCTTCAGATAAGAGACAATTTTATCCAGTTCTTCTGCAGTACTATTGAGAATCAAAGCTTTGTTAGAAGCGAAATAAATCGGTTTGAGCGAAAGTATTTTTCCTAGATCTACACCAGTTTTTGGTGTGTCTTTTTCCAAAAAGAAATCTTTATTTGCTATTGGATTATCATTATTAGTATCTATACTAATATTTAGAGGTTTGTATTTTGTTTTTGTTAGTAGGAACTCAAAACTTTTATTATTGCAATCTAAGGGTACATAGAAAAATCCTTCCTCATTTGTTTTACCAGTAAATATCGTTTCTTTATCTTGATTAAGAACCTCTATTTCTGTTTCGACTAAAATCTCTTTAGAGTTTTGATCTTTTACCAAGCCACTAATATATCCGATACAATCCGTAACTAATGGGCTGTTCTGAGTAATACAATAAATATCATCATCTCCACGTCCACCTTTACGATTTGAAGCGAAGTATCCTTCTTTAGTATCTTCATTGATGATAAAAGTAACATCATCGTAATTACTATTTACAGGTTTACCTATGTTATAAACCTTTTTTTCAGATGCAGTTGTATTTGTTACAAAAATGTCTAATCCACCAAGTCCAAGATGCCCGTCTGATGCGAAATATAGCATCCCAGATGTAGTAATAAAAGGAAAGGTGTCTCGACCTTCTGTATTAATTTCTGGTCCCAGATTTTTTGGTTCTCCGTAACTTCCATCATTATTAATGTCAACTACATAAAGATCTGACTCGCCATAACCTCCAGGCATATCAGAGGCGAAATACAATTTTGTTCCATCTGAATTAAGTGTAGGATGCGCAACAGAGTATTGATCATTATTAAAAGGAAGTTCTTCGGGTTGTGACCATTTTTGTTTTGCAGTTTTAAAAGCTTTAAATATTTTGAGTCGATTAACTCCTAATGAATCTTTCCTTGAAGTACCCTTGAAAATATTATTACGTGTAAAATATATAACATTACCATCTTTTGAGAATGATGAGGTAGATTCATGAAGACGTGAACTCAATTCTTTTGCAAATTCTCTAGAAAAGGATACGCCGATGGAATCATCCTTTATGCTTTGAAATAATCCTAAATATGCTTGTTGATTCCATGAATTTCGGCTTGATATATTTTTTCTTTTTCCTCTGGAAGACGAAAAAACAAGCTCGTTTTGATAAAAGGAAGGAGCGAAATCTGTAAATGCAGAGTTGTTTTCAAAATCACTGATTTCGTATCTGCCAGATTGCTTTTCGATATCTTCTAAATAATCTTGGTTTTCTTCTAATCTTTTGCTTCTTGAGTCGTTTGCATTACTCTCTTTGGCAAGAGTTATTAGTCTCTTTGCTTCATCATATTTTTCTAAATGTTCGTAACAATGAGCCGCTTTATAGTAGTATTCTGGTTGCAGTTCTTCTACAATGATACTATCATTTAATTGTTCTGTTCTATATTCGAACATTTTTTGATACCATTTTCCTGCATTTTCTAGGTCTGAATTATAATAATAAGCATCTCCGAGTTTTTGATATACTTCAATTGATCCTTTTCCTTGATTTATAATTTTTTTGTACGAATCAATAGCCTCTATAAATTCAAAATCATTAAACCGTTTATTAGCTTTTTTGAAATCCGAATTTTGAGAAAACAAAAATGAGGGGATGAGTATAAGGAAACCAATACTGTAAAGAATTCTATATATCATCATTTTTGTTTGTTTTTGGTTAAAAGAATCTAGGATATAATACACGTTCCTTTTTCTTAAAAATTTCATAGCGTAAGAAAAATTCATAAGAACCTGAATTAAATTCTGTGTTACCTAGCGCAGTAGTTTCCCAATCATAAGCAAAACCTAACATCAGGTTGTTTGTAATCTGAAACCCTACTAAACCACTAAGTGCTGCGCTCCATCGGTAAGCTACTCCTAGTGTAAGCTTGTCATAAAATAAGAAGTTCGCAGAAGCATCTATTTGCAACGGCGATCCAGCAACAACTTTTCCCAATATTGCGGGTTTTAGTTTTAGATAATCATTGATTTCAAATACATATCCTAGCATCATGTAATAGTTGATTCTTTCTGAGGCTAAAAAAGAAGAAGCAGTATTATCATTAGAAGATTCATTAAAATGTTTTGTTTGCAGTAGATTAGGAGCTGAGATTCCAAAATAAAATTTTGGAGTATAATAATAAGCACCTATTCCAACATTAGGAGAGAATTTATTATCAATATTGGTGTCCAAAAGAATATCCGAAGTTGAATACTGGTTTAATCGATCAAAATTAACATCAAGTAAATGCCCTCCAGCCTTTACACCAAAAGCTAACTTTCCTTGTTCAGAGGTGCTTATGGTGTAAGAAAGGTCTATGTAGATATACGTTTCCTGGGTAGGACCAATTTTATCATTTACTATTGATAATCCTAGACCTACTTTTTCGGCTCGTCCAATAGGTGAGTGAATATTTAGAGTTTGCGTTACTGGAGCTCCATTAATACCTACCCATTGATCTCTGTATAATCCGGCAATACTAATAGCATTTCTAGATCCTGCATATGCAGGATTGATGCTGATGGTGTTATACATATATTGTGTATACTGTGCATCTTGTTGACCTTTTATATCTTGTATAAAGATTAAAAAAACTAGAATACCTAATATGTATGATCTACTCATAAACTGATTATTGCTAAAAAGAGTTTTCATCATTTAGATGGGTTAACTATCGATTGATATATAAATAACCAGTTCGGGTCTTGGATATTCCCATAGCATTTTTGTAGACTAACACATAGAAGTATGTACCAACAGGGAGTTGACGTTCTTGACTTATAGTTACCCTACCATTAGATTCTCCTCGGAAAAATTCTTGATTTTGACCATAACCAATCGCTTCATAGACCAATACTCCCCATCGATTAAATATTTTTAATTCATTATCAGGGAATTTTTCAATATTGCGAATGATAAATACATCATTATTTCCGTCTCCATTAGGTGTAACCCCATTAAATACTTCTATATCGTCCTCTGCCGTAGGATCGGAGTTGTTGGGTTCTAAATAATCTGGAATTCCATCACCATCAGAATCAAAAGCGTCATCTGGTAACATATCACCATTAGGATCTGGATTTTCATCTTCTGTTAGTATTCCATCATTATCATCATCAATATCTTGGAAGTCATCAATTCCATCACCATCAGAATCCTGAGGGTCATAATCTACAGTTCCATTATCAGGATCATCTTGTACTTGATCAGGTATACCATCATCTCCAAATGGTCCATCGATTGTTCCGTCTCCATCACTATCGATACCATCGTGCCCTGCTTCAATATAATCGTAAATCCCATCTCCATCGGCATCAAGATCTAAGCTATCAATGATACCATCGCCATCTGTATCTAGGAAAGGATCTCCATTTTGCTCTTCTATATCTGTAATACCATCATTATCATCATCTAGGTCGAATACATTCGGGATACCATCTCCGTCTGTATCTAAGTAGCTAATGGTAGGATCATCTGGGTCTCCGTCATTATCAATATCCGTATTAGTACTATTATCAGGATCGTCAGAATCTTCTGTTATTGTAATTGAGGAATTAGGAATAGTAGCATTGGCAAAAGCCGTATTCTCTACAAAACCATTAATGATATCTTGTTCTGTAATTACATGTGTTCCTGTTATCATAAACATATCACCAGGGCCTAGTGTGGGTATCGACGTAGGATCGTTTAAGATGGCATTAGGATCGATCACATTTACATTTAATAAAGTAACATTTCCTGTATTGGTTATTGTGATAGTATAGTTAAGGATATCACCGATTTCAGTATAGGTAATGTTATCAACTGTTTTTAATATATCAATTGTTCCTAACTGTGGTGTGGATGTTACTGTGGCGTCATCAGGGTCTCCATCACCATTGGTGTCATTATCTGTTGGATTATTAGGATCATCCGAGTCATCCGTAATTATTCCTCCGTTGGTATCTTCGGCTGTAACCGTAGCTGTATTAGTAACTGATCCCGTATCTAAATCTTGTTGGGTTATCGTATGGGCAGCTATGACTGTTACTGTTTCACCAGGCAATAAACTAGATATATCAGCAGGTATTATACTACCTACATCGGCATTAGCGTCAGAAATATTAATATTACTTAAGGTTACATTCCCTGTATTAGTTACTTGCAATGTGTATGTAATAACTTCACCTACTGTGTCCCACAATCCGTCTGGAGCATTATCTGCTGCTTTTGTAAGACTAATAGATGGAGTTTGGTTTACATCAGTATTCGTAATATCATCTGGATCACCATCTCCATCTGCATCTGTATTAGTTGGATTGTTTGGATCGTCGGAAATATCAGATATTATATTTCCTGAAGGATCTGTAGCTTCAACAATAGCCGTATTAGATACAATACCGTTGTCTAGATCAGCTTGGGTAATAGTATGTATTGCAGAAGCTGTTATCGTTTCTCCCGGAAGTAAGATAGTAATATTTTGAGGAGTAATACTTCCAATATCTGCATTGTTATCAGTGATATTAATACTTGTAAGGGTTGTATTTCCAGTATTCGTTATCACAATAGAATAAGTAATTTGTTCTCCAATAGAATCATAAGTTCCATCCGTTGCTGGAAGAGATGCTTTACTTATAGAAATACCACTTTGGGAAGAAAACGTTGTTACTGTATCATCATCTGGGTTTCCGTCATTATTGTCATCTTGATCTGTTGTATTTGTAGGATCATCGGAATTATCTGTAATAGTGATTCCATTAGGATCTTGACCAGAAACAACTGCAGAGTTTGTAATACTTCCAGTGTCTACATCAAATTGTGTAATTACATATGTGGCAGAGAAAGTAGTAGCATCCGTTTCTCCTGGAATCAAATCAATTGGTCCACCTGTTACATTTACTAATGGATCTGTGATTTCTATATCGGTAATAGTGGTATTTCCTGAGTTGATTACTTCAAAAGTATACGAAATGGTTTCTCCAACTTGGGCAAATCCATCATTATTTGTGTCATTAAAGGTTCCGATTTTTAATAAGGTTAATTCTGGATCTCCAACTAAATCAGTTACTGTTGGGTCATCAGGATCTCCATCTCCATCTAAATCTTCATTATTTGGGTTGTCAGGATCATCGGAGAAATCGCTTACATCAGTTATGATTCCACCATCATCATCTTCGCCTGTTACCAAAGCACTATTAGTAATATTTTCCGAGTCAATATCAGATTGCAGAATTGTATATAATGCTGTAAAACTTGTATTGTCAATTTGCGCTGGATTTAACGTAATTGGACCTCCTGTTACTGGAACAATTGGATCGGTTATAGTAATGTTAGTAATGGTTACATTTCCTGTATTTCTTACATCAAATGTATAAGAAATAGTCTCACCGCTTTGTGGAATTCCATCACCATTTTCATCATTAAAATTAGCAGTTTTGAATAGCGAAAGCTCTGGATCTCTTGCTAAAGTGGTAACTGTTGGGTCATTATCATCTGTAGTCGTTGGGTCATCAGAAGTATCACTTACAGATCCTCCACTAGGATCAGTACCAGAACCTGTTGCAGTATTTATAACTTCTCCTGTATTTACATCTGATTGTGATAATATATACGTCGCAGTAAAGGTGCTGTTATCTGTTTGTCCAGGAACCAAGTCAATAGGTCCTCCAGTAACAGGAATTAGCGGATCAGTAATAGTAATATCGGTGATCGTTGTGTTTCCTGAATTCGTGACATCGAAAATATACTCAATGGTTTCTCCTGCCTGCGCTAATCCATCATTATTAGCATCAATAAAGACACCTGTTTTAAATATTGTAAGCTCAGGATTATTTGTTAGAGTTGTGACTGTAGTGTCATCTGGTTCACCATCATTATTTGTATCATTATTAGTTGTGTCATTTGGGTCATCAGATATATCCGAAATCGGGTTTCCGTTTGTGTCATTTGCAGTAATAATAGCAGAATTAGTAATACTTCCATTATCAATATCTGATTGTGTTATCGTGTATACTGCAAAGAATGAATTTGTATCAACTTGTCCAGGAACTAAGGAGATTGGACCGCCGTTAACGGTAACTAAAGGATCCGAAATGGTGATATCACTTAAGGATACATTTCCAGTATTTGTAATGTTAAAATTGTAGGTTATCGTTTCTCCTTGTTGTGGGATACCATCTCCATTTTGATCATTAAAGCTGCCAATTTTTTCAAAAGAAATAGAAGGGTTTTGTGTTATTATTGTTTCTGTAATATCATCTGGATCTCCGTCTCCATCGAGATCTGTATCAGTAGGATTATCTGGGTCATCTGAAATATCTGTAATTAGATTGCCAGAAGGATCTATTGCTTCTACCGAAGCTGAGTTATTTACAATACCGCTATCTATTTCATCCTGTGTAATTGTATGAATAGCATTTACTATTGTACTCTGCCCAGGAGATAAACTGGTAATCGTTGCCGGTGAAATACTTTCTGGATCTGCGTTTGCATCAGTGACCGAAATATTGGTTAAAGTAACATTTCCAGTATTGGTTATAGTTAACTCATAGATGATTTGTTCTCCAACGGTGTCGTAACTACCATCTGAAGCAGGTAATTCAGTTTTGATAAGACTAAGTTCTCCTTGCGTTGGGATAGTAGTGTTTGTAATATCATCTGGCTCGCCATCTCCGTTTGTATCATTGTTATCTGTATTATTAGGATCGTCCGAAGTGTCAGATATAATGTTTCCATTTGGATCTTGACCACTAGCAATCGCACTGTTTTGAATTACTCCAGCATCAATATCGTCTTGAGTAATACTATATGTAGCGGTAAATGTAGTGTTATCATTTTGTCCAGGATCCAGATCAATCAGGGTTCCTGTAACTGTTACCAATGGATCGGTTACACCGATGTTCGATACGGTTACATTACCGATATTAATGATATCAAATGCATATAATATAGTCTCTCCAACTTGTGTTAATCCATCTCCATTTTCATCTTGAAATATACCAGTTTTTGAAATGCTTATCTGAGGATTAGCATCTAATGTGGTAATCGTGCTGTCATCTGGATCACCGTCACCATTTATATCATTATTATCTGGATTATTAGGGTCATCACTGATGTCGGTAATGGTACTTCCATCTGGACCTTGACCGTTTACTGTGGCAGAATTCGTTATACTTCCGTTATTCAAATCTGCCAGTGTGATTGTATAAACTGCGGTAAAGGAAGTGTTATCAGACTGGTTGGGATCAAGATTAATGGGGCCTCCATTTACTGTAACTATTGGATCAGAAATTGTAATGTTGGATATCGTTACGTTTCCAGTATTTCTAATATCAAAAATATAGTTTATGGTTTCACCAATTTGTGGAAAACCATCTCCATTTTCGTCATTAAAGTTTGCTGTTTTTAATAATGTTAACTGAGGATCTCTGGATAAGGTTGTAATAGTGTCATCATTATCCTGAGTTGTTGTTGGATCATCAGAAACGTCTTCAATCAATCCTCCATTTGGATCAGTACCAGAAGCAATAGCAGAGTTTGTCACACTTCCTGTATTAATATCATCTTGGGTTAAAGTGTAAATAGCTGTAAATGCAGTACTATTTGTTTGTCCTGGTGATAGATTAATGGGACCTCCATTAATAGTAACCAAAGGATCAGAAATGGTAATTCCAAAAATTGAAACATTTCCAGTATTAGAAATATCGAAAGTATATTCAATCGTTTCTCCTACCTGTGCCAAACCATCATTATTGCTATCAATAAAAACACCAGTTTTACTTAGAGTTAATTCAGGATTAGAAAGTAATGTTGTAATTGTAGCATCATCAGGTTCTCCATCACCATTAATGTCATCGTTAGTAGGATTGTTAGGGTCATCAGAGGTGTCAGAAATGATACTTCCATCCGGAGCTTCTGACGATACAGTGGCAGAATTACTAAAGCTTCCCGAATCTATATCTCCTTGAGTCAAGGTATATGTGCCTGTAAAAGTAGTACTGTCCGAAATTCCTGGTGCTAAAGCAATAGGTCCTCTGTTAACTGTAATCACGGGATCAGAAACAGTAATATTGATCAATGTTACATTACCCGTATTGATGACTGTAAAATTATAGGTTATGGTTTCGCTTTCTTGTGGAAATCCATCACCATTTTCATCATTAAAAGTTGCTATCTTTTCTAAAGAAATAGAAGGATTTTGAAGTATAGGAGTAATTGTATTGTCATTTGGTGCTCCTGTTGAAGGATCATCAGATACATCGTTCACGATGTTTCCACAAGGGTCAATAGCTGTAGCAGTAGCACTATTTACAACTTGTCCAGCATCTAAGTCACTTTGGGTAATTGTATGCGAGGCATTTACTGTAATAGAGCTCATTGCAGGAATTGTAGTTATGTTAGAAGGAGTTATACTTCCTGCATCGGCATTCATATCACTTATCTCTACATTGTTTATTTCAACATCATTTATATTATTAATGACGATTTCGTATTCAATGATTTCTCCAAGGGTATCGTAGCTTCCATCTGCAGCAGGTAAAAAAGATTTTGTAATTACCATTTCAGCCTCTGGATTTACAGTTACGGTATAGTTGTATGAGTTACCTGCACAACCATCTTCGCTTGTGGGGGTAATAGTATAAATTACCGTTTGAACTATCCCTGAAGTATTAATAAGTACATCTGCAATAGAATTAGAATTTGAAGGTGTTGTAGTTTCTCCCACTACATTAGGATTATCATTTGCTACCCAACTAAAAGTAGTATTCATCAAGTTCACATCTCCAGTTAAATCATGATTTATCGAAGTGCTACTGCAGGTAATATCAGATGGTGGAGTATTATTAAAAGGTTCTGGTAACACCGTTATGGTTATAGTAAAAGTGTTTCCATTACAACCATCACTATTAAAGGGAGTTATTGTATATATAACATCTTGGTTACTGCCAGAGATATTTTCAATACTATCGGTAATAGAAGTTCCACTACCATTATTGGCTCCATTAATATTTGGATTTGGCGTTATCACCCAATCAAAAGTAACATCAGGAAGACCAGTTAAGGTAGTAAGATCAAAATTTATATTTGTATCACTACAAACTATTGTAGAGGTATCTGAAATTTCTAAAGTAGCGGTTACATCAATTGTATATGTGAATGTATAAACAGAGGTATTTCCTGCGCAATCGGTATAGGAATAGGTATATATTTTTTCACCGTCACATAAAGGGTCCGGATTTTCGGTTATAATAGGAGTAATATTATTTCCGCAGACATCAGTTACTAGAGGAGCGGTAGGCTGAACCGCATCTGCAATATCATTTACGGTTGCTGTTCCATTGGCTGGTACAACCGGAAGTGTAGTTACATCTATGATGTAGGTAAATGTGTATATAGAATCGTTTCCAGCACAATCGGTGTAAGTATAGGTGTATACTTTATCTCCTTCGCAGACAGGATCTGTATTTTCAGTAATTACAGGAGTAATATCGTTTCCGCAGACATCCGTTACTATTGGTGCAGTTGGTTGTGTAGCATCCGCAATACATTCTACGGTTGCTGTTCCATTAGCTGGTACAACCGGAAGTGTAGTTACATCTATGATGTAGGTAAATGTGTATATAGAATCGTTTCCAGCACAATCGGTGTAAGTATAGGTGTATACTTTATCTCCTTCGCAGACAGGATCTGTATTTTCAGTAATTACAGGAGTAATATCGTTTCCGCAGACATCCGTTACTATTGGTGCAGTTGGTTGTGTAGCGTCTGCTAAACATTCTACTGTTGCTGTTCCATTGGCTGGTACAACCGGAAGTGTCGTTACATCGATGGTATACGTGAATGTATATACAGAATCATTTCCTGCACAATCGGTATAGGTATAGGTGTATATTTTATCTCCTTCGCAAACAGGATCTGTATTTTCAGTAATTACAGGAGTAATATCATTTCCACATACATCCGTTACTATTGGTGCATTAGGCTGCGTAGCATCCGCAATACATTCTACGGTTGCTGTTCCATTGGCTGGTACAACTGGAAGTGTCGTTACATCGATGGTGTAGGTAAATGTATATACAGAATCATTTCCTGCACAATCGGTGTAGGTGTAGGTATACACTTTATCGCCTTCACAAGTAGGATCTGTGTTTTCAGTAATTACAGGAGTAATATTGTTTCCGCACACATCTGTTACTATTGGTGCAGTAGGCTGGGTAGCATCCGCAATACATTCTACTGTCGCTGTTCCATTGGCTGGTACAACTGGAAGTGTCGTTACATCGATGGTGTAGGTAAATGTATATACAGAATCATTTCCTGCACAATCGGTATAGGTATAGGTGTATATTTTATCTCCTTCGCAAACAGGATCTGTATTTTCAGTAATTACAGGAGTAATATTGTTTCCACATACATCCGTTACCGTTGGTGCAGTAGGCTGCGTAGCATCAGCGATACATTCTACTGTCGCTGTTCCATTAGCTGGTACAACCGGAAGTGTTGTTACATCGATGGTATATGTGAATGTATATACAGAATCATTTCCTGCACAATCGGTATAGGTGTAGGTATATATTTTATCTCCTTCGCAAACAGGATCTGTATTTTCAGTAATTACAGGAGTAATATTGTTTCCGCAGACATCTGTTACTATTGGTGCAGTAGGTTGTGTAGCGTCTGCTAAACATTCTACAGTTGCTGTTCCATTAACTGGTACCACAGGCAATGTAGTTACATCGATGGTATATGTAAATGTATATACAGAATCATTTCCTGCACAATCGGTGTAGGTGTAGGTATACACTTTATCGCCTTCACAAGTAGGATCTGTGTTTTCAGTAATTACAGGAGTAATATTGTTTCCGCATACATCTGTTACCGTTGGTGCAGTAGGCTGCGTAGCATCCGCAATACATTCTACTGTTGCTGTTCCATTGGCTGGTACAACTGGAAGTGTTGTTACATCGATGGTATACGTGAATGTATATACAGAATCGTTTCCTGCACAATCGGTGTACGTATAGGTGTATATTTTATCTCCTTCGCAAACAGGATCTGTATTTTCAGTAATTACAGGAGTAATATTGTTTCCGCACACATCTGTTACTATTGGTGCAGTAGGCTGGGTAGCATCCGCTAAACATTCTACGGTTGCTGTTCCATTGGCTGGTACAACTGGAAGTGTTGTCACATCGATGGTGTAGGTAAATGTATAGATAGAATCGTTTCCTGCACAATCGGTATAGGTATAGGTGTAGACTTTATCTCCTTCGCAAGTAGGATCTGTATTTTCAGTAATCACTGGAGTAATTGGTGTACCGCTACTATCAGTAACTACAGGAGCGGCAGGTTGTGTGGCATCAGCAAGACATTCTACCGTAGCAGAATCATTTGGTGGAACTACTAATGGAGGCTCTACAGTTACTGTTATGGTGTAAATAGTTCCAATACATCCGCTAGTATTATCCGAAGGGGTAATTGTATATACTACATCCTGAGGAACCGAAGAAGTGTTTACAAGAGTATCTTGTATTCTATCATCGGTTGAAGTAGCAGTTGTTTCTCCAGTGATATTTGCATTATCTATAGCTGACCAAGAAAAATTTACACTGTCATTATAGTTATCAACGTGTCCTATTAAATTTTGATTCAATGAATCTCCAGTACAAATGTCTACAGTTCTAGTAGTGTCTAAAACTTGTGGAGCACGCTGCACAGTAACGGTGTATGTATATGTATCTTGAGGAGTTCCTCCAGAATCAAATCCAGTGATAGTGTATATTACTTCTTGATCTGTAGTTCCAATATTTATTAAAGTGTCAGTAATGCTAGAATCTGTAGAAGTGGTAGTTGTTTCTCCAGAAATTAATGGATTATCTGTTGTAGACCAACTAAAAGAAACGATACTCGGATCTACATCCATTGTTAAATCATGTGATAAGGTTTGACCGCCACAAATAGTTTCTTTAGGATTTACTGTTACGACTTCTGTTGCGGTAAAGTCTGTAGGATCTGCAATACTACCAGTTCTTGGCGTAGCGCTAGCAGTAACCGTATTGGTGATATCACTTTGATTTGAAATGTCCGTTGCCGTTATAATATAAGTTGCAGTCCAAACTGCATTTGTTCCTGGACCCAGTTCATCTAGGTCATTATCTATTCCATCATCTGTACCGGTTGTACTTTGAAGCGTTATTGTTCCCAGAGAACCACTTCCAGAATGTAAATCAGAAAGGCTTACTTCATCGAAAGTTACGTTTCCTGTATTTGAAACCGTATAAGTATATGTTATTGTTTGTCCTTCTGCAACATTGCTATCGTCATCGGCTTGTTTCGTAACCGAAATCCCTGGAGTCGATATTAAAGACACTATCGTTGGATCATTCGTTGAGGTTGTGGGATCGTCAGGATCATCCGATAAATCAGTAATACTACCTAATCCAGGATCCTGAGCCCCTACCGTTGCTGTATTTACTACCTGATTTGCATCGAGATCTTCCTGCGTAATTACATGGGTAGCCTCAAAGGTTGCAGTTTCCATTGGAGCCATGCTGTCTACAACATCATCAGTACCTGTATCAGTTCCTGTGGTGCTAATTAGAGTTATGGTATCCGCATTTGGGTCTACTACATTTACATCAGTTAATGTAACATTACCCACACTGGTAGCAACAATAGTATAGGTAATAGTTTGTCCGATGGTGTTATAAGGTCCATTTATTGGAGCATCATCCACTTTAGTGACATCTAATCTACCAAATTGCGGAATGCTAACCACAGTAGCATCATTAGGTGCTAATGTGGTTGGATCATCCGACATATCACTAACCACAGTTCCTTCGACTGGTTCGGTACCGGTAGCTGTAGCCATGTTTGTCGTGTTTCCATTGTCAAAATCCAACTGAACGATTTCATGAGTAGCTGTAAAAACAGCAGATTCTCCAGCAGGTAAGTTTGCAACTGAAGTTGGACTTAAACTACCCGCATCTATATTTACATCAGTAATCGTTACATTATCTAAACTTACATTTCCAGTATTGGTTACCGTGAATTCATAAGTAATTAATTCTCCTAATGTATCATATAAACCATCAGGAGCAGGTTGTGCAATTTTCTCCAATACCAAAGCACCAATTTGCTCTATTGGTGTAATAGTAGGGTCGCTTGTTATTGTCGTGGGGTCATCAGGGTCATCAGAGATGTCTGTGATGACAAAACCATTTGATAAGGTTCCCTCAGCAGTAGCAGTATTCACCACTTGATCTGCTTCAATATCCGCTTGTGTAATCGTATGAGTTGCTGTGAAATTTGCTGTTGCTCCAATTCCTAAATTAGAGACAGAAGCAGGAGATAGACTACCAGCATCAATATTAGGGTCAGAGATCGTAACACTCGGAATTATTTGACTTCCTGTGTTGGTTACCGTAAAATCATAGGTGATTATTTCTCCAACGGTATCATAACTGCCATCTGGAGCAGCTCTGTCTGTTTTAGTGATTTCTAGTTCATTGTTAATAATAGTAACATCCTCAGTAGGGTCATCGGGTAAGGCGTTTGTATCTACTTCGGTTTGAGTATTATTGATGGTATTTGTTACGGTAACATCTGCAGAAACTTCATTTACAGTAGCTTCAATTGTAAGGGTGTGAACCTCTCCAGGAAACATATCTCCAATATTCCAGTTCGGTTCTGACCAAGTACCAAAACTAGGAGTTACGGTTCCAAAGCTTAATTCAGAAGGTAAAATATCATTAATAACCAGATTACTTACAGGATCTTGTCCTAAACTTTCAACAGTAACAGTAAAAGTAACAGTATCCCCTTCAATGACAGGAGAGTTATCTACTGTCTTAGAAATTACAATTTCCGGAATACAATTATAAGCGGATAAAATAGCAGAGTTATAGGTACAAGTTCCACGTGTTACTCTAACAAAAAAATCTCCAGGTTCTGTTGGAGTAAATACACTCGTAGTAGCTCCCATGATTTCCACTCCATTTTGAAACCATTGATAGGCATCAAAATTTCCCGTTATTTCGAAAACATCCGAACCAGGCAAACAGCCTCCTCCAGTTATATCAAGTTCTACTACAGGTACTGTATCAAATCCAGAAAAATAACCTGCAATCCCAGCATTACTATTAACTCCTAAAAACCCAACGGCGATTGGACCAGAGGACTGTACGGAAACATTTCCCGTAAGATTAGGAATATAAAATGTTTTCCAATCTCCTGTTCCGGTAACGGTCTGTTCATTCGCAAGAGGTACAGTACCTGTATCATCGGTAACTATGATATTTGCATTTGGAGTAATAGAAGCTGCTACAATGGTAATCCCTCCATTAAAATTTAGGCCATCTACATCTCTAATATTAGAGATATTACTTAAGTTATCTGGTAATAAGCAGTTTACCGGAGCAATAAAGTTTAATCCCCCTGTTTGGATTCCGCTTGATCCAGAAAGATGTTGGTAAGCATATACTTCTTTAGTGGTAGTTACATACATGTTTCCTCCTGTTGATGCAGGAACGTAATTACTCCCATCGATTACATAGTATTCTCCTGTATTAATGGTTGTTTGGTATACACCTCCAACAAAAATATCAGTACCGTTCTGTGTTCCAATAATGATAGGTGTTTCTATGTCATTTACACCATTTCCTCTAATAAAAACATATTCCCTTCCTAAAACATTCTCAGGAACAGGTTGATCAATAACAGCATCTCTACTGTTACTTCCTACTCTTGGAGCTCCATTTAAATTTCCATTAGAAATCGCAATTTTTTTATCAGATTGGATGGTAGCACCTAACCAACAATCTATGTTTGCAATTGTAGCATTTCGCCAAGCTTCTAAAACATAGGTTTGTCCTTGTGTTAATGTTATAGTTAAGGTGTCATCTGTAATACCATCATTATCTCCTTGTAATCGGAATTCGCAATCTGTTCCGTACCCATAGATATTTACAATAGTAGTACCAGGTTCTGTAGCCATAATCCCTAAAGTCGCGTTGAGACTCGTTTGTCCGTTTCCATAATTCGGTCTACCACCCCATTTGAATAAGGTTCCTATAGCTTGCCTTCCTTTTGATGTTAATGAAGTACCTTGCGCAGAGGATCTTCCTCTATAGTTTACATAAAAATTCTCTCCTCCAACAGATTCAAATCGCAAACCACTATTACTAAGTACTACACCCGTATTTGTGTTATTTACGAGAGTGATGTTATTATCTCCGTCTGCAACATCATATTTTCCTGGAGCAGTATTTGATATAGTTAATGTAGCAACTGCCGTAGTGTTGGTTCCTTGAAAAACGTTCACATCAAAAGCCGTTGTTTCTGGTGTAGATAAATAAAAAGCTTGTTGTCGTATTGCCTGATTATTACCACCTTGTTTTAATGGAGGAAGATAGTGGATATTACTCAGCTGGGCGGTCATATGAATACAACTGATTAACAAAAATAGTAGGAAGAGGTAATTTTTTCTCATGGTGTACTTATTATGACAATGATTTTCTAAAATAGAAAATGACCAGGTTTTTACTAGTTTAATTATATATGAAAATCTAGTTTTTATCGATGAAATACATAAAAAACAGGATTAAAGGTATTTGTTAAAAATGTTAAAATACTATTACTTCAAATATACATTTTAAGGGAATCTGCCCCTTATTGGTAAGACGTAAACTATTTACTGTTAAAATATAAAATGTGTTTTTTTTAAAATGAAATGACAGTTCTGTTTGTATTGTTATGATCATCAGTTAGGTGTGTGAAGTTTTGTGCTAACTAGAATATTTACATTACTTTTAATCCCAAATTATGATTAATTATATATCACACATTTTTTCCAACTCTTTTTTAAGAGTATTACTGTATACACTCATAAGCATCTATGTGATTTGGGTTGGGGTAGTGGTAGAACCAGATACTAGTAGTTATGTGGGGCTTTCCTTGATCACACCTCCTGGATATGGTACTTTTCTTTTTGTTTTTAGAAAAATATTTGGAGAGGATATATACTTTCCGATTGTTGTAGGTGTACAATTGGTAATCGGTTTTGTCTCTTGTATTTATCTAATTAAGACGATCAAAAGGTTTTTTAAAGTTGATAAACGATGGTTATTCTTTTTAGATGTTATTTTACTAGCTCCAATAGTAATTCCAGAGTTTTTAACCGTAAATAGGATAGTGACGCAAGGTTTAGCTTACCCTGGTTTTTTAGTTATAACAGCTTTTTTAATCCGGTCTCTTTTTGGTAACAATAAAAAAGATGTTTTCTTTTTACTGATTAGTATCTTTTTAATGCTGCTCATTCGAACGCAGTTTTTCTTTATGATTCCTGTTTTGTTAATGATATTCCTCTACAAATGGTATCAGACTAAAAACTTTAAGCGATATGTATCTGTCATCATACTTTTATTATGTTTACCTGTTTTTGTGTCGTTATCCCAAAAAACTTTTAACTATATCGTTCAAGGGAAATATATAAACATTTCGAGTACAGGACTTCAGATAATGATCATGCCTTTCTTTGTTGCTGATGAAGCAGATTACAGGCTTTATGAAGATACCAAGACTCAGGAATATTATAAAAAGATGTATGCAATTGCCTATGATCGCAAGCTATTAGATGATTTTTATATTCCTTTAAATGATAATGTGTTTCATTATTTTGACTATAATTTTGTAAACATATCCTATGGAGTGTTTTCTATAGAAGGAAGAAAGTTTTTAATGCCTTCTGATCCAGATTCTCACGATGCATTAATTGCTAATGATAAGATGCTAGTGAGTATGTGGCTACCTCTCGTTATAGAGAACTTTTGGAAATGCGCAGATCTGTTTTACAAAAATGTAGCACATGCTTTTGGCGGGTTTTATATGATTTGGTTATCTCTCTTAGTTTTAATAGGATCTTTATATCTATACTATCGATATAAAGAGAAATTAGCATTATTTGCTTTTGTATGTATGTCGCTTACTTTTAGTAATATATTACTGATCTGTGTGGTACAACATAGTATTCCCAGATATCTTATTTACCATCAGTGGATGCTACCAGTTTTATTTATTTTAGTATTAGATAAGTTTATAAAATCTAAACAGCTAGATAAGGTATAGAGTAATATATACTAAGACTGATGAACAACTTGTAAAGTGGTTTCGTATAAATCCAATTTCAATACTTTAGCTTTTAACCAGGCATAAAAACTCATTACAAAAATATCTTCCTGATCTGCACTTTTTTGGATTAATGTATGTTCTATTCTAAATAGTAATTCTTCGGAATGAATAGTTTCAGGGTTAAAATAGAAGCTAGTGGCAAGAGATAAAAACTCAAGAGCACGATTTTCGTTATTATTTACCAAGTAAGATCGGTGTTTTTTTCTAAAACTTTTGGATCGAGACTCTACCAAGTCCAGATGATCCAGTTCTATGTGCAGTAATATTTCGGTTAGGTTCTTTTGTACTACCCAAATGATACCAGCTTTTTCGGTATACCAGGTATCACTATGATGTAATTGATTAAGTAGCCTTAGTGCTTCTTTAAACTTTGATTGTTGAAAATAAAATACGACTAATGTTAATTTTAGATCTAAAATGTAAGAAGTTTGGTCTTTAGTCTTCTGAAAATTAAAAGCTTCTAACGATGCAACTGCCTTAGTACCATTACCTGTATAATTGTAATTTAAAGTTTTTAACAATAGTAATTGAGGAAAAAATCTTTTGAAATATTTCTTTTTCTGTTTCTCCATTTGCTGTTCCATCAGTAACAGATACTTTTCGGAAACAGAGAAGTTTTTATTCCTAAAATAGGAATTAGCAACATAATATAAAATCTGTATATGGTAGAACAGATGTTTGTCTGTAAGTTGTTCTTTGGATTCAATTTGTTGATAGGTAGTTTCTACAAAAGAAAGAACGGAATAGAAGTTTCGTGTTAGATTTGCTGCTTGATTTATGATCTCTAAAAGTTTGTAAAGAGATCTAAATGTTATGTCTCCTGTAATAGAGATGTCGAACTTATCTAACGATTTATGTATCTCTTGAGATATATTAATGTTGTTTTTCAAAAGTTTATTCTGAATATCTGCATAAAAAAGATTTAGATTTTCTTCTTGTCTTAGTAGGTTTTGGTTTTTTCTAAAATTTTCAATTAAAGTTTCTAGAGGAGTATTGGGATCTACGTGTGCATATTGGATTCTGGTATAATGAATCTCATGCAAAAAGCTAAAAAGATCAAAGGCTTGTGCTTTTGATTCTGCTTTTTTTATGGTTTTCAAAGCTATTTTATATTGCTTTTGTTCAAAAAAGATTCTACTCGCCAACACTAGTTTAAAAATTTCCATTTCTTCTGAAGTCTCACTGTCAAAACTTTTAACAGCAATAAAATCAATCAAACTATCGTGTAATCTCTTGCAGAGTGCATGAAAAGCACCTTTTGCACTTTTTCCATATAACCTTATGTCTATATCTTTTTGTTCTGGAAACTTATCTAATAGTTTAAATAGCTGAATGTTCTTGGTGTCGTTTCTTTTGTTTTTATGTTTTAGATGCTGAATAAAACTTTGTTTCTCTTCACTAGATAAAGTCGCAATTATAGAAGATAAAGTATTCATTATATCGTAAGTAATAATGATTTAAAAATACTGTAAATATTGATTAAATAGATAATATTTTAAAAATATATCGTAAGTTTTTTGTAAAAATTGAATTGAGAAGCTGAGGTAGAGGTTGCAAATTTGTCCTGTTCAAAACAAACAATTGAAATAATTAATCATCAAAATCAATTATTATGGACTACAAGTTTAGTAACGATGTAACAGAAGAAATCGTAAACGAAAACATTGAAAAACACGAAACGAAAGTATATGATCAAAAACCAACCCCAGCTTTTATTGGCGCTTCATGGGTGGCATTATTAGCAGGAATGGTGTCTTTCTGTACCGGTCTTTGGAATGCAGAAATGGCTCTTAACGAAAAAGGGTATTACTTTACCATTCTTTTATTTGGTTTGTTCTCTGCAGTATCCGTACAGAAAAATGTACGAGATAAGCTAGAAGGAGTGCAAGTAACGGAGATCTATTATGGGATCAGTTGGTTTGCTGCTTTGGCTTCTATTGTCTTATTAATTATCGGGTTATGGAATGCTGATCTGGATCTAAGTGAAAAAGGGTTTTACGGAATGTCATTTACACTTAGTTTGTTCGCAGCAATTGCAGTACAAAAGAATACACGAGATAAAAAATTCATAGAAAACAGGGAGTTATAATTGGAAATTCAATCAAAAGGAGGAGTCACTATTGTGGCTCCTTGTTTTGATGATTAGAGAAGGCAGCTACAATGCTGTGGCTGTCTTTATCTCAGTATAGTATCTTCTACTTAACCACAAAATCCAACTATTTTGAAAAAAGAAAATATAGGGGCTGTTTTATTATTTGTACTAGGAGTGATGGCGGTTTTGACACTTTTTTATATTGATCCCATTCCTCAAGATGAAGCATATCACATGTTTAGTGATAGAAGAAGTATTATGAATATTCCGAACTGTTGGAATGTAATTTCTAATTACCCTTTTGTGATTGTTGGAGGTCTAGGTGTAATATATTTTACAAGAAATAACAAATTACATTTTTCATATATGTTACTTTTTTTGGGGGTAATATTGATAGCAGTAGGTTCAGGATATTATCACTTATTTCCAAGTTCATATTCATTGGTTTGGGATCGATTACCAATGACTATTGTATTTATGACGTTGTTTTCTATAATCATTAGGGAATTTATATCTGTAAGACTTGGAAGATTGATGTTATTACCTCTTATTCTAATTGGTTTAAGTTCTATATTCTATTGGGTATATGGAGAATCAGGTGATTTAAGGTTTTATGCTTTAATTCAGTTTTATCCAATGGTAGCAATTCCTGTCATTCTTATTTTCTTTAAATCCAAATACACAAATGGTTTGGAATATTGGGTGCTATTAGCGTTTTATATAGCTGCTAAAGTTTTGGAACATTTCGATGATCAAGTTTATCAATTTTTAGGATTTATCAGTGGACATTCATTAAAGCATATTCTAGCGGCGACTGGTCTTTATTTTTTATTGAGTTTTTATAAGAAAAGAACGGAATTAGGAGAAAAGAGTTTTAAAGTCTCTTCTAACTCAAATTCTTTATCAGAACAGTTTTTTCCGAAATAATGATAATGTTCGAAAGCAATTTTATCATCTAATAATAACTAATAATCATGAGTCTTAAATTTCAAAAAGAATTACAACAGCTAGTTGCAGATCAGGTGATTTCTGAAGATATATCTAATAAGATATCAGAATACTATGATCAAAAAAGGCGTAGGCAACCAAACAAGTTATTTACCATATTTGGTATTTTCGGTTCTCTATTAATAGGTTCTGGAATTATACTTATGCTAGCACATAATTGGGATGATTTTTCCAGAATGACCAAAACCATATTGGCATTTGTACCATTATTTTTAGGGCAATTGATTGCAGGGTATTCTATTCTAAAGGATAAAAGTCGTACTTGGAAAGAAGCTTCCGGAACCTTTTTGTTTTTTGCAGTAGGAGCAAGCATATCTCTCGTAAGTCAGATATATAATATTTCTGGAGATTTAGGTGATTTCTTAAAAACCTGGACATTGCTTTGTCTTCCTCTTTTATATCTACTTCGTTCTCATGCAGTAGGATTATTAGTTATTCTCCTAGGTACTTATTATGCTGCAGAGGTAGGGATATGGAGCTATAGAAGTAATAATACTCCTTGGTTCTATGTTTTATTTGTTCTTGGAGTACTTCTGCACTATTGGTTGCAGGTTAGAAAACACATTACTACAAACACAACTACTATTTTTAATTGGATATTGCCCGCTAGTTTTATGGTTGGTTTAGGAGCGTTTATTAGTAATAACAGTGAATTGGGATTTGTAATGTATGTTACGCTGTTCGGAATATTTTATAATATTGGGAAAGTACCAGCTTTTCAAAAAATAAGAACGCTTAGAAATGGATTTTTAATACTAGGTTCTCTAGGAACAATAACCCTTCTCATGATATTCACCTTTAAATGGCCTTGGGAAGAGCTTTTTGATACATGGGTATATCATTCTCAGGAATTCTACATTTCATGTTTTTTTGGAGTAATAGCAGTATTGTTCCTGTGTTACACCATTATTAAAAAAGGAGTGCAATCTGTCAATCTTTTTCAGGTGTCATTTATACTTTTTTGGATGTTATTCTTTTTAGTGGCAGCGAATCCTTTTATCGCTATGATCTGTACAAATATTTTGGTATTCATCTTAGGAATAAGTGCAATTAAGATTGGATCTGATAAGTTGAATTTTGGAATTCTTAATTATGGATTATTGATCGTTTCTATTCTTATTATTTGCAGGTTTTTCGACACTGATATGAGTTTTGTGATTAGAGGGCTGTTGTTTGTCATTGTAGGAGCTGGTTTTTTCTTTACCAATTACCTTATGCTGAAAAAGCAACGAAAAAGCCAAACTGTGTAAAAGTTGAAAAGTAAATATATGAAGCGTACCTCGGGAATTTTTAAAATGACCTCATAAGAGGAAATGATTATTGGTAAATTCTATCTAACACTTGAAAAAAAACTAAAATATAATAAGATGAAAATTATTTATTTATTCATACTCTTTGTGATCGTTGCATTAGCACAAATCTTTGTTCCATTGCATATGATTGTTGATAAAGAAGATACGTTAATGTCTGGAGTTGCGTATAAGTTCAAAACCCGACCTATCGATCCTACAGATCCGTTTAGAGGAAAATATATAACCCTACAATACGAAATGGATCATTTCGAAACAAAAGATTCTACCTATGTGGTAGGTGAGGAAATATATATTTATCTCAAAAACGATGAACAGGGTTTTGCTGAAATTTCACAAATAAGTAAAGAACCTTTGGAGATTTCAAAAGATTATGTAACCGCTAGAGTAAGTTACTATTATGATAACAAAGTGAATTTTCATTTGCCTTTTAATACATTTTATATGGAAGAAACTAAAGCGTATGATGCAGAGGTTGCTTATACCAAGGCAAATAGAGATAGTTTGCCTGCTAATGTATATGCTTTGGTGTATATAAAGGACGATGAAGCTGTTCTTAAGGATGTGTACATAAACGATATGCCTATTCAAGAATATGTGGAAAAATAAAAAAATTGAATAGCGGATTAAACCTTTTTAAAAAATGATGGTCATAATATTGAAAACGAAAAAGTAGAGAATTATGAAGACATTATTTAAAACATCGGTATTTGGGCTTTTATTATTAGTATTTACAACATCTTGTGCTACAACTGTACGCGTACGTCCAGCAAACAAAGTGGTGGTAACCAAAGTACATAATCCAAGAGTTGTAGTTCATAAAAATGTAAAGTACTATCGAAGTGGTGGTGTCTGGTATGTTAAAAAGAATAGAAGGTATGTTGCCGTTGCCGCTCCAGTAGGAGTGAGAGTAAAAACATTACCTACTGGATACAGAGTAGTAAAAGTTCGAGGAGTAAAGTATTATAGATATAAAGGTGTTTACTACAAAAGAACTGGAAGGAACTATGTAGTAGTAAATGTATAGTATATGAAAAGTTGAGTTGGTTAGTTTAGTTAAGTAAGATTCCTTGAGGTTTTGTGTGAGACCTCAAGGTTTTTTTATTACCACGCTTCTTCAATTTTTATACGTTCACCGTTTCGGTAAGAAGCAATAAAAGCTCCTCTAAAGCCTAAACGTACTATTTCTCTTCTAAACTTTTTAGCTTCTGCTAATGAAGCAAAATTACCAAGAGCATATTTGTTGAAACTGCCTGCTTTGATTTCTCTAAAATTCACAAATTTATCAGAATACATAGATAAATCTTTCTTTTCAAAAGCACCTATCTGTACGGCATATACTAATTCATTTTGAAGCGAAGCTTTCTCTTTTTCTTCTTGAGTATCCGAACCTTCGTCAGAAGCATTGATCTCCTGATCCATAGATAGGTTTTTGATAGTGTCTTCTAATTCTGCAATTTTATTATTTAGAATATCTGTTTGTGCTTTTGCTTCACTTTTAGGAATTACACTGTCAGAAGTATTAAACTGCATAAAATAAATAGTACCTGCTACTCCTAAAAGAGCAACAAATCCAAGAATAATCGTGGCTATTTTAAATTTTCGAGTGTTTTCCTGTTCTTCTTTAAGAGCTTTCGTATGAGCATAGTTAGTTACTCTTTTTTCTTCTTTAGCATCATCTATCTGAACCTGAAAGTCTAGTAGTTCATCATCACTGATATAAGGCATGAGTCGTGGTTTTAATGTCTTCAAATATAGGTGATTATTACTTTATGCAAAAATTAAATTACTGATAAACCGTAATTGTGGCTGAATACCGCTTTGTATCAAAAACAAATAATTGTGAGAATAGCAACGTTTTTGAAGAGTATTTCTACGAAAAAACAGTTTAAAATTGTAAGATTTTTTCTTTAAAAAAGCACGACTTTTTGATTTTGTGATACGCATACCGTCATTTAATTACATCATATCGAATACTTGTAAAATCTGGAAATATAATGAGTATTGAAACGTTATTACTTTTTCGGTATTCTATTTTTACAATCCACCCACCCTAAGTCGAAAATAGAATACGGTCATATTTGCTATTTATAAAACTTAACCAACGTGAATACGAGGATATATTTACATATAGACCTTTTAGTGTTTATTAATGCTATTACTTCATTTTTTAAGGATAACATTTATTGCGTGCTACCAAGCGTACTGGTTAAGGATACTTTTATTATAACCCACTCAATAAATTCCTTCAATTATGATACGTAAGCTACTTTTTACTGGTGTAGCCTTGTTTTTGTGTGTTTTTAGTTACTCCCAAACAGTAACTTTTGAAACAGATGACGGTCTAACTGCAAAAACGATCTGCCAGGGTACTGAATTACAACTTAACTTAGCAATAGATCCCCCAACTCCTTCTGGTGGAGGGAGTAATTATAATGTCCAATGGGAGAAAAGTACCAATCCTACATTTATTAAAAACTGTTCGTTTCCAAGTGCAGATGGTTCTTGCTCATTTCATAGAGATACACCACGAGAAACTACAACCTATACGGTAAGAGTAAACGGAGGACCAAGTGGTACGGTTACGGCTAACGTAGTGATTACCGTGGAGGATATTCCAAATCCAGGTCTTAATACTACAATGTTTTTATGCGGTAGAACAGGAGTTATTAACCTTTTTGATGAACTAGATGGAGGTCCAGATCCAGGAGGAACCTGGAGTAATGGTACAGGTACATATGATACAGCAGATCCTAATGGAGGATCTTTTACTTATACCATAGATAATGGAGGTGCTTGTCCTGCAGTTAGTGCTATTATCACCGTAAAACCTTGTGGTGATAATGATGCAGATAACGATGGAATTCCGAATACCACAGATAATGATGATGATAATGATGGGATTCCAGATTCGGTCGAGGATGGGTTTTGTACGGCTACAACAACGACTCCTATTTTCGTGTTAGAAGAAGATTTTGGTTTTGGTGGTCCAACGAGAAGTAGATATTCCGAAGGACTAGGTTTAACTTATAATCCAACCTTACCACAAGATACTTCCAATGATGGAGAATATAACGTAGCTACTTCTACTTATTTTAGAACCGCCGGAGGTTTTGACGCAACATTCCTTTCTACAGATCTTATAGGAGAAGTCGATGCTAATGGAGATGTCGATGGAAGATATCTTGCCATTAATATGAAATCTAGTGTATTTGCAGACAGACCAGTTTTTGTAGCAGAAAACCTTCCTGTTACGCCAGGAATTGAATACGATTTCAGCATGTCTATTGCAGGTTTAAATAATAATGTAGGAGAATTGCCTGCAAATCTTACGATAGAGGTTGTGGATCAAACCACAGGGGTAGCTATTTTTTCTCAGAACTCAGGGGAAATTCCTAACGGAACGGACAATTGGATTTTAGTGCAAAATTCTTTTATACCTGATCCAACCGTGAATGTAGTAACGATTAGAGTAATTAATAGGCAGGGAACAGATGGGAATGGTAATGATATTGGAATTGATAATATTTTTCTTTCGACAACTGGATGTGATTTTGATAGAGACGGTATCCCGAATTCACAAGATTTAGATGCAGATAATGACGGGATCTACGATATTGTAGAATCTGGAAATGCTGCTGCAGATGCTAATGGAGATGGTCGTTTTGACGGAGCTATTAATGCTGATGGAACTTCTACTACGGTAGTTCATAATGTAATCAATTCTGATAGTGACTCAAATGAAAATTTCTTGGATATTGATTCCGATAATGATGGTATTATTGATAATATCGAAGCGCAATTAACTGCTACTTACGTTGCTCCTAGTACAGTAGATGGAGATTTTAATGGAGTAGATGATAGTTATGATACTAATGGTACTGCAATTGTTCCTGTAAATACGAATACAACTGCCGATCCCGATTATATAGATACAAATTCGGATCCTGTATCTGGTGATTGTTTAGAAGATATTATCGAAGCTTACGATCTTGATCAAGATGGAGTGCCGGATACTATTCCTGGTGGATCAGACAGTGATGGTGATGGATTGGATGATGCTTTTGATACAATAGTGCTGGATAGATTAACATCGGATACAAACCCAAGTAATGGAGGTACCCTTCCGACAGATTTTCCAAATAATCATAACCCTTTAACAGATGAAAGAGATTGGAGAGAAGAAATTGGAGATGTGGATCTAGGTTCTTTAGCAATAACCGTTTGTGATCCTAGGAATTTATTTGATGAGTTACCAATGGGAACTCTAACCACTGGGACTTGGAGTGTGCCAACAGGTGGAACTGCTCTTACTGGAGGTCATTTAGGAACGCTGGATCCGACAATTGCTGGTATTTTAGATGGAGTATATATTTATACACTTCCCACCTTGTCTGCTGGTTGTCCGCCAATAAGATATTTGATAGATGTAACTATTGATAGTTCATGTCAGTGTCCTGATATTGATGAGCCTATTGTTCCAACAATTCCTGTGGTTACTTGTATCGATGCGTCTCCTTTACCATCCATTACGGTAACTCTTGGGCCAGGCTTGGAAGGTAGATGGTATTTAGCAGATGGTACACCAATTGCCAGAGCTCAAAATACAGATACATTTACACCAGAGCAAGCTGAATTAGCTATTGGAGATAATACATTTAGAGTAGAAGCTTATGAACCAGTTGCGATGTGCACCAGTGACTTGGTAGACGTTGTGATTACTGTAACTGCTGCTCCAGAGGCTGGGGAACCAAATGATACGCCTCCAGAACCAGTCGCATTATGTGAAGGAGATACCACAATTATCAATTTGTTTGATGAGCTAACAGGAGAAGATGCAGGTGGTGTTTGGACCGATCCTATGGCTACAGTTATTCCTGGTGGAACCATCTCTGCAGATGCAAATATGGCTGGAGATTACACCTATACAGTTTCTAGTAATGGATGTACAGATACAGCTGTAATAACAGTAACAATTAGTACGGTGCCAACTTTAGCTTTAGGAACCACTACTTGTGCTGCTGACCGAGCAACTTATAATATTTCATTTACTACCAATGGTACTTGGGATATTTCTACAGACCCACCGAATGAAGGCGTTGTGGATGTTGCTAATTCAATGATAACAGGTGTTACGGCGGGAGTTGATCTTATTGTAATAGCTATGAATCCTGCTAATACTGCTTGTGAGGAAACGCTAGTGGTTACAGCACCAGATTGTAGTTGTCCAACAATAGCTGAGCCTACAAATCCAACTAACGAGAGTATATGTGTTGGTTCTCCCACACCAACATTATCTGTAGATGTGTTGGCTGGTCAAACAGCAAATTGGTATGATTCGAATGGGAATTCGCTTATTATGAATAGTACTACATACACACCTACGGATACCGCAGTTGGAAACTATATTTATCGCGTAGAAGCGTTGGATATTGCGGAAAACTGTGTAAGTAGTCAAATAGAAGTAACTTATGATATTCTGGATATTCCAGTGGTAGATCCTATGGATCCTGTAAATGCATGTGAATCTTATGTGTTGCCTACATTATCTGTGGGGAATTATTTTACGGCAGTGAATGGAGGCGGTACTCCACTTAATGCGGGGGACATTATATCTACAACTCAGGTAATATATGTGTATGCAGAAACAGGAACAACCCCAAATTGTTTCGATGAAGAACAACTGGATATTACCATTAATCCTTTACCTAATCCGATAGCTCCTGTAAATACTGGAGATCGTTTTTGCGATAGTTATGTGTTGCCGGCGGTGCAAAGTGGACAGGCATATTATACCAGTTCTAATGGTAGCGGAACACAACTTAACGCAGGAGATGTAATTCAGGTTAGCCAAACTGTCTTTTTAAGAGAAGTGGATACAAACGGTTGTGAGAATGAAGTAGCATTTTTTGTAGAGATCGTAGATCTTGAAGAGCTAGAACTAGAATCCGGGATTATCTGTGCAGGTCCAATTACATTTACTTCTTTTTTGATAGATACGGAATTGAATGATAATGAATTTTCGTTTGAATGGAGTTTTGAAGGAACAGTAATTCCTGGAGCTACACAATCTGCATACGATGCTTCAGAAGCGGGAACATATACTGTTACCTATACTGATGTAGTGTCCATGTGTACTGCAACTTCAGAAGTAATCATCACAGGAATCAATGATCCACGGAGCATGGATTTAGATCTTTCATCTGGAGATTTTTCGGATAGCACTAATATTACGGCCACTGTTGTAGGGGATAGTACGTATGAATATATTTTAGATGGCGGTAGTCCACAGAGTAGTAATGTATTTAACAATGTGCTTCCAGGATTACACGAAGTAACTGCAATAGATGTTAATGGCTGTGGTTCTATTACTGCTTCTATTTTTGTAGTGGGTTTCCCTACTTTCTTTACACCTAATAATGATGGAAGAAATGATCAATGGGGAGTGATTGGTGATGCAGATACACCAGAAATGGATATTTATATTTTTGATCGATACGGGAAACTTTTGCAACAGCTAAATAATGATAATCAATGGGATGGAACGTATGCTGGAAGACCTATGCCAGCAACAGACTATTGGTTTGTCGCAGAGTTTAAAGATGGTTCAGCAACCTTTAGAAGACACTTTACATTAAAACGATAATAGGAGCTTTTTCTTCTTTCAAAATAAAAAAAATGAAACTTACAAAAATATATATAGTAATAGTAGTCTTATTCGTTATGAAAATTGGAGTAGCTCAGGAAGGGTTGTCCATATATTCGGATTATCTTACGGATAATTATTATTTGTTACACCCATCAATGGCAGGAGCATCCAATTGTTCTCAGGTAAGATTAACTGGTCGTAGAAATTGGCTTGGAGAAGAAGACAGTCCAGGATTATATACTGCTGCCTATAATGGTAGAATTGGAGATTCTCAATCTGGAATAGGAGCTATTGTTTACAATGATAAAAATGGATTTTCTTCTCAAACAGGAGGGTATGTGACATATGCGCATCATTTAATGTTTTCTAGAAGTGAAGTAGATCTGAATCAACTTTCTTTTGGATTAAGTGCTGGTATCATCCAATACAGACTAGATCAAACAAGGTTTGATCCGAATGATCCTTTAGTTGGACCTGGATCAATAAGCGAAAGCGAGTTTAACATAGATGCTGGATTTTCGTATAATTTATATAATTTCTACACGCATGTAACTGTAAAAAATCTTTTGAAAAATTCTGGGGTAAACAATGATTTGCAGGTAACCAATAACTTAAGGAATTATTTAGTTTCGGTGGGATACGTTATTGACCGTCCTGGAAAGACATTCTCTTATGAACCTTCTATTTTATTTTCACATAGAGATGGAGTTTCCCAGTCCACTATTGATTTTAATTTAAAAGTATATAGCGATCTAAGTTTTGGAAAACTATGGGGAGGATTGTCTTATAGAAGAAGTTTTGATTCTATAGACTTTGTAGAAGGTGAAGAAATAAGAAGTCAAACACTGAATTTTGTAACCCCTTTTATAGGTGTTAATTATGGAAAGTTCATGTTTGCCTATACGTATTCATACCAATCGAATCCAGTTACTTTTAATAGTGGTGGTTTTCACCAAATTACATTGGGAATTGATTTTTCTTGTAGAGAAAAGAAATATGCTTGCTACTGTCCTTGGGTGGAGTAATGGCTTATACTTGAGTAGGTTCTAATTTTATGTTATCTAAAGATTACTATTCGGAGAATATTTTTTATTGGTTTTGATCTTTATTTAAAGAAGGGATAACATCAAGTTTATTGTGGTAAAATATTTTTGAAGGAAAAATATACACAATGAATAGAAGGAACTTTTTTGAAAAATCTTTGTTGGCTGCTGGTGGTTTTATGATCGCTCCTATGTACATCAGTTGTAATAGTGATGATGATATGGATATTAACATTCCAGATCTTAGTACAGACAACTTTTTGGAAGGTGTAGCTAGTTTTGATCCAACAGATTCTAAAGTTATTATATGGACACGCTTTACTCCCAATTCAGGAACTGCAAATGTGACTATTAATTGGCAGGTAGCTACAGATAATAGTTTTAATGATATAGTTCGTAGTGGCGAGTTTATAACAGGTGAAGATCGTGATTATACGGTAGCGATCGATGTTCAGGAATTACCTTCTAACAGTAAGTACTATTATCGTTTCTTTGATTTAGAATCCCAAACTTCTTCTGTAATTGGAGAAACCATAACATTACCCAAGGTTGGAGATACCGTAAATGATATAAAACTAGCAGCATGTTCTTGTGCTAATTTTGCAGCTGGTTTGTTTAATGTGTATGGAGCAATGGCTAATTCTGATGTGGATGTGATCGTGCATTTAGGAGATTACATTTATGAATATGGAGAAGGAGAATACGGTACTAACGAAAATACTGTTGCCTTGGATAGAGTTCATAAACCAGCAAATGAAATCTTGTCCTTAAGTGATTATCGTGCGAGGTATAAACAATATAGAGGTGATAAGCAGTTGCAGTTAGCACATCAAAAGAAACCTTTTATCTGCGTGTGGGATGATCATGAGATAACTAATGATGCTTATGTAGATGGCGCAGAAAATCACCAAGATAATGAAGGTTCTTATGAAACAAGAAAACAAATTGCTATTCAGGTGTATAGCGAGTTTTTACCGCTTAGATCAACGGATCCGGCTAAAATTTATAGGACATTTGATTTTGGTAGTATTTTAAGTTTGCATATGCTAGACACCCGAATTATTGGTAGAGATAAGCAATTGTCTTATAATGATTTCTTCGATCCGAGTACAGGGCTTAATGCGGCAGCATTTCAGACAGCATTGCAAGATCCAAGTAGGACATTATTAGGATCGGAACAATTAAGTTGGTTATCAGGGGTAGTTTCGGGTAGTAGTGCGAGTTGGCAAGTCTTGGGTCAGCAGGTACTCATGGGTAAAATGTTTATGCCAGCAGAGTTGCTAATACTTATTGGCAGGTTAGTGGCAGAAATAGGTGCTTTGGGAAGTGCTACTCCAGAAACCGCAGCGGCATTCCAAACTGCACTAACAGAGTTGACTGCTATTAAATCAAGATTGTTAGCTGGAGATACTACGCTTACTGCAGAAGAAATCGCAAGAGTTCAATCAGTTGTTCCGTATAACTTAGATGCATGGGATGGATATTTTATGGAGCGAGAACAGCTTTTTGCAATATTAGGCGATAAGAAAACCGTTTGTCTGGCAGGAGATACTCATAATGCTTGGTATAGTCAACTAAAAGATGCAACTGGAAAAGAAATAGGAGTGGAGTTTGCAACTTCTTCTGTAACTTCTCCAGGATTTGAAGGATTTTTAGGAGTAGATGCTAATCAGGCAATTGGTTTTCAGCAAGCTTTACAGTTATTAATAGATGATTTACAATATATGGACGCTACCCAAAGAGGTTTCCTGAAAGTAACATTTACGTCGGGTAGTAGTCAGGCAGAATGGAATTATATCAATACCATTTCGCAAGAAGATTATACGGTTACTGTTGGGGAGACAGTTTCGTATAGCTAGTTTTTATTTATTAGAATTAAAAACGCAACCTATTTAGGTCGCGTTTTTTGTTTTTTCAACTTTAAGGTTCTTAATCTGCAGAACAATTGGTAAGATCTTTACAAAAACTAAGAAGATCTTCTTGATTGTTTTTGTAAGTCTTGCTAGCAACTTTTTCTTGTACAGAAGGACAACCTTCTGCTAGTTTGGTTAGATTCTTTTTAAAGCCAAACACATAACCTGCAGACATAGTAGATTTTCCTTTTTCTGCACCAGCTGGCATAATAACCAATTCTTTATTATTAAAAAGATATAGGTTGATCTTTTCAGATTCAAAAAGAACTTTACAAAGCTTATCGGTAGCACCTCCTAAAACCATCTGATCAACATCTACAGCTCCACCTTTTATAGAAGATTCTTTAAATTTTATATTTCTATAGTGATCTCCATCTACAAATACTAACTGACTACACTTTTTAGCTTTTCTTACTCTGGTGCCAAATGGTTTTCCTTCTTTATCGTACTCTACCGTTTTTAATGAGTACGCAATTTTGTTCATATCAGAAGTTTTAATATCAACCAATAGCGTGTCATTTTCTTTAGTGATTAAGTAAGCTTTGTTTACTTCTATGTCTGTAAGTTCAGTAGCTTCATTTTCATCAGTTTGATTACTTAGATCTTCTGTTTTTACATCAAAATGACGTGTTTTTGTTTTGTTGGCTTCAAAATCCTTGATGAGGTCGTCTGCAATTTCATTTAGATATCTACCATCAGATTTATCGTAATCATTATCGATTAGTTTCTGTGCATACTCTTTAACTTTTTCTGGCATGTCTAGGTAGTAATATATTTTTCCGATGTTATAATAACTTGCATATCGAATTTTTCTTATTTTTCTTTTATCACCTTCGTACCTAGGAATTACTCCGTTAAAGTATTCGATTACGGATTGTAGTTCTGTCTTTATAGAATCCACAGGTTGGTTATGCTGCATGGTTGAAAAAACAGTTTTTAATTTCTCATATGCCTCTTGATGCTTTGCATATTCTGGATGTTTCTTGCTTTTTAAAATCCAGAAAAACTCTCTTTCATGCGTTTCGATATCGTATCCGTAGGTATTAATCAAATGCCTTCTTGCCGAGTTTAGAAATTGATTTTTGTGATCATTTCTATATTTATCTCGTAAACTATGACGATTATTATTATAATAATCTTGTGCCTTTTTATAAGTTGTAAATTCTCCACTAGCATAATCCTCGCTTTCAGAGTATGACTTTTCATAAGATTCGGCGTTTGTACCATTATTTACAGACAGTGTTGCCGATGATGAGTATGTTGTCTTAACGATGTACGTATAACTTGTAGATAATACTTTTCCTTCTTTGTCTTTTTTCTCGTGTTTTTCTTTTTTGATATCTACTGTTCCGATTTTGGTTCCATGAAACTTGTAGTTTATATCCAATGAACCACCGCTTTTTAGCTTCTTAAAACCAGGTATCGTAATACTCCCAGTGTTAATGGAATATGTTCTTTTTGTGCTGTCTAGAATAGGTTTAGAGGGTAAGTTAACATAGGAAGTTTTGAAATTTTCTCTATCTAGATTTGTTCTTTGAGATAGTGCGATCGTACAGCAAAGTAATGCCGAGACAAAAGTAAAAATTCGAATCATTTGAATGGGGCTTAATGTTAAATAAATCTTAAAATCAAAGCGGCAAAAATAGTATAAATATTTAAAAAACAAAGGATAAAAGAAACGGAACCTATTGTTAGGTTCCGTTTTGTATTATATTATCAAACATTTTCTACTATAGTTCGAGATGGAATATAATAAAATGAACTAGTTATTATTAATGTCTACTATTTGCAAATTATCATTTACAGCTCCCATAAATCCTTTTAAAAGAGATATATTACCCAAGTTTTCGACCAAATCGGAGGAAGACTCGGCTGCAATAAAGTATATGATATTATTTTTCTGGATCAATCCTGAAATGAACTGCCCCCCATATTGTATGCTCTTTAATTCATTTCCATGATGATCATATTTTGTTAAAAATCGATTTTCGGTTACGATAAAGGAATCGTTTAAATTCAATAGATCATTAATACCTGAGCTACCACGAGTGAGTTTTGACATAATTTCATTTCCATCAGGAGCTACAACTCTTAATTCATTATGACTATAGCAAGCAAAATTACCTGAACTTAATTCTTCAATATGGAACGACCCGTTCAGATCATTTATAGATGTTACACTTGAGGTTAATTGAGAAGTGTATCTAATGTTTTTTATTAATTCAAAGTTTTCATTTAATAAAAATAAAACAGGTTCATAGTTTTCTAAAATATCATTTTCTGAAGTAAATGTTCCTCCGTAACCTATATATCCTTCAGATGTTTTAGTTAAATCACCAATGAATGCATTTTCTTCCATGGAAGGATAGTTCATTGTTTTAATGACATTGTTATTAACATCTCTTATTTGAATAGCAGGTGCGAGTTTAAATTCGGTATCTACAGAAACTCGATTACTTCCAAAAAATGCAAATTCATCACCTACTTTGATATTGTTGTAAGATACTGTAAGGTCTGATCTACCATTCTTTACTAAACTTCCAGATTGGTCGAGAATTATTTCTCTAGAAGAATAATAATTACCCAAGGTGTTAACGAAGGTAAAAACCAATTCTCCATTAAGTTTATTAAATCTAAAGCAATTACCAGTATTATCAGTTTGGTCTCCGATATATAAAGATTCTATAATTTCATTATTGTTATCAATTTCTCTGTAAAATATTTTTCCCAGACTATTATCTAGAATATCATCTATAATTTCGATCATAAATAGATTATTGTTTTCTGAGTTAATTCCACTAGCAATAGGGAATCCACGAGTTCCGTTAGGATAGTCGAAGAATTTGTATCGTGTTCGCGGTTGCAGAACTGATATTCTTTTGTAGATAGTTTCAGTTTCATTTTCATTAGAAACGGTTAGTTGAATAGTTTGTGTTCCTGGAGAAGAAAATGATAAGGTGAATGAAGATTCAGTTGTTGTTTTCTCTTCTTCATTATTTGTATAACTAAAGGTTATTTCTGTGGCATTTTCGGAACAGTCCGTAATTACAAATTCTTCGCCTACTTCAACAACTTCTTTATCGATAGAGAAACACGCGATTGGTAGTTGAATAGCAGTTTCTTCATCTGAACTGCAGGAGAAAGTAAGAATAGCAATACTAACAAGTAGTAGGAGATTTTTCATAAACTTTAGTTTTAAATTTAAGGCGCAGCGAAATTAGTTAAAAAAATGTTAACAGATCTAACAGTTATAAACTTTAACAACACCAAACAAAAAAGTGTGTTCTAGACTATTTACTAGAACACACTTTATTTACAAAATGTATGTTTTTTATTCCGCTAGCTCTACTAGTAAGCTATCTTCCGTTTTGGTTACCTTGGTAAGACCTAATTTAGATAGACCTTTCATCCCCTTATCCCAAGCTTTGTTACTTAATCCGGATGCGGTTTTAAGATCTGCTAACTCCATGCGTTGTTCTTTTTTGATAATCTCAAAAATAGCTTTCTCGTTATCATTTAACTCCACAGCTTTCTTTTCTGGTCTCATTTGAGGGAAGAACAGTACCTCTTGTATCGATTGATTGTTGGTTAAATACATAATTAATCGATCCATTCCAATCCCCATTCCCGAAGTTGGAGGCATTCCATATTCTAAAGCTCTGATAAAATCATTATCAATAAACATAGCTTCGTCATCACCTTTTTCGCTAAGTTTTAATTGAGCTTCAAAACGTTCTCTTTGATCAATAGGGTCATTAAGCTCAGAATATGCATTTGCAATCTCTTTACCACAAACCATCAATTCGAAACGCTCGGTAAGATCAGGATTATCTCTATGTTCTTTACATAATGGACTCATTTCTTTAGGGTAATCTGTAATAAATGTTGGTTGGATATAGTTTCCTTCACATTTTTCACCAAAAATCTCATCAATTAATTTCCCTTTACCCATAGTATCATCTACTTCGATACCCATACCTTTGGCAGCTTCTCTAATTTCTTCCTCAGTTTTACCTGTGATATCAAATCCTGTAAAGTGTTTGATAGAATCTGTCATTGTTACTCGAGCATACGGAGTCTTGAAATTAATCTTATGCTCACCAAAAGTAGCATCTGTTGTTCCATTAACAGCAATCGCACAGTGCTCTACTAAATTTTCAGTAAACTCCATCATCCAGTTGTAGTCTTTATAAGCTACATAGATTTCCATAGCTGTAAACTCTGGATTATGGGTACGATCCATTCCTTCATTTCTGAAGTTTTTAGAAAACTCATAAACTCCTTCAAAACCTCCAACAATTAATCTCTTTAGATATAATTCATTTGCAATACGCATATACAAAGGAATATCTAATGAATTATGATGAGTAATAAAAGGACGTGCAGAAGCACCACCAGGAATTGGTTGTAATATTGGTGTTTCTACTTCAAAATATCCTTTACTATTAAAAAAGTCTCTCATAGCATTAAAGAGCTTTGTTCTCTTTATGAAAACATCTTTAACATGAGGATTTACCACTAGGTCTACATATCTTTGGCGATATCTAAGCTCAGGATCTGTAAAAGCATCATATACCTTTCCGTCTGCATCGGTTCTTGGTTGAGGTAATGGTTTTAAAGTTTTACTTAATAATGTAAAGTCTTTAACCATCACAGTTTTTTCACCTACTTGCGTGGTGAATAATTCTCCTTCGATACCAATAAAATCACCTATATCCAGTAATTTTTTATAGATATCGTTGTATTTCGTTTTATCATCACCAGTACATATTTCATCTCTATTGAAATATACTTGAATTCGCCCATTAGAGTCTTGGAGCTCAGCAAAAGAAGCTTTTCCTTGTATTCTTCTAGACATTAATCTTCCAGCGATGATAACCTTTTTTCCTTCTTCAAATTTTTGTTTTATATCTTCTGAAGTATGATCTACAGGAAATAATGCTGCAGGATATGGATTGATACCTAAATCACGTAGAGATTTTAATTTTTCTCTTCTTACAAGTTCTTGTTCTGTTAATTGCATAATGCTGCCGTTTTAAGCCTGCAAAGATACAAAGTATGATATAATCTTTCAATTGATTTTTAAGTATTGTATCACTTTCAAATAATGAGAAAAGAAAGCTCATTTTTGTTTTATTTGAATTATCAGAAATATTGAAAAAAATGGGTGTTTTTCCTCTTGTATATACTGTAATTTTTTTTAAAAAGTAATTTCCTACACCTGTTAAATTATAAGTGAATTCCTATTTTTCTTGTTTTTTTAATAGTTTATTTTATTAAGTATCAGTACATTGCGATAAGTAACACATAGTGTGTACAACTCAATGCTATGGGGATAGCAGCATTATAATTCTTATAAAAACGAATCTTCCTTTATTACTCTTAGATAAGCTAAGATGTCTTTAGGTACACTTAATTTTATAATAATTAGGATATACGGTTGTACGTGACCAACAAAAAAGTAATTTAATGACATTGCAAAAAAACCTTTTGGGGCTGGTTTTTTTCTGTTTAATGAATTCAACATTTTCTCAACAAAAAAATTCTGCATTAGTGGATAATTCACTGGGGCAGGATGGTGTTGTAGAAACAGCCAATCTAAATGATCAAGATACTTCTTCGATGATAATTGCTCATGATAAGCAATTATCTAAGAGATATCGGTTTTTATCGGATCGCATTTCGAAACCTTTAGCAGCGAATTTTGTGGTAAAGACTTTACCATTTAACTCTAAAAACTCGGATTATGCACCCAGTTTTTATAATGGAGAACTGGTATTCGCGTCTTCCAGAAGTAAAAAATCGGTGACCATGATTCTTCAGGAAGGTTCTAATGAACCCTTCTTGGACTTGTATAGGACTAATAGAAATATCGCTAACAAAGGAATTACAAAGTTAAAGGGATCTATAAATACTAAATTTCACGAATCATCGGCAACATTTAGTCCAGATGGAAAAACAGTTTATTTTACCAGAAATAATTACGTTAAAAGAAAAATTAAGAGTAGTACGAAAGGTTGTGTTTTGCTAAAAATTTATAAAGCAACATACGATAATGGGAAGTGGAAAAATGTACAAGAATTGCCTTTTAATAGTGATGAGTATTCTACCGCACATCCAGCCTTATCTCCTGATGGAAAGTTCTTGTACTTTGCTAGTGATATGCCAGGGAGTTATGGTAAATCAGATATCTACGTAGTAGCGGTGCATAAAGATGGTAGCTTTGGAACTCCAGAAAACTTAGGAAGTCTTATAAATTCTGAGGGTAGAGAAACTTTTCCTTACATAAGCGATAAAGGAAGGTTGTTTTTTGCAAGTGATGGTCATTTGGGTTTTGGTGGGCTTGATATTTTTATGGTATTGCCGAATAAACAATCTGGTTGGAAAGTTTATAATATGGGTGCACCTATTAATAGCAATAAAGATGATTTTACTTTTATTATTAATGAAAAAGAAAGAATGGGATATTTTGCTAGTAATAGAGATGGAGGAAAAGGAGGAGACGATATTTACGGCTTTAAGCAAATGGCCGCATTAGAAGAATATCAACATTATGTACCTGAGATTAAAAGCAAAATAAAAAGATATATAGAATTAAAACCCGACGAAGGTGAAATCACATCTTTCTAATTAATTTTGAAATGGGGAAATTTCTGTTAAATAGTGCCAATTAACATCATTCCAAAAAGCAAACATAATATCTTGTTAGGGTTAACCTTTAAAATATATTATGTTCAAGAAAATTTCAAAAATCCAAGGCGTTCAGGTTTTAAATAAATCTACTCAAAAAGGTATTCAAGGTGGATTTTATTTTGATGGAGAATATGGAGAATGTCCAACACCTAATTCTTTCTTTTGTGGTGTTCCTGATCACATTTGCTGTAATGGTCTATGCGTTTTACCAGAACATCCAGCTTGTGGACTTCTATAAAAAAAGAAGAAAAGCGAATTAAATTCGCTTTTCTTCTTTATCATCTTTTTTAATTTTACTTAAAGAGATTTCTTTAATTCTTCAACCCTTTTGCTTATTTCAGGATCTTTTTTGATTTCTAAAGAACGTTCATAATTTGCAATAGCTTCAGGGATATTGTTAGTTATTAAAAATTTGTTGGCAAGACTGATGTAAGTATTTGCTTCCTCTGGGAAAAGAGAAGTATTAAGTTTTAGTACTTCTATCGTCTCTGTTATATTTCCGCTAAAAAACAAAACATTCGCATACGTATTCAATTCATACATGCTCGCGAGTTCATTCTTCAGTTCGCTTATAAGTTGAGGGTCCTTTGCCAAAGAAGCAATTCCATTTTTTGATATCATTTCATGTACTTTGGTCACACCTGAATAATTCGGGACATATGTCCCCGATACAATTTCTTTGATATCTTCCTCCAGCGTTTTTATAGGAGCTTCTACAATTCTATTTATTTCTTTACCATTTTTATAAAAAATAAAGGTTGGTACCCTATGAATATTTAAGCCTTCGTGTTCACCTCCAATACTTTGTTTATAATGTTCGCGATCAGCTTGTACTGCTATGCAGGTTAATCTATCTAATGAGAAACCTGCATTATTTAGTGTTTTATAAAAACGAGGTACCTCTCTTTTACTATCTCCACACCAAGTACCCATAAATATCTGTATAGTATATTCTTGCAGGCTATCTTTTATAGATGATACGATGTTTTCATTAGGTTTATAAGCATCGTAATTTTTAGTAAACCAAGTGTTATAAGGATTGTTATTTAGTTTTTCAAAATTGATTTTACCAGTGAGACTCCGAACACCTTTAATAT
The DNA here is from genome assembly GCF_054054605.1 of Aquimarina sp. 433. NCBI lineage: Bacteria > Pseudomonadati > Bacteroidota > Flavobacteriia > Flavobacteriales > Flavobacteriaceae > Aquimarina > Aquimarina sp. 433. The sequence goes on from NZ_JBSWZK010000015.1 coordinate 68,145, forward strand.
TGGTGATTTCTTGATTAAATGTTTGTGAATAACAAACAGCTCCTATCGTTAATATCAATAATAATAGCACATTTTTTTTCATAATATTGATGATATTGAAAGTATAGTATTAAGATGATCATTTAGATCAATCATATAATGTGTAGTCACTAAGAAGAGGTATATTATAGCCTCTAATTCTGAAATTATTTACTTAAAGGAACCCCAGAAATAGTGTTCTTAATTTTTGGAGTAACCATCGCTTTTATTTTTAGAATGTGCTTTCCAATAGCTGTGTTTGTAGTGATAGTAACCTGTTTGTTTTGATGATTTGGTTTTCCATTGGTATTAAAGGTAACTAGCATTTCACTTGATGCTCCAGGTGCAATAGGTTCTTTCGACCAGTTAGAAACAGTACAACCACAACTTGCTTTTGCATTTACAATTACCAAAGGAGCATTGCCTGTGTTAGTAAAGGAAAAATTATGCTTTAAGATGTCACCCTCAGTTACAGTTCCAAAATCAAACTCTGTTTCTGCAAAAGTCATCTGTGGAGCCATATTTTTAGTTGTAATTGGTTCTGAATTTGTAGTCATTGCTATCGTGCTACTAGAGTTGTTTTTTTGCACGTCTGAGCAAGAGCTAATAGTTGCACATAGGATGATAAAAGTAAATACGGTTGTAATGTTAGTTTTCATGTCTTAATAATTTTTAGGATTATTTTTTTTGAATTCTGTTTTGTTCAAAATTCTAGACATGTGCCATAAAATGCAATGAAAAAGGGGTGGAAATAGGGACTAGACCCCAGTTGGAATTTTGTAATTAGTAGCTAATCACTTGTTTTTATATAACGCCTTTAACTCTTCTCGGTTATCAACTTCAACTTTTTTGTAGAGATTATTGATATGGGTTTTAATGGTACTTACACTCAGGAATAGTAAAGAAGCAATTTCTTTATTCGTTTTATTTTGCAAAATTAGATCTAAGATTTTCTTTTCCTGCTGTGTGAGTTTTTCCTCCAACGGATTACCAGCATTATTTTTCGTTTTTAATTTTCGAAATAATAAAATATTTAGTGTAATCGAAATAATTAGAAAGAATGTAATGATCCACGTCCAATAAGATGTGTTTTCTTTTTTTATGGATATAGAAAATTTGTCTGCCGCTAATTCGGTTTCATATTGTTTGGTGTAGGGACTATTAGGATACTGCTCTTGCAATCTTTCTAATAGCTTATCATAATAAGTGTTCTGTTTCAGATCCTGAAGATAATAGGTGTATAGATTATTGGATTTATTAGAAAGAAAGGAGTAAATATATAACTCGGTAAGAGGTTCTTCTTGTTGTTCTCCAAAATCTTGTAAGGTTTTAAACCATTTAATAGAATTTACTTTTCTATTTGCCTCACTTCGATAAGAGCTAAATGCATACCTCATGTTTTCTATTAGAGAATCTACCTTTAGAAATGTATTACTACGCTCGTTTGTGGAAATGATTTCACAAAAGGCTTCTTCTTCTTTAGTAAATGGTAATGAAATCTTATCATCATTTTTGGCAATAAATAGAATTTCCTGACTATTTAAACAAATCCCGTTAAAATGAATAGTAGCTTCTTCTTCCGAGCAATTATCTGTATGAATGCGATAGATCCTATTCTTTGCAGGTAAGTTATTTTCGGTAAATACAAAATACCCTGTGGAGTCGGGATATACTTTCTGTATAATCTGTTCTTGGTATGTACCTGACATTTTTCTGTAATCCTCTATTAGCGATAGGTATACATTGGTGTCCTTATTTTGCTGATCTACATATCCAGAGAATTGATATTGACTCCAAACATTAGTGCAGCACAACGTTAGAAAGATCCAAAAAATACTTTGTATCCATTTCATAGAATATATTCAGTGTATAATAAACTAATCGAAGATAAAAATAATTTTAAGATAGTAGTGTAACATAATAGGAGATAAGACTACCTATAATTATATTATTTAATCTATTTTTGCTTATGAGTTTTTTGCGAGTTTTATTATCGATTTTTTTTCCACCACTAGCCGTTTTGGATAAAGGTTGTGGATCAATTATAATCGTACTTTTATTAACCTTATGTGGATGGGTTCCTGGTGTCATTGCAGCACTGGTAATTTTAAATAACCCTAACAAATAGTTAGTGTCATTCACTACAGTTGGGAATGATCATTAAAAAGTATAACAGCAAGTCAAAGTTGTATAGTAAGTTTAGTGAATTTTTCAACAAATAAAAATTTTAAATAGATGAAAAAAGTATCCCTATTGATACAGGTATTTTTAGTGGCAATTCTTTTTGTAGGATGTCAGTTTTCGGAGGATTTACATATTAATGAAGATGGAAGTGGAAAGATAGCCTTCAGTTTTGATGGTTCTGAGTTGCTTAAAATGGCTGGAGATAAATTAGGAGAAGGTCTGGGAGAAGAACAAAAAGAAGAAAAGGCGATAGATACTTTAATGGTGTTTAAAGATTACCTAGAGGAAAAAAAGGATAGTATTGCACAGTTGCCAAAAGCGGAACAAGAACGTTTAAAAAAGTTAGAAAACTTTAAAATGCATATGTTCATGGATCCCAAAACGATGGAGATGAACTTTGATTTGTATTCTGATTTTAAAAATGTATCGGATTTAGGGAATATTTTTAATGATTTTAAAACCGCTTCTTCTTTAGGTGGTAAAAAAGCAGGTAGTTCTGTGGGAGCTCCGGGAGATCCATTGTCTAACACTGAAGGAGATGATCCGACCAAAGTTTCATATACTTTTAAAGGAAATAAATTTAAAAGGGTAACTGAAATTCTAGATGAAAAACAATTGAAACAGGGATTAGATAGTTTAGAACAAATGAAGATGTTTCTAGCAAGTTCTAAATATAAAATCAAATATCATTTTCCGAGAAGAATAAAAAATATTTCTTCTAAAGAAGCATTATTTAGTCAGGATGGGAAAAGCTTCACCTTAGAAGTTGGATTTATCGACTATATGGAAAATCCAAAGATATTGGATGTAGAGGTAGAGCTGGAAGATTAATGTGTAACTTTCTGGAAGGTGTTTGTTGAAGATTAATGAATAAGAAGATTAAAATACAAGAACTAGGTTTAAAGGATTTTAAGGAAACCTGGGATTATCAAGAAATTCTTTTTAAAGGAATTCTGGATACGAAAATAAAGAATAGACGAGAAGATGCTAATCTCGATACCAATAACTATTTTCTTTTTGTAGAACATCCGCATGTATACACGTTAGGGAAAAGTGGCGATATTAGTAATTTGCTTTTAAACGAGGAACAGTTACAACAAAAAGGAGCTACTTTTTATAAAATAAATCGAGGAGGTGATATTACCTACCATGGACCGGGACAGGTTGTGGGATATCCAATTTTAGATTTAGACAATTTCTTTACAGATATTCATAAATATCTTCGCCTTTTAGAAGAAATGGTGATACTTACCTTAGATGAGTACGGAATTAAAGGAGTTCGTAGTGATGGGGAAACTGGTGTTTGGTTGGATGTGGGAACTCCGTTTGCTCGCAAAATTTGTGCTATGGGAGTTAGAGCCAGTAGATGGGTTACTATGCACGGGTTTGCATTTAATGTAAATGCGGATTTAGGATATTTTGATAATATTATTCCATGCGGAATTAATGATAAAGCCGTTACTTCTTTACATGTAGAATTAGGTGTAGAAAGTGTAAATATAGCTGAAGTAAAAGAGAAACTGTTGAAACATTTTAAAGTCTTATTCGAAGCAGAAATGGTATAACGAAAAAGCCGAAGTATAAATTACTTCGGCTTTTTTGACTAAAAACTAAACAAATCGAATAGATTGAGGTTGGTTTTTAATTAACAAATAGGTCATTGATTTCTGATCCGCTTACTGTTAAACTGTTATTTGTTAGATCCTCATCATTATTACTGTCATTACCATCAATAAAAATATCTGGATCATAATCTAAAACTATACTATAATCTGGCGGAAATTCACCTTCTGCAGGGGATGACGAATTCCAAGGCCTAGAATAACTAATGGTTAATGTCTCGCCAGCAGCTAAATCTGTAAAACTTACAGTGCTAACTAATTCGCCTGGCGCTGGTGCTCCAAGATTTCTTTGGTATAAACGTAACGCTTGTTGTCCAGAAGATGACCTAAAAGAGTCATCTCCAATATTTGTAATAGTTCCCGTAATTGTAGCTGTCCCTGTAAAATCATCATCCTTCACTATAGAGAATGTAATACTAGTCGCTTCGAGATCTATTTCTTCATTATCAATAGTATCATCCGAACAACCGAACAACAATACGGTTAAAAATAATAGCGATAAAATTTTTTGAGTTTTCATGACATTTTAATTACTTGGTTTCACATTAGTGATACCTACAACTAAAAAGTCAACATTTTTTTACAAAATTTAAATTAGAGGTTAATTGATTTGATAAATTAGAATACTATTTTCTTCTCCTTGTACTGCAAATTCTAGATTAGGATCTTTATCCATATTTCCTAAGCTAATAATAGAGTTTCCGTATACTGGAAAATTCGGAAATAACTCTGCATTACTATCATATAAGTATACCTTTTTGGATTGCTTATCTGTAATGGCTACATAAATTTTATTATTGATGTAGAATATCTGTGGTTTTGTATAAACTCCATAGTCTAGTTCTAGCGTGTTCTCTTTAATAGTTAATTTGTTTTCCGAGAAAGTAACTAACGTTTTGTTGGTCGAAACTAAAGTGGCATTCGGGTCTAGTTCCTTGTCTATTATATTAACAGAACCATCTGATTGAATCTGAATCAGTTTTCCGTCTTTTGTAGTAGAAGTAAACTTATTTTGATATTGTTGCCATTGGTTTTTAGAAAAATCTACCGATTGCTTTACGTCAACACGAGTTCGGCCTAAACGATCTAGAATATTTATTTTACCATTTTCCTCAGAGATTAAAATATAGTCTTTACTACCAATTCTAATATGTTTTGGCGGTAAAATAATGTTGGTTTCAGTTCCTTCAAAACCAAATCCAGAGACCACATTTCCTTCTGCATCCAACATGCTAACTTTGTTTCCTTGTGTTACAACAATACGGTAGCGCTTATTTTTATCATAATCAAATAAAGAAATCGGATGCGTAATAGCTTGTTCGAATTTTTTAGGATAAGAAGTAACATCTTTACCATCCCTATCGACTAAATATAAAGTGTTTTCAGTATTAAAAAGGAGTTGATATCTGCCATTTTTATAAATGTCAATTTGTTGGATATCTCCCATGATAGCGCCGTTGATCTGTTTTTTCCAGAAGATGACTCCTTTGTCAGAGATTAGATAAAGATTATTGTCCACATCTTGTACGGCAATATCCATTCCTTTTGTCCGGTGATTTTTTACCAAAATTGGCCTATTCAGAATTTTATTTTCTAAAGTGGTTGATGTTATTTGCGTAACAGAGGTTGCGGAGCCTTTGGTAATATCTTTCTGTAATACGCCATGGATATGGGCAAAATTACTTTCTTTAATAAGTTGTAAAGCCCCAATTTGATAACCTTTAGTCTTGGTTTCGCTCCACTGTTTTTGTTGTGATTCTTCAATATTACTACTTATATATTCTTTTAAATACTTTACAGTTCCTACAATTAGTATAGAAGATTCGTCGGAGAGTTTTTCCAGTGTTTTTATGTAATATGGTTGTTCTTGTAATACGGTTTTGTTAAGGATGTTAGCAATGATAGTCTGTAAGGCATTTTTAGAAGAACCAAATACAATCTGATTTTCATAAGAGAAATAGTATTTTGCCTCAAATTCAGGGATTAAAGGTTTTAGTAATCCTGAAAACGTAGTGTTTTCTTCGTAGGTAAATATATTTATATCTCTATATGAACCTGCAGGATTGCCTGCTAATTGTTCTAAGGTGTTTTCTGGAGCTAGCGAGGTAAAAGTTAATGCAACGTCATTTTCTAAAAATATCATTCCAATTTCTGAAATTCCCGAAAACAGTTCGTCTAGATCATCAGGAATATTTTCTATTTCCCTTTCCTGAGCTAATGCAAGATTTTTCTTTAGTGTATAGAAGTCGTCATAAGTAAAGGATACAAAACCATTGGCAGTGATAGGTGTAATACTAGCTATTCTGTTTTCTTGGGCGGTAGTATTGTCAAAAATTCCAATGGTAGTCGATAAAGAGTCTTTCTCAATGGCAATTCCATCTATATATAATGCATTCTGATCTAGTTTAGCATCTACCGAGATCCATCCGCTAAAATTTGACAGCGCTATCAAGTCATTATTCGGGATTAACGAATTGTGTATTTCTTGTAGCTGTTTTCCATTTGCTATTAAAGCTACTGGATTTTTTACATCAGAAACCTCATAGGCTTTTATAAGGTCGTCACTAACTGGGATTTTATTTTCTTGCTGGCGAATTGCGTTTTCAATCAATATCTGAGAAGAAGAAGCGATTAATAAGCTATCCTGTTTGGTAGCATAAAAAGTATCACTGCCAGAAGTTATTTTATGTATGATTTTATTAGAGTAATTGATGTTTTCTATTGTTTTTTGATCTAACGAATCTTTATTTATAATCATTGGATCGTATGTAGAAATATACGTATACTCAAAATCATTCTTACCGATTGGAGAAAAACATAATAGGCCACTAGATTGGTCTACTTGATTTAATACGGGAAGTGTCTTGAAATAGTTGAATAGATCAAGATTTTTATTTTTCTTGAAAAAGTCATTATCCCTAAGCATATTTTTTGTTTGCTCCAGATCATTGATTTTTATAATCACCTGAGCATCTTTGGGAATGTAATCAATAAGAGTATTTGGTTCTTCGGTAGTAGTGTTACAAGCTAAAACAATTGTGGAGATTAGAAGTACAACTATTTTTTTCATGTGTTTTGTTTTCCTTTTTGTTCTTGGTTTTGTAATAATTTGGTTGTTTTTCTATCTACCAAATATTCTCAGTTGCCAAAGATAATTATTTGAACTCTAGTGATAACTGTTCTGGTAATAATCTAAAACTTTTTCTGTGGTATTTGGTTACACCATATTTTCTTATTGCTTCTCGATGTTCGGCAGTTGGGTATCCTTTATTTTTTTTCCAATTATACATAGGAAATTCTTCATGGATCTTTTCCATATATTCATCCCTATAGGTTTTTGCTAAAACCGATGCTGCAGCAATATTAAGATATTTACCATCTCCTTTTATAACGCAGGTATGTGGTATATTATGATATGGTTTAAATTTATTTCCATCTACAGAAATATGTTCTGGTTGAGGTGATAATTGAGCTATAGAACGTTGCATGCCCAGAATAGAAGCGTTTAAAATATTTATTTTATCAATCTCTTCCATATAGATATGTGTCACACCATAGGTAATAGAGCAGTCTTCTAGTAGTGGTCTTAGTTGCTTTCGTTTTGCTTCACTAAGCTGTTTCGAGTCATTTAAGATCGCATTACTGAAATCATCGGGTAAAATAATAGCAGCAGCAGTAACAGGTCCTGCCAGACAACCACGACCTGCCTCATCTGTACCACATTCTATGAGATCAGGTTTTAATTTTAATTCGAGCATGTTACGAAGATAATGTAAGAACAGAACATCAGAAAACTATTTTTAAGAATCAAGAAAAAAACTTAGCATTAAAACGAATAATTCATAGCTATTGACTTTCGTTAAAAAAGTATATTTTTGCCAACAGTTTACGATATAGATGAAAAAGAATTTAGTATTTATAATTATACTTCTAATAGGTTCCATAGCAAGTGCTCAGGAAGGTAATGAAGAAGAGTTCGATGGAGGAGGGACGAATACGCAACAGATTCCTGATTTCGCTCAAAAAAGGAAGCCTTTTGCAAAGAAAACCAAAAGCAAACCTCCGATTACGGATTATAAGATCATAAGTATTAAAAATGATACTACTTTTGTAGATACTACATTAACGATCCAAAGGGATTATAACTTCAACTATTTGCGAAGAGATGATTTTGGATTACAGCCCATAAATAATGTCGGGCAAACTTACAATAGTTTGATTAAAGTAGAAGAATATAACCATTTATTACCTCTTTTTGGCGCAAGGGCAAGACATTTTAATTTTATGGAAGCGGAAGATATTCTGTATTATAATGTTCCTACGCCATTAACTGAATTGTATTTTAAAACTACTTTCGAACAAGGGCAACAGTTAGATGCGTTTTTTACGGTAAATACTTCTCCTAGGTTAAATCTATCGATTGCATATAAAGGGAATAGGTCATTAGGAAAATACCAACATGCACTTACGAGTACTGGTAATTTTAGAGCTACAGCAAATTATAGAACTAAAAATGACAGATATAGTATACGAACTCATTTTGTATCTCAAGACTTATTAAACGAAGAGAATGGAGGGCTCTCAGAAACAGGTCTAAATCAATACCTTAATAATACTGAAGAATTTAGAGAGGAAGCTGATGAGTTTTCCGATAGGGGATCTATCGAGGTGAATTTTGAAAATGCTGAGAGTATTTTACTTGGGAAACGGTTTTATCTAAATCACAAATACGATATTATTAAAAAAACAGATAGTACTAATACGAATATAGCTGTGGGACATATTCTAGATCTTACCGATAAATCTTTTCAGTTTGATCAGGCTGCACCAAGTGATCTTTTTGGAGTGTCGTATGATTCTGGAGCATTACAAGATAAAGCTGCGCTAGAAGATTTTAGTAATCAATTGTTTGTAAATGTAAATAATAATTGGTTAGGTAGCCTAACTGTTAATGCCGGTATTTCAGACTATAATTACGGATACAATACAATTCTTACTTTAGAAGATGGTACGGATATTACAAATAGAATTAAAGGAAATATAGTTTCTGTAGGAGGATCTTATCAAAAATATTATAAAGGATTTCAACTTGCTGCAGATGGAATGTCCATTATATCAGGTGATTTTGATGGGAATTATTTAAATGCTTCCGCAGGATATCAGCTCGGTGATTATGGTCTACAGTTAGGTATAAGCACAAGTTCTTCAGCTCCGAATTATAATTTTCTTTTATATCAGAGTGATTACGTTAGTTATAACTGGCAGAATTTTAATAATACTGACGCTACTAATGATTTTAAAAATGTAGAAACTCAAAAAATTCATGCTAATGTGCAGGTAAAGAATTGGGCAAATATAGAAGCTAGCTATTCGACCATTGACAACTATACATATTTTACAAAAAACACGGATTCTATTACTGTTCCTGAACAGTATGATGGTAGTTTGAATTTATTAAAGCTTAAGCTTTCTAATAGTTTAAAATTTGGTTGGTTAGGTATCGATAATTCAATAGTATATCAGAATGTTAGTAATGCAACCAATACTATAAATGAAGTTGGAGATGTTAGAACCTTCGAAGTATATAATGTTCCTCATATTGTTACTAGAAATAGTGTTTATTATCAAGACTATTGGTTTAAAAGAGCGTTGTTCTTGCAGACAGGTGTAACTTTTAAATATTATTCGGAGTATGACGCGGATGGTTATGATCCAGTACTGTCAGAATTTTATGTGCAAAGCCCCAATGAGATTGAATATTTTGATCAATTTGATAATAGTGATCCAGATGAAATTATTGATACAAGACAAACATTTGGTGGCTTTCCTCAGTTTGATATCTTTTTTAATGCTAGAATAAGACAAACACGAATCTATTTTAAAGTAGAGAACTTTGGAGAAGCTTTCAGTCAGAACAATGAATTTTCTGCTCCTGGATATGCTCCTAGAGATGCCGTGATTCGTTTCGGTCTGGTATGGAATTTCTTCCTGTAAACTTTTGTGCCAATATATCTTATAATTGATATAGTAAATTACTACATCTATCATCAATTTCAATTATAATATCGAAGTTTACTCAAAATCTTTCATAAAATTTATTTTTTTTCAGCTAAATAAGACTGTAATTATAGAGTTTTTGGGATTATTTGCTTATTGAAAGAATCTATAATACGATGTGTATGGGTTAGGATCTACATTTAAGGAGGGTAAGGATGCTTTTTTGGTTTAAATATTTGTTTTTCAGTTTTTTAACATGTTTTTTGGTTTTTTATATTTAAGAATGATTTCTTGATTGTATATATATAGTTAAGATCATGGAATTGATAGATTAAATGTAATTTTATTGTAATTTTGATAAAGGTTAATAGAAAAAACAAGGTATTTTGTAATTATCCTGTTTTTCTTTTCGTTTCGAGCAATAACAATAAAGTATTTTTTAAGATAGAAAGAAATTAACCCTATAACCATTCCGAAATGGTTAATAGATCAATTAAGACTTTATTACATATTTAAGGTTTAAAATAAAGCGCTATGAAGAGAGATATTTGTTGCTTATGGATTATTTACCCATTACAGTTTAATTGAGTTAGCCGAATTCAAAAGGAGAGTTTAAATTCTTCTTTGTGGTTGTTAAGAATTGGATAAAAATAAGAAAGGTTAGATGTTATTATCTAAACATCCGTTAGAAAAAGCTTAGAATTTCAATAATTTAGATTAGTTGTTTTAAGATGCTGGAGTGAGTAAGTTTTATGTTCCTCCGGCATTTTATCCGTCTTTTTCTTAAAGAAATTAAAGAAATATTGTTTGCTCAATTTTAATTGTTTTATCATGGAAATTTGACAGAATAATACTTTTTTACAGTTCCTTATTCTGGTGACTCTTTAAGATTTTTCGTGAGTTTTTAGTATATTTGAAATACTACCCTTAGTGTAAATACAGCGTTTAATGAATCGTACTTGCCTATTAATTTTTTTATTACATTTTTTTTCTTTCTCTCAATCAATTGAAAATAAAATTCAATATCAAATTACTCATTATGATACAAAGTCTCTTGGTTTCGGAGCACAATCTTGGGATATCGAACAAGATGAAAATGGCTTGATTTATATCGCCAACGAAAATAAAGTGTTGATATATGATGGCAGTGAATGGAATTCTGTTGAAACTAACAACGCTATGGCAAATAGAAGTCTTTTCGTTAAAAATAAAGACTCTATTTATTTTGGTGCTGATGGACACTTTGGATTATTAAAAAATAGACAAGAAGCGTATAATGATTTTGAAATTTCTCTTTTAAATAACAGTAATAAACAGCTATCGGATAAAACTGAAGAATACTGGAGGATACATCGGTTAGACAATGAAATAATCTTTCAAACATTTAGTAATCTCTATATTAATCAAGGAAATATAATTACAAAAATACCTGCCCCCTGCTGTTTTAAATGGAGTTATATGGTGGGTGAAGAATTGTTTGTAAATGATTATGAAAATGGAGTTTTTAAACTGTCCGAATCAAACCTTTCTAATGTGTTTGATGATGATCAGTTAAATGGGAATATAATTGGAGTTTCTAGTTTTGATAATGAGATGTTGCTTATTACAGACACAAAAGGTTTGTATCTTGTTAAGAATGGAAAAGCAACTTTACTTCAGTTCTCCAGATCAAGTGAAATTAGTAGTGCACAGATTTTTTCTTTTTTAAAATTAAATGATGGTAGAATTGCTTTAGGGACCGTAACAAATGGACTTTATATTGTGGATCTCAATTCCGGGTATGTTGAAAATATTAATAAATTAAAAGGTCTTCAAAATAATACGGTGTTATCGATTTTTCAGGATGATGAACATAATTTGTGGTTAGCATTAGATTATGGAGTTGATTATATCAAATTAAATTCTTCCTTAAAATATTATTATGACTATTATGGTTTATTAGGAACAACTTATGCGGCAGTAAAAAATAGGGGTTTCTACTATTTGGGAACCAATCAAGGATTGTATACGCTGGATGAGAAACCAACTGATATAGAAGAAGATTTTAAACTGTTGTTGAATGGACAGGTTTGGAATCTTGCTTCTATTAATGATGAGATTTGGGTTGGTCATGATAAAGGAGCTTATATCGTTCAAGATAAAGATCTCACAAAAATAGGTGCTAGTAAAGGAGCTTGGGATTTTAGAAAATATGAGTTTAGTGAGGAAGAGTTCGTTTTATCTCCTAATTATAATGGTGTCGCTTTATATCAGAAAGAGAATAATGACTGGCAGGAATATCAGCTTAAAGGTTTTAATAAATCGGTTAGGTATTTAGAAATCGATAGTCAAAATAATATTTGGTTAGCCCTTCGCTCTGAAGGAGTTTTTAAATTTAAATTAGATGTAGATAAGAAAACTTTAGTACAGCAATCCTTCTTTCCACTAAGTGATTTTGAAGGAGTGGTATTGTCACTTTCGAAAACTAAGAATGACATTATAATAACTTCTGGATTTCATATATATACTTATAATGCTGAGAATAATTCTTTTGCAAAAGAAGCATTGGGAATGAACAAAGGGTATGCGCCTAGAATTATAGAAAAGGAAACGGAGACTTGGTATGTGGGTAATGAAAGTGTAATAATAGATACTGGAGATGAAATAGTAAATTTAGAAGAATTACAAAATCAACTGGTGCCAGATGTTTTGAATGTTTTTGAATTGGATGGAGATAAAGAAATTATTCCAATATATAGTGGTTTTTCGGCATACGTCCGAAATAGAGAAGTTTCTGTTAAAAATGCTAGGAATGATGTTATTATTAGAGACTTTGTATCTGTTAATAGTAATATCTCGTACGCTAGAAAGTCAAGAATCCCTTTTAAAGATAATGACCTTAAAGTAAAATACGCATTACCACTCTATGGTAAAAAAGTGTTATATCAATCGAAAATCAATAATGATGGATGGAGTGATTGGACAGCTTCTCAAGAAAGGACATTGTATAATTTAATAGAAGGAGACTATAAACTACAAGTAAGAGCTAAATATGATGATATTATAAAAGAATCTTCTTTTTCGTTTAAAATTAGTCCACCTATATATAGAACACCGTTAGCATATATAATATATGTATTGCTTTTTTTAAGTCTTGTGCTGGTAGGTATCTTTATAAGTCGATATAAAATGAAAAAGCAGAAAAATAAATTGCTAAAACTAAAAGAAGAAAAACTGCAAAAGCAAAGAGAAGAATATAAGGCACAAAAGATTGAGCAAGAGCGCAAGATTATTGAACTCAAAAACTCCAAATTAGAAGACGAAATAAAAGCAAAAAGTAGAGAGCTTACTCAAGTGGCATATGTAAATCTTAACAAAAACAAGATTCTTAAAAAAATCAGAGATAAAATCGTAAAAATACAAGAGTCTTCTAATGTTAGATCTCATGAGAGTAATTATATGGATCTACGAAGGCTTGTAGAATATTATATAACAGATAAGGAAAGTAGGATTTTTAAAATTAACTTCGATAAATCTCATCAGGAGTTTTATGAAAGGTTGTCCAAGGAATACCCTGGTCTAACTTCAAAAGATCTTAGATTGTGTGCATACCTTAAAATGAATTTGTCTTCAAAAGAAATCGCACCGCTTCTTGGTATAAGTCCCCAAAGTGTAGATGTAAATAGGCATAAGCTTCGTAAAAAGTTGCAATTAGACCCAGAAGATAATCTGACAAATTTTCTTATGGTTTTTTAGAGATATGCATTTTAAAGGAGCCTAATTATTAGTTTTTCTTTTTATTTACTCTTTTGAAAGTTTAGAAATTATTTTTTTTGATTTGTAACTTTAATGTTTAGAGTGTTTTACAAAAAGGTTAAAAAATAGTTGTATTTTTTTGTTGTTGAAATGAAAAAGGGTTGTATGTTTGCACCCGCAAAACGGAATAAGTTTTGAGAGTTCATTGAGAGAGTTTGGTTTTTTTGAGGATGTTTTGGGGGAGTTTTTAGTTGATAAAAATTTTTTTAAAAAAAGTTCAAAAAAGTTTTGCGGGGAATAAAAAAGCGTTTTATATTTGCACCCGCTTTGAGAAACAAGCTAAGTTCATAAGCATAGAAATTATACTGGAGTAAGGCAAAAGGGATTTTGTTTTTAAGGTTCGATTCCTTGATGATTAACGAATACAGCCAGCGATGAAGATTGTGTTGGGTTGTTGAAAAGGTTCATTGATATATTGATTGACAGCGCGTATTAATATTGGTTTATGCTGATATTATTACAATAAGAATTAAGACTAGGAATAATTTTGAGAAACGATTTATAATTCCTGATTGTGTTATGATTAAAATATTTAAGAATTCACGATGAAGAGTTTGATCCTGGCTCAGGATGAACGCTAGCGGCAGGCTTAACACATGCAAGTCGAGGGGTAACAGGTTGGTGCTTGCACTAATGCTGACGACCGGCGCACGGGTGCGTAACGCGTATAGAACCTACCTTATAGTAAGGGATAGCCCAGAGAAATTTGGATTAATACCTTATAGTATCATAAATCAGCATTGGTTAATGATTAAAGATTTATCGCTATAAGATGGCTATGCGTTCTATTAGCTAGTTGGTATGGTAACGGCATACCAAGGCGACGATAGATAGGGGTCCTGAGAGGGAGATCCCCCACACTGGTACTGAGACACGGACCAGACTCCTACGGGAGGCAGCAGTGAGGAATATTGGACAATGGAGGCA
>NZ_JBSWZK010000016.1:0-47581 GCF_054054605.1 Aquimarina sp. 433
GTGATCAATCAGGCTACAGTAACAGGTCAAGATCCAAATGGAGATGATGTGGTTGATGTTTCTGATGATCCTACCAATACAACAGATGTTGATACCGATGGTGATGGAGATGCAGAGGATGAAACCATCACCGCAATAACCTCAGATGAATCAGTAACTGTTTATACGGGAATTAGTCCAAATGGTGACGGGATAAACGACTCCTTGATCATTAGAGGTATCGAGAATCTAGAAAATACCTTAGAGATTTATAATAGATGGGGAGTTATTGTTTTTAGTTCCAGAAATTATGGAAGTAATGATAATTTATTTAGAGGTTTTTCTAACGGTAGAGCTACCATACAAGAAGATAAGCAGCTTCCGGTAGGTACCTATTATTATTTCTTAGAATATACGTTAGAAACGGGAGAAAAGAAAAATAAAACAGGTTTCCTGTATATAAATAGATAAATAATTGATCCGAACACAAATCGTCTATAATCAGGGCTCTTATGATCATTCTTTAAAAATTTAAATAAATGAGAAAAATATTTATACTATTCCTATCCTTTCTTTTGTGGTTTGGTTTTTTTAATAATATCCAAGCACAGCAAGATGCTCAATATACCCAGTATATGTATAATACGATAAGCGTAAATCCTGCATATGCGGGTAGCCGAGGTGTTATGAGTATTATGGGGTTGCATCGTAGTCAATGGGTTGGATTGGATGGAGCTCCAAGAACACAAACCTTAACGTTAAACACTCCAATAGGAGATAATAATCGAGTTGGGTTAGGGTTCTCTATCGTAAATGATGAAATTGGACCTACAGATGAAACCTACTTTGATATTGATTTCTCCTATACGATTCCTACTTCGGACACAGGAAAGTTAAGCTTCGGATTAAAAGCGGGAGGGCATTTACTAAATGTAGATTTCCAAAGATTGTCACAGTTCGAAATTAATGATCCGAATTTTGAGAATAATATCGATAATAAATTTAGTCCAAATGTAGGTGTTGGAATCTACTATCATACAGATAAGTTTTATGCTGGATTGAGTGCTCCTAATTTATTAGAGACAAATCATTTCGACGAAGATGCTACAGTAAATAGTAATGATTCATCAACATTTATTGCAGAAGAACGTATTAATTATTATTTGATAACAGGATACGTTTTTGAGCTAAATGATAATCTAAAATTTAAACCAGCATTATTATCTAAATTAGTATTTGGAGCTCCTTTACAGGTAGATCTATCTGCTAATTTTTTGTTATATGATAAATTAACACTAGGAGCAGCTTATAGATGGAGTGCAGCTTTTAGTGCCATGGCTGGTTTCCAGATTTCAGATTCTTTAATGATTGGATTTGCATATGATAGAGAAACTACCGAATTAGGAAGAACACAATTTAATGATGGAAGTTATGAAGTAATGCTACGTTTTGAATTGTTTAGAAAATATAACAGAATGCTAACTCCTAGATTCTTTTAACCAATAAGATTGTTATGAAAGTTATAAAAACCCTTATAAGTCTATCTTTATGTGTTATTGTATTTGGAGGAATAGAAGCACAGGAAAAAAGACTGGCAAGAGCAGATGAGACTTTTGCTAAATATGCCTTCGTAGATGCTAGAAAAATATATTTAGATGTAGCTGAAAAAGGATACACTTCTTCGGATTTGTATAAGAAAATTGGCGATTCATATTATTTCAATGGCGAATTAGAAAAGTCTATTGATTGGTATGAAAAACTAATGAAGGAGTATTCGGATGATATGGATGTGGAATATTTATTCAGATATTCACAAAGTCTCAAAAGCATAAAGCGTTATGATGATGCCGATGCTATCATGGAAATTTTTTATAAGAAAACAAATACCGATAAAAGAGCCGTTTATTTTGTGAGTACACGAGATTATTTGAGATTTATCGAGATGCAATCTGGAAAATTCACACTCAAAAAAATAGATATTAATTCAAGCGCTTCTGATTATGCTCCAAGTTTTGATAATAGAGGCAATCTTGTATTTGCATCCTCTCGAAGTCAATATAGTTCCATGTCTAAAATAATTCACGAATGGAACGAAATGCCTTTTTTAGATCTTTTTATTTCAGAAGTTGTAGAACCTGATAACGAATTAACTCAACCAAAAAAAATAAAAGGTAAAATAAATACTAAGTTTCATGAATCTTCTACTTCTTTTAGTCCAGATGGACAAACAGTATATTTTACGAGAAATAATTATACGAAAAGAAAAATAGGTTCTGATACAACAGGAACAGTGTTGTTAAAGTTATATAGAGCAACCTTAGAAGGTGATAAGTGGAAGAATATAGAGGAATTACCATTTAATGGTGAGGAGTATTCTGTAGCGCATCCAGCTCTTACTAAAGATGGGAAACAATTATACTTTGCTAGTGATATGCCTGGTACCAAAGGTATGTCTGATCTATATAAGGTAGATGTGTTACCTGATGGAACCTTTGGTACTCCAGTCAATCTCGGAGATAAAATAAATACCGAAGGAAGAGAAACTTTTCCTTATATAAGTGATACAGGAAGACTATATTTTGCAAGCGACGGCCATGTAGGGTTGGGAGGTTTAGATATTTTTGTTACGGTTCCAGAAGAAGAAGGTTTTTCAATTCCTTATAATATAGGAAGACCAGTAAATAGTCCGGATGATGATTTTAGTTTTGTATTAAATGAAATGACCAAAATAGGTTTCTTTGCAAGCAATAGAGAAGGAGGAAAAGGAAATGATGATATTTATAGTTTTAAACAAATAGAAGAGTTAATTACCAGTTGTAGACAGTACGTGTCGGGTGTTGTAACAGATGCCGAATCTGGAGTTATTTTGTCAGAAGCCGATGTGCTTTTACTAGATGAAGACGGAAATGAAATATCCAGAGTAGCAAGTGATGCTAGCGGGGTATATAATTTTGAATTGGAGTGTGAAAAATCATATGTTATTAGGGCGCTTAAAAACAGCTACAACCCATCAGAAAAACTTTTAGAGACCAATACTGCATTAGAGTACACTCATGATGTACCTCTGCAATTGTCTAAAGGAGGATTACAAGAACAAGAAGTGAAACCTGGAGATGATTTAGCTAAAATATTAGACTTGCAAATAATTTATTTTGACTTAGATAAATCTTTCATTCGTCCAGATGCGGAGATAGAACTTCAAAAAATTATTGCCACCATGAAACAATATCCAGAGATAAAAATAGATGTTAGATCACATACAGATAGTCGAGCTCCAGATAGTTATAATATGGCATTGAGTGATCGTCGTGCAAAAAGTACTATAAAGTATATTGTAGAAAAAGGAGGGATTGATAAATCCAGACTTACTGGACGTGGATATGGAGAATCAGCTTTGGTAAATAGATGTGATAATAATGCGCAATGTAGTGAAGCTGAACATCAGAAAAATAGAAGAAGTGAGTTTATTTTACAAAAATAAAATTGAGGCAAGTCAAAACTTGTAGTAGCTAAAAACATCCAAATGAATTGAAAATTAAGTGATTTGTTAATAGGAGCTGATGTAATTTCTAAAAAGGATTGTTTTTTTATTTTTATATGACGATGGGAATAAAAACGTTAAGCAAAATTTTCGTACAAGACTTTTGTGATCTTATATTAGTATAGACCTCTCTATGCGAATGGGTAACGTAAGAGAGGTCTTCCTTATGAAGGAAATAGTTTGATGATCTTTAAGACCATTTTCATTTATAAATTATCAATCTTTTATATTTTAGCACTCTTATGGTAGATATTCAACTATTAGAGTACTTAGAATCTTTTCTTACTCCACGACGTCAGAATCTTAACAAAAATATAATTGCACAAAGAACAAACTATTTTTCTGTAGCTGTAGAAGATGTATATCAGTTACATAATACAAGTGCTGTAATAAGAAGCTGCGATGTTTTTGGAATTCAGAATGTTCATGTAATCGAAGAGATAAATGCTAAACGTATTGATAGAGAAATTGCAATGGGTGCGCAAAAATGGGTAGATATCAATAGGTATACTACCACCCGAGAATGTATAAATACCTTGAAGAGTACAGGATATCAGATTGTGGCAACAACTCCTCATGATAGCTCTGTTGAGTTAAAAGACTTTGATATTAGCAAGCAATCAGTATTTTTCTTTGGTCAAGAACAAGAAGGTCTTAGTGATTTAGTACTAGATGAATCGGATGTTAAATTACATATTCCTATGGTTGGTTTTACCGAAAGTCTTAATATTTCAGTTTCTGCGGCGATAATTTTACAGCATGTAACTTCATTATTAAGAAATTCAGATATTCCTTGGCAATTATCGGAAACAGAAAAGATGGAAAAAAGAATGGATTGGGCCAAAAAAGTGATAAAAAGTCACGAAAAAATTATTGCTAGATACAAAGAAGAGCATAAATAACAAATACTAATTGGTTGATTACGAATAATTAAAAATAGTATTCAAATTCTATAATTTTGCTGTTTTTTTATGTCGTAGTTTATGGGTGAAAAAAGGTTTACACGTAAAAGGTTAATGTGCTTAAATCAAACGATTTAAAATTTAATTCCCTATATTTGAGTAACTTAATACTGTTAAGTACCCATAAAACATCTTTGTCATGAGCAAAAAAAAGTCTCCTACCAGCAAAATGAAAGCACTTATAAAACAAGTGAAAACAGGTTTAAAATCTAATAAAACAACCATCAATTATACATCTGAAGTTGTTCACGATATTTTTCATAAAGGAACAACTACTTCGTAACTAACTAATCCATTTTCCAGGTATTTTTTTAATGTAACGATTTTGAAATACCTGGAATAACATTAAGATTAGTCAAAAATTATTTTTTGACTAGAAAGATGTTTTCTGTAAAATAATTATTGAAATCGTAATTTTCTTTTACCAGGATATTTCTGGAATATGATTGATATCTATAATCATTTACTCTTATCTCCCAGTTTCCTTTTGGTAATTGAAGCGCATATAATCCACTCTCAGACACGTCAGTAAATCGTCTGATACCATTTTTGAATACTTCAATAGTAATCGGAGTAGTGATTTTCTGTAAAGTTGTTTTATCCATAATCTGCCCTTTTACATTATAAAAACTTTGTAACACTGGTTCCTTTTTAGAGGTTTTTGTGCCATTCCAGGAATACCAATAAGAAGAGTTATTCCATACCCATTCACCAGAAAAGGAGTTATTAAAATTAGGGTTATTCATTTCAAAACGAATAATACCATTTTTGTTCATTCGATAATTCTCAAAGGTGCCTTCAAAATATTCCTTCCCATTGATATAATGTCTATATCCATAGATGACACCAATATCACTATAATCTCCATAGATAAGCTGTCCTTTTTCCACTAGTCTTAATTCTCCATAGGTAGAATTCCAGGTTCCAGTCCATTTGATATTGGGATAGAGATTGCTTTTTTCTAATACTTCTGTTTCGTTTAGAAAGATTTCATCATCTTCTTTAGAACAGTTAGAAAAAGAAAAGATGATTAAAAATAAGCTTAGTAATTTTAAGAGTTTCATGCCTTTAGTATTTATTTGAATTACGATACTTAGTGTTCAATATATCTAAAGGTTAACGTATTAGTTAATTTAAATTCTTTTGTAGTTGATCTGGATTATAAAATGTAATTTGAAATATATTTCTAAAACTTGAATTATGGTTACTTGGTTTGAAATTCCGGTTACAGATATGAATCGAGCAAAAGCTTTTTATGAAAAAGTTTTCGATATAGAAATTTATCTTGTTGAAATGGATGGTGTTAAAATGGGGTGGTTTCCTAACAAAAATCAGGTAGGTACGGCTACTGGTACGTTGATTCTTTTAGAAGAGGATTATAAGCCTTCTGCTGATGGAGTAGTAGTATATTTTTCTTCAGAAGATGTAGCTAACGAGATTGCTAGAGTTAATGTCTCAGGAGGAAAAGTACTTATAGATAAAAAATTAATATCAAAAGAAAACGGATTTTTTGCCCAATTTATAGATTCTGAAGGGAATCGTATTGCGCTACATTCTCAGAAGTAATACTAATAAGGATTATTATTTCCTGTCCAGAACTTTATATTCCTCGTAGCAATCGCTAATAGCATCAAGGATTTGAAGATCGTTAGCAAATTTTATAAAATCTACTGAGTAATTACAGTTGCGTAAAATTTCATCAATGTCCAAACGTTCTACTTGCAATAACGCCATAAGAGTAGCACGATCAAATTTAGACTCTAAGAGATTTCTTATTTCATCATCTTTCTTCATCTTTCTAAGTTTCCGAAGTTCATTTGATCGTTTACTAAAAATATTATATAGAAAATCTGCAGGGTTAAAAATAGCACCCAGAACCTTATTTACCGCTCCTGGTTGTTTGCTTCCTCCTTCATAACCAGAATTTAATCCCGAAATACTATATCTATAATTGTTGTAAACCGGGATTTTTTTAGCATCAATCTCTAAATAACCAGTTAACTGAACATCCGCCACTACAACTTCTTCTAGAGCTATTCCAAGTTCTGTCATTTTAATTTTAACATCCCCAAATTTTTTCCAGTCATTCGTTACTCTAACTCTAAGCGCTTTGTATCCTATATAGGTAAAATATAAGGTGTCATTAACTTTTGCTTTAATCTCAAAATTTCCTTCTTTGTCAGAGATAGTACCTATTACCTGACTTAAATTTACTACGTGAACATTTTGTAATTTAATATCCGTAGAGGCATTAAGAACTTGTCCGGATACAGTTTCAGGATCAGTTTCCTGAGCATATATTCCAATACTTAAAACAAGTGTTATGTAGAATAAAATTTTTTTCAAAAGCTCCCTTTTTTTAATAATTAATGATCAACTCTATCTAATATGACGGCTGTTCTATACGAACATAACATAAAAATAGGACCAAAAATCATATAGTTTAGTTAATTCATAAAAAAATTACCTTCGATCACTACGTTTTCTTCGATCTCTTCTTCCGTTATTATTTCCTTTATCACTGCTTTTTTGGTCACGTCGATTTCTTCCTTTAGGTTTAAAACCTTCGCTTCTTCTTTTTCCTTTAAAACCTCCTCCATTGTTATCTCTTCTTCGCTTTCCTCTATTTCTACCAGAATCTTTAGAGATCTCTACGTTCACTTTTCTGCCCTCCATTCTAAAATCTTCAAAAACAGCAAGAATCATATCTTGATGTTCAGAATCAGTATTGAAGAATGAAAAACTTTCTTTTACATCTACGCGACTTACGCCATCTCTCCCTAATCCTAAAGTTTCTTTCAGAAAATCTTTTAAAGTCATCCAATCGAAACCATCTTTTTCTCCTACATTAATAAAGTAACGCGTACTACCATCTCTGCCTTTAGAACTGTCTCCACTATCTCTGGATACATTCAGATCCTTTGCCTTCTTGTAATAATTATGGAAGCGAGAGAATTCTACAGAGAAGAATTTTTTTACCAATTCTTCTTTCGAAAAATCTTCTAGTACTTCATTTATAGATGGCAAGTAGCTATCAATTTCGTGATTTATTTCTGATTTTGCAATATCGTTGGCAAGATGAAATAACTGTACTTGGCAAATTTCTTCTCCACTAGGTATTTCTTTTTCTTCAAACTTCTTTTTGATGATGCGTTCTACAGACTTAATTTTCCTAAGTTCACTTTTCGAAACGATTACCATAGAAACACCACTTTTTCCAGCACGACCTGTTCTTCCGCTTCTATGAGTGTAGGTTTCTATTTCATCTGGTAATTGATAATTAATTACATGGGTAACATCATCAACATCAATTCCACGAGCAGCAACATCCGTAGCAACTAACATTTGTATCTGGCGGTTACGAAAACTTTTCATTACCAAATCTCGCTGATTTTGGCTTAAATCACCATGTAATGCAGCAGCATTGTATCCATCTGTAATAAGATTTTCTGCGACTTTTTGAGTGTCTCTTTTGGTTCTACAAAAGATCACTGAAAAAATATCAGGATTTGCATCTGCTAATCTTTTTAAAGCAGCATAACGATCTCTGGAATTTACAACGTAATACTCATGAGATACGTTTTTAGATCCTGTGTTTTTATGTCCAACCGTTATTTCTTTTGGGTGATTCATAAAACGTTTGGCTATAGTAGCTACCTCTTTAGGCATGGTAGCAGAAAATAACCAAGTATTTTTGTCTTCTGGTGTATGCGCAAGAATGGAATTGATATCTTCATAAAACCCCATGTTTAGCATTTCATCTGCCTCATCTAATACGCAATATCCAATATTAGAAATATTAACCATTTTACGGTTAATCATATCTTGCATTCTTCCAGGAGTAGCAACAATTATTTGAGCACCACGCTTGATCTCTTTAGCTTGTTCCTGAATGCTGGCACCACCATAAATGGCAACGGTTCGTAGTCCGTCGCAAAATTTAGCGTAGTTTTTTAACTCGTTTGTAATTTGTAAACAAAGTTCCCGAGTGGGAGATAGGATAAGTCCTTGTGTAATTCTACTGTTTACATCGATTTTTTCAATTAAAGGAAAACCAAATGCTGCAGTTTTTCCTGTTCCTGTTTGCGCTAATGCGACAATATCAGTATCTTCACTAAGCAAAATAGGGATAGCCTTCTCCTGTACTTCACTAGGGGTCTCAAACCCCATTTCATTCACTGCTTTTATTATAGCTTCTCCGAGGCCTAATGCTTCAAATTTATTCATATATCTAAAATAAGCCGCAAAGGTACGGTTTATTATCTGTCTATAATAATAACGGAGTACTTATTCTGATGTGACAAAAATAATGTTTTTGATCACCAAGTAGGAAATCATTTTTTTATTTAATGATCTCTATTTCAAAAAGTTTGTCCCAGTTTTTTCCTGTAACAAATAATTGCTTTGTATCTTTTTTGTAGGCAATACCATTTAATACATCTAAATTTTCATGCTGACTCACTTTTTCCCTTAATCCAGATAAATTAATAACGGCTTCTAACGCTCCGTTTTTAGGATTAATAATAGCAATACCATCTTTTTGCCAGGTATTCGCATAAATTTTTCCGTCAATCCATTCCAATTCGTTAAACTTAGATTTAACCTTATTATGGGTAGTAACTTCGATATATGATTTTTCAGATAAGTCTTTCGGATCTAATACCCAGATTTTTTCGGTACCATCACTTTTGTATATATAAGTTCCATCATTACACAGTCCCCATCCTTCTTTACTTTTATTATAGGTAAACCCTCCCGTTTTATCTAAAGTACTAAGATTGTATATAAAACCTTCTTTGGACTGCCATGTTAATTGATAGATGTTGTCATTAATAATAGTAATACCTTCGGCAAAATATTTTTTGTCAATATCTTTCTTTATCAGTACTTCTCCAGTAGTATAATTTACTTTTCTCAAAGAAGAAAAGCCATTTTTACCAGTACTCTCATAAAGGGTATCTCCTACAAATTCTAATCCTTGGGTAAATGCTGTTTGATCATGAGGGTATTCTGCGATGATCTTATATTTGTATAGCTTAGGAGGTTTATTGTTGTAAAAGGTTAATTTTTTATAAATATCTTCTTCCTTACCTTCAAAATATACAATTGCTTTTAAAAGATGTTTTCCTAGTCTTTCATCATCAATTTTTTCTACTAATAATGTTTTATCAGTAGTAGTTAGTTTAGTGTCTTCAAAAAAGTAAGTAACGGAGTCAATTTCTAACTTTTTAGGATTAAGAATACTGGCTTTTATGGTTTCTCCAAGCTTAAATTTAGATGTATCACCATCAATTTTTATCGAAAATTGTTTTTTTTTCGCATCAGCATTACTTCCACACGCAAAGGTTAAAAAACATAATACTATGATGACGAATAGGTTACGGTTGTTCATGATATTGGAAATATTTAGAGCAAGATATTTATTTTAATTGGGTTTAAAAAATCATTGTTTTATATAGTAAAGATTGTATCTTTGCAGCGGCAAGTCCTACACAACCAGCTCCTGTTGAATCCTCCAGGGCGGGAACGCAGCAAAGGTATACGGTCGTAGCGGTGTGATGTAGGTAGCTTGCCTTTTTTTGTGCGCAAAAGTTACCTTTTCTAAATGTTTTCGTTTATTTCGTTCTTCTAAATTCATAAATCGTAAATCCAGATGTATATTTGCCAATATGAATACAAATCAAAACGCTAAAGTTGTTTTAATAACAGGTGGCTCATCAGGAATTGGAAAATCCATAGGGCAATTTCTTTCGACTAAAGGATATGTTGTTTATGGAACCAGTAGAAACCCTTCCCGTTACAAAGATTTCAATGATTTTCGCTTGTTACAATTAGATGTTGCTGATAAGAATAGTATTGCTACTGCAGTAAATACCATCCAAAAAGAACAAGGACGATTAGATGTTTTGATCAATAATGCAGGTGCAGGGATTACAGGACCTATGGAAGAAATTCCAGAAGAAGAGATCATCAATAATTTTACTACTAATTATTTTGGACCTATAAATGTAGCCAAATCGGTATTACCTATAATGCGAAAACAAAATAGTGGTTTAATTATCAATATTACATCTATCGCTGGATATATGGGATTGCCGTTTAGAGGTGTGTATAGTGCTTCTAAAGCTGCTCTCGAGGTGACTACAGAGGCGTGGCGAATGGAACTAAAAACCTTTAATATCGAAATGACCAATATAGCTCCTGGTGATTTTGCTACAAATATTGCTGCAGGAAGATATCACGCACCTGTAGTTGATGGTTCTCCATACGAAAAAACATACGGAGATTCTCTGAAATTAATGAATGAACACGTAGATGAAGGAATGGATCCGAATGAAATGGCTAAAGCCGTATATAATGTAATTAACACCTCAAAACCCAAAGTGCATTATAAAGTAGGAGCGTTTATGCAAAAGTTTTCTATCGTTTTAAAAAGAGTTTTGCCCGATAAAGTATATGAGAAATTACTTATGAATCATTATAAATTGTAATTTTGCCCGATTCTAAAAAAGAATCATATAGAACTAGAATTTCAACAAATAATCATAAATCTAAACACAACAATATGAAGTTTTTTATTGATACTGCTAACCTTGATCAGATTAAAGAAGCACAAGATCTTGGAGTACTGGATGGAGTAACTACGAACCCATCATTAATGGCGAAAGAAGGTATCACAGGAAAGGATAATATTATAGAACATTACAAAAAAATATGTGATATAGTAACTGGAGACGTAAGTGCCGAGGTGATCTCTACAGATTTTGAAGGTATTGTAAAAGAAGGAGAGGAGTTAGCAAAACTTCATGACCAGATTATTGTGAAAGTACCTATGATCAAAGAAGGAGTAAAAGCAATAAAATATTTCAGTGATAAGGGTATTAAAACTAATTGTACACTAGTATTTTCTGTAGGACAAGCTTTGTTAGCAGCAAAAGCAGGAGCAACATATGTTTCTCCATTTATAGGAAGATTAGATGATATTTCTACAGATGGTCTTAATCTAATCGCAGAAATAAGAATGGTGTATGATAACTATAACTTCGATACACAAATATTAGCAGCTTCTGTTAGACATACAATGCACGTAATTGATTGTGCAAAAATTGGAGCAGATGTAATGACCGGACCTCTTTCATCTATCGAAGGTTTATTAAAACATCCTTTAACTGATATTGGTTTAGCTAAATTCTTAGCAGACTATAAAAAAGGAAACTAGATTTCTAGTATACTATAAATCGATACTTTATAAAAACTGTTCTTTTAATCGAGAACAGTTTTTTGTTTATCAATACTTGCCATTCTGCTATAACTCATTAATTGTTTTTCAAAAAAGGAAGAAAATAGATCAGCATTAGGATTAATTATTTTTCCTTCTTGATTTACCAGAATTACCTTATTAGTATAATGAATTACTAATTCATCTGAAGAACATTTTGGAAACTTAAATTCATATTCATTTTCCAGATTGTAGTTATGTCGTTTAATAGTTTTTAACCAGTTGTCCGTTTGTTCGTCGTCTGTATTAATAGCTATAAAATCGATATCAGGATATACTTTACTTAAGTGAGTGGTTTTTTTATGAGCTTTTACATAATGATCTTTTCTTTCGATAGACCAAAAATAAAGTGCGGTAACCGGTTTTTCGAAAAGCTCAGATAATTTGGTCATTTCACCATTAGAAGATATAAGATCTTGATCCGGAATAATATTGTTGGGTTTTAGCCTTGCTGTTGCTTTTGCTAATTTTTTAAGTTCTTTCTGAAATTTTTTATTACTACTAATTGATAAATAATGATCTAATACTTTCTGAGATGTATAATCATTTTTGTTGTCCAGTATAAAATTGGTAGTAATACCACGTAGTAAGTTATTCTTAATATAAGATTGTTGTATAACACTGTCCACAAGGTCAAGTTTATACATAGTATATTCTACCTTATTTTTAGAAAAAGATTTTTGATTCATATACTTGGTATATGAAGAATTAGTGAAATAATGATTTAAGAATCTATTATAGGAGTATAACCTCATCAAATCATCTTCGTTATAATTTACTAAATCTCTATATTCAAAGAAGTTTTTAGGAATGTCATTGGCGATATTTCTGCTCTTAAGTCTAGAATACTGATACTTATATAAGTACATTTCATACCTAGAAAAGAAGTCATATTCAAAACTAGATTTACATATTTTCGTGGCAAGGTCACTAAGTGGATACTTATCTGTCAGATTGGTGAATCTTTGAAGTCTCAAATCTAATAACGAATCTTGCTCTTTCTTAAATGCTTTTGGTGTTTTGGTATATCTTCTATTCGATAATTGATTTCTTTCATTTTCGTTTTGTAGAAACATATCAATTAAAAAATTATTTTTTCGAGAGCCTTTTCCAGTAAAAACAAGAGATTCATCAAATTCTAGAGTATTCAAACGCATTAAAATGCTGTCACCTTTTTCTAACAGAATTAATTGATATTCTGGATTATGTCTAAAGGAGTAAAGCCCATCCTTAATATTTTCAATCTTGTGAAGAAATCTGTTGTTTTTGTCTAAATAAATTGTGTCCTGATAATCATCACCTTTAAAAAGAACGACATAATCTGTATTAGGATTTACAATCTCTCCGCCTAAGTATACGTGATTGCTTGTAACCTCTTCGGTAGAGTCGCAACTTAATAAACAACAACTAGATAAGCAGATAAAACAAAAATACTTTAGTCTGAAGAAAAACATTTTGGGCGCTATTATTATACTGACAAACATTCAAAAATAAATGGAAAGACTTTTCTGACTTGTTAAGAATACGTTAATTGTGTTAATATTAGGGTATGACGGGATTTTTTTTGGCTCTTCTAAGATTATTATGAATGAAACTAAATGAAAAGTTAAAAAATAAAATATTGTGTCGATTTTTGACACATCATTGTTCTAAGATCGTATATTTAAAAGGTTGATTAAACCAAATCAATATAATCTTTTAAAACATATTATCATCATGAGAAAAATTTTGAAAATCGAGGGAATTAAACAATTAAACAAAAACGCTCAGAAGTCTGTTTTAGGCGGTTTTATTACAGAGTACGTGTCGTCATGTGGTCCAACGTCGGATGGTTTAGCTTGCTTAACTGGTTTCCCACATTGTCCTACAGGTTTCTGTTCGGGAGGAGTTTGCTCGCCTACAACTAACGGGTAAAAAATCCCTGATTTATTTTCTGTATACAAGAACAAATTTCAGAGAAATAAAAAAAAAGCAGTCAAAACTAAAGTTTGACTGCTTTTTTTTATGAAATAAGCTTTAATTATTAAGTTGATCCTCAATGAAGATGATTATGGATGATTCTGATAAACCCTCAAAAAAGTAAATTATAGACTAGATATATTTGCTCTGTCGTTTTAAATTTTAATCATAATGGTTATTAGATCTATTTTGTAATTAATATTGGATCGGAATAGAAAGATAGTTTGTGTTCATTTTCTATTGATTTTTTATTGTAAAATACTATTTAAAATACCTAAGTATTCTTTTAGGGTTTGAATCCATTTTTCTACTTTTGCCGAAAATACAATTTATTATTATGTTATCAGTTTCTAATCTTTCAGTACAATTCGGTAAGCGGGTTTTATTTGATGAAGTAAATACTACCTTTTCTCAGGGTAACTGTTATGGTATTATCGGGGCTAATGGAGCAGGAAAGTCTACATTTCTAAAAATTCTTTCAGGGGTAATTGAACCTACTTCTGGGCATGTACATTTAGAGCCAGGTAAACGAATGTCGGTATTAGAACAGAATCACTATGCTTATGATGAGCATACAGTATTGGAAACTGTCATTATGGGAAATAAAGAATTGTATAAAATCAAGACGGAAATTGATGCATTATATGCTGATTATACCGATGAAAATGCAGAAAAAATTGGAGAGCTTCAAGTGCAGTTTGAAGAAATGAATGGATGGAACGCGGATAGTGATGCTGCCACCATGCTTTCTAATTTAGGTATTAAAGAAGATCTGCATTATACAAGCATGGCGGATCTTGATACAAAACAAAGAGTACGAGTGCTTCTTGCACAGTGTTTGTTTGGTAATCCAGATGTTCTGATAATGGATGAGCCAACGAATGATCTTGATTATGAAACAATTTCGTGGTTAGAAAACTTTTTAGCTAATTATGATAATACGGTGATTGTAGTTTCTCACGACCGTCACTTCTTAGATTCTGTGTGTACTCATATTTCGGATATTGATTTCGGAAAAATTAATAATTATAGTGGTAACTATACTTTCTGGTATGAATCTTCGCAATTAGCAGCAAGACAAAGAGCGCAGCAGAATAAAAAGGCGGAAGAGAAAAAGAAAGAACTTCAGGAATTTATTGCTCGTTTTAGTGCCAATGTTGCAAAATCAAAACAAGCAACTTCTCGTAAGAAAATGATCGAGAAATTAAATATTGAAGACATTAAACCTTCGAGCCGTCGTTATCCAGCAATTATTTTTGAAAGAGATAGAGAAGCAGGAGACCAAATTCTAAATGTAGAAGGATTAGCAGCTAGTATAGAAGGAGAAATATTGTTCAAAGGAGTAGATATCAATCTAGCAAAAGGAGATAAAGTTGTAGTTTTTTCAAAAGATTCTCGAGCAACCACTGCTTTTTATCAGATTTTAAATGACAAACAAAAGGCCGACGATGGTAAATTCTCATGGGGTATTACCACTTCACAATCGTACTTGCCGGCTGATAATAGCGAGTATTTTCAAAATGACCTGAATTTAGTAGATTGGTTACGTCAGTGGGCTACTACCGAAGAGGAACGTGAAGAAGTTTACATTAGAGGATTTCTAGGAAAAATGATTTTTAGTGGAGAAGAGGCTCTAAAAAAATCAAACGTATTGTCGGGAGGAGAAAAGGTAAGATGTATGTTATCTAAAATGATGATGACAAGAGCAAATGTTCTAATGTTAGATGAACCTACAAACCACTTAGATCTGGAATCTATTACTGCTTTTAACAATTCACTAAAGAACTTTAAAGGAACTATATTGTTCACAACCCATGACCATGAGTTTGCACAGACAGTTGCTAATCGAGTGATAGAATTAACACCTAACGGAGTGATAGATCGTTATACTACTTTTGATGAGTATATGAGCGATAAAAAGATCAAGGAATTACGAGAAAAAATGTATGCTGTGAATGTTTAATAAACAGCTTTTTAAAAAAAAATATTCTAGAAAAAACATCTACAAGAAGTAGGTGTTTTTTTGTTATTGGACTAAACCTTCAAACTTTACAAACATATATTCCTTAATGGCAGATTCGAGTGTTTTTTGGTTGTCGTTAAAAAAGGTATGATCTGTAATCAGTTGCATGATAAAGTACTCATCTAGTTTGATCAATAGTTCTGGAGATACGGTTTTAAAGATCTTATTTTCAATACCGAATATGTAAAATTCTTTTAAATCTTTTAGTAAGCCTTGTAAAAAATGTTCTATGATATCCCAAGCACTCGGATAGTGCATCTGTAATTGTTTTAGATAAAAAGGAGAAATATCTTTTACACCTTCTGCCAATATTTTAGCTAAAGCTTCATACTGATAACCTAAACCCATAATTTCAATAGAAATTTCATTTTTGTACGCCTTAAGTTGATCTACACGCACTTGGGTAACATATTCAAAAATTTCTTCTTTGGTTACAAAGTATTGATAAATAGTCGACTTGCTTTTATTCATCAATTTTGCTAGATCATCCATGGTAAGCTCTCCAAGCTCGGTATTCCTAAGTTTAGGCAATAAAGCTTGTGTCCATTGTTCTACTTTTTTGCTCTTATCTTTTCTTTCTCGATGAATTGATTTTCTTCCCATGCTTGGTAATTTGTAAAAATCGAACTATATTTGGTTAAATAGTTCGAAAAAATACATATCTTTTTTCAAACATAACCATTTGACACGTGAAAAATCAAGCAGTTTGGCAAAAATATTCTGGAAAGGTTGCCTGGCCTACGATAATCTTATTCATCTTTCTGTGTTTAGCGTATATGTTGCTTTGGAAATTTTATAGCAATGGGTTTTCACCAATTTGGACTTCTACTATTGGTGCTGTAATAGCTTACGGAATGTTTACTATAGCGCATGAAGCGAGTCATGGTAATATAGCAGGTGGTGTTTCCTCTTTTGAAAAAATAGAACAGATACTGGGATGGATCTCTAGTTTTTTCTTATTATTTCCATTTTCTGCATTCGTAGTAATTCATTTGAGACATCATGCCCATACCAATGATCCAGAACATGATCCTGATCATTATGTAAATGGTAGTAATCCATTTTCTATATTTTTTAGATGCCTTACATTAATTGGTCATTATTTTGGTTTTACCTTCGGGAAAAATAGTATAAAGAATACCGCTATGCGAAATATCAAAAATCAGTCTTTAGTGTTTTTGATTTTTATAGTAAGTCTTATTAGTACACTAATTGCGATGGGATATGGAAGTGCGTTGTTTTTTGTTTTCATTTTATCTGCACTGATTGCAGCCCCAATATTGGCATTTTCTTTTGATTGGCTGCCACATTATCCTCATAATAATCTTGGTAAGTATCACAATACACGAATTGTAACGATTCCAGGATTAGAATTGGTGTCATTATATCAGAGTTATCATTTGATTCATCATTTATATCCTAGAGTTCCCTTCTATAATTATAAAAGTTGTTTTAAAGATGTGGAGTCACAACTTTTTGAAAAAAAATCAATTATAGAAGGTTTTAGAAATAAGGATTTAGCTCTGTTAGATAAGAAAAATACGTATGAAGATATCATATCCGGAAGTACTTGGAATTACGTGCTTGAAGTTGAAAATGTGTTTCATGAAACCAAAGATGCAGTTAAAATAGTTTTCAAGAATCTAGACCAAATACCTTTTTCTTTTTTGCCAGGACAATATGTTGTAATATCGGATTATGTGAGCGATCAATTAATAAGTAGGTGTTACTCGATATGTGAAGATCCGATTACTGGAAAACTAAGTGTGGTCGTTAAAAAAGTTCCTAAGGGGAAGCTATCTAATCATTTAGTAAACCATATGAAGAGTCATAAAAAGTTGAGAGTTTCTGGTCCTTTCGGTAGATTTTTATTACCAGAAGTATTGGACAAGTCATTTCTCTTTATCGCTGGAGGAAGTGGAATTACTCCAATCATATCAATGATAAAATATGTACTAAGAACATCTAAAAACGAAGTGAAACTATTGTATGGTAACAAAAGTAATGAAGATATTATTTTCGCTAATGAACTACAAGAGCTATCGTCTTTATATCCTAATCGATTTACCTGTATAAAAAGTTTACAGCTTTTAGATAAGGAAACACAGCAAGGTTACTTGCTAGAAACATTAACGGATACTTATTGTTATGTTTGTGGTCCAGCGCCTATGATGGAAGCATCAAAAGAAGTATTAACAGCATTAGGGGTGAACAAAAAGTTGATTCATTTCGAAGAATTTTCTCAAAATATTGAGAAACTATCTGGAAAGACTCAAAGCATCTCAGTAGAAGGAAGAGATCAAAGTTTTATATACGAAGGAGATCAATCCGAAAGTATTTTAGAATCCGCATTACGAAATGAGCAACAGCTTCCTTATGCCTGTAAAAAAGGAGACTGTGGAACCTGCAAAGTACAATTATTACAAGGCCAAGTGCAGTGGAAACCGTATCAGGATATGGTATTACTAGACAATGAAATAGATCAAGGATATATTCTTACTTGTATGTGTACACCAGAAACCGATCTAAAATTAAAATTATGAATATCGAACAGGAATACGATTATATAATTATAGGAAGCGGTTTTGGTGGGTCTGTAAGTGCGTTAAGACTAACCGAAAAAGGTTATAAAGTTTTAGTAATAGAAAAGGGCAAATGGTATCGTCCTGAAGATTTTCCAAAAACAAACTGGAATCTTAAAAAATGGTTGTGGGTGCCTTTTTTAAAATGGTTCGGAATCATGAAAATGTCTTTTTTTAAACATGTAGTAGTAATTTCAGGAACTGGAGTAGGAGGAGGTTCTCTGGTTTATGCAAATACATTACCGGTTCCCAAAAAGGATTTTTTTATTTCCGGAAGTTGGAAAAATCTGGCAGATTGGCAATCCGAACTTGCTCCATTTTATAATATAGCACTAAAAATGCTGGGAGCACAAAAAAATCCCCATTTGTTCGACGGTGACAAAGCTCTTCAAGAATTAGCAACAAGTTTGGATATAAAAAATGATTTTTCTGCAACCGATGTAGCTGTATTTTTTGGCACGCCGAATAAAAAGGTAGCAGATCCATACTTCGATGGAAAAGGCCCAGAAAGAACAGGATGTAATTTTTGTGGAGGTTGTATGACTGGTTGTAGAATTGGTGCTAAAAACACTCTGGATAAAAATTATTTGTATTTGGCACAGCAGCAAGGAGCTCAGATTCTTGCAGAAAATGAAGTGATAGATGTAGTTCCTAACCATGACGAATATACCATTACTTTTAAATCTTCTACAAGATATTTTCCTAGAAAAAAACGTGTGCGTGCTAAAGGAGTTATTTTTTCTGGAGGAGTATTAGGTACTGTAAAACTTCTGCTAAAATTGAAAAAACAATCTTTACCAAGATTATCAGATTACTTGGGAGAGGATATAAGAACAAATAATGAAAGTTTGATAAGTGTTACCAACCTTAACGGCACTAAAGATATGTCTAAAGGTGTGGCAATAGGTTCTATACTTCATACAGATGAGAATAGTCACCTAGAGATCGTAAGGTATGCAAAAGGTTCAGGTTTCTGGCGATTGTCACATTTGCCCTTAACTCATGGTAAGAATACCATAGTAAGAGTGATAAAAATCGTTACAAGTTTTATTAAAAACCCATTATCATATATAAAACTTTATACGGTAAAAGATTGGAGCAAGAGCACAGCAATTTTATTGTTTATGCAAACTTTAGATAGTACCCTGAAATTTAGGCTAAATGCTTTTGGGAAGATGAATACTTCTGTAAATGATGGAGATAAACCAAGCGCATTTATTTCGGAATCTCTGGGGTTAGCAAAACGATATGCCAAAATTACCAAAGGAAAAGAAACTGTTTTTGGATTAGAGCCTTTGGCAGGTATTCCTTCTACAGCACATATATTAGGTGGAGCGGTAATGTCTGATAATCCAAAAAAGGGTGTGATCGATAAGAATAATAAGGTTTTTGGTTATAAAAACATGTATATCTGTGATGGGTCAATGATTTCAGCAAACCCAGGAGTAAATCCATCATTATCGATTACTGCTATAGCAGAGCGGGCAATGAGTAAAATACCGAATAAATCAGATGTGTAAGCTATTGCTTATTATTTTGAAAGTAACGATACAACAGGAAAATACCATATCCTATAAATGAAATAGAAAGTAAAATTCTATAGTTCCATTCCACAGGTGCTGCTTGTAAGTGTTGATATAATCTAAATGTTCCAAATAAGGTTCCAAAAATACCTATGATTAAATCATATTTGTTTTTGGGGGTTCTGTTATTACTTTCTTCCATGGAAGCTAAGATAAACTTTTTTCTATGATAGGAACTGCTTCTTCTACATCCGATTTCTTTACAAAAAGCTGAATGTGATCTGGAATTCCACCACCAAAGCCAGCTGCCATACCTGATTTCATATCATCTCGTGTAATAGAATTTATACCTCCTTCTTGGAGTATATTTTGTAAGAATTGTACGTTAATAAAACTTCCTGTATAGACTCGTTCGTATTCACTATCAAAAAACATAGGTTTTACTTTATGCGTTAAAATATTTACTGTCCCATATAGCAGTATTAAAGTTTTTGCCTAAAGCAAATCCATAAAATAAAACTACAGCGGCAACGGATTTAAACATAAAGAAAAATATCATAACATATTCTGAAGATGTGTTTTCTTTACTAAATAATCCCTGAGGTATCATAAAAGTTAATAATACGCTTACCAGAAATGTAAGTACAATCAGATTTTCAAAACTTTTAAAAAACCACATCATCAATTTTCGAAATGGATGAAGGTCTTCTCCCCATTTGTGTATGAGGTAATAGTAATCATTACCCATTGGAGCAAATAATAAGGGATCATCTGCATTTTCTAACTTAAACAGTTTTGAAGGAGCTATTATCTTGAAGCCTTTTAATTCTAGATCGTGAATTTTTTCCAGGTCTTTTATTTTGGATAATGCTTCTTGTGGAAGTTTACCTTTAAAATATTTAGAAGCTAAAAAACGAAGTCTGTAATCAATACATATTTTTTTGATCTGGTCGATATGATAGATGTTATTACTATCTAAATGATCGAATATAAAATCATTTTTTTCTATTGGCGTTCCGTTTTCTAATGTATCTAGGATTCGGCTATCTTTTTGATCTTCTCTACTAAAGATAGCTTCAACTTGAGATCTCCAATTTGTTTCGTTTTGCTGTTTAGCACGAACTTTTGCCAGCTTTTGTTCAATATTAGTTTTAGGGAATATCATTTTCTTTCTCTTTAGCTCTACTAAATTAAATATTTAGAATCTGGATTCCAAGATTTTAGGGTTTTTAACAACTGTTGAATATAATACTCCAAAATCATCAAAAAAGATGCTTGGTATTAGTTGTAAAAACAAAAAAACTGTCTGGAAAGTTATCTTAAGTCAAGTGTTTAAGGTACAAGAAACTCGATGCTTTCCAGACAGTCTATTTGTAAAATTATGGTATTTAGAATTTATGAGAAGTAATCAAACGATTCTTTTCATTCACAAAAACTACATTGTCAATCTCATCAATCAAATAGTTAGGTGTTTTATCCAATAATTCGATCTGAGCATCCTTAGCTCCTGTTTTCTTATTAATCATATATATGAAGTGCTTTGTTGTATCTCCTTTTACTTTTGTAACAACAAACTTATGAGTTTTAATTGCTTTGGAATTGGAGAACCTGGTTAATGTCACTTCAAATACTGTTGCCATTTGATCGCTATTTGCACCAGTATACATACCCGCAACTACTGTAGATGTGCTATTTCCATCTGTTTGATCTTCGGATCTAAGATATACACCATTAGATAATGCTGTTAATGTATTAATATTATCTAAAGAACCTTGAATATCTAAATCAACACCTACGATATTTAAACCAGTTTGAGCCATATTTAAAAATCCGTCAACTGAGGCAGCTGGGCGATAATATTGAGTGTATTTCAGTTCTCCTTCTGGTGAAAGAAGAGATATATGCTGATCCGCATGTAGTAAATAACCAGAACCGTCTACATATTCTGCAACTAGAGGAGTCTTCTTATTTACTTCTTCTAATTCAACATCTTCTGCAAAAAGTTCAATATCGCCAGTGTTCAGGTCAAACTTGTATCCTTTTTCATTTTCAAATAAAACAACTTTCTGTTCTTTCTCGTCATAGGTAACCGCAGGAATAGATTTAAACTTTACATCTTTGTCCCAGACATCTTTTCCTTTTTCAAAATCTAGAATGTTGGATCTTTCACTGGAGACATACAGTACCCCTTTATTTGTAGTAGTTACGTAGTAAGAATATCCCTTTACTTTACTATCCCATATTTTTTCTCCTTCAGGATTTACAAGCGCAATCTTACCGTCTTTTTCACTTTTTCCTACTGCGATAAAACCTTTCTCATGCGGAATAACTTCGTCTAAGAACTCAATTTTAAAACTTTTTTTCCATTTGAATTCATTGGTTTCTGGTGTGATAATATTAAAACCTTCAGTTTCTACAAGTATAAGGTTGTTATCATTATCAGGTCTTACATCGATAAGAGTTCCACGTAATTTAAGTTTCCCAGGTGTAATATCTTCTCCCGTGGAAGGATTAAGTACGGTTAACACTTTAGATTTACGAATTCCAAGGTAAAGGCTATTATTAATTTCGGAATAGACTAGTGCTTTTATCTTTTTCTTAGCCGTATGATTCCATAAAACTTCTCCAGTATTGAAATCTAAAGTGAAGATTTCATTTTTTATACCTAATATAATATTGTTTTCTTTATTAAAGAAAGGTCCTTGATTTACAAAAGAAGCTCCACTCAATCTCTGAAGAAGTCCTTTGGATTCTCCTAAAGGAGTAACCCAGTTTTTCTTCCAAGTTTTCAAACTAAAAGACATAAGATTACGCTCTTTTTCCTTGATAAGCTCAAATAGAATAATGCCTTTCTCAGGAATTGGAATAAAATTTCGTATTCTGTAGTTGTCATCTTTCGTATCAAAAACAACTTCGCCGTTACTAGAATTGATAATTAATCCTCTAGTTTTTCCAGCTAATGGCATATACTCTACATAAAAAAGAGGTAATCCATCGATGGTAAAGAAAGTGTTCTTGTCGATAGCTTTAAGCTCTTTATTGTGCCATTTGGTTTCACCTGTTTTATGATCTAAACCAACGAGTCCTTTTGCTCCAGAGGCAATGACAGTTCCATCATTAGACTGTTTAATCCATCCAACTTCGTATAAGGATTCTTTTAAATCCACTTGCCATAAAGTTTCTTGTGCATTTAAAAAGCAAAAGCTAGTAACCAGAAATACAATTAGCGCATAATTTTTTTTCATATTCTTAATTTTCAGTTTAAAATTTTTAACAAAAATGCAATTATTATGCATGCACAACAAGACAAATTAGAACTTTAAGAGTTGTTTAAGCCTTAGATTTAAGGTGTTTAGAAACACGATTGCAGGAGGTTTTTTTGCTGTTTGTACGGATGCTAAAGGCTCATAAATATCCTAAGTTAGCATTGTTTATTGTAATAAAACGAAAAAGCCTTTGAGTATATCAAAGGCTTTTATAAAAACTAAGTATTAGCTTCTCATTTATCGTAATTCAGCTCCCAATTTATTTTCGAAATTATGCTGAAGTTTATTCATTATTTTATCAATCTGCTTATCCGTAAGGGTTTTGTGTTCATCTTGTAGTGTAAAACTCACTGCATAAGATTTCTTACCTTTTGGAAGGTTTTTACCTTCGTATACGTCAAATAAATTAATGTTTTTTAGAAGTTTCTTTTCAGTTTGATTTGCAATGGTATGGATTTCCTCAAAAGAAACAGTATTGTCCAACAATAAAGCAAAATCTCTTCGTACTTCAGGGAATTTTGGTATTTCGGTAAATTTAATCTTACTTCTTCTAGCAAATTCTAAAATAGTATCCCATTCAAAATCAGCAAACAAGACCTCTTGAGAAATAGAAAAGTGCTTTAAGACAGATTTTTTTACGATTCCAAATTCTACAAGTTTAGATTTTCCCAAATGATAAGAAACTCCTTCCGAAAAGATGTCGTTTTTAATCGGCGAAGTCTTGGACCTTTTTATTCCTAACCGATCTAGTATAGCTTCTATGATTCCTTTCAGATAAAAGAAATCACTTTTCTCTTGGGTTACTTTCCAACTTTCACTGGTTTTATTTCCAGAGATCACAAGACTTAGGTGTTTATTCTCAATCCTACCACTTTCATAATTGTGATACGTTTTTCCAAATTCGAAGAGTTTAAGGTCGGAACGCTTTCTATTAATGTTATAAGAAACTGCCTCCAATCCGGAAAATAATAGAGATTGACGTAAAACAGCCAAATCATTACTTAAAGGGTTTAGCATTTCTACATTATGATCAGCATTTAATTGCTCTGATAACGAGATGTATTCTGGAGAAGTAAGAGAGTTCGCCAGCATTTCATGAAATCCTTGCCCAACTAACTGATTAGAAATTGTATTCTGTATCGTATGATCAGAAAACTTATCTATATTAGATACCGAAGCATTTAATTTTTGACTAAAATTAATATTATTATATCCATAAACACGTAGTATTTCTTCGATAACATCAGCTTCTCTTTGCACATCATTTCTATAGGATGGAATAGTAAGACCTAATCCTCCTTCAGTTACGCTATTGACTTTAATTTCTAAAGAGCTCAAAATATCCTTGATCGTTTCCTGAGGTAGCTCTTCTCCAATTAATTTGGTAGTATTTTCAAATGATAAGAATACCTGAAAATCCTCTATTTTCTTTGGATATAGGTCTGTAATATCGCTTGTAATATCTCCACCTGCCAATTCCTGAATTAGTAATGCAGCTCTTTTTAGAGCATATTCTGTTATTGTTGGATCAATACCTCTTTCGAATCTAAATGAAGCATCGGTGTTAAGCCCATGACGTTTTGCTGTTTTTCTAACACTTACCGGATTAAAATAAGCACTTTCTAAGAAAATGGACGTTGTAGTTTCTGTAACACCAGAATTGACACCACCAAAAACTCCTGCGATACAAAGAGGTTTTTTTGCATCACAGATCATAAGATCTTCTTCGTGTAATTCTCTTTCTACTTCATCAAGTGTTGTGAATTTTGTACCAGCTTTACAGGTTTTTACTTCGATTTTATTTCCTTCGATATGATTAGCATCAAAAGCATGTAAAGGTTGCCCAAGTTCATGTAAAACATAATTTGTTACATCCACTACATTGTTTTTTGGCGTAAGACCAATTGCCTTAAGACGATGTTGTAGCCAGTTTGGTGATTCTGCTACT
This sequence comes from Aquimarina sp. 433, assembly GCF_054054605.1. NCBI lineage: Bacteria > Pseudomonadati > Bacteroidota > Flavobacteriia > Flavobacteriales > Flavobacteriaceae > Aquimarina > Aquimarina sp. 433. The sequence goes on from NZ_JBSWZK010000016.1 coordinate 25,063, forward strand.
TTTAAACCAGATATAGAAACTCCACAATATCTAGGAGCTAACTCATTATTTTTTACTTCTACATCAAATTTGTGAAGTCTATTATCAATTTTGAAATTGCTTACTGAAGGAGTAATCAATTCTAGATTAAGATCTTTTTGTTGTAATCCAGCTTTAAGATCTCTTGCAGTACCCCAATGACTCATAGCGTCTGCACGATTAGGCGTTAACCCAATTTCAAAAACCTGATCATTTTCGATATCAAAAACATCTGCTGCCGGAGTTCCAACAGGAATATCCTTATCCAGCACCATAATTCCATCATGACTTTTGCCTAACCCTAATTCATCTTCTGCGCAAATCATCCCATGACTTTCTTCTCCACGGATTTTACCTTTTTTGATAGTCCATTCTGTTCCTTCACTATCATAAAGCTTGGTTCCGATGGTAGCAACAGGCACTTTTTGGCCTTCTGCAACATTCGGGGCTCCACATACGATCTGTACAGGTTCACCAGTTCCTAGATCTACTTTAGTCACTTTTAGCTTGTCTGCATTCGTGTGTTGCGCGCAGCTGATTACTTGTCCTACTACAACACCTTCTAAACCTCCTTTAATACTTTGGTAAGTCTCTATTCCTTCTATTTCAAGCCCTAAATCCGTAAGTAGTTCTCCAGTTTTTACTGCATCCCAATCAAGCTTAATAAATTGCTTGAGCCAGTTATATGAAATTTTCATTAATGATGATTCTGAAATTAGGCCGTAAAGATACTACTTTGGGGAAAGTTGACAAACAAGATTTCCTTCTTATATCATAGAAAATTACTTCAATTCAATTTTATAGGATTATGAAAAATATTTCAGAAACTTTTCTGTAATTAGAAGAAAAAAACAAAGTAAAGAAATAGTGAGAAGGATAAATTTATTTCATTAAAATCATACACAAATTGATGGTTTTCAATGTAAAAAAATATTTTTTACCTTTGTAAGTGTTATAAAATTATTAAACAAGCCCCGAATGAAATCCTTCAAATTAATAATTGTATTCGTCTTTTCTATTGTTCTTGGAAACCATATAGGTTATTCACAAAATAATAATGCTAAGAACGCAGAGGAATATATTCCTAAAGAAGTAGTAAGTAGAACCAAAAGCAATCCTGGATTTAGTAAGCAAAAGATGAGTAAAACTAATCGTGCGAATGGTTTTGAAAGAGATGCGATTTTTTCTGATAAAGAAAAAAATGCTAGGGCTTTAACCGCTCAAAAATCAAAAAAGAGTGGAAAAGCAAAACTTACCAAAGAACAAGCTAGAAAGAGAAGAGAGGAAAGAGTGAGGGCAATTAAGGAGGAGAATAAAAGAAAAAAGAAGACGACTTCTAAGAGGAATAAGCAATGATGTAATATCATAAAAACTGATAAATTATATAAAACTGTCTGTTTAGATTAAGATATCTTTCCAGACATTTTTTATATTCGCACATATCACACAATTCCTATGAAGAAATTTATTTTACTCTCATTTTCGGTAATAGCACTTTATTCATGCAAAAAAGACGTTTCCAGTAAAAAATCATCCAATGAACCTTTAACATTAAAAAGTGGTTTGTGGAAGGCTTCAATGACCGTTCAGGACAATGAAGAATTACCATTCCTTTTCGAAGTATTTGAAGATCAAACATTACGAATTTTTAATGCAGAAGAGACTATAGATGTTGATGAGGTTACAGTAAAAGGTGATTCTGTGTATATCAAATTCCCTGTTTTTGAAGGATATATCGCTGCAAAATTTAATGATTCTACTACAATTACAGGTAGTTTTATTAAAGAAAGCTTAGATAGAATTGTCCCTTTTAAAGGAGAATTTGGTGTTAAAGATAGATTCGAAATACTAGCAAAACCAACAGCAAATATTCAGGGAAATTGGGAATCAGTATTCAGTCCGGATACTCCAGAAGATAAATACATTGCAAAAGGTATTTTTAAACAAAATGGAAATGTAGTCACAGGAACTTTTAGAACTACTACTGGAGATTATCGCTATTTAGAAGGAGTAATAAATAACAATAAGCTAGAGTTGTCGACTTTTGATGGAGCACACGCATTCTTTTTTAAGGCAGAGGTTACTGATAGTACTATGAACGGGTATTTTTATTCGGGCAATCATTGGAAGGAGCCATTTGTGGCAAAACGAAATGAATCATATGAATTACCTTCAGAAGATTCTCTAACTTTTTTAAAAGAAGGATATGATAAGTTTGCTTTTAGTTTTCCAGATGCAAAGGGAAATCAGGTTTCTCTCGAAGATGAACGTTTTAAAGGGAAAGTAACTTTGGTGCAAATCATGGGGACTTGGTGTCCTAATTGTATGGATGAAACTAAGTTTTATGTGGATTATTATAACAAAAATAAAAATAAGGATATTGAGTTCGTTGCATTAGCATTCGAATATGCGAAGACTTCTGAGAAAGCTTTTAAATCTATCGAAAGAATGAGAACAAAACTTAAGGTAGAATATCCTATTCTTTTAGCGCAATATGGAACATCCAATAAAGAAAAAGCCCAGGAGAAACTACCTATGCTAAACCATGTGTTATCATATCCAACTACCGTATTTATTGATAAAAAGGGATCGGTGAGAAAAATCCATACAGGTTTTAATGGTCCTGCTACTGGTCAGAAGTACCTAGATTTCAAGCAAGAATTTGAAAGTTTTGTTAATCAGCTGTTAAATGAATAAATGATTTAACACTAATTAGTACTTGTTCTTTTTCTTTAACAATCCCGTAACATCAGGATTAAAAATATCGTCTTATCATTGCTTAATTCGTATGATTTTTCTGTCATACGAGCTGAAAGTAAATCATTTATAACTACAGTATTCAAAATTTACTATAGCAATCTAAGGGCACTTTTTAATTGATTGTGTGGTAAATTATAACTGATCTGTAAAAATCTAAAGTAAAACAGATGAAACAATCTAAACTTATCATGACATTGTTGGTGGTATCAACAATGTTGTTTTCAATTGATTCTAAAGCACAATTAAATACACCTGAGGCGAGCCAAAGAGCCAAGGTTTCTCAGCGAGTAGGGATTACAGACATTACGATAGATTATGGGAGACCAAGTGTTAAAGGTCGTGAAGTTTGGGGTAAATTGGTTCCTTACGGTTTTAATAATCTAGGATTTGGTACGTCTAAAGCAGCTCCATGGAGAGCAGGAGCCAATCAGAATTCTACGATAGAATTTTCTCATGATGTAAAGGTAGAAGGAAAAGATATCAAAGCAGGGCTTTATGGTTTGCATATTGCTCTAAAAGAAGATGGAGGTGCAACGGTTATATTTTCTAAGAATTCCTCTTCATGGGGAAGTTATTTTTATGATGAAAAAGAAGATGCTTTAAGAGTCGATGTTAAAACCAATGATGTTCCTCATACAGAGACCTTATTATTTTTATTTCCTTCATTTGATGCTAATAGTACGATTGCAGCTCTACGTTGGGAAAAGAAAGAAATACCATTCAAAATTGAAGTAGATGTAAATGCTATAGTGATGCAAGGATTAAAAGAAGATCTTAGAAGTAATAAGGGATTCACCCAATCTAATTGGGATAATGCTGCTAATTTTGCATTTAATGTAGGAGATTTAGATCAGGCTTTGGAGTGGGTAAATGCTTCAATAAGCGGTAACTTTTTTAGTAAAGAAACATTTGGTAATCTATCATTAAAGTCAAGAATTTTATCCAAACAAGGGAAAACTCAAGAGGCAATGGAAGTAGTAGATAAAGCAGTAGCCAAAGGAAACGCTAGTGAGGTGTTTCAGTTAGGAAATGGGCTTATTGGGCAAGGTCAAAAAGATAAAGCTTTGGAGGTTTTAAAGAATAATGTAAAAAATAGTAATGGTGCTTGGCCTTCTAATTATGGGCTAGCGAGAGCATATGCAGCAACTGGTGATTATAAAAATGCCATAAAATCTATGAACACTGCGATGAGTAAAGCACCAGAAAGATTTAAAAATAGATTGTCTGGAGAATTAGAAAAGCTTAAAAAAGGAGAAGATATAAATTAAATCATTAAAAATAAACCAAGTTTATCAAGGGGTCAGAAAATTTCTGATCCCTTTTTTATGTATTTCAAAATTTAATAGTTAAGGATTTAAGTACTATGGAATAGCAAGTTTTGGCTTCTAGAAAAGGTGTAAAACTTTGACAGTATTACCATATCTTTGCTCCACCAAATTTATATACATGAGTAAAGCTGTTTATATTGCTACTATAGAACCTAATAGTGGTAAATCAATTGTCGTACTAGGATTGATGAGAATGCTACTGGGAAAAGTAGCCAAAGTGGGTTATTTTAGACCTATTATAGATGATCCGAAAGAAGGAGAAATCGATAATCATATCAATACGGTAATTTCACATTTCGAATTAGATATCAATTTTAAAAACACCTACGCTTTTACACGAAGCGAGGTTTTACAAAAATATAACCAAGGTAGATCAGGAGCGATTATTGATGGTATTATTGAGAAGTATAAAAATTTAGAGGAGAAGTTTGATTTTATTCTTGTAGAGGGAACTGATTTTTCTGATGAAGGAAGTATTATAGAATTTGATATCAATGTAATAATTGCCAAAAATTTAGGAATCCCTTCTATTATTGTTGCTAGTGGTGTTGACAAGACGAACGATGAGATTTCTGGAAATTTAAAATTAGCATATGACACCTTTACAAGCAAAGATGCAGAAGTGTTAGCAATAGTGGCTAATAAAGTGGTCGATGGATGTGAGAGAGAGCTGAAAGCAAAGTTAGAAAAGGATTTTGATAATGATATAGAGAAAATTGTAATCCCTAAAATTGGAACTTTAATCAATCCTACTATCAAAGAAATAGTTAAAGAATTAGAAGGAAAAGTTCTTTTTGGGAAAGAATTTTTAAATAATCAAGCGGGGAGTTTTGGTGTTGGAGCAATGCAGTTACGAAATTACCTTACACATCTCAAAGACAATAGTTTAGTTATTACTCCTGGAGATCGAGCGGATATAATTTTAGGAGTATTACAAGCGAATATATCTGATAATTACCCTAAAATTTCTGCGATTATTCTTACTGGAGGAATAATTCCTGAAGAACCAATTTTAAAATTAATTGAAGGAGTTTCACTCTCTGTACCTATTATTTTGGTAGCTCAAGGAACCTTTTCCATAACGAATAGAATTGGTGCTATACGATCAAAAATTTATGCAGATAATCTTCTAAAGATCAATACATCCATTAGTACGTTTGAAAAGTATGTGGATGAGGATCGTTTGGTAGATCCGTTGATAACATTTGAATCAGATAGTTTAACACCAAGTATGTTTCAGTATAACCTTCTGAAACGAGCACTAAAGAATAAAAAACATATTGTTTTGCCTGAAGGTTCTGATGAACGAATTTTAAGGGCTACATACAGGTTGCAAGCTTCTAATGTTGTAGATGTAACGCTCATTGGAGATGAGAAAAAAATAAAAACGAAAGCTACAAAACTTGATATTCCTATAGATTTTGATAAGGTTAAAATAATCTCACCTACGAAATCACCATATTTTGAAGATTATGTGCAAACGTTTTATGAATTGAGGAAACATAAAAATGTAAATCTCGATATGGCTAGAGATATGATGGCGGATGTTTCTTATTTTGGTACTATGATGATCTATAAAGGACATGCAGATGGAATGGTATCAGGCGCGGTTCATACGACACAACATACAATAAGACCAGCTTTACAGTTTATTAAAACCAAACCAGGTGTAAAAGTAGTTTCATCTGTATTTTTTATGTGTTTAGATGATAGAGTTTCTGTTTTTGGGGACTGCGCAATTAATCCAAATCCAAATGCAGAACAATTGGCAGAAATTGCTATTTCTTCTGCTCAATCTGCAGCGGCGTTTGGTATAGAACCAAAAGTTGCCATGTTGTCTTATTCTTCAGGTACTTCTGGAAAGGGAGAAGATGTAGAAACGGTACGAGAGGCTACTAAAATTGTAAAAGAAAAACATCCAGAATTAAAGATTGAAGGTCCTATACAATACGATGCTGCTGTAGATATGCGAGTGGGGCAGAGTAAACTTCCAGATTCTGAAGTAGCTGGACAAGCTAGTGTTTTAATATTTCCTGATCTTAATACTGGTAATAATACTTATAAAGCGGTGCAGCGAGAGACAGGAGCATTAGCCATTGGCCCCATGTTACAAGGATTGAATAAACCAGTAAATGACCTGAGTAGAGGGTGTACTGTGGATGATGTATATAATACCGTAATTATAACGGCAATTCAGGCGCAAGGATTGTAAAATTAGAATAGTATATGAAAATATTAGTACTAAACTCTGGGAGTTCGTCGATAAAGTTTCAATTGTTTCAAATGCCTTCTGAAGAAGTTATATGTTCTGGATTGGTAGAGCGTATTGGATTGGAAAATGCTAAAATAAGTTTTAAAACAGCCAGTCTTAGCATAGAAGATATCGAAGATATTCCTAATCATAAAATAGGATTGCAGTTAGTTGCATCTTATTTATTACATCCCGAAAAAGGAGTTGTTTCAGAATCATCTGAGATTGATATTGTTGGGCATAGAGTAGTTCATGGAGGTAGTACTTTTGCAAAAACGACCGCAATAACTTCAGAAGTGAAAGAAGAGATAGATAGACTTTCCTCTTTGGCACTACTTCATAACCCAGCAAATTTACAAGGTATTTTAGTCTCTGAAGAAATATTTACGGATGCTAAGCAAGTGGCAGTTTTTGATACAGCATTTCATCAAACAATGCCTGTAGAAGCATATAAGTATGCAATTCCTAATGCTTTTTTAGAAGAAAACGACATAAGAGTGTATGGTTTTCATGGAACAAGCCATAAATATGTATCTGAAAAAGCGATAGAGTTTTTAGATAAACAAAACGCAAAGGTTATTACTATTCATTTAGGAAATGGATGCAGTATGACGGCTGTTAAAGATGGAAAAAGTATTGATCATACCTTAGGCTTTGCACCGATGAATGGATTGATCATGGGAACAAGATCTGGTGACATTGATCCTGCAGTAATTTTCTACATGGTAAACTCACTTGGATATTCCTTAGATGAAGTTAATTCGCTATTGCAAAAGGAAAGTGGTATGTTGGGATTAACGGGTTATAGTGATTTACGAGATATTGAATCTGAAGCAGAAAAGGGTAATATCGCTTGTAAGGAAGCATTAGCAATGAACGCATATCGAATCAAAAAGTTTATTGGTGCCTATGCTGCGATCATGAATGGTTTAGATGGTATTGTTTTCACCGCTGGTATTGGAGAGAATTCTGATCTAATGAGAAAATTAGTTTGTGAAGAATTAGGATTTATGGGTATAGTATTAGATGAGGAAAAAAATAAAATCCGCTCTAAAGAAATAAGAGATATTAGTGATGATACTTCTAAAGTTAAAATAGTAATCATACCCACGAATGAAGAATTGGAAATAGCCAAGCAATCATTTCAATTGGTTTCATAATAAAAGAGATTACCAAAACTCTACAATTGGTAATCTCTTAACTTCCTTACTAAATTTGATGCTTATTTATGCCCAAATACATGTGCCATTTGGTTGACAGTAACCAAAATCACAAAATTCAAATCCATTAAACATTTGACAACACTTTCGTGGAGGTCCACAGTATACAAAGCGACGATTTGCAGCTCCTGTTATCTGTTTTTGATCTTTTTTTGTTAATGCTTTAATTCCTTTTAGTTCTAGGATTTTTTTCATTGTGTAAATTATTTAAGTTAATTTTCTGCAACGTACTATACATATCAATAGTATGGTAAATAAAATCTGTTGATATTTGTAAATTTAAAGAACTTATTTAGTGCTTTCAATTCTCTAAACGATTAGTGTTGTTTTGTAAAACAAACATTTATTAAAGAGAGATTTGTTTAGTATAGAATACAACCTCCCCAATTTGTACATCTTCCAGGTTCACAAAAACTTCCACCAGGATAGCTAATGCGACATTTATTTCCTCCTCCTCTAGGGTTTGGGTTACAACAAGTAATACTTGTCATAGCTCCCTTAATTGATCTCTGTTGTGCTTTACTTAATTCTTGAATTCCGCTTAATTCTAAGATTTTTTTCATTGTGTAAGATGTTTTAAAGTTAATCACTTAAAATTAGTTGAATTTTCCCTAATTCAAATACGTGAAAAACTTTTACTTCTTGTGGTTTTAGAGTTTTTAAAATGATAATTGGAAATAAGACAAACGTGAATGCAATACTATTCTTATACTTGGTTGTAGGAAACAACTTATCAACAATGGTTGTAAATCGTTAATTACCTGTTTTTTAATTAGTTATACGTTTCGTAAAGGCTAAATTGAAGATTGTCAACATATTGCGTAATGATTTGATAACATTTGCCTATGGTAAATGTAACAAAATAGTCATAGCTTCGGAACGTTAAAATACACTAACCTAACTCACAACACACGAAATGAAAAAAATACTACTGATGTTAGTAATGGTTTATACCGTTGCTAGTTTTGGTCAAATTCCATCGTATTATAATGATGTGAATCTTTCTTTATCAGGACAAGCTTTAAAAAATGAACTAGCTTCCAAAGTAACAAATACGCAAACAACAATATTATCATATACGCCTGGCGTATGGGATGTTTTAAAACAAACAGATTTAGATCCTTCTAATTCTTCTAGAGTGATATTGATCTATGGCTTCAGTGATACCGATGGCAATTCTACCACTGATAGAACAAGAGGAGTAGATAATAATGGAGGAGGCTCTACGGATTGGAATAGAGAGCATGTGTATCCAAGATCACTAGGAAATCCGAATCTAGGAAGTACAGGTCCTGGTTCCGATGCACATCATTTAAGGCCTTCTGATGTGCAAAGAAATTCTAGTAGAGGAAATAGAAAATTTGCAGATGGTTCTGGTAATTCTGGAGTAACGGCACAGGGATATTGGTATCCTGGAGATGAGTTTAAAGGAGATGTCGCTAGAATGATGATGTTTATGTATATCCGTTATGGTAATCGATGTTTACCTTCTAACGTAGGAGTAGGAACTGCAGTTGCTAACGACACGGATATGATTCAGTTATTCTTAGAGTGGAATGCAGAAGATCCTGTGACTCAGTTAGAATTACAAAGGAATCCGATCATAGAAAATTTACAAGGAAATAGAAATCCTTTTATTGATAATCCGGCATTTGCAACTCAGATTTGGGGTGGACCACAGGCCGAAGATCGTTTTGGGAATACTGGTGGAGATACAGAATCTCCAAGTATACCTGCTGCTTTAACTGCATCTAATATTACGACCACTTCAGCTCAGTTATCCTGGAATGCTTCTTCTGATAATGTCGGAGTTACAGGGTATGATGTATATCGTAATGGATCTTTGTTAAGTTCAACTTCAAATACAAGTTATACTGTAACAGCTTTATCTCCTGCTACAACGTATACCTTTGGGGTAAGAGCCAAAGATGCTGCAGGTAATGTTTCTGGATTAAGTACTTCTATTAATGTCACTACCGAAAATACTTCGGGTGGTGGAAATACATTATGTAGTTCAGATATAACAACGTTTCCTTATAGCCAAGGTTTTGAAAATACTATTGGTCAATGGAGGCAAGCTGGTTCTGGAGATGATTTTAATTGGGCTACACGTTCGGGTAGTACCCCATCATCAGGAACAGGACCAAGTAGTGCAAGCGAAGGATCTTATTATTTGTATATGGAGTCATCTACTCCAAACTACTCAAATAAAAGAGCTATTTTATATTCTCCTTGTTTTGATATTACCAATGAAAGCGAGGCTACCTTTTCTTTTAAATATCATATGTACGGAGCTTCTAATATGGGAAGTCTTTCTCTCGAGGCTAGTCTTAATGGAACAAGCTGGACAACAATTTGGAGTCTTTCTGGAAATCAAGGGAATTCCTGGAACACAGCAAATGTTAGTTTAGAAAATTATGTAGGCCAAAGAGTACAATTGCGTTTTAATGGAGTTACAGGCACTACTTGGCAAGGGGATATGGCTGTAGATGCTATAGAACTGTCTACTTCTGGAAATACAGGAGGTGGATCTACCACTAGTGATGTGAATGTACGAATTACCTTTGATAATTATCCTGAAGAAACAAGCTGGGAAATACGAAATGATAGTAATCAAGTTGTTTTTTCTGGAGGTACGTATGGATCACAAGCAGATGGTTCTACAATCAATTTATCCAGAACTTTAGATAATGGTTGTTATACATTTATTATCTACGACACCTATGGCGACGGTATTTGTTGTAGTTATGGTAACGGTTCTTATGCATTAACGGATGCTACAGGTACTACACTGGTTTCAGGAGGGTCATTTGGATCACAAGAAAGTAATACTTTTTGTGTAGGAAATTCGGTAAGAAGTTCAGTACCTGAATCTAATTTTAAGGAAGTTTCTAATGTTTTTGATTTTAGTTTTTACCCAAATCCAGTGAAAGAAACATTAACGATACAGTCCGAGTATAGTATTTCTGGAAAATATGAAATCATAAATTATACAGGGCAAATACTAAAAACTGGATTAATTACAAAAGATCCTATTAGACTTGAAGGGATATCCTCAGGTATCTATTTTATTAAATTGACGAATGGGGAAGAAAAGTTAGTCAAAAAGTTTACAAAAGAATAATCATCTCTTTTTAAGTGTTATATACATAACCTCTACTTTATAATGAAGTAGAGGTTATTTTTAGTAAGTATAATTTATAATGTAAAGTATATAAAAGTTGAGCTTGTATTTACTTTATTGTAGTTGATGAAGTAATTTTTCTGCCACCAGTTCAGATGATGCTGGATTTTGACCTGTAATTATTAATCCATCTTCAAGGGCATAAGGAGCCCAATCATCTCCTTTAGAATATTCTGCTCCATTGTTTATAAGCATGTCTTCCACTAAAAAAGGAACTATGTCTGTTAGTTGCACAGCAGCTTCTTCAGAGTTAGAAAATCCAGTTACTTTTTTATCTTTTACCAGAGAAACTCCATCAGCGGTTTGTGTGTTTTTAAAAATTGCAGGTGCATGACATACTGCCGCTACAGGTTTGTTCTGATTGTAAAAAGCTTCAATCAGTGAGATTGATTTTTTATCATTAGCTAAATCCCATAATGGTCCGTGACCACCAGGATAAAAAATAGCGTCGTAATCTTCAGCTTTGATTTCTGAAAGTGAGATTGAATTTTTTAGTTTATCCTGTGTTTCTGGATCTTGATCAAACCTTTTAGTAGCATCAGTTTGAAAATCTGGTAATTCACTCTTAGGATCAATTGGAGGTTGTCCGCCTTTTGGAGAAGCAATAGTAATAGCTACCCCTTTATCTTTTAGAAAATAGTAAGGAGCTGCAAATTCTTCTACCCAAAATCCAGTTTTTTCTCCCGTATCTCCTAATTCATCATGACTTGTTAATACGAATAATACATTTTTCATGTTATTTGTTTTTTTAGTTATGCTTTTATCATTATTGTGATTTCCACAAGAAATCAATAGTAGTGAAGCAATAATAAAATAGGTAAGTTTTCTCATTGCTAGTTTCTTTTGAATAGTTGTTATTACATATAACTTTTCAAAATTACTATAATGTGATAACCAAAAAATTGATGTATGATAAGAAATGAATTTAATTTCGTGCTATTTCTTTTCGTATTCGGCTAAGGCTTTCTGAAGTGATACCAAGATAAGAAGCGATATGATAATTTTTGACTAGCTGTTCTATATTTGGATAGGTATTTACAAAATCCAGATATCTTTCTTTTGCTGTTTTGGATAAATCTCCTATGATTCTCCTTTGGAAGGATCCGATGTAAGATTCTGTTTTAAATCTAAAATATTCTTCTATTCCTGGGATCGTGACACAGATTTCATTCATATCATCTCTGGAGAGCTTTAATAAAACAGCATCCTGTAGACATTCTATCTGGAGTATAGCTATTTCCTTTTTAAAAAAAGAAGTGTAATCGCTTATCCACCAATCAGTAATGGCAAACTGTATAGTGTGTTCTTTAGCAGATATATCGGTAAAATAGGATCGCAAACATCCATGAACTACATAATATTGATACGAGGTAGTGTCACCAGGAAATAATAAGTTTTCTCCTTTGGAAATAGTAATCTTAGTAAGTTTTTCATCAATCATTCGTTGATGTTCTTTACCTATATGATAACCTTTGAAGATGTTGGCAATATCCATGTATGGTTAAAGTCTTAGAGTACGTACAAAAGTATAAAATAAGAGTCCGATTACAATTCATAATCGGACTCTGTTTGATATAATAAAGATGTATTTTTTTAATTATTTAGCATTACTGGCATTACAAGCATCGTAACACTTTCTCCTTCATCTAATCCATCTGTCGGAGTTAAGATTCCGGCTCTGTTTGGTAATGACATTTCTAATTGCACATCATCAGCATTTAAGTTATTTAGCATTTCGCTTAAGAAACGAGAATTAAAACCTATCTGCATATCATCTCCTTGGTAATCACAAGTTAGACGCTCTTCAGCTTTATTAGAATAATCGATATCTTCTGCAGAGATATTTAATTCTGCCCCAGCAATTTTTAATCTGATCTGGTGCGTCGTTTTATTCGAGAATATAGAAACTCTACGTACAGAATTTAAGAATTGTGTGCGAGCAATACTAAGCTTGTTAGGGTTTTCTTTAGGGATTACTGCTTCATAATTTGGATATTTACCATCGATAAGTCTACAAATCAATTGTGTTTCATCAAAAGTAAATTTCGCATTAGACTCGTTATATTCTATAAGAACATCAGTATCACTTCCTGCCAATATACCTTTTAGAAGGTTTAGTGGTTTCTTCGGCATAATAAATTCTGCGGACTGAGAAGCTTTTACATCCTCTCTAGAATATTTTACCAGTTTATGAGCATCAGTAGCTACGAAGGTTAAACTCTCTGTAGAAAACTGAAAGAACACTCCACTCATTACAGGTCTAAGGTCATCATTACCTGTAGCAAATATAGTTTTACTAATAGCAGTAGCAAGAATGTCACCCATCACATTCGTAGCACTAGGATCTTCTAATTCTACTGCCTTTGGAAATTCTTCACCATCGGCATAAGCAAGTGCATATTTACCGTGGTTAGAACTAATCTCTATAGTATTATTATCCCCCGCAACAAATGTAAGTGGTTGCTCTGGGAATGTCTTTAATGTTTCTAATAGTAACTTTGCAGGAACAGCAATAATTCCTTCGTCTCCAGATTCTACTTCTAACTTAGCTGACATAGTAGTTTCTAGGTCTGAAGCCGAAACGGTTAAGGAGTTGTTATCTAATTCAAATAAAAAATTATCTAGAATTGGTAAAGTATTGCTGTTATTAATTACTCCACCTAATACTTGAAGTTGTTTTAATAAATACGAACTGGAAACTATGAATTTCACCCGTTTAATTTTTTAGATTAATACTGTTTTGCAGTGGTCATTATAAAAATGGCTAACGCAAATATAATTGTAATCTCCAAGCTTGTTGGCATTCTAAAAACGTTAGTTATTAACAAACGGGTAGGAGTTATCGACTATCCTCGATTGGTTGTTTAGATAACTTAAAAATTCTTTGATATCAAATGATACACTATCGAATGTGATTGTTATTATCTATGAGCTGGTTATGATTTTGAATGCTTAAAAATAGGTTGGCTACCAAGTTTAGAACTACTTTATATAGTGGAAATGTATTAAGATGTTAGTGAAATGTATTTTTGTTAGTTTTCTTCTTAGGATTCGACTGATCGGTAAAATTCTTATTCAGATAATAATGGCATCTAAATTTCAGTATTCCCTATTACTACTATTTCTTGGGCAGTTACTTTTTGCACAGCAAAAGACAAATCCTAATAACCAAAGTGAAGAATTAGGAAAAGTGACCTGGTTACGGGATTATGACAAAGCCTTAGAACTTGCCGAAAAGGAAAACAAGGATGTGTTGATCTTATTTCAGGAAGTGCCAGGTTGCAGTACCTGTCGTAATTTTGGTCATAATGTACTTAGTCATCCATTGATGGTAGAAGCAATTGAAAACTCTTTTATTCCCTTAGCTATTTTTAATAATAAAAAAGGGAAGGATGCAGAAATATTGAAAAAATATAAAGAACCCAGTTGGAATAATCCTGTAGTTCGTATTGTAGATTATAATGGGAATAATATTGTGGAAAGATTAGGTAATGACTATGAAGCGATTTCCTTAACGCAACGCATTATAGAAGCTTTGCAGAAAAGAGGAAAAGTAGTGCCAGAATACATCAACTTATTAGAAAAAGAACTATTAGCCACAAATACCCAAAAGGCTTATTACAGAATGTCTTGTTTTTGGAGTGGTGAAAAAGAATTAGGAAGACTGCCCGAAGTACTTAGTACAGAATCAGGATTCATGGATCATAGTGAAGTAGTAGAAGTGGTTTATAATTCTAATGAAATAACTAAAAAAGAGCTAGATAATTATGCGAAATCTAGTGGGATGAGTTTGATGGATCATAATAAGTCTTACCGATCATCGCCAAAGGATATTCATTACTACTTACAACAAACTAAATTTGTATATCTACCGCTTACAGAACTTCAGAAAACAAAAATAAATAGTGCTCTTGGAGATGGTCGTCCTACACAACAGTTTTTAAGCCCTAAACAAAAGAAATGGCTCCAAAAGATTAAGAGTTCTAGCGAAGTATTATTTACTACAGATTTTGTAAAAGCCTGGGATAAAAAAACAAAAGAAATGGATGGAATCTAAGGTTTTGATAATATTATTCGTCATCCATTAATTTATCCGTATAATGAGCCTTGTGCCTTGGTTGTGCAAATCGTTTTTCGTTATAGGAGTTGGATGTTCCTTTGGCAATGGATAGAGATTTCCAATCTTGATCACAAATCATTTTTCCAAGAAATACAATTTGTCCTATATGATAAGAATAATGAGCTAATTGTCTATTAATAGCCTCAGTAATCGAATGTTCGATATTTCGGATATAGATCGGTTGATCAAAATTTGCGTCATTTACATTATCTAGGGCATCAAATAAACATTGCCATCCTTCATTCCATTTCTCTAATAATTCTTCTTTAGATTGTATATCGTTTTCAAACTCTTGATCACGAGCTCTCCATTCCTTTTCACCATCCGTAGTTAAAAAATCAGTCCATCTGGATTTCATATTACCCCAAAGGTGTTTTACAATAATGGCTATGCTATTACTTTCCTCATTATATTGCCAAAATAACATGTCTTCATCTAATTGGTCTATTGTTCGTTCTCCTAAGGATTTATAGTACAAAAATTGTTTTTTGATTCCTTCTAAATATGATAATCCATTCATATTAAGAAGATAAGCATTTTGATAATGTAGTGGTTTCTAAAATAGTTAAATAACATTTTCATAACACTTTAGAAGTACAACTGATTGTAGATTTATGGAGGAATTTACACTAGATAAAAATGGTGTTCTCGTTAATTCTTAAAACTTAGAGTCTTTTCATAGGTTACTTTTGTTTCCTTTCTCTTTTATAAGTATCTAAAAACAAATCTAAAGGAGCTTGTCGAAGTTTTAATTTATTGGTTTTTAATTTGTTTTCGACAGGCTCAGACTAACAAATACAAGTTTTAAATACTCTTTTGACAGCCTCATCAGTTTTGTGGTTTTAAGTATGCTTACTATCGGGTATATTTTCTTTTTCTCAACCAAAAGAAGAATAGACTAAAAAGTCCAAGAAGAACTAAAGGAACTACGATATTGATAACTTGCCATAAGGTTCGAGTTGCTACCACTTTTTCTATATTTAGAAAAGCAATGTTTATCTCTTTTCCCCTTACTTCGGTTAAACCAGAATCGTCTAGCAAATAATTTACCGTATTTAAAAGAAACTCTTTATTACCATATTGTAGATTTAGATACGGGTCATATCCAAGAGTAATCGGTCTTCCTTTTCTGATTCCATTTTTGATCACATCACCATCCGCAATAACTACCATTTTTGTGTCTTCACTTTGATCTTTATTATCACTTAATGAAAAAGGTTTTACTCTGTCTTTATAAGCTGATTTAAAGTTTCCTTCTAAGAGCACCGCCAGATTATGTGTTCCTTCTGTATAACTTTCCATATCAGGTTTTTGTCCGATGATATTGTCTAGTTTGATTTCTGCAGGAATTCCTTCCAATTTGGAACGTTCGGAGCTCGTTAATAATACGGTCTTTTTTACATCATTTTTAAGCGTGTCGATCTGGTTCGAGAACTCGAACTTTACAGATTCAATATTTTTTACAATTGGGTGATTGCTGTTACTTTTAGTTAGTGATGCATAGTACCAAGGATGAGGTGTAAACTGTGTATTATTTCCTTCTCCAGAGGCAAGCATGAGGGGGGCAGAGTATAAGTCATTTACTAATACTGGATTAATACGTACTCCGTACGAAAATAAAGCATCTCCTAATCGTAGATCTTGCATAAAGGCAATTGCAGATCCTTTGGACTGAGGTTTGAACAAGCTATCAATTTCCATTGCTACAGATTCTACCATCCATAATGATTTACCACCATCCATGATAAACTGGTCCATTACATATTTTTCATTTTCAGAAAATGCTTCCGTCGGTTTTGCATTGATTAGTAAATCAAATTTTTGTAAATCTTCTAAGGTTTTCTTAGGATTCGATGCTACGGAATCTAAAGTAAAAGCGCCAACAAAATAATACTCTTGTAATGTTTTAATAAAATCAGCAATCTTTCCATCCGGCAGTTGTCCGTTTCCTTTAAGTACTGCGATTTTGTGTTTCTTTGGATGGATTAGTTTTTTAAGCGCATCGGCAAAAACATATTCTAACTGCTGTATAGAATTATTTACACGTTCTTCGGTAGTGGCTCCAATGGTGTTTTTTACCAAAGCGACTTTTACACTTCGCTTTTGGTAATTCATGATTGCCCATGGCACTACAGTTTCGATTTCTGTTTTACCACTTTCTTGTACACTTACTTCCATTGGTGTAAGTCCCAGGCGCTGTAATTCTTCGAGTGTTTCTTTTCTAAATTCTTCCTCTTCTAAAGGATTTGTAAAGACGTACTGAATCTTTGGATTAATCGAGTTAAATTCCTCTACTATTTGTTTGGTTTCATTTTGTAATCTTCTGAACTCTGATGGAAAGTCACCATCCAAAAGTATATCAATCGCAATGGGTACTTCGGCTTCTTTTAATAGTTTTTTCGTCGCTTCCGATAGTGTAAATCGCTTATCTGCTGTAAGGTCAAAACGATTATAAAATGACGATCCTAGAAGATTGATAATTACCACTGTAATGGTGGCAAAAGAAGCAAGCTTACTAATGGTTTTCTTAGTATTTTTACTTAGAATAATCGATGTAAGAAATATAAAAATCGAAATGATACTCAAAAAATAGATAATATCTCTGGTATCTAAAATTCCTTGACTAATACGCTCGTAATGTAATTGAATTCCGATTTGTTCTACGGTATAATCACCAGCACCTAATAGTTGGTAATTGGCTAATCCACTAAATCCAAAGTAAAATAGAAAGCACAGAAAAAGTCCTATCAAAAAGGAGACAATTTGGTTATTAGTTAACGATGAAGCAAAGGTTCCTATCGAGGTGTAGGTAGCACCCAATAATAAGAGTGCAATATAGGAACCTATAGTACTACCGCTATCTAAACTTCCAACGGGGTTACCCAATTGATAAACAGTAATAACATACAACAAACTAGGTAGTAATGCGATGCAGATTAATGCTAAGCTTCCTAAATATTTTCCTAGAGCTAGTTGCCAATTTTTAATAGGTTTGGTAAGTAGTAATTCTAAGGTGCCTTGTTTTCTCTCTTCGGCAATACTACGCATGGTTACTGCCGGAATTAAAAACAATAAAATCCAAGGCGCCACTAAAAAGAAAGGCGTTAAACTAGCGAAACCACTATCTAGGATATTAAACTGACCTTTAAAAACCCACAGAAAAAGACCATTAAGAATTAAAAATATACTGATCACTAAATATCCTACAGCGGATGCAAAAAATGTATTAATCTCTTTTCTTATGATTGCAAGCATATGCTGGTACTCTCTTTTGATGTAAGTTATTAGGAGGTGAAAATAAGGATTTTGTTTGTACTGTTCCTATATCTTGGTGTTACAATTCTTCAATTTTTTCCACACTCCAAGCTTCTGGTTTTTGATTGAACTTAGTTTTGGTGTTTGCCCAAATATCTTTAAATAACGCAGAGTTACGATAGTTATTGAGATGTTCTTCAGATTCCCAATGGCTATAGGTGAAAAATTGATTCGTTTGGTGTATATCTCTAATCAGTTTCAGATGTTTACAACCTTCAAAATTTCGGATTTTATCTTTGTTTTTTTCAAAATTTTCTAAAAAAGCGTCTATCTGTTCAGGTACGAAACCTAATTTTACAATGCGTATGATCATTTTTATATAACTGGATGAGCAAAGCTACAAAGTTTTTGCGTTAGGGATAGCAGTGGCATACTTTTTTCTCAATAGAGTTGAATCTTCAGGAAAAAGGGTAAAGAAAAAAGATATAACGGATAGCCCGCTCGAACGCCATTGTTATAATATGATCATTCAAAAGTAATGCTAACCGTGTCTCTAAAATATAATCCAAATAGGCTAGAAGCACCACCAACGGTTCTGGGATTACTCTTGTAGATCGCTAATTCTAAATATCCAGAAGAGTTGAAAACCGCTAATTTCTTACCGTCTTCTTCACGTTTACTTTTCTCTATATCAAAATTGATGGCATCGCTATAACGCTCATAGATTTTGCTAAATACTGCGCTTCTGGCTGTAATCTTAAAGCTTCTTCCTTTGCCAATATCCTCAAAAAGTTTACGAGTGATATTGGTGATAAGGTTGCCATAATTATCGATGTATATAATACTTCCTACGATCTGCTTGTCGCCAAGATTTACGATAGGAGTTATTCCTTTAATAAGTTTTATTTCGGCTGTAGGTTTACCGATTACCTCAAGAGTACCTCCTCGTGCGATATGACAAGCCACCGCTACAAAAACATCAAGTACCGGGAAGTTAGTTCCGATGGCATCATGGATATTGATTTCTACAATTTTTTCGGGTCGAAATTCTGAAGCAATTAAAGAAATCAATCCATTATTGGCGCAGATAAAGTAGTGATCATCTAATAAAACAGCGATATGTTTATTTTCTGGATTGAGTTCACTGTCGATTCCTACGATATGAATACTGCCTTTTGGGAAGCTTTTGTAGGCATTTTGAATAATATATGCTGCTTCTGTAATATGAAAAGGAGAAATCTCGTGCGAAATATCAACAATTGTAGCTTCTGGTAATTCGGTATAGATAGCACCTTTAACCGCAGACACAAAGTGATCTTTGATTCCGAAATCTGTAGTTAAAGTTATTATTGGCATCGATAAGAATTGTTAATATCTTTTGATTATAAGCGCTTAAAAATATGTAAATTTGCTAAGAAGTTATTCAAAGTTTTTTTGAATCGAGAAATCTATTAATAAAAACCTACGAGTTTATCATATTAGACTACTATACGCATTATATGATTATTACTAAAATTCAACTTGTACTATCATTTTCATTTTTGATTCCCCGACAAAAACTTCAAATAATCCCGATAGCCATTGGGAGCACAAACTTAGTCAATCCAAAAAACAAATCATACTAAAAATTACTATAGCTTTTGAACGAACTTATTATTGAACTAACAGAAATCAATCCAAGAGAGTTTTTCGGACTCCAAAACAGTAATATTCAATTATTAAAGAAATATTTTCCTAAACTGAAAATTGTTGCTCGAGGAAGTAAACTAAAGGTATATGGTGATGAAGATATGCTCGAAGAGTTTGATATGCGCCTAAATATGCTTTTAGAGCATTTTGGAAAATACAATAAACTCGATGAAAATGTTATTGAGCGTGTATTAACCAGCGATAGTAAAGCGGATTACGAAACGTCTGTTGGTAGTGGAGAAACCTTGGTACATGGAGTAGGCGGTAGACTAATCAAAGCACAAACAGCTAATCAGCGCAAATTGGTAGAATTGACCAATAAGAATGATATGGTTTTTGCGATTGGTCCTGCAGGAACTGGTAAAACGTATACCGGTGTTGCGCTAGCGGTAAAAGCATTGAAGGAAAAACAAGTACGAAGAATTATACTAACCAGACCAGCAGTTGAAGCTGGTGAAAATCTTGGCTTTTTACCAGGAGATCTAAAAGAAAAACTAGATCCCTATATGCAACCACTGTATGATGCGTTACGGGATATGATTCCTGCAGAAAAGCTAGAGAGTTTTATAGAGAAAGGAGTTATTCAGATAGCACCAATGGCGTTTATGCGTGGTCGTACCTTGGATAACGCATTTGTGATCTTGGATGAAGCACAAAATACTACCCATGCGCAAATGAAGATGTTCTTAACACGAATGGGTAAGAATGCTAAGTTTATGATTACAGGGGATCCAGGACAGATAGATTTACCGCGTAGAGTAACTTCTGGATTAAAAGAAGCTTTGTTGGTATTAAAAGGCATCTCTGGAATCGGAATCATTCATTTGGATGACAAAGATGTAATCCGTCATAAATTGGTGAAAAAGGTAATTGCAGCCTACAAAGAGATCGAAAACCGAAATGGTTAGATGGTAGATTTGTTTTTGAAGTATTGTAACATCTAATTCTGAGTTAAAAAGTAGTACGTTGAAAAGTATATATCATTTTAAGTTCGAGGACTTAATTATTTATAACAAAGCAATCGATTTTGGTGAGTCTGTACATGATCAGGTTCAGGCGTTTCCTAAAGAAGAAGCCAATCGATTAGCATCGCAGTTTACGATAGCGGCTGATGCTATTGCGCTACACATAGCCGAAGGTTCGGCAAGTTCTAATGATCAATTTAATAACTATTTGCAAATCGCTTGGGATCGCGCACATGAGTGTATTGTTTGCAGCACCAAAGCACGATTAAGAGGTTTTATTACCGAAGAACAAGACGAATTGAATAGAGGGGATATCACTGAATTAACCAAAATGATTACCTCTTTTAAAAGACATTTAAAATTAAAGCAACTGGAGAGTAGTAGTAAGTAAAACTTAATATTTATAATAATTCTCCAATAGGAATCACAATGAAGAATACCATCACAAATACCAATTATAATTTTCCGGGTCAGCAATCAGTATATAAAGGAAAAGTAAGAGAAGTTTATAATATTAATGACGAATTGTTAGTCATGATCGCTACCGATCGGTTGTCTGCTTTTGATGTAGTCATGCCAAAAGGAATTCCGTTTAAAGGGCAAATTCTAAATCAGATTGCTACGCAAATGATGAAAGCTACCGAAGATTTAGTGCCTAATTGGTTGATTGCTACACCCGATCCTAATGTAGCGGTTGGGCATTTATGCGAACCTTTTAAGGTAGAAATGGTAATCAGAGGATATCAATCTGGTCATGCTGCCAGAGAATATAAAGCTGGAAAAAGAATGTTGTGTGGTGTTCCTATGCCAGAAGGGATGAAAGAAAATGATAAGTTCCCAGAACCGATTATCACACCATCTACCAAAGCGGATAATGGAGAGCATGATGAGGATATCTCTAGAGAAGAAATTTTGGCTAAAGGCATTGTCTCTGAAGAAGACTATTTGGTATTAGAAGATTACACTCGAAAGTTATTCCGAAGAGGAACTGAAATTGCTGCAGAGCGTGGATTGATCTTGGTAGATACGAAGTATGAGTTTGGAAAAACGAAAGATGGAAAAATTGTCTTAATTGATGAGATCCATACACCAGATTCATCGCGTTATTTTTATGCAGAAGGATACAAAGAACGACAAGAGAATGAAGAACCACAAAAGCAATTGTCTAAAGAGTTTGTTAGACAGTGGCTCATTAGCAACGGTTTCCAAGGGAAAGAGGGACAACAGATTCCTGAAATGTCGGAAGAATACATCAATTCTGTATCTGATCGTTATATAGAACTCTTTGAAAATATTACTGGTACTACCTTTGAAAAAGCAGATGTTTCCAATATCCAGAGTAGGATAGAAGCGAATGTATTGGAGTATTTGAAAGGATAACCGTTTTTAAAGAACCGTCAGTTCTAGTGGTTTTTCGAAATAGAATGTAGAAAAATTATATCGAGATCCTTTTTTAGAATGTTAGGTTTATTACATCTCGATACATTTTTACTCCGCTACGGCTATGTAAAAACACTCGATGAGACGTTGATGATCCTTTAAAATTAGTTCTCTGAAGACTGTATTACTCATTAAATGGTCAGTTCGAGTGGTTTTTCGAAATGGAATGTAGAAAAATTATATCGAGATCCTTTTTTAGAATGTTAGGTTTATTACATCTCGATACATTTTTACTCCGCTACGGCTATGTAAAAACACTCGATGAGACGTTGATGATCCTTTAAAATTA
>NZ_JBSWZK010000016.1:47681-81315 GCF_054054605.1 Aquimarina sp. 433
GTTCTCTGAAGACTGTATTACTCATTAAATGGTCAGTTCGGTTGGTTTTTCGAAATAGAATGTAGAAAAATTATATCGAGAACCTCGGTCGGAATGATAACTCTTAAGCTGGTCCTATAATATCAATTATGTCATTCCAGACTTGTTCTGGAATCCACAAGATACAGGTATCATATACTAACGATTAATTTTTCAACTTTATTTCTTGCCTGCGCATCGGCATTTGATCGATTTGATCAAAAATTTGGGCAGCAGAAACGACTTTATTAGATTTTGATTTACTACCACCATCCAATCCGATCAGTATGACTTTAAAGGTTTTATTAGTAGTATTGTATTTTTTATAAAGTGTACTGTTTTTTGTTGGTTGGTTGTTCTCAATTCCTTTTATGTACGATGTAGGTGTTATTTGGTATATGATCAGTTTTCTATCAGCTAGCTCTTCTGTTTTATTTTGAAACTCTTTTACTTGTTCTAATAATTTTGGATGTTGATATGAGTCTGCAGAAATGATGATCAAACGATCTTGCCATCTGTGTTCAGTTAAATCTTGAGTATAGGAGATTAGGGGTATGAATAATAAAGACAATATTACACTTTTCATATGGGTAAGTTACGAAAAACAAAAAAGCTGTGGTGATCATATCACAGCTTTTGTTTTTGTAAATCTATTTCAGGACAATACAATCTCTTTGTTTTGTAAAGTTTGCACGGATTATAAATCCGCGCTTGTAATACGAATTATTAATTTTCACTATTTATTGATAGCTTGTTTGTTCCTAAAATAGATACATCACAAACTATTTTATTATTCATTTGTTCGAATTTAAATGTATAATTGTGCAATTCATTTCTATTAGTCTTAAAGTGTCTGAACTTAAAAATTAGACTGTCTTTATAATAGATACGCCAATCATTTTCCCCATATGCATTAGGTATATCCTTAAAGATACCGTTTTCAAAAATATAATGTTTAGTCAAGAATTCGGGTTCCGTTAAGACTTCCAGTTCAATTTTAAAATCATTTCTATTTAAGTTATCATTTGTTGCGATATTGATTTCATTCTTATTACATGAAAAAAGAATCAAACAAAAAAGTATAATTAATAGCCACTTAGATTTTTTCATTTATCATTAGGTTTAAATCCAGATTCTTTAAATTTACCATTTACAAAAGTATGCATGGGATTCGCTGTAGGATAAGGACCTGAAGTAAACCACATTGCATTAGAACCTTCGCCTTTATTTCCTCCCACCATGTATGTCTCTCCAATTCCAAAACCTAGTTTTGGATTTTGGCTACTTCTAGTGAGTGTTGTCTGTCTTTCAGTTGCTGAAGTTGAAGGATAAGAAGAGGTGGATTGACCACTTACATTTACATCTTCAAAATTCCCAAGTCTAGATAGCTTTTTAGCAAAGGAAAGTCCTTGACTTGCTTCTTGATTCGCAGTATTGCATCCATATAAGTTACAAGAACTCGACTCATTTTGCTTCCAATTAAAATTAATGTTACTCCAGCCTTCTATAGACATTTGATTATAACCAATATTATTCTCAGAAGTGCTTTCCGTACCAATTGGACCGTCTAATCCAGCGTGTGACCAAATACCTACCTCAACAGTTTTACCATATTTTTCACTATAATTTTCAATTACTCCTTCAACCTGATCTTTGATATCACTAATATCCGAGATACCTATCATTAAAACAATGTCTTCATCACTATTAAATCCATCTCTTTCTTCAATATTCTTTTTTCTAGTTTCAGCTGCTGATAAAAAGGCTTGGTCTCCGTGATCATTACCTTGAGTATAAAACAAGATATATACGTCCATTCCATCTGGATCAATGGAGTTAATAGGACTATTTAAGACATAATTATACGAAGAAAAACTAAAATACTTTTCAGCTAAAGGATCAATATTCATCCACTTTCCTAAAGTTGCATCATAATTTCTGGCACCATAATCATGCCAATCAAGCCCTAATTCTTCATTCAATTCTTTTCCATTATACTTATACTTTAATGCAGGATTTGTGCTTGTGATAAGACTATTATATCCCTGATGTTTTAATCCAAAAGGATAATAATTATTTTCTTCTAAGATCTCATTTGCATAGTCATTATCTCCATCTACGTCTACATCATTTCTTAGCACGTCTATTTTTCCGTCATCGTCTTTGTCTGCGTAGGATAGTCGAATATTTCCTAAATGGTCTTTATATTGGTAGATGTAGTCAAAGGATGAGATTGCCACGCCATTGCTTGCAAATACTGGTTCTACATACCCTTCAGCTGTGCTCATAAACTGTAACTGACCATTTTCATAGATATAGTTACCAGCATATTCTGTTGTTAAAGAACTTCCACCAGAAACGATCTTTTTTAATTTCATTCCAGTGGCATCGTAAATATAGCTAATATTTCCCACGTGAGATCTTGCCTGATCATTTATTGCTACAGCAGTTGGTAGGTTTAAGTGATTATAGCTAATCCCAGTAATTCCTTTATTACGATCGATGGTCATGTTTCCGTTTAGATCATAAACATAATCATCGTTGGTGTTGGTGCCATCGATAAAACCAATAGTACTATTACCACTATCGGTAACTTTGGATAGTTTGTTTCCAGAGTCGTATTCATAAGATAGGTTATCCATAATATCATTAGTTCCCATCTCATTGTATCTGATAAGAGAACTTATATTTCCATTTTTGTCATAGTCAATATTTCTTACATCATATGATCTAAGAGAAGCATCTGTAAGATTTTCGTTATATCTAAAATAACTTTCTTTTATCCTGTTTAGTGGATCATATTCATACCCATAAGATCTTTTAATATTATCATTGGCAGTTTTCCAAATGGTTTGGGCAATGTTTCCGTTATAAAGTTTAGGAATATCATAACGTCCTTCTACCGTATTATAGTTAATTGCAAATCCAAACAGATCTCCATTATTGGTGGTTCCTTCATTAATGGTTTTTAACCATCCACGTACATTATAGGTATAATCTACTTTTTGCAATCCACCGCCAACTTCTTTGAATGCTAATTGTCCAAGCTCATCATAGGTATTGGCTACCATATGTTCTTGAGCTTGATTGTTAATCGTTTGTTTTTGATCTAACAATCTGCCCATATGATCATAGGTAAACGTATCTACGGTAACAATAGGAGCGTTGCTTCCTTTGGTATGGGTAGTTTTGGTTTCTAATACCTTCCCAGCAAAATCCAATCGAGATTCTATAATATCTACGGTATTTAGATATTCATTGGTACTATGCACATAAATCGGTCTTCCTTTGGCATCGTAATAGGTTACTGTGGTAATCCAATCATCTGTGCCTAATATACGTACTTTGGTTCCTGTAGGTAATCCTTTAACTTCAGAAGTTACAGTTTGGTCTAATACGGTACCTGGATTCGTAACAGAGTGATCAAAGGTATAATTGTCATAATAGTTTATAGTATGTATTTCTCCTCCACCGGGAAACGTAATATTACTATAATAGAGTCTAGTTCCATTAACGAGAATGGAAGTGTCATCTGTTTTTGCCTCATATTGTGCTGCATCTGTATCGTTGTCTAGATTTTGTTGTAATCCAGCTCTTGTAGTATCCCAAGGAAAAGTCTCTAACCCTGTAAAAACTACTCTTCCAAACGCATCATATTTGGTAAATAACCATTGACGATTTGGTCTTTGTACAGCATCTTGTGTAAGTATGGGTTGATCTAATTTATTGTAAATAATATATTCTCTACCTTTTCCTGGTATTTTCTTCTCTACCAATCTATTTCTGTAATCATAAATGTATTGATAGCACAGTTCTGCAAGTTCTATATCCGATACATTATCTGTAATATCCACTTTTGGAGGAATGACATAGGTTAGATTCCCAAAATCATCATATACATAATAAGTATCATGTTCGACACCATCATTAAAAGTGCGTTTTAGGATCACTCTGCCAAGTTTGTCTTTATACTCTCTGGTCGTATGATCATTAGGATGCGTCTGTCCTGGTTGCCAGTTTTCATCTTTGGTAGTATTTACCAAAAGTTCGTTTGGGTCATAATTTCCTTCCTGTACCAAAACAGGAACTTCGGTGTTTCCTTCATGGAAATTCACCCAAAAATAAGCTACTTCATCTGTTTCATTGGCATGCCAGTCAAACTTAATGGTATGATCAGTATCTGATTCGGGATCTGCTTTCCAATCTTTTCCAGGAGCGCCTTGTTCTAATACACGATTTAGTGGAGAAGGTTCGAAGATGTTTTCGGAATAGGCATTAAAGTTGGTTGTATCATCCTGATCAATTCCTGCAAAATCGCTACCGTATTTGCTTTTGTAATACGCATTGATATCGGTAATAACATTCACTGGGTTATACGCACCAACGGTGCTGCTGGATTTTTCAAAAGGTAAATATTGTTTGTCTTGCCTTCCGTATGCATCATATACAATATGTGTTACAATATCTTTTTTGTCATTTGAAGCTTTGATACCAATCTGCTGCTTAGCTCTTCCGAGTCCATCAAAATAGGTAATGCTTTCGATAACATCGCTATTATTATTTACCTGATCAAAATTTGTCTTTTCACTCTGATATACTCGTGTAAATACATAATTTTCATTGGTGTCTAAGGCAGGTAATAGGTATGGATCTTCTGTGATTACTGCAGAAAATACCGTTCCCGGTTGTATCCAAGTGGTCGGTTTGATAATAATACTTTGTCCAGCTTTTACATTTAGTAAAGCAGGATCACTGGATGAAGTAATGGTTTCATCCTGTATGGTTACCGTATCTGCTACCTGACTATGTACTGAGATCCCTACAAAAAGTAAGGCAACAGTTATGTATGGAAATAATTTTTTCATCTGTTTCTTAGTTTTTGTAGTTATACTTGTTTTCTGATACCAGATTTCCGTCTGCATCTTTAACAGCGATAAGCCTGTTTAAAGCATCGTATTCATAATACATGGTATATCCTCGTAGATCAGTCATACTGGTTACTCCAATCATTGGATCGTAGGTGTAGTAGCTCATTTGTGCATTCTCTAATTGAGGGTCTGTACGGATATATTCAAGAGCTTCGCGCAATGCTGCTTCGGTGCCAGACGTTCCTGTAGGTCGGTTAAAATCTGCATCCGCCGCAGCTATAGCATCATCGATTAAAGATTGTATATTGGCTGCTTGGGCCATAGTAAAATTTGTAATCTTTGCAATAGGTTGTTGCCCTTGATATCCCCAGATATAATAAATATGAGTACCATCTTCTTGTGCGACGGAAATTGGATTTCCATAAGCGTCATACCCAAAATAGGAAAGGCGTTTTTCTAAATCATCATTTCTTTTAGCGATCCAAGTGGTTTCTGGAGCATATAACACATCACCAGAAATGTTATCTCCCCATGATTTGTAATCGGTTCTTTGGGTATAGAGTAAGGTTTCCGTATTGCCTTCCTTTTTGTAAGCTTCTGTTTGGATTGGAGTACCGATACGATTTGCAGATTTTAATGCAGTAATAGTATTCGATGCTTCGGTACTTAAATTTGTAAAATCAGTAAGACTGTTGTAGGGATATTTAAGTACTGTTCTGATCTGATCTCCATGAGAATCTGTTACAGTAGTTTCTGCAATGGCATAATTACTATTATATAGGTTTGTACTCCTATTGGTTACGATTTGCTGTACACCATCTTTATTAAAATAACTAGTGCTTACCGAAGTAAGTGGTTTATAGCGCGTAAGTACCTCTCGATAAGGTTTAATGATATATCGATCGATTTGATAGTGTTCTTGTGAAGGAATAGGATTAAGGTCACAAGCTCCAGGAATTGTACAATCGGCTACAATATTTAATTTTTGTACAATTTTTAAACTCCAAGGATGATCGTTATTGTAATCCTGATAATCTTGGTCCACCAAACCTCTGAATTGTTTATATTGGGTTTCGCTCTGTTGTACTTTGCTAGTTTCGTCTCCTCCTTTGTAGACAACAGATAGTTTTACTCTTCCTTTATCCAGATCTTGATTTTGTGGATAATTAGGATGTTCGAAATCGTAGTTTTGTGCGGGTGCTTCAAACACGGTAAGCTTATATCCATTAGGATACTTACGAATATAATTAGTAGAGCTGCTGGTATTTCCAATTTCGGAATATACAAGTGTTCCATCTTCATTTGTTAAAGGATCGAATATAGGTGGTAAGTCAGAATCATTATCAGAATCTGTTACTTCTTCTAAAATAAAACTATCATATTCTTTGATATGCGTGTAATACACAGGAGCACTTTGATTTACCGTTAAAGAGTTAAATCGGTTTAAGCGATAAGCAATATCGGTATACTCAGTTCTTATAGGTTGATTAGAATCAACAAAAGGAGATGGGGTATATGTAACTACATTAAAAGGTACCTCTTCGAACTTGTTAAGAAGTAATCCAGAAGATCCACCAATTTCTGTGGCATAATCAAAATATTGGGTTTTTGAAATGCTATTGTTATCGGTGTAGTGTTGTATTTTCTCTACTCTTATACCACCAACATCCACATTGATTTCACTTCCTACGATAGTTCCACTTGCAGGTGGTTCATAGAAACGCACTTTGATTTCTCCATAAGCGTCGGAGCTACGATTATAATCGTTAGAGATTCTAAAAGTATAAGTTCCTGGTTTGATAACGATTCTACCACCAGAAGTATGTGAAAATGTATAATATCCCGGATCATCATTGTCAGGTCCAAATTCTTCCCCCAAAGTTGGACACATTTGTGGAATGCTTTCATTTAAGATACTTCGAAAATGAGGTGCATTTACATAATAATCATCACTGATAGGATTTACAGTAACTTCTTCTTCACCAGTTATTGGATTAATATTTGCAGGGCAAGTACTTGTTCGTGAAATGCTCATAGTAAGGTGACTGCTTTGTAGAGTACCTCTTATAGCCGATGATATTGTTGCAACTACTGGCTGATCAAATGTTTTAGTAAATGTCGAAGTTTTAACCTCAGGAGCAGAAGCACTATTATCAGATTGTAACTTTAATAAAATTTGTCTGTTAAAAGATACATTGGCATATGGGTTTGTATTATTAGATGAAGGCTGATTATAGACTTCATTAATTTGATTTTGTTCATAATCTATAATAGAATATCCACCAGTAGGATATATGATTTTTTTCATGGCACCTTTTCGAGTAGCAACAAAATTAGGAGCTTTATTAGCCAGGTAGGAGGATGAAGGTACGTTTAGAGCCGCAGCATTAGCCGCAGCATTATAAAATCGCCAATCGTCCTGTGCCCGAGCACGATCATTGATATTGTCTATAAAGCCTGGCATATCGTTTTGATCATAATATTCGAACCCAAATAGGAGTTGTCCGTCTTTGGTTACCTGAGTTAACATATCTCTTGCGCCATCATAAGAAAATGTATAAGCGTCTATATTACTTTGTTTAGATACCGAGATGCCATCATACAGTTTTCTACCTGCAATTGGGGTAATCGAAAAAGTAAGTAAGGTGGCATCAGAGGAGGTTATGGTTTTTAAGATCTTTCTTTTGATGACAGATTGGTTTACGCCATCCTGGTATGTTCCTGTGCCATAAGTAGGACCTGTCCCTCCAGTTCCATCTTGTAATCCATTAGGAAAATAACGTACCGATCCGCTGGCATAAAAATCATAACTTAGATATTGATCATCGATATAATTAAAAGTTAATGTACGACCATTTGGATATTTAATTTCTGAAAGATTCCAAGTAATCGTATACTCAAAAGCAGTGCTTGGCGAGGCATCAGACGGTTCATTATTTTCAGTGTCGGCAAAGGTATATATGATACCATTATCATCTGTTACTGTAATTTCTTGATCATTGTAGCTAACCTTATGATTGTGTTGTGATAAGTATACAGGATTTCCATATTCATCTTTTTTATAGGAAAATGATACTGGACCTGCTTGCACATGATAAATGTCTACTTCTTTATCCCATTCTCCATTAAGATATTTCCTTAATTCTGATAAAGAGAATTTTGATCCATTCATATATTCTTTGATTCGAGCACCACGATCACGTGGTCCGTAGTATCCTTCTGGGTGTTCATCTGGTAATCCTCTTACTTCGCGTCTTACTGCACCTACACCTGCAAGATTCCAACCTAATCCGGTGATAGAAGGTTTGCCTTCTAATAATAATCCTCCATAACTATAGTTTAGGGCAATGGGCCACGAGTATGATCCCATTTGAAAGGTATATACTGGTACCGAAAAACTCATATTTCCACTTTGTAATGCTCTATCGATATTACCATACGCTCCTAAACTTGCTGCCTCTGGAGAAGTAGGATAAAAATCCGGAACTGGAGCACCTGGATATTCCTGTCCATAAAACGAAGCCGTATATAATAGCAATGCTACCAGTGTTATTCTAATTACTTTTTTCATGAATTGCTTTTTATGTCATTAGGATTTATTTTCTTTCTAACAATAATGCTTCAATCTTAGCAAGTCTTGCTTCGAGCTCACTATTTTTCGCTTTTACTTTTTGTAATTCTTTAATCTCTTTTTCTTGTGCAATCGTATACAAAGTCAATTCTTCGATCTTTTCCAGGAGTTTAGCATTCATTTCACCTAATTGCATACCATTTTCTTCAACTTCAGCAGCGGATGGAATGTTGATCAAATGTCCTTTTTGATCAATATGATTTTCTACTTCTTGTAAAGTTGGTAGTGTATATGCATCTTCAAATACATAGTCTGGCCAGTTATTATATAATGCTACCTTTATTTCTTCTGCGACAACTTTTCCCGCTACTGCTAATTTGTATCCTTGGGTATTGGTGGTGCCTATACCTACATTACCGGTAGATCTTTGAAAAGTCATTACTTGATAAGACCAATTACCTTCTCCATTATCTCTTTGAGTTCGGATACCAAAAGTGTCTCCTCCGTTATGAGCATTGAATAGCCAATCGTTCTTTCCTTTTCCATCAATGATTAAAGCTCCCCAGTCACCATTTCCTACTTTCGCAGTTCCGTTTACGTCTAGTTTTTGGCTTGGAGTTGTTGTTCCAATTCCTACTAGTCCATTATCTCTTACAAGAAATAGGTTGTCATTATTTTTGTCGAAAACACCGAAGCCAGGAATATTAGAAATCCCATTACTATTTCTGTCTAACTTAAAAAGAAAAGCACCATCTGTTTCAAATAATAGATCATCCTTTTCGTTTAAGTTGGTAAAACCATCAGACATTTTAATGTTTCCTGCAAGACCACTGGATGAATCGTCTATTTTTAATCCGTTATCATTTAAAATGTTGACTTGTCCATCAATTAGTAACTGAGATCCCATTATTCTAGTGCCATTAAGATAATCACCACCATAATTGATAAGTAGTTGATTGTTTCCACTTACAAGAGCTCGCTTCCAAATTAGATCCCCAGAAATATATCGACGCATTCTTAAATCTCCATAGTCATTAGCTAGATTAAAAGCGTTGTTTGACATCTGCCCAAAAACACTTATGTTAATAATTAGAACAAACAAAAAGAACAATGATTTTTTCATAATTTAAAATTGATAGTATGATTATGTTATCGTATAACTCTTCTATTTTGGGGTCTCATAGAAATGCGCAAAAGTACTCCTTACTTGTAAATCTGATCTGCAAGGAGTCAGATTGTTATTAACAAAATTCTGTAGTCTTTTTACTAGTACTTTTTTCATTTTATCTATTCGTTTTCCCTTTTTTAGATTGTGTTACATTAGATAGTGTCAAAAGAAGAAGAAGTGTTACTGTTAAAATTGGATTTTTTTTGAAAAAAGTTTGGTAATCACTGTTTGATGTAGGGAATAAGAAGTTAAATAATCTATCTAAATACTATTGGAATATTGTAAAATCATTAGATTTTTTAAGGGCTTACAATGGATGATGTAAGTCCTAGTGGATTATATAAAAAAAGCAACCAGAAAAATATTTCTGATTGCTCTCTTTACAAACAATAAATATATAACTAATACTAGATAATCGTAGATTGTCCTACGTGTATATTCTCGAAATTAATGTTAGAGTCTTCAGGATTTAAAATATAATCATAAATAAAGTCTCCTACTTTTTCCGTAGTTAATGGATTAATACTATTTAAATCGGGTGTGGTAAGGTTTAATTCTAAAGCCTTCTCTACTGCATTTTTGATAGCTTGTGATTCCTCTAAAAGATCAAAATGTTCTAGTAACATAGCGGCAGATAAAATAGCAGCTATTGGATTGGCAATTCCTTTTCCTGTTGCTTGTGGATAGGATCCGTGTATCGGTTCAAACATACAACAAGTATCTCCCACAGAAGCAGACGCTAATAATCCTATAGAACCTCCAATTACACTGGCTTCATCTGAAATGATATCTCCAAACATATTTTCGGTTAAGATTACATCAAACTGACTTGGATTTAGGATCATTTGCATCGCTGCATTGTCTACAAAAAGAAAATCTAAATCTACATCTGAATATTCTTTCGAAATTTCTGTAACTACTTTTCTCCATAGTCTAGAAGATTCTAAAACATTGGCTTTATCTACTAAGGTAAGCTTATTACGTCTCTTCTGAGCTGCTTTAAAAGCTAATCTCGTAATACGTTCTATTTCTTCTTTAGAATATTCGCATAAATCTGAAGCCACAGTCCCTGCTTCATTAAGTTGTTTCTTACCAAAATAAATTCCACCAGTAAGTTCTCGATAAATAGAGATATCTGTACCTTCAATGATATTTCTCTTTAAAGGTGATTTATCTAATAAGGTGTCATAAGCCTTTACGGGTCGGATATTGGCATATAAACCGAGTTCTTTTCGTAAGCGCAATAACCCTTGCTCTGGACGAACAGGAGCACTAGGCTCATTATCGTATTTAGGGTCACCAATAGCTCCAAAAAGTACTGCGTCTGTATCAGCGCAGAGTTGCAGTGTTTCTTCTGGTAATGGATTTCCTGTTTTATCAATTGCGATAGCACCTACCAAAGCATCCTTAAAAGTAAAGGTATGATCAAAACTATGTGCAATAGCTTCTAAAGCTTTCACTGCTTGTGCAGTAACTTCTGGTCCGATTCCGTCTCCGGATAATACAGCAATTTCTAGTTTCATGTATTTATCTTTTAGGTACGTGCTTTTTCAAAAGCTTCTATTTCTGATTGGTTGCTTATTAAAAAGTCAATGTCATCATATCCATTGAGTAAGCACATTTTCTTGTAACTATTAATTTCGAAGTCAGCTTTAGATTTAGAAGAGACAATGGTAATTGTTTGTGCTTCCAAGTCTACTTCTATTTGGGTAGCTGGATCTTTTTCAATCGCAGAAAATAACTCTTGTAGATACTCCGGAGTTACTTGTATCGGTAACAATCCATTATTTAATGAATTTCCTTTAAATATATCTGCAAAAAAACTGGACACCACTACTTTGATCCCATAATCATGAATCGCCCAAGCTGCATGTTCTCTACTAGAACCACATCCAAAGTTAGTGCCGGCTACTAAAATACTACCACTATATTTTGTGTCATTTAGTGCAAAATCAGTATTCTTATTTCCATCTTTATGATAACGCCAGTCTCTAAATAGGTTCTCTCCGAAGCCTTCTCTACTGGTGGCTTTTAAAAAACGCGCTGGAATTATTTGATCCGTATCTACATTTTCGATAGGTAAGGGTATCGCGGTAGATGTTAACTTTATAAACTTATCCATAGCGATTAGTTTAAATGTTTAGTAATGTCTATTATTTTTCCTTCGATCGCAGTGGCAGCAGCTACCAATGGACTAGCAAGAATGGTTCTGGCACCTTGTCCTTGTCTACCTTCAAAATTTCTATTAGAAGTAGATACACAGTATTCTCCTTCTGGAATTTTATCATCATTCATAGCCAAACATGCAGAGCAACCTGGTTGTCTTAGTTTAAAGCCAGCTTCTTCAAAGATTTCATTTAAACCTTCATCTACAATTTGAGTAGCTACTCGCTGAGAACCAGGAACAAACCAAGCTGTAACATTTTCTGCTTTTTTCTTTCCTTTTATATAATTAGCGGCAACTCTAAAATCTTCAATTCTACTATTTGTACAGCTTCCGATAAAAACATAATTTACTTCCTGGTCAATTAGAGATTGTCCTTTTTCAAAATTCATATAGGCTAATGATTTTTCAAAAGAAGCATTTGTATCTACAGGAATGTTTTCAGTTATCTTAATTCCCATGCCTGGATTTGTTCCATAGGTAATCATAGGAGATATATCCGCTGCATCAAAATGATATTCTTTATCAAAAATAGCACCCTCATCAGTTGGTAATGTTTTCCAATACGCTACTTTCTTATCAAAATCAGCTCCTTTTGGAGCAAATTCTCTTCCTTTAATATATTCAAAAGTAGTTTCGTCTGGAGCAATCATTCCTCCACGCGCTCCCATTTCGATACTCATATTACAAACGGTCATTCTACCTTCCATAGACATTTCTTCAAAAACATTTCCTGCATATTCACAGAAATATCCTGTTCCAGAATTGGTACCTAGTTTAGAAATGATATAAAGAATAACATCTTTAGGAAGTACTCCTGGTTGTAGTTTTCCAGTTACATTAACACGTAAACTTTTTGGCTTTTGTAATAACAAACACTGACTCGCAAAAACTTGTGCGACCTGACTTGTTCCAATTCCAAAAGCAATAGAACCAAAAGCACCGTGAGTAGAGGTATGGCTATCTCCACAAACCATGGTCATTCCTGGTTGTGTGATACCTAATTCAGGGGCCATTACATGTACAATACCATTGTTTTTATGCCCTAGTCCATAGAGCGTAATGTTATTTTTAGTACAGTTTTCTGTTAATTGTGCTAATTGATTACGTGATTGAGGATCTTTTACGGGAAGATGTTGGTCTACAGTGGGAGTGTTATGATCTGCTGTAGCTACTACCTGATGAGGTCTAAAAATAGGAATTCCACGTTGTTCCAATTCACCAAATGCTTGTGGACTTGTAACTTCGTGGATTAAATGTTGATCAATATAAAGTATTTGCGGGCCGTTTTCGACTTCTTTGACGACGTGCGCGTCCCAAACCTTATCGAATAATGTCTTTTTCATATGTGTGATATACCTAACGTATTCTGAATCTAATAATTCATTTTTGTTATACAACTGCCGCTTCTACAGAAACAGTTTTCATAATTTCATGAATATCATCATTAACTACTTCTTTCTTTCTATCAGCGTAGTTTAAGAATTCTTTATATACTTCATCTAATTGAAGTTTTGTTAATTCATAACCGATCTTTTTTGCTCTATAAGCTAATGCAGCTCTACCGCTTCTTGCAGTTAGCACGATAGCAGATTCCGTAACACCAACTTCGGCAGGATCAATGATTTCGTAGGTCTCACGATTCTTAATCACTCCATCTTGATGGATACCAGAACTATGTGCAAAGGCATTAGCACCTACAATAGCTTTATTAGGTTGTACCATCATTCCCATACTTTCTGACACCATTAAACTCGTATCATATAATAATTTAGAATTAATGTCTGTATTTAGATGTAAGTAAGGATGTTGTTTCATGATCATCACTACTTCTTCTAAAGCTGTGTTACCAGCACGTTCACCAATTCCGTTAATGGTACATTCTATTTGTCGAGCACCATTGATAGCACCTGCAATAGAATTGGCAGTGGCTAATCCTAAATCGTTATGACAATGACAAGAAATAGTAACCTTATCAATTCCTTTTACATTTTCCTTTAAGTATTTTATTTTAGCTCCGTACTCTTCTGGTAAACAATACCCTGTAGTATCAGGAATGTTTAGTACGGTAGCCCCTGCTTTTATCATTTCTTCGCAGACTCGAGCTAAGAATTCATTATCAGTTCTACCAGCATCTTCGGCATAAAACTCTACATCTTCAACAAAAGACTTTGCATATTTTACCGCGGCAATTCCTCTTTCGATAACTTTATCCTGTGTAGAATTGAATTTATATTTGATATGTGAATCCGAAGTACCAATTCCTGTATGAATTCTTGGTTTTTTAGCATATTTCAGTGCTTCGGCAGCTACTTTTATATCGTTTTCTACCGCTCTGGTTAATCCGCAAACAGTTGCATTTTTTACAATCTTTGCAATTTCGTTTACCGAAGTAAAATCTCCTGGGCTAGAAACAGGGAATCCAGCTTCGATGATATCAACTCCTAAAAGGTCTAGTCGCTCAGCAATCACTAACTTTTGTTGAGTATTTAATTTACAACCTGGGACTTGCTCTCCGTCCCTTAACGTGGTGTCAAAAATTTGGACTTTATTATCGCTCATAGGAATTATGTGAATTATTAGTTTTAAAAATATCTTATAAAATATCTTCTAAGATGTTTTACTTTTCTCTTACGAATTTATATTTTGGGTATTCAAAAGGAAGGGATTCGTCAAAGTATTTTACAATGCTGAAAAGTTTCGATAATAGATTAACTTTCTTTTAATCAGTTAATTACAATATATTTTCTTACAATGACTAATGATCAAAAAGATCCTTTGTTTATTTTGGTAAAGTCGCTTTCAAAGTCCGAAAAACGACAATTTAAAGTGTACGTAGGTCGGTTAGGAGTGAATACAGACTCTAAATTTTTGGCATTATTTAATCACTTAGATAAAAGCGAAAAATTGGATGAAGAGCTAATTGTTTCTAAAGGAATTGTAAAGAAGCAACAACTCTCGAATCTTAAGGCGCATCTTTATAAACAAATTTTAATTAGTCTACGATTAAGTCCTTTACATCAAAACATCAGATCACAAATTAGAGAGCAATTAGATTTTGCGACGATTTTATATCATAAAGGATTGTATAAACAAAGTCTGAAGATTTTAGACAAGGCGAAAACAGTTGCGAAAGAAAATGAAGAGAATAATATTGCCTATGAAATTGTAGAACTCGAAAAAGTAATCGAAACCCAATATATCACCAGAAGTATTAATAGCCGCGCTGATGAATTAACGATTGAAGCAAAAATGCTAAGCATGAAAAATGTGCTTACGAGTAGACTCTCTAATTTATCACTTCAGCTATATGGTTTAATGATCAAAAGTGGCTACGTAAGAAATGATCGAGAGCATAAAGAAATTACACATTATTTTGAAAGTAAATTGCCTAAGTATGATTGGAGTCTTTTAGGGTTTAGGGAAAAATTATGGTTATATAAAGCTCATTTGTGGTACAGTTTTATGGTGCAGGATTTTTTGTCCTGTTATAAGTATTCTAAGAAATGGGTAGATTTATTTTATGAGCACCCTAAAATGATAGCATTAAATCCTGTTTTTTTTCTAAGAGGTAATCACTATTTGTTAGAATCATTATATCTAATTCAGGATAAAACAAAGTTGAAACTTACACTTAGTAAATTAGAAGAGACTATTAAATCTGATAGTTTTCCTACAGATGATAATATAGAAGTATTATCTTTTCAATTTATCTATAACAATCGGTTAAATGTTCATTTTTTAGAAGGAACCTTTGATGAAGGGGAGTACTTGGTAGATGAAATTTTAGAAAATATTATTAAGTACAAAAATCGTCTTGATGATCATCACATTATGGTGCTTTACTATAAAATCGGATGCTTATATTTTGGGATGGCTAATCATCGTAAGTGTATAGAGTATTTAGGTAAAATCATAAATAATAAATCCTTGAAAATGAGGGAGGATCTTATGTGTTTTGCTAGAGTATTGAGTTTAGTAGCACATTATGAAGCTGGAATGGATTATCATTTGGAAAGTCAGTTAAAAGAAACATATAGGTTTCTTATAAAAATGGATGATTTGCATGAAGTACAAAAAGAAATGATTAAGTTTCTTAGAAATCTTGGTGATATCTTCCCTCATCAAATTAAAGAAGAGTTTAGAAAACTACATAAAACTTTGAAGCAATATGAAGATCATCCGTATGAGAAAAGAGCTTTTTTATATTTAGATATCTTATCTTGGTTAGAAAGTAATATCGAAAATCGTCCTGTTTCGGAAATAATTAAGGAAAAGTCTAAAAAATTAGTGCGCTAATACGAACTTATTTATGGAGAATAATTCTCACCACCTTCGAAATATTCTGGAATTAAATTTGGCAATGCTTTTTATTAGTACTTCTGGTGCTCTTGGGAGATATATAGATATGCCAGTGCCTGTGACTATTGCTTTTAGAGCAATTTTAGCCGGAATTGTACTATTTCTTTTTTGTAAATGGAAAAAGATATCATTCGGAATAGCCTCAAAAGATAGGAGTACTATTGTTTTTGGAGGTGTTCTTATGGGATTACATTGGATTACGTATTTCTATGCTTTAAAGATGTCCAATGTAGCTATCGGTATGTTGTCTTTATTTACTTATCCAGTAATTACATCATTTTTGGAGCCAATCATCCTAAAAACAAAATTTCAGAAAATGCATTTAGTATTAGGTGCTTTGGTCTTATTGGGGATTTACTTTTTAGTACCTAATTTTAGTTTAGAAAATTCATATGCAAAAGCAGTGGGTATTGGGGTTGTTTCTGCGTTTTGCTATGCATTAAGAAACTTACTTATGAAAACCAAAGTAAGTAATTATCATGGTTCGATGCTCATGTGGTATCAATTGGTAATTATTAGTATTATGTTATTTCCTACTCTTTTTGTATTTGATAGCTCCGGAATTATAACGCAATGGCCATGGACGTTAGTGCTAGCCATACTTACTACAGCTATTGGTCATACCTTATTTTTATTTAGTTTGAAACGATTTTCAGCAACAACAGCAAGTATTATTAGTAGTGTTCAACCAGTATACGGAATTATAATTGGAATTATTTTTCTAAAAGAAATACCTGTATTTACAACAATTATTGGTGGGGTGCTAATTCTTACTTCTGTAGTTATAGAAAGTGTGAGATCTTATAAATAGTTTTATCGTAGTACTGTATCCCATATAACATCAGATGGAGGAGGAGCTATGATGGTTAATGGTTCCTTTTTTACAGGATGAACAAAAGTTAGTTTTCTAGCATGTAGATGAATGCTTCCATCCTTATTACTTCTGTCTGCACCATATTTTAAGTCTCCTTTTATAACAGATCCAATACTCGATAATTGCGTTCTGATTTGATGATGTCTTCCTGTATGAAGAAGTATCTCCAAAGCGCAATAATGATCTAATTCTTTAAGAATTTTGTACTCTAAAATTGCTTTTTTACTATCAGGCACTTCTTTTTTATGAGCATATGACTTATTCTGTTTTGGATTTCTTTTTAGCCAATGTACTAGAGTGTCATCTTTTTTCGGAGGAGTATTCTTTACTACTGCCCAATAGGTTTTTTGAGCTTCTTTATTAGCAAAAAGCTTATTTAATCTTGGAAGTGCTTTACTGGTTCTTGCGAAGACTACAATGCCAGTAGTGGGTCGATCTAGTCGATGTACCACTCCTAAGTATACAGCTCCAGGTTTGTTATATTTTACTGCAATATATTCTTTAACTACTTCACTAAGTGGTTTGTCTCCTGTTTTATCTCCTTGTACAATATCTCCAGCTCTTTTATTTACGACAATAATATGGTTATCTTCATATAATACTTGAAGATTGTTTTTATTGGAAATAATTTTGGACATCTAATTAGTTGTACAATTTAATATTGTTCATTTTCATTCGGAAAATCCAACGATTTTACATCGGCAACATATTGTTGAAAAGCATTAGTCATTTCACTATATAAATCTAAATAACGTCTTAGAAAACGAGGATTAAACTCATGTGTCATCCCCAACATATCGTGTGTTACCAATACTTGACCATCTACACCATTTCCTGCACCAATTCCTATGATGGGTATCGTAAGGCTTTCTGCGACCTCTTGTGCTAATTTGGCAGGAACTTTTTCTAAAACTATGGCAAAACAACCTGCTTTTTCAAGCATTAAAGCGTCTTCTTTTAATTTTCTCGCTTCTTCTTCTTCTTTAGCTCTAACCGTATAAGTTCCGAATTTATATATAGATTGTGGTGTAAGACCTAAATGTCCCATAACTGGTATCCCTGCATTTAAAATTCTTTTTATAGAATCCTTTACTTCTTTACCTCCTTCAAGTTTTACTGCATGTCCTCCAGATTCTTTCATGATTCTAATAGCAGAACGTAAAGCCTCTTTTGGGTCACTTTGGTAACTACCGAAAGGTAAATCCACAATGATCAATGCTCTTTCGATCGCTCGGATAACAGAAGATGCATGATATATCATTTGGTCCAATGTAATTGGAAGTGTGGTTTCATGACCTGCCATCACATTAGATGCAGAATCTCCGACCAAAATAACATCAACCCCAGCGCCATCGACAATTTTAGCCATGGTATAATCATATGCAGTAAGCATAGATATCTTTTCTTTATTAGCTTTCATCTCTACAAGAGATTTTACCGTAACGCGCTTGTAATCTTTTTTTGCTGTTGACATTTTGTATGTTAATTTAGTGTTGGTAAAAGTAATCAATTAGAAAGATCGTAACAAGAGTATATTATTTTTGATTTAATTTTAAATTATAGCCCTTTCATTTTTAATTTTTTATAAAACCAGAAATCTGTTTTTAGGAATATCAAATCTTCTTATTATGTATAGAACTTTATTAGTAATTGTATCATTGATTTTAAGCCAGATGTCATACTCCCAAGATGCTATGGATAGTAATCAACAAAAAGCGAAAGAACTGATTTTAGAATTTTTCGAGGGGTTTCATGAAGGTGATACTGCTAAAATCGCTAAGACGATCGATCCTAATCTTAGCATGTTAA
Organism: Aquimarina sp. 433; assembly: GCF_054054605.1. Taxonomy (NCBI): domain Bacteria; kingdom Pseudomonadati; phylum Bacteroidota; class Flavobacteriia; order Flavobacteriales; family Flavobacteriaceae; genus Aquimarina; species Aquimarina sp. 433. The sequence continues at coordinate 66,516 of NZ_JBSWZK010000016.1, forward strand.
CTATTGCAAAAGATAAAAAAGGAATTGTTAAAACTGTAAAAACTGATTTTAATAAGTTTTTGGGAGCAATTCATAATAGACCGAAAGAGCAAAAGTGGTTAGAGAAATTATTGAGTTTTAAAATTGATGCAGATAATCAGATTGCCCAGGTTTGGACACCTTATGAATTTTATGTGAATGATCAATTCAGTCATTGTGGAGTGAATGTTTTCCAGTTATTTAATGATGGAGATAATTGGAAAATTATTGCTATTGCCGATACTCGGAATAGAGAAGGGTGTAAGTGATTTAGGGACGATTGCTTATGATCAAAAAGACTACTCCGTTATTAATAGCATGTAATAATATTGGCCAAATCATATGATTGTTAATAATCTTTATTTTACCAAACATATGTCCTGCAATAATTCTCGGAACAATCAATAGAAATAGAATACTATTTATTGTTAGAGAATCTACGTAATTGAAAATATGTAAAAATCCAAAAATCACAGAAGTTAGTTGTAGAGTAATTAATTGATTACTATCTAGGTAATTTATCAATTTGTCTAAATATGATTTTGGAATAGCTTTTAAATACGTATAGAATAATATAATCATAATGATTATGGAAACAAGGTAGCTATAGTACCATGTTATTTCTAAGGTAATGAAGATATTTATGATAAAAACTGTCCAAGAACTTAAAAATAAAGCTATGTCCTTATAGGAAGGTTTTAGCAATGTTCTAAACATGAGTTCTTCAATGCATGGTGCAAAAACTACCATAGCTAAAAACGCCTTAAGTTTATCTTCTTTTATAATTTCTAACAGTGCATCTTGAGAATATTTCTGCAAGTCCAAGTATGGAAAAATACTTTGAAGAACAAGCACACAGATAAAGAAGAGAATATACAATCCAAATAGCCTAAAATAAGATGTGATTAATTGTTGGATTTTCTGTAACAAGTTTATAGAAATATTGGTGTTATTAACAATCGCTTAGGCTTACTTTTATAGCTAATCCTCCTTCGCTGGTTTCTTTATATTTTGTATTCATATCTTTTGCGGTTTCCCACATAGTTTCGATAACTTTATCTAAAGGTACTTTGGCACTAGCTGCATCAGAATCTAGAGCCATTTCACAAGCGTTAATAGCCTTTATAGCACCCATAGCGTTTCGTTCTATACAAGGTATTTGTACCAAGCCTCCTATAGGATCACAGGTTAAACCAAGGTGATGCTCCATTGCTATTTCACTGGCCATTACTACTTGTTCTGGAGTACCTCCCATTAACTCAGTTAAAGCTCCTGCTGCCATAGCAGAAGAAACACCAATTTCTGCCTGACAACCTCCCATAGCTGCAGAAATAGTAGCACCTTTTTTAAATAAACTACCTATTTCTCCGGCTACCAGCATAAATTGTTTCACATCGTCAAAATTTGCATCATGGTTTTCTATGACCATATAGTACATCATGACAGCTGGTATAACACCCGCACTTCCATTCGTTGGAGCTGTAACTACTCTTCCTAATGAGGCATTTACTTCATTAACTGCAAGAGCAAAACAAGATACCCATTTTAGGATTTGCCTGAATTTTACCTCTGTATTTCTTATGGCCTCAATCCATTCTGTCGGATTGTTATAAGTGGAATCTCCAATAAGTTTTTTATGTGTGTCGTATGCTCTTCTTCGTACATTTAATCCTCCAGGAAGTGTACCTTCGGTATGACAACCTGTATACATAGATTCAAGCATCACATTCCAGATTTCCTGTATTCTGTTATTAATTTCTGCATCACTCTGAAGAGATTGTTCATTCTCTAGAACAATTTCAGAAATCATTTTATTTTTTTGTTGGCAATAAGAGATAAGATCTGAAGCTTTCTGGATGGGTAAAGGAAACTCTCTAAAAGCTTCCATTTTTTTCTTTTCCCTTTTTCTTTCCTCTTGTACCACAAAACCTCCACCAATGGAATAAAAAGTAGAGTCGATTGTTTTATTATCTGCTAACGTTGCAGTAAATGTGATGGCGTTAGGATGAAATTCTTTGAATTCTCTATTGAATATAATTTGGGTTTCTGGATCAAAATCAACTTTCAATTCTTGATTAAAAAGTAATGTTTTATCTGATTTTATCTGGTCAATAATCTCAGGTATCAGGGCAACGTCTATTGTTTGCGGATCGTATCCACAAAGGCCCAAAATGGAAGCAATGTCAGTAGCGTGTCCTTTTCCGGTTAAAGATAAAGACCCGAACAAGTCAACTTTTATTGAAATGACAGAGGTAAAAAGTTTATTTTCTTTCAGTTCTGCGATCCAACGTCTCCCAGCTCTCCATGGTCCAAAAGTATGAGAACTAGAAGGGCCAACTCCAATCTTAAGCATATCAAAAACACTGATACATTCCATAATTGCCAATTGTGTGTGAAATTATGGCGGTAAATATAACGTATTGATAAAAAAAAACTATTTTTTTTACAGAATAGTTAAGTTTTGCTTGTTTTTCTTTAAGGTGTTATTGAGCTTGTTTAAAGGATTTTATGGGATAATGACATCCTGTCATATAAATAGTCGTGGCATAATCATTGACCTAAGAGGAATAAATAATTTAGAAAACACTAATAACATTTATATAGTAATATGAGTAAGATAATAGGAATAGATTTAGGGACGACAAACTCTTGTGTTTCTGTAATGGAAGGTAATGAGCCCGTAGTTATCCCTAATGCAGAAGGAAAGAGAACAACTCCATCTGTAATTGCTTTTGTAGAAGGAGGAGAAATTAAAGTTGGAGATCCTGCAAAACGTCAAGCGGTTACAAACCCGACTAAAACAATCTCTTCTATTAAAAGATTTATGGGGAATAAATTCTCTGAATCATCTAAAGAAGCAGAAAGAGCTGCTTATAAAGTAGTGAAAGGAGACAACGATACACCTAGAGTTGATATAGATGGTCGTTTATATACACCTCAGGAATTATCTGCAATGACACTTCAAAAAATGAAGAAAACTGCAGAAGATTACTTAGGTCAGGATATTAGTAGAGCGGTAATTACAGTACCTGCTTATTTTAATGATGCACAACGTCAGGCTACTAAAGAAGCTGGAGAAATCGCTGGATTAAAGGTTGAAAGAATTATTAATGAGCCTACTGCAGCTGCACTAGCATATGGTCTTGATAAAAAGGGTACTGACCAAAAAATAGTAGTATTTGATTTTGGAGGAGGTACTCATGATGTATCTATCTTAGAATTAGGAGATGGAGTATTTGAAGTATTATCTACAGATGGTGATACCCACTTAGGAGGAGATGATGTAGATCAAAAAATTATTGATTGGTTAGCTGAAGAGTTTAAAGCAGAGGAAAGCATGGATCTTCGTCAGGATCCGATGGCTTTACAGCGTTTAAAAGAAGCTGCTGAAAAAGCAAAGATAGAATTGTCATCTTCTGCTCAAACAGAAATCAACTTACCATACGTTACTGCTACAGCTAGTGGACCTAAACACTTAGTAAGATCATTAACAAGAGCTAAATTCGATCAATTAATCGATGATTTGGTAAAACGTACAATCGAGCCTTGTCGTACTGCATTAAATTCTGCAGGACTTTCTACAAGTGATATCGATGAAATTATATTAGTTGGTGGATCTACTCGTATTCCTGCAGTTCAGGAAGCAGTAGAGAAGTTTTTCGGAAAAGCACCAAGTAAAGGTGTTAACCCAGATGAGGTTGTGGCTATTGGAGCTGCAATTCAGGGAGGAGTACTTACTGGAGATGTAAAAGACGTATTGTTATTAGATGTTACACCACTTTCTTTAGGAATAGAGACTATGGGTAACGTAATGACAAAGTTAATCGAAGCGAATACGACGATTCCGACTAAAAAGTCTCAAGTATTCTCTACAGCAGCAGATAATCAACCATCTGTAGAGATCCATGTTTTACAAGGAGAGCGTCCAATGGCAGCTGATAATAAGACTATAGGTCGTTTCCACTTAGATGGAATTCCGCCAGCACAGAGAGGAGTACCACAAATCGAAGTAACTTTTGATATCGATGCCAATGGTATTATAAAAGTGTCTGCTACTGATAAAGCTACTAACAAATCTCAGGATATTCGTATCGAAGCATCTTCTGGATTAACAGAAGAAGAAATCGAAAGAATGAAGCAAGAAGCAGAAGCAAATGCAGAAGCAGATAAAACAGCTAAAGAAACTGCTGATAAGTTGAATGAAGCAGATGGAATGATTTTTCAAACGGAAAAACAGCTTAAAGAGTTTGGTGACAAATTATCAGATGATAAGAAAAAGCCGATCGAAGAAGCTCTTGAAGAATTGAAGAAAGCTTACGAAACTAAAGATCTTGCAGTTATTCAGCCAGCGCTTGATAAAATAAATGAAGCTTGGAAAGTAGCAAGTGAAGAAATGTACAAAGCACAAGCTGAAGCACAGCAAGGTGGAGCAGCAGGACCTGATGCCGGACAACAATCTGGTGGAGGAGATTCTGAAGCTAGCGATGTAGAAGATGTAGATTTCGAAGAAGTAAAATAACAATGTTATTCTGGATAGAAAAAGCACAGTGAAAACTGTGCTTTTTTTTTATATCATAACAGTAATAAGCCAAAAAAATAGTGTACATTTATCGAGGCTTAATAATACTTTTACATTTATTTTTCACACACAATTATTCTTGATTTAGATTGCTAATGTCTAATTCGACAATGTTACGTCTAAGTAATGGAATATACTTATGAGTTTATCTCAAGTTTTTCGTAGAAAAATCTTTTGGTTTTTTGATATTCTAAAGGGGAACGATATTAAAAAGCATTTTGAGGATATTAAAGAGTTGATAGAAAATCCTCATATTCAGTCTTCTATTGATAAAAAAGAAGAATATCTTCAAAAGATCTTACAACATGCAGTTAGCACAACCTGGTTTTATCAGAAATACTCAGGGTATGAATCTATTGCTGATTTTCCTGTAATTAATAAAAATGTAATTCGTGATAATTTTGAAGAATTTAGATCTTCAAAATATAAGCCTAAAGATTGTGTAGAGATATCAACAAGTGGTTCTACCGGAGCACCTTTTTCAGTATTACAAAATAAAAGTAAGCGATGTAGAAATACAGGAGATAATTTGTATTTCTCTAGTAAATCTGGGTATGAAATTGGGCAAAAACTTGTCTACATAAAAATTTGGAGTGAAAACTATAAACATAATCCATTATCTAGATTTTGGTGGCAGAATATTTATCCAAAAAGTGTTTTTGATCTTTCTGACAAAGAAATTAATAGCTTAATAAAAAAACTCAGAAGGAATACTTCTAAAAAGAGTTTTCTGGGATATACATCAGCTTTTACAACTATTTGTCAATATCTAGATAAAATAGAAGCTAGTCCAATAGAATCCAATGTTCAGTCGATCATTACGATGTCAGAAAGTATGAATGATTATGTTAGAATAAGTATGAAAAAATATTTTGGTATAGCACCAATATCTCGCTATTCTAACAATGAAAACGGAATTTTAGCTCAGGAAGATCGCAATGCTCCTTCGAAATTTGTAATTAATTCTGCTAGTTATTTTATTGAAATCTTCGAGTTAGATAAAGATATACCTGTTTTACCTGGTAATAAAGGCAGAATTATAGTTACTGATTTACATAATTATGCTATGCCTTTGATTCGATATGATACTGGTGATATAGGAACAATGGATGTAGATGAAAGTAATACATCCTATTTATCTTCAATACAAGGAAGAAAATTAGATCTTATTTATAACACAAGAGGAGAAATTATTCCATCACATGTTTCTTATAAGTTGTGTAAATATGGAGATTATAAGCAGTTTCAACTAATACAGTATGGTAAAAAAGATTATACTATCAAATTAAATACTGATAAGAAAATTGATGAGTTTACATTACTTGAAGAATTTAAAGGGTATTTCGGAGATGATGCAAATATTGATATTCAGTATGTTGATGAAATCCCACTTTTATCTTCGGGTAAACGAAAAGAAGTAACTAATACGTATCATATTTAATCTAATTATGAGTGTATTCTGGAGAAGGATACATTCTAAAATAAAATTGACTATCTAAAAGCTCATCGTTGTAAATGCGTCTTACCATAGCTTAGGGATAAGAAGATTGAGCGTTTTTAGATAGCCAATTTAGGTATTCAATATGCTATATTATCGCACAAATTTCAAATATTTTGAATCTGATCTTGCGATATATAGACCTCTTGGTAGGGAGGATAAATTAATAGTTGGTGTGTCCTTTAGATTGTCTATTTCATATACTTTTTTTCCTGTAGTGTTAAATATACTTAGGGATTCAGCTTGAATACTGTTATTTACTACTAAAGAAGCTGAAGCGCTATTAAAATATAGTTTGTTACTATCAAAGGCTACGTCATCTACACTTAACAATTCATCAATTACAATTTCAGGGTATTCACCACCAGTGTCCCAAGTAACATCCGATGTTGCGTCAGGATTATCCGCAGAGGATAGTTTACCAAATATGTAGTACTTGGTTCCAGTTAGCGAGGCACTTGTTGGGAAATCAGATGGGATATCTAGGGTAACTGTAGTAGATACATTAGTTCCAGCGGTTACAGTTGGTGTTACAATAACTGCAGAACTGTTAGCTACAGAACCTCCAAAAATTCCTGGGGTATCAGCTTCCCATATCTGAAATTGTGTAGCAACATCCATAGAAGCGGTATAGGTATAATTAAGGGTGATAGATTCACCTTGCACCACTGTAACAGGATTCGAAGAATCATAGCTGATAGCATATGGTGGATCAGTTACTGTGATCAAAGGATATACTCCAGCAGTATCCCAAGTAACATCAGCCGTAGCGTCAGAGTTGTCAGCGGAGGCTAACTTACCAAATATCCGATACTCAGTTCCAGATAGTGAGGAACTTACGGGTAAATCTGCAGGTATATTAAGTGTGATAGATCCTGAAACATCAGTTCCTGCATCTAGATTTGGAAATTCAGCTACAGCTGTTCCAATAGCGGTGCTTCCTCCAAAAATACCTTGATCATCAGTTTCAAAAATTTGAAATTGAGCACCTACAGCCATAGATGCTGTGTAGGTGTAGTTTAAGGTAATGGATTGACCTGCAACTACCGTAACAGGATCAGCAGAATCATACGTAATAGAATACTGTGCATTTAGAAAACTAATACTACTAATAAGGGATAATAGAAATAATAGAGATTTTTTCATAATGTTAAGTTTGATTATAATTAGATTTTTATTTGAAAAAAAAAGAGTTAACGAGAAAAAGTTTATCGATTTGTTCTTCGGAATAGAAAAACGTATCATCTTGCTAGGCTAATAACAAAATTTGGTAAAAAAGAATTTACCTTCAATTATAAAATATGTTGATAGAGGCTTTTTCTGAAATCCGGATATAAATGTTCGTAAGTTGTCTTTGTTAGTAGAGATTTTACCATAATTGAATTATTAATATTGGTTTTTGTTGAATTCGCAATAAAACTGTTAAAACATAATAGTTTTATAATGACACTAAGGTATCATACAAGCTAATTCTCTACTGTAAGATATGTTGCAAATGATGGTAATTATGCAGCATTTGTTATTAAATGGTAAGTATTCAGTAAGTTAAGAGTGTGTTCTTATCCAAGAAAATAAATAAGGATTACCTATGGAATTTTGTTCTTTTTCTATTCTTTATCCAATTATATTGTAACATTATATACTTAAAAACCTACTGCGGTATCGTCACCGCGTCTGTCCGCACCACCTTCTAAACTTCCATTTGGTAGTACAAGGATTCCATCGACTTTACCAATTACACGGGTTTCTTCTTCATTGGTTTTATAACCTTTTGCTTTTAGACTATCGATAACTTTTTTATCAAAAGAATTTGGTTCAAAAATAACCACATCAGGCAACCATTGGTGATGAAAGCGAGGAGCATTTACGGCATCCTGCATACTCATTCCATATTCTTTTACATTTAATATTGTTTGTAATACCGAAGTAATAATTGTGGATCCACCAGGTGTACCTACTGACATCCATAGTTTTCCATCCTTTTCTACAAGCGTAGGAGTCATAGAACTTAGCATTCTTTTTTCCGGAGCAATGGCATTCGCTTCTGCTCCTAGCAATCCGAACATATTAGGAGTACCAGGTTTAGCACTAAAATCATCCATTTCATTGTTTAAAAAGAATCCCAGTTCCGGAACGTATAATTTAGAACCGTAAGCTCCATTTAGTGTCGTGGTAACAGAAATAGCATTCCCAAATTGATCTACGATGGAGTAATGGGTCGTTTCACTACTTTCATATCCAGGTATGGTTCCATAACTCAAATCCGAAGATAGCGTAGCTTTATTAGGATCGAAATTATTCATTCTATCTGCTAGGTAGGAATCACTAATTAAAGTGTCTATTGGAATTTTTACAAAATCGGGATCTCCTAAGTAAAAACTTCGATCTGCGTATGCTCTTCTTTCTGCTTCGGTAATTATCTGAATAGATTTTAACGTATTATGGCCATAGCTTTTGAGATCATAGGGTTCAATCATTTTCATGATTTGCGCCAAGCAAACTCCACCGCTAGAAGGAGGAGACATAGAAATAATATTTAAATCTTTGTACGAAAATTGTATAGGATTTCGCCATTTAGCTTCGTATTTACCAAGGTCTTCCATGGTGATAATTCCACCTTTGGATTGTAAATAGTCTACCAATTTTTGACCTGTTTCACCCTTATAAAATTCATCTTTTCCATTTTCTATGATCCTTCTTAGGGTTTTGCCAAGCATAACATTTTTTAAGGTGTCTTTTGCTTTAATAGTTCCTGCATAAAGAATCGTGTCTTTGTTGGTTTCAATAAAAAGTTCTTTAAAATGATGTAATCTTTTTTCTTGCATTTCTGTGATAACATATCCATCTTCTGCTAATGCAACTACGGGAGTAAGTAGTTCTTCGATAGATAGTGTCCCGAATTTTTTATGAACTTCAAAAATACCAGCAATTGTTCCCGGAACACCTACTGCCATAGCGCCTAACTGACTTTTTTCTGGAATAGGATCTCCGTTTTCATCTAAGTACATATCCTTAAATGCAGCTAGTGGTGCCTTTTCTCTATAATCAATAGCACCTACTTGTCCATCTGCTTTTCTATATACCATAAATCCACCACCACCAAGATTACCGGCATAAGGGTAAGCTACTGCAAGAGCCATTTCGGTAGCAACCATTGCATCAAAAGCGTTACCGCCTTTTTTAAGAATATCTCTACCAATTTTTGAAGCTTCTTCACGTGCAGATACTACCATAGCATTTTTTTCTATAACTCCAATGACTGGTTTTTTTTCTGTCTTAACTACAGGTAGTTCCTGATTCTTTTTACATGAAACAATAATAATAAGTAACAATACATAAAGAATTCGCATGGTGCTTAATGGTTTGATTAATAATTTATTTCTTTAATAAGGTTATTTTTTTGATCATAAAATTTCCAATAACCAGAAGGTTTACACTTATCTATATGACCTTCAGACTTTACGATACCATTTTTATGATATTCTTTCCAATATCCCTGTTTTTTATTATTCTGATAATGCCCTTCGGCTTTCACTTTTCCATTTCTATAGAAAAATTTCCAAAACCCATCTTTCTTTCCTGCTGCATAGTGTCCAATACTTTCTAGATTAATTGAATTTGTATAATAATTCTTGGTATATCCATTTTTAGAAGTTACTACACCTAGATCGTTACACAAGTTTTTAGAAATAGTATCGTTACTTGTTTTATTACATGAAACTAGAACTACTAATAAAAATAGGAATATCATTTTCATAGGGTTCGCATTTCGTTTTTAGTAAATAATTCAAGCTCTTCAAAAAATGTTCTGAACTCTTTTTCAAAATCACTATAATATTTCTCGAGTTCGATTACCGCAAAATTCATCTTAGATCTATTTTTGGTTCTATGATTCATTTGATATAAAATTCTTCCAATACCTGGTATGGAAGCATAACTTAACAACCAATTATCCCGAAACATATATGGCAAAAAATCCTGAACACGTTTAGGAAGTATTTCATAATTTGTTTCTAGTAATTTATAAAAATCAGCTACATATATTTCTAATGGAGTGCTAGAAAATTCATTCCAATAGGCTGCTAAAAAATGATCATATAGGATATCCACAATTACACTACTGTAGTGTCCGTATTTTGGAAATAATCTCAAAACACTTTTTCTTACTATAGGATGGCTGTCAGTATAAGAGTCTATTTTGCGATGTAGTGTAATACCTTTTTGAACTTGATTCGGAAACTGAGAAAACTTCTTTCCTTTTACGGAGTCTGCTATAAAGTTTCCTATTTTCAGTTCATCATCATCTCCAGAAAGATAAATATGGGCTAAAAAATTCATTAGGTGAATTTACAATTTTTTAGAATGTTGTTGTTGTTTTTGTGTAAACTTTAATTTTAGAGTTGTGGTAATGACCTTAAGCTCTTACATTTGCCAAAAACAAAAAATAATCGATCAATATTATGACATTAATCAAATCAATTTCTGGTATTCGAGGAACTATTGGAGGAAAAGTTGGAGAGAATTTAACTCCTGTAGATGCTGTTAAATTTGCATCAGCCTATGGAACCTGGTTAAAAAATGCTTCACAGAAAGAATATCCTACCGTTGTAGTAGGTAGAGATGCTCGTATTTCTGGGGCTATGATACAACAACTAGTAATGAATAGTTTGGTTGGATTAGGAATACACGTAATTGATTTGGGATTGTCTACAACACCTACCGTAGAAGTAGCAGTACCCTTGGAGAAAGCGGATGGCGGTATTATTCTAACCGCTAGTCATAATCCTAAACAATGGAACGCACTAAAACTATTAGATAATAAAGGAGAGTTTCTGAATGCCGAAAATGGTAAAAAAATCCTTGATATTGCAGAAAATGACGATTATCATTTTGCTGAAGTTGATGATTTAGGAACTATTACAACCAATGATACATATATTGATAAACATATCGAAGAGGTGTTGAATCTTTCTTTGGTAAATTCTGAGATTGTAAAAGAAGCTGGGTTTAAAGTTGTCGTAGATGCGGTAAATTCCACAGGAGGAATTGCTATTCCTAAATTATTAGAAAAGATGGGAGTGGAGGTAGTAGAATTATATTGCGAACCTAATGGTCATTTTCCTCATAATCCAGAACCATTAAAAGAACATCTTACTGATTTATCTGAGTTAGTAGTTAAAGAAAAAGCACATTTTGGTCTTACCGTTGATCCAGATGTAGATCGTTTAGCTTTTATGAGTGAAGATGGTGAGATGTTTGGAGAGGAATATACATTAGTAGCTTGTGCAGATTTTGTACTTGGTAAAACTCCTGGCAATACGGTATCTAATTTATCTTCGAGCAGAGCATTAAGAGATGTAACAGAAAAACATAATGGAAGCTACGAAGCTAGTGCAGTTGGAGAAGTAAATGTAGTTACTAAAATGAAAGCAAATAATGCTGTTATTGGTGGAGAAGGTAATGGCGGAATTATATATCCAGAATTGCATTATGGAAGAGATTCATTGGTTGGTGTAGCCTTGTTCTTAACGCATTTAGCTGAAAAAAAATGTAGTGTTAGCGAATTACGAAATAGCTACCCTTCTTATTTTATGAGTAAGAATAAAGTACAATTGACACCAGAATTGAATGTTGATGAAATTCTAAAAGGTTTTCATAATAAACACATTGCCGAAGAGGTAAGTACTATAGATGGAGTAAAGGTTGATTTCAGTGAATCTTGGGTACACTTAAGAAAAAGTAACACAGAACCTATTATTAGAATCTATACCGAAGCATTAAGTCAGGAAAAAGCGGATCAATTAGCAAATGAAACGATTAATACGCTAAAAGAGATAGCTAGAATCTAATAGAAAATAAATTTGCTTCTGTAATAGGAAATGAACTATTGCAGAAGCAAAATTCAAATTAATGTACCGTTGCATCTTTAGGAATTTCAGCATTACGATGTTTCCATCGTTTATGAGTCCATAAATAGTATTCAGGTGCTTTTTTTATTTGTTCTTCTACCATACGTAAATAAGTTTTTACGATGTAAAAATCTTCACAGTTCTTAGCATTTTCCGTTATAGGAATAAATTTAGCTTCGTAATACCCACGTTTTACTTTTTCGACATGAAGATAAGCCACCGACATATCTAGTCTTTTGGCTAAGACTGATCCGCCAACGTGTGTTGGAACCTTGATACCCATAAAATCTGTCCAGTACGTAGCTTTTGCTAGACTTGGCGATTGGTCAGATAGAAAAGCATAGGAACAAAGTTTGCCATTTACTTTATCTTTCGTAATTTCTTTCATGGCATTATAGCTACGGATAAGTCGAGCATCATAACGTTGTCGTATTCTATGGACTAACTCGTCAAAATATTTATTCTTGATTTGCTTGTAAACTCCCACTGTAGGGAAATCTATCAAGAGTTGTGTTACTGTTGCCCATTCATAACTAGCGTAGTGTGCCATGAGTACCACAATACTCTTGTTCTTAGATTCCAAATTTTTGAGAGTTTCTATATCAATAATCTTAAATCTTTCCAATAAATCTTTATCACTAATAGAAATAGACTTTACCATTTCTAAAAACATATCACACATATGTTTGTAAAAAGCTTTTCTAATTCTCTTAATTTCCTGATCGGATTTCTCAGGGAAAACCAGTGTAAGATTTTCGGTAACAGCTTTTTTCCGATATCCAATAATCCTATATACAAAGATGTATACAGCTGTAGAAAAAGCATAAAACAAACGCCAGGGGAGTTTTGATATAATCCATAAAAAAGGATATACCAAGAGGTAAACTATTAACTGCATTGTGTTTAATTAAGCGTACAAATATAAACTTATTTAAAACCCAATAATCTTAGAATAATCTTAAAATAAACAAATGTTAAATCAACTTGCAATTGGATTTTTTGAAGGTGCTGCATCGCGATGTTTCCAACGTTTATGCGTCCAAAGGTAGTTTTCAGGTTTATGTCTAATTTGTTCTTCTAATAATCGCGTGAATTTTTCGGTAATCGCATATTCATCTTCATTTTGTGGATCCTCAGAAATTGGAACCAAAGTGGCTTCATAATAACCGCGTTTTACCTTTTCTACGTGTAAATAAAATATACTAAGACCTAATCTTCTAGAAAGAACTTCTCCTCCTACAAAAGCTGGTACTTCTATTCCCATAAAGTCAATCCAAAATGTAGCATTATTAAGTTTTGGTGATTGATCAGATATTAAACCATATAAACTTAGCTCAGGATTTTCTTGCCTTTGATCCATGGTCATTTCTCTAAATACTTTAGCACTAGGTATTAATCGAGAATTAAATCTTCCTCTAATTCTGTGAACTAATTTATCGAAGTATTTATTTTTGATCGGTTTGTAGATTCCCACACACCTAAATTTACTTATTAAATCAATGGAATTGGTCCATTCATAACTATTGTAATGGCCCATCATGGTAATAATACTCTTATTTTTTTCTTCTAGAGTTACCAAAGCATTTAGATTGGTAATATGGAAACGTTTTACTATTTCTTTTTCGCTTATCGATAAAGAACGAATCATTTCCAAAAACATATCGCACATATGTTTATAGGAGGCTTTTCTAATTCTATTAATCTCTTTCTTGTCTTTTTCTGGAAAAGCAAGTTGCAAGTTTTCAGTTACAGTTTTTCGTCTGTATCCAATGATGTAATAAACTAATATGTAAATACAAGTAGAAAAGAAATAAAAAATTCGCCAAGGTAATTTAGAGATCATCCATAATAGCGGATACACTAGACAATAAACTGCTAATTGCATTGATTTGGTTTTTTGGTGGCTAAAGGTAAACTATTTTAACTTAAAGTTAAGAAACTTTGAAAGCAATCTTATTTCCAATATTATCAACGCTTTTTTAGCTGTAAATATGTGCTATATTTGATCTTCAAAAAATAGGTTATGTTGAATATTGATATTGTCCTAATCGTTATAATAGTGGCGAACGTGATCGTTTCTTTAAAAGGACTTAATGATTTTTCCTTCTTAGAACGTTATAAGTTTAATATTGGAGGCGTGAGAAGAGGTGAGCAAATACGTATGTTAACTTCTGGATTTTTGCATGTGGATATTATGCATTTATTCTTCAATATGTTTACGCTATATTTTTTTGCTCCAGTAGTCATTAACTCTTTGGGAAATATTAAGTTTCTGGTCATCTACTTTTGTAGCTTAATCGTAGGTAACCTCTTTTCACTTTTTTTTCATAAAGATGAATATCATTACAGCGCAGTAGGAGCTAGTGGTGCAGTTTCTGGAATAATATTTTCTGCTATCTTATTTCAACCGGGAATGAGTTTATACCTTATGTTTATACCTATTCCAATTCCTGCTTATATTTTTGGTATAGGATATTTATTGTATTCTATTTATGGAATGAAAAGTAGAATTGGAAATATTGGGCATGATGCTCATTTTGGAGGAGCTGTAGGAGGTTATGTGGTTACATTGATATTAGCTCCTTATTTGTTTCAAGAAAATCCACTTATGATAGGATTATTAGCAATTCCTATTATTATATTGTTCATAATGAAACGTCTTGGAAAATTATGAGTCGTCCTAAAATAGGTTGACAATTTTACAAGATTTTATTTAATCCCTTGAAGCTAGCTTCAAGGGATTTTTTGTTATGTATAAAGTTAGGTGTTTTTAAGTTAAGACTCCAGTGTGGTCTT
>NZ_JBSWZK010000017.1:0-63147 GCF_054054605.1 Aquimarina sp. 433
GATTGGTTATTGTATATTTATGAAGACGCAATGCTTGCAAAAGGTAAAAGTTAGCAACCAATGCGCAGAAAAATCATAAAATAGGGTAACATTTTACTCTGCTACAACACATATATTAAACGTTACCACATATTTGAAAAATGACGGAATTTTTAGTTTTAATAACAATATTTTTAGGAATTAGCTTAGTGCTGATTTTAACAAAATCTGACTTTCCTAAAATGGAAAAGGTCATTAAACGAACTTCGTTTTTCTCTTTAATTGGAATTCTGATTTGTGCATTACTTTTGGTTTTTGACTTTCGATTTAAAGGAAAGTATACAACTACCATCATCGGACTGACTTTCTTAATCTCGACGATTCTACTATTCGGATTGACTAAAAAAATACAAACTAAAATATTAAGCGGAATTTTAACAATACCCGTCACGATATTTGGGATTTCAAGCCTGATTTGGGAAATGCCTATTATTTTCTTCTATCTTTTAGCAATGCCATTTCATCCACCAAAAGCAAAATTTGATCTTAACAAAAAACATAACATAGAAGTTAGAGATGGTGGATTTATGGCGTGTGGTGAAAGTCTGTTTATTACAGAAAGTACTATGCTTATTCTGGACAAAATAAAATACGTTGGAAATAACGCTTGCGTAACTGGAATAAACAAAATTGAGACGTTAGATCATAAAGAAAATAAAGTGGAATTTTTAATATATCACGATGGAAAAACTGAATTTGAAAACCCATATAAATATCAACCTGAAATAAAAAACATGTGGTAACAAGTTGTATATTGCATATGCCACCTTCGGCGGGCAAACGCAACATACAAGAGACGTTGTGCATAATAAAAAATATATAAAATGAGATTTACCTTAATAGTGCTGTTAACTTTAAATTTGACTGCCTTTTCTCAGAATAAAAAAATTGATGAAATAAATAGATATATAACAAGTATTGACTCAAATTCTGACCTGAAAATAAATGAGTATGATTGGAGTAAAGTTACGGGGACTCATATTGACAAAGGAGCAATTCTAAAAATTTGGAAAAAAGATAATGAGATTGTAAAAATCAAAGAAGAATTTGGAGCTTCTTATGGTAGGTGTATAAGATTGATTTACTTAAAAAATAGTAAACCCATTAAAGCAATCGAAACTGAGGAAAATTTCGAATTCAAAAATAATGAGATTGATTATACAAGCTTGAAATTACAATTTAAAATCCAAGTTTTCGTAACAGGATTTAATAAAGTAATAGACGAATATGAATTTGATGTAATTAAAGAAGGTAAAAGAAAATTAACCGAATATTATTGTGATCTAAACGAAGTGTTTTCAATAAGAGATGAGATTAGCAACTTATAAAAAACTATGCACAACAACATATATGTGATCATAGCAGCTAAGTGATGAATCGGATGGTCATCGACTATTTGGTAAGGCGCAATGTTTGCACAAATTAAAAGTTAGCAACCAATGCGCATTTTTTGTCGAAAATAGGGTAACATTTTGCTCTGCTACGACACATATATTAAACGTTGGCATTAATTAAAAATCAAATATGAAAACTAAATTACTTATTACTTTTATCCTTTTTAGCTTATTTTCTTGTTCCACAACTAAGAACGTATCTAAGAATGTTAAGCAAACATTATTAGATGATAATACTTTCGTGATAACAGAAATTTCTTCAGACCCTTCATACGGACTTTCCCCAAAAAACCCGATTGAAGTTGGCAGTGAGGATAGCGGCCCCAAAAATGAGAGAAGATATTTAAATGCTCTTTCTGGCCCTAACGGAGAAGCTATTTCATATTATAGATTAGGAAGTTGCTGTCCAATTAAAAGTGATAAGGCGATTTTTGGAAATAAAGTTATGCTTGATAATTATAGAGTGACTTGGGAAGGATCAAAGGATACTATTTCAATTTACATAAACATGTATGATTCAGGGAAACTTATGGCTCCTAAAGGATTTGGAATAAGAAAAAACTAATGCCAACAAAACCTAAACTGCATTAAAACGCATCTTAGTCAAGCCGTTATCAGCAATATGAAATCTCGTTAAATACCATAAATAATGAATAATTATATAAAAATTTTAATTCTGATTATTTTACCTTTTACTGTTAGTTCAGCTTATTCTCAATTGAATAAATATAATTTTGAAGAGTATAAATTTGATTCTCAAGAATCTTTGGAAGGGGCTAAAGAGGATGTTTTATCCGTTGCAAACTTACTCCTAAAACAACCTATAACTGAAAAAGAAGAATTAAGGTATGAAGCTGGATTTTTCCTTAATGACTGGATGAAAAATATTGATAACTATAGTTTCGGAACTGGAAATTTAAAAAATCTTTTTGACGAAAAAATTGAGCTAATGATAATCTCAATGGCCTCTCAAATAAAATATTGTCTGGAGAATAAGAAAAATAATAGTTATGAGATTGAATCAAGGCTAGGGATTTGGAAAATAATAACTGAATACATAGAAAACCCAAAAAACAAAGTTAAACTGACAAAAAAACTTAAAAGCCTTATAAAAGCAAAAAACGAGAATAAATTAGCAGAGTTTTTGGATGCTAATGAATAAAAAAGTTGGTAACATTATATATGAAATCAGAGCAATTTATCGCTAAATCGAATGGTCATTTCTTTTTTGCAAAGGCGCTAAATTTTTATAAGTTAAACAAGAAATAAAAACGCGCAGATGAATCTATTGGTTTAAGATTGCTTGCCTTGCTCTGATTCATATATTTAGCGTTAGCACACATCAATAAATTGGAATGAAAAGAAAATTAATATTTTTCAGCCTTATTTTAATTATAACCTCTTTTAAAGTGGTTAAAAAAGACATATGGATCTGGTTTCCAAAAGAGATCGGAATTGTTGAGAACTGTATTGGACGAGAGGTAGAAACAACAATTGAAATAAAAACTGATTCAAGAAGAAAAGTTGAAATCCATTCTTTCAAATTAAGTGGACAAAATTTCCATATGACTTCAGAAAATCAGATAATTGAACCATCAGACACAATAATATTAACGAGAAAAAAACCGTTATTGCTAAAATTGCGCTATAATATTGAATCCAAATTGGATTATAGTTTGTTCAAATTCAAGACAAATAACGAAAAGTACAATAACAACACTGTTAAAATCAGTTATGGTGTATTACAAATAAAGTCGGACCAAATAAAAGATAGAAAAGAACATATAATTGACATTTCTAACAATTGTAAAGACAATATTAAACTGGCTTTTCCATATGGTGGAACGGTATCAAGTGTAGCTATTTATAGAGATTCAACAATAATTAAGAAGCCCATAAAAACAACATCTTATATGATGATGGACGATAATAATTATGTTGATTTTTCAAAATCAGAAATTGGAAGATACTATGTTGAATTTGGAGCTTGTCATTGGAGAAGTGATTTTTGGATAACAATAAAATAAACGAGTGCTAACAATTTGTATAGTGCATATGCTCCCTGCGGGATGCTACGATACTATACACGGAACGATACAAGCAAGGATAATTAATGAGGGTACTCAAAATCATATTTTTGGCAATACTTTTATTCTATGTTTCATGTAAATCAAGCAAAGAACTTGTTGAAGATATCAAAGAAATATCCTACTATACCGGAAATATAAGAATTGATCAAAATCTATCAAATTCCATAATCGAAGGAACCTTAAATTATGGAGATGATTTAAAGAAAACCGGAGGCTTTGAATATTACCAGCATTTTTGCCCTGATGATAAAAGTTTGGTTTGGTTACAATATTCACAATCTACTAATACTAATCTAAAGGAAAATTTCTTTTACAAAAAAAATGAATTGGTTTATGCAGAAAGCTATAATCCTGAATATGAGAATGACAAAAAAACAATATTCCTGAAAAATGGAAAACTCATTTATGAGAATAAATCTGACTTTACAAATTCTGAAAAACTAATAAGAAAAGGAAAACAATTTTTGACCGAATATAAAAAAAACTTATAACACCATATATATGATCATAGCAGCAAAGTGATCAATCGATTGATTGTTGTATTTTTGATAAGACCCAGTGCTTGCAAAATGAAAAAGTTAGCAATCACTTTGCAGAAAAATCTAAAAGCAAGGTAACAATTTGTCCTGCTACGACACATATATTAACGTTGTGCCTAATTTAAAAAAACAAAATTGAAATTAGGAATATTCGATAATTTTTGGGACAACCAACCAAATCATCTTCCACTTTTAAATTTAAGAGTTGATTTATCCGATACGGATACCTTCAATCTTGGAAAATCATTAAAACTAATTGATCAAATTATTGCTGACGGTTCAATCGAAGAAATTTTTAGTGACGTTAAAATAATGCTAGCTGAACTAAATTGGAGACCTCATTTAGTCGCATTTATTGCTATTCTAAAACTAGAAAAACCTGACCAGCAAAAATTTGTTGACTTTTTATGGAAACGTCTCTGTCAAGGGACTTGGGTAAGTCCACAACTTTTAGTCACTCTTTCCAAAATCGATTCCAATTTCAATGAAAAATCAGAATTGATCCTAAATAAAATCGGACTTGATAAGTTCAGAACAAAATATCTTGATGAACAAGAATTGGGTGAAAGAAAATTTAAGTATGAAATTACGGATAACAAAATATTAAATTCTCTTAGATATCTAAACGACGGAAAGTCTTTAAAGGATCTTGATGACGATAATGGAGCAGAAATTGCTAAAAATTGGGACGAACAATTAACCGAACTAAATAGACTAAAATTAATAAAAAACTAAGCACAACAACATATATGTGATCATAACAGCTAGGCGATGAATCGAAAGGTTATTGTATTTTTGGTAAGGCGCAATGCTTGCAGAATTGAAAAGTTAGCAACCAATGCACAGAAAAATCAAAAAACAAGGTAACTTTTTGCCCTGCTCCGACACATATATTAAACGTTATGCTTAATTAAAAATGACAGGAAAAGATTTACTTTATAAATACCTTGATTATAAATATTTGTGGTCAAACTCGGACAGATTAAATGAAAAGCCCAGTATTATTAGACGACAGCAACTAAACTCATTGTTAGATGCTTTTGGTCTCTCTAAAAAACATGTGAATCCTTTGGTGCAGATGAAATACTTCCTGTCAGGAAGAAAAGAAGAATTAAATCGTTCACAGCATTTAAACAAATTATCTGATATACAATATTTTGAGCAAGGAGAATTTCTAAATGATCGAGAATATGATGTAAACGAAGAATTAATTATACGTGCTTTCGACAAAATAAAAGAGTTATATAAAAATCCACCCGAAAGTAGAATGAATAGACCAATTCATGTTGGATGGATGTTTAATGACCTAATGAACTTTAGACAAGAAATATTTAAAGTTGCTTATCCATGGGGAGGAATGGACGAAGGTTTTGCTGTAGGTTTGATATATAGTAAGTATCTTCAAAGCGAATTAAAGAAAACTATAAACGAAAATCTTAATAAAATTGACGAAACTTTATGGTTAATAATAGATCCTCAAAAAAGAGAAATTGACTTGGAAACTATAAAATCCGAATTTCAATACCCTGATGTGGATTTAGAAGAAATTGACCTAAATTGGAGAATTGAAAATTATTAAAAAAGCATAACATTTTATATAATGCATATCCCACCTTCAGCTGACATACGTAATACAGAAGGAACGTTAGCTTCCATTAAAAGAAAAAGGGACTTTCTGATTCAAAGAGACTTTATACAATGGTAAGCTTTATAAATTTATCAATTAAAAAGATAGAGCCATGTTTCAAGCAGAAGTAAAAAGTAAAATAGGAGAAGATATCTCAATATTATTGCGATTGGATAATCATCCATGGAATTATTTATGTGAGTGTGGAGATGCTAGCAATTTGACCGTAAAAGAATTACAAAATTGTAAAGCTATATTTATAAGTCATACGCATATAGATCATTTTGTGAATTTTGATTCAGTTTTAAGGCATCAAATAGGAATTCAAAGAAGAATTATCATATGTGGTCCAAAGGGAATAGCGAATCAAGTTCAATCAAGAATAAAAAGTTATACCTGGAATCTTATTGAGAAAGGTGCAATAACCTATGAGATAAGAGAATATGTTTTAGAAGGAAGGATAATAATCTATGAAATAGAACCTCCAATATGGGATTTGGTGAAAATTAAAGAGACCGAAGGAATGGTAATATATGAAGATAAATCGTTTAAAGTAAGTTCTATATTATTAGATCATAAAACACCTACATTAGCCTATAAATTTAAAGGGGAAGATGCTATAAAAATAGATATTGAATCTAGTGGATTTAGAGGAGGTAAATGGGTGAGAGAATTGAAAGAGGCTTTTGAAAAAGATGAAAGGGATTTGATTATTTCGATAGAAGATAAAGACTATAAATCCGAAGATTTATTTCATTTACTACATGTTCAACAAGGAGATTCGCTAGGAATAATTATGGATCATGTAGCAAATGAAGAAAACCATAAAAAGATAAAGCATCATTTTTATAGGTGTAGACAAGTGTTTATAGAAAGCTTTTATAAAGCAGAAGATAAAGAACAAGCGAGATTAAATTATCATAGCTATTCGACCATGTCTGGCAGAATCATGAAAGAGAGTGAGATTAAAGATCCTATTCCTGTTCATTTTTCGAGGAAGTATGATGAAGATGAAATAAAGGAATTGATTAACGAATTTGAATTTGAATTACAAAACAAAACGGAAGCCGACAAAAGCTAAAGCGTCAATTGCCCCTATGCGTTGTAACTGCGTTTAGTAATGCCGTTAGCAGATATTAGAAATGAAAGACTACTCCATTCAAATTGAACGTATAAAATCTAAGCTGTTAGAAGCGGCAAAGGTGGACAAAGGCCTTAAAGCTTTTGGCGCAAGTAGCCATAAATACAATATACATAAACCCGTTAGTATTGAGGAAGTAAATACTTTTGAAAGAAAGTATTCGATTAACCTTCCTGATTGCTATAAATCATTTGTATTGCAAATCGGAAACGGAGGAAAATCATATGCTAATTCAGGAGCTGGACCGTTTTATGGAATATATCCATTGGGAGATGGTGTCGATGAACTTGTTTATAAAAATACAGAAAAGTATATTAAAAATGAGTCAATACTTCACCCTAAAATGACAAATGATTATTGGTCGAAAGTAATTGAAAAAATAGAGATTGATAATATTTCAGATAGTGAATATGAAAAAGAACTAGGTAAAATATTCGGTGGTATTTTACCAATTGGTTCCCAAGGATGTTCGTATTTGCATGGTATCATTCTTAATGGTACACACAAAGGAAAAGTAGTAAATATAGATCAAGATCTTCAAAAACCACATTTTACTTTTGAGGACAATTTTCTTGATTGGTATGAAAGATGGTTAGACGAAGTTATTTCTAAGGATTTGTTGATTGAATCACCTTCATGGTTTGGGTATACAATGGGAGGATCCGAAGAAAAACTACTAGAAGCATATAAAAATGGATCTAGTGATATTGCCAAGGAAGATGCGCTCAACGGTCTGCTAAAAAAGAGAACATTAAATTCTTTTACTCTTGACTCAATTGATAAACTTTATCTCAATACTTCTAAAGAAAACTCTAAGCTATTACTTCAAATATTAGTAAAATACAAACATAAAACTTGGAAAGAATATTTAACTAAACAAGGTAAAGATGATCTCTTAACAGTATTCCAATACATTTTTTGGTACGATAAAGCAAACAGTGCGAATTGGAAAGAATATATTACCAGCCACATTAACCAAATTACTAATCCTGAAACGTTTCGATTTTGTACATATTTACTTCAAGAATGCAATTTTGATTATGGTTATCTTATCAAAGGGTTTATTAAAAATACTGACAAAGATATTAGATCAACAGTAGTATATTCCCTCGGTCAGTTGAGTAACAAAAAAGATTATCTGGAGACTTTCATTATTGGACTAAATGATGATTCTAATAAGGTTATTCACTCATCATTACAAGCTCTTTCAGGAATAAAAAATGAGAAATTACTTATTCATTATAAAAAAATTGCAGATCGTTTTCCTGTAGAAAAAGATTATATATTATCAAATTTGAAACAAAGGCTTGCAGAGTTTAAAATTGATTTAAATTGGATTAGAAAAAATGATCTAAATAAAATTCCATTAAAAAGTGATAAAAAGTGGTATCAAATATGGAAATAAAATCGCTAACACTATGTAAAGATGCATTAAAAACGCGTTTTACATTAAACATTGCACAAGTGCATATAAAATTATAAAGGGAAAACTTTCAACTAATTTTTGGAATAATAATACTGACTCTTGTTGGTTTTGTTATTTATAAAAATGCTTTTAACTTTTACAGGATTTCAAATTTACCGAAAGACAAAGTTAAATTTGATATCATAAAACCCTTATTTAAAAAAATAGCTAAAGGAGAAATCCCTGAACCGAAATTATTAACGAAATATGCATTTGATATTAAGACTAGAGAAATAACGTATCAACTTCTTAAGGAATATAATAGAATTGATTTGTTTCCAAAAGAGTTTAACACCATAGAAAAGGGTGCTGAAACTAATTTAGTTAATTGGTTAGATTTTCCAGGAGATTTGGAAAAAGTTCCTGACGAAATAGAATATATTGAAAAGGTTAATATTGACGATAGTGGAACCCAACTTTATTATCACACATATAAGTTTAAAGTTTATGAACCTTCTTATGCAGCCAAATGTGGGTGGATGATCGGAACGGTAGGCCCCTACTCTGATGTTAGCGTTCCCTACGAAAAACCAAAAGTGATTTCAAGTAGATTTGTTAAAAGTAAATATGGTGAAGTTACCCCTAAAGAAGAAGTACTATGGACGCATAATAATATTTACCTAAAAGCCAGTACACAACAAGATATATAAGTCATAGCAGCTAAGTGATAATTAATCAATCGATTGGTTTGTATTTATTTATGAAGGCGTAATGCTCGTAAAATGTAAAAGTTAGCAACCAATAAGCAGTTTTTATTGAAAACAGGGTAACATTTTGCACTGCTAAGACATATATTAACCATTAGCAGAAGTTAAAAACAAAAGTTATGAGTGATTTCTCAGGTTATGAGAAGATGCCAAATAGTTTAAAAAAACTTGGATTAAATGATAGCGATTTTTCTAAATTAGAGAAATTGAGTTGGGTTGTTACTGAAAAAGTTCATGGAGCAAATTTCAGTTTCATCTATGATCAAAGCACTTTGAAATATGCAAAAAGAAAGGATTACCTTTCTTGGAATGATGACTTTTTTGGTTTTCAGCTTATTGTTAATAAATTAGAAGATAATCTTCTGCAATTATTTGAAGATTTAAGTACTCTAATAAAAGGTAGTAAGTACATTATTTATGGAGAATTATTTGGTGGTAAATACCCTCATCCCGATATTGAGCCTGACTCAAACGTTCAAGCTATCCAAACAGGAGTTTATTATTCACCAACCATAGACTTCTGTGCGTTTGATATTGCAATTGAAATTAATGGTTCAAATTCCAAATATTATCTTGATTATGAATCATCAGTTTCATTCTTTGAAAAGTATGAGATATTTTACGCAAAACCTTTATTGGTTGGAAAATTTGGAGAAGCATTAAATTTTGATACCAGAATTAATTCTGCAATTCCAAAGCAATTGAATCTTCCAGAATTAAAAGAAAATCTAATTGAAGGTGTTGTAATAAAACCTTTTAATCAAATAGATAATAAGAGTATACCATTTAGACCAATAATCAAACTAAAGAATAAGGAATTTGATGAAGAAAAAAAATTTCATCAAGCAGAAAAATGGACATACATTCCAAATATATCATCTAAAACTGAAGACTTATCATTCATATTAAATGAACTAAGAAACTACATAACTGTAAATAGGTTAGAGAGTGCTATTTCTAAAATAGGTGCTTTGGATTTCACTAATGAACAACGAATCATTGACATCAAAAATGAATTCTTTCTTGATACATTAGTTGACTTTAATGAGAACAATAAAAATCTATTGGAAGAATTATCCGATGATGAAAAAAAATGGATTAACGAAAGAGTGAAATCTGAAATAAATAAGAAAATAACTGCCAATAAAACTTTGTAAAAATGTAGTAAAACGTATTTTACGTTTAACGTTTTGTATCATTTCAAAAAAACTAAAATTAATATGAAAGCAGTAGTTTATGAAAAATATGGTCCTCCAGAGGTTCTCAAACTAACAGACATCGATAAACCTAAACCTAAGGATAATGAGATCCTAGTAAAAATACATTCAGCTACTGTTACTTCTGGAGATGTTAGGCTTCGAAGTTCTGATTTTCCACCTTTGTTTTGGCTGCCTGCAAGATTAATTTTTGGACTGTTCAAACCAAAGAAAAGAATTTTAGGCCATGAATTGGCTGGAATCGTTGAAGAAATTGGGAAAAACGTAACTGAATTTAATGTTGGTGACAGTGTATTTGGAACTACAACAATGCTAAATTCAGGTTCATATGCAGAATATATATGCTTGCCTCAAAAATGGAAAAATGGTGTAGTTGGTTTAAAACCAGAAAATTTGAGTTACCATGAAGCTGCAGCATTACCAATTGGAGCAATGACTGCAATTTACCTTTTAGAGAAAGCTAATTTCAAAAACGGACAAAACGTTTTAATTTATGGAGCTTCTGGAAGTGTTGGAAGCTATGCCGTACAAATTGCAAATCAAAAAGGTTCTTATGTAATAGGTGTATGTAGTGCTTCGAATTTCGAAATGGTGAAATCTTTAGGTGCTTCAAGTCTAATAGATTATAAAAAAGAGGATTATTCCCAGAGAAATGAGAGCTTCGATATTATTTTTGATGCTGTTGGAAAAACAACAAAATCAAAGGCAAAAAAGGTGCTTAAAACTGGAGGTGTTTTCGTTTCAGTTAAAATGCTAACAAAAGAAAAGAATGAACATCTTAGGTTAATAAAAGATATGGCTGAAAAAGGAAAACTAAAACCATTTATAGACAAATCATTTACACTTGATGAAATAGTAAAGGCTCACGAATATGTTGATAATGGGCGAAAAAGAGGAAATGTGATAATTCATATATTAAAATAAACGAATACATAACTATGGCTAAAAGTAATTGCCAAGTTAAGTGCTAATCCCTGCAACTACTCATAGCGGAAGCTGTTAATATACATTTTACCAAAGATAGACCTAAGAAAATGGAAATAGGAGAAATTGCTTTTTATGTTTGCATCGGACTAATTCTTTTATATCAAATCTATAAAGTCTTTTTTAAGAAAACGGAAGAAGAAAAAGAGTATCTCCGTAAACTAAAGGAAAGTTTGGCTGATGAATATATTTATGACCCTAAAACCGGAGCTAAATTTACTTTAGAACAAGCAGAATCTGGTCATTGGATATCTCATAACAATGAACACCGAATAATATCAGAATCGGAAATAGAAAAACTTTACACTGATGAACAAAAAAATGTGGAAAGGGCTTTAAATTACTTGAAACAAAGTCAACAATATCAGAAGCAAAGGCCAACTCCTAATGAAATTAATTATCTTGAACATACTAGTATTCTCAGTAAATATAATGATTGGAGTTATTCTGATTCTTTTGCATTAAAGAATTGTAATGGTTATTTATTTATTCCAACTGTTTCTTATGACAATTTTAGAGAACCACAAATCATGTTTTGGTTAAAACTAAGAACAGACTTTGGTCACTATTATTTAAGAGAAAAATCACATATTGAAAAGTTTTTTGACCTAATTAGAAATGACGATGATTTAAGATTACCCAACTACGAATCATTTACTATTAAAAAAACGGTTAATTTGTCTCAAGTAGTAGAGCTATTAAAAAGATTTGAAGGTAGCAAAGGATTAGAAATTGAATTCAAAGACAATAACTTATTTATAAAAAATAATAAATTAGTTAACATATCCGAAATAGAAAAAATTGAAAATATAGTGAAAAACTTATGCTAACAACACATATGTGCCCATAGCAGCAAAGTGGTCAATCGATTGGTTTGTATATATTTATGAAGGCGTAATGCTCGTAAAATGTAAAAGTTAGCAACCAATAAGCAGTTTTTATTGAAAACAGGGTAACATTTTGTCCTGCTAATACACATTTATTAAATGTTATGGTAAATTAACTTACTCAAAATGTTAAAGTTTAGAAGAAAAGAAAAAACTCTTAATTTTAAGGACGATGGAAATGTCGGACTTGTTCTTTCTCAGGAATTGAAGGACAAAACTTATATGATTTTAGAAACACCATTATTAATAGAATCTAAACTTTATGAGTACGGAACTATTGTATCAGCCAAAAAAGGACTTGAAGGTAAACTTTGGATTGAAGAAGTTATTACTGAATCGAAATATGTAACTGATGTTTATTGTTGGAGTAAAGAAGCGATTAATTCTACTGCTTTTAAGAAATTATCAAAAAAGCTACTTGAAATTGGAGGGGCTTGCGATGTAGCGATGGGAGGTGTTGTAAGTATTTATTACCCGAAAAATGTCGGATTTAATTTATCCGAAGAGATTGAGAAAATTGAAAACTTACCATAACAAGATGTATGAAATCATTAGTGGCTTTCTCCACAACAATTCATACGTGCAACGTTGTAAATCATCAAATTGAATATCGAAGAAAAAATATTATTGATTCTGGATCTAGACGAAACTCTAATTCATGCAACGGACAAAAAACTTGAGATCGATCCGGATTTTGAGTACGCGGAATATTTCGTTTATAGAAGACCAAACTTATATGAGTTTTTGAACGAAATGGCGGAGCATTTTAAATTGGCTATATGGTCATCCGCTGATGATAAATATGTGAACGAAATAGTAAACATAATTCGACCTGGTGAAATAACTTTTGAATTTGTTTGGGCAAGAAGTAGATGTACACTGAGAAGGGATTATGCATTGGACAGATATGTAAGAGAGAAAAGATTAAAGAAAATCAAAAAACAAGGTTTTCGTTTAGAAAAGACACTTATAGTAGATGACTCTCCTGAGAAAACCAGAGATAATTTTGGTAATGCCATATATATTGATCCTTTTGAAGGGAATCAAAAAGATAATGAATTAATAATTTTATCCAACTTCCTAAAATCAATTAAGGATTCTGACAATGTTCGAACAATTGAAAAAAGAGGATGGAGAAATAAACTTTAGAAGTATGAATTCTTCGCAAATCATTTGGAAAGGCAATGAAATTGGAGTGTTTGAAGAAAAATCGATGGATATGGGATATCTTGACGGAGTAATGACTAGCAATGAATCGATATATGCTAAACAGTTTGTAAAACTTGCATCTGAACTGGACTATAAAACAATAATGCTAAATCCAAAGAGTGGATTTAGGGCATATCTTAAGGAGGAAACCGATTTTATAACGCATGTTTTAGTAATGGGAATAACCAAAAAAATGGAACTTTCTCTCAAAATGGTTGTCGGAAAACAAGAAAAGATTGATTGGTTTATTAAAAATGTTCCTGAAGAAAGACAGCTTACAACTACATATAAAAAGAAGGGTAGAAATTCTGCTAAAACAAAAGATAACAATCACAATAAACTATGGTCTAAATTGAAAAGTTTATGGTCTTAAAATCACTTCTATTTTTATAAAAGACTATTGTAAACAACATGAACACACTACCTAAAGGCATAACAGGATTTTGGAGAATGGGACAAAATGGAATTCCAAAAACTAGTAAATCCATGATTAAAAAGGTCGTCAATATTTTTAAAAGTAATTCTAACTTTTGGAAGGTTCTACTTGTACAACAACAAGCTGATAATAATTTTTATCAAATTCTTATTTCTGACAAGAATGGGAACTATAAGATAGGAATAAATACTACTTACCCTTTTTACTGTGGAATTAAAAGTCTTGAAGATTGGGAAACTGTTGAATTTTGTGATCTACCAGAAAATATCTCTAGATTAATTCCAAATGAGCTCATAGAATTACGAACTGATTTTCTAAATGAAATTCTTAAGCCGAGACATATTACTGCTCTTGACAAAGTAGAATTGGAGCAGATAAAATATTGGAAAACTAAAAAAGTTGGAAACGTAATTTTTAATAAATATGACTAAAAATAGTTCTGTATGTAGCATAATGTATGTGATCATAGCAGTAAAGTGATCAATCGATTGGTTTGTGTATATTTATGAAGCGCAATGCTCGTAAAATGTAAAAATTAGCAACCAATGCGCAGTTTTTGTTGAAAGTAGGGTAACATTTTGCCCTGATAAGACACCTATATTAAATGTCAAAGTCAATAAAAAAGATGAAGTACAAGATTTCAGCATATTCTACAGCTTTATTCTCCACATGGATTAACGTGGAAGAACTAAATTTATTAATTGATGCTGGAGATGGATTAACTGCAAGCTTACTTCAAAAATCACGAAAAATTAAGAATGTATTTATTACGCATCCAGACCGAGATCATTTAAACGGCTTGCCACAATTTGTTCAATTAAATTCAAGAGATGGATTTCCTAGAATTTACTATCCAAAAGATTCGGGATCGTTTCCAGCTATGAACAGCTTTTTGACAAAATTCGACCCACATGTTTCTTTAAGCTCATGGATAGGTATCGAAGACAAATCAAGAATAGAAATAAAAAAAAATATCGTAGTCGAAGCTATTAGAAATGAGCATGTAAAATCTCCATTAGGCATACATAAAAGTCTCAGTTATAAAATATTTGAAATAAAGAATAAATTAAAACCTGAGTTTTTATCTAAATCAGGGAATGAAATTAAAGAGATTGTAGCCAAGAACGGAAGAGATTTTATTACTGAAAAAGTTGAATCCAATATCTTATCATTTTCTGGTGATACCCCTGTTGATGACTATTCAAAATGGGATGGTTCGAAAGTACTTATGCATGAAGCTACATTTCTAAAAAATGATGGTGATACGCAAATTGAGTCCAAAGGGAACAAACACAGTCGAATTGATGAGGTTTTACAAATGGTTAAAGAGATTGAAATTGGATCATTGATTCTTAATCATTTTTCAAGTCGATATTCTAAAAATGAAATAGATAGAACCGTTATTAAACTAATTGATGAGCTAAAAATACAAATACCCGTTTTTTTGGTTTATCCAGGAGAAATTAAACGAGATATTTTAAGAACTAAACCAATAAATGAATAGGCTATAACACTATATAGAATTCATAAAAACGCATTTTACATTAAACGTTAACATTAATAAACTGAATGGAGAACGAATTTAAAGAAGTTATGTCCCAACGGACTAACGAAGAGTTAATAAAAATACTGACGGTTGAAATAGGTAAATATCAGCCTATCGCAGTCGAAGCAGCGGAATTGGAAGTAAAAAAGCGGAATATTGACACCTCAGATTTTGAACAAATTAGAGAAAAAGCTTTTGCTGAAAAGGAACAAAAAGAAAAAGTTAATTCAAATGTTGTTGGTTCGGAGATTCGATTTGTGAACTTTTTAATTGACTTTATCGTATGGTTAGTTTTAGCATTTATGATAAGTTCCGTGATAGGATTTTTTATTCAACCAACTAACCAAGGAATAATTTCATTAATTGGATACATTTTGATTTTTGGAACATTTATCGCTTACTATGCTATAATGGAAATCAAATTCCAAAAAACAATTGGAAAATTCGTCACAAAAACAAAAGTTGTGAAAATTAACGGAGAAAAACCAACCGATAGCGATATCATTGCTCGGACTTTTTGCCGATTCATACCATTCGATAGGATTTCGTCTCTATTTGTAAAAAATGGAATTCACGATTATTTATCAAAAACGACGGTTGTAAAGGATAAAACTGAATAAAAACAAAACTACAAGATTTATATAATCATAGTGATTAAGATCCAAAACTACCAATAGTCGAGGCAGTTGTGTATAATTTTTTAAAATAAATAGAAATATGAAAGAAATAAAATACCCGAAATCATTTTCACATATTGGAATTACGGTCCCTGATATTCATAAAGCCGTAAACTTTTATGAAGAAATTATGGGATGGTACGTAATTATGAAACCATCCGTAGTAAAAAAAGAACGAGATACAGCAATTGGACAAATGTGTATAGATGTTTTTGGAGAAAATTGGGAAGAATTCGAAATAGCACATATGTCAACTTCAGATGGAATTGGAATTGAACTTTTTTGTTTTCCTAACGGAGTTAAAGAAGCACCTGACTTTAATCCGTTCAACACAGGATTATTCCATTTTTGTGTCCAAGACCCTGATATCGAAAATCTGACTAGAAAAATCGTCGATGCTGGTGGAAAGCAAAGAATGCCAATAAGAGCATATTATCCAGATGAAAAACCTTATAAAATGGTTTATGTAGAAGACCCATTTGGAATTGTATTTGAAATCTATACTCACAGCTATGAATTAACTTATTCATCAGGAGCTTATCAAGAATAAAACTATATACAATCATTTGTAGAATTCGATGTTAGTTAAAACTTAAATACGAAAGTACTTAAGAAACTTCTATCTATGATTTATTTGCTAAATTTAGTAATTAAACCCATAACGAAATCACACACTAAAACAGTTTATCATTTCTAAAAAGCTAAACTAAAAAAGATGTTTAAAGAATACAACTATATAGATTTTCGTGAGTTTTTGATTTTTCCTTACTACTTAAAAATCGGACAAAAAAAAAGTTCCGAAAGGTGGCTGAGAGAAGAGTTGGCATTGATTGATTATCACTCAGAGTTTATTACACAATATCACTATGTTAAATGTGAGCATCTAGAGTTCTTTTATTTTTGTTTTAAGTCGGTAAGTGCTATAGATGAGAAACTTTTTGAGGATTTCATCAAGTTTGGATGGAGAGGTGTTGTATGGGCAGCTTGGATCAGCTGTATTACACCATATCCTGAGGAATATATGACTAAGCAATTACAAAATATAGATTTTAATTTACCTTATAATGATTGGCTTGTAAATGTGGCTTTAAATATTCTAACTGGAAATAACAAAAACGAAGGAATATATCAATGCATGAATAAATTTCGAAATTATATGGGTATGATTCCTCGAATAGAAGTTCCTTTGAGACCATGGTATAACAAAGAATATTTCAAACAAGCAGCGGAGTTTCAATGCAATCTGAGGAATATATATATAAATAAAGGAACTGATGCTGCAATTAATTTCTTCCATCAAAACAAGTGCTTAACTTATAATGTTGACTATAAAACATGGGTGCAAAATTTATCCAAAAAACAATAACACGCAACAATTTACATATCACATATGCTCCCTTCAGGAAGCAAACATACTACACAAAAAACGTTATGTAACTTAATTCAAAATCATTATGAAAAAGAAAATCATCCTATTATTCATATTCTTAATAAGTTCTTTGAGCATATCTGCACAAGAAGATTATTCTGAAAAAAAACAAATTGAAAAAATTAATAATATTTTGTCCTCCAGTATTGGAAAAACAAAATACACGTTTTCCATATCCGGAGATGATTTAGTTGTATCTGGTAGAGGTAAACAAACCTTCCCAATCAATAAAATCTCAACAAAAAAACTTAAATTTAAGAAAAAAGGTGAAGTTAGTTTTAGTGGAAGAAAAGGTAATTCTTATCACGTTTATATGAATCCGAACGAAAAAGGGCTTTATGTTTATAATTCTACGTTTAAAAAAAAGAAAAAACAGGTAATTTTCTTTTTTAGTCACGAAAAAAAAGAAACTCTTGAGGAATTAAAAACATTAATTATTGATTTAGTTAAAAAACACTCAAACTAACATTTTATCACACAAAAATAGATGGTATTAAAACATCTTTAATTTGAGCTATCATATGAAGTAAAAAAGTAAATACTTTAAAAAAAGAATCGGTTCAAATCTGGATCTTAATGAAATACAAAATACTCTACAAGTAAAATAACTATATACAAAAAAGTATTATACCGATTAAGCCCAAATCTAACCGATTTCCAAATATAGAATGATATAATTATAACTCACATTCTATATAATTGGAGATAGGCTACATAATAAAACATTTCACAACAAATATTAATAAAAATGAGAAAGACTATCTACATTCTTTTACTATTTACAAGTTTAAACAGTTTAGCCCAAGAATTATTTGAATATGATTTTGATGAAAATTTAACCCTAAACGTTATTGACAATTCAGAAGAAGGAGAAATTGCTAACGGTAAATTCGTAAAAGGAACATTTGAAAATGAAACTATTGTTTATTTAAAGTCTAAAAAGAAAGGGTTAAAAAACGTTAGCGGGAAGAAACTAGAAAAACTTTTTGAAGGAATTAAGGATGGCGCTTTAAAAGCTAGTAAAGGAAAATTAATTAGTGAAGGAATAATAAAAATTAATGAACTTGATGTTTTAAATTATAAATATTTTATAAAACAGAGCGAAGAAAAAAAGATAATAGAAAACTATGTCTTTGTATATAAAGAGAATATCTACACAATTCAATTTATGAATAATAAAGACGAGTTTAACAAAAACACTGAATTTAGGAAGCGAATAATCGAGTCAATAAAATTAAAGTAAAAATTGTTTTTAAAACTATAGATATGCGTTCGTAACAACAACACGATCAATCAAAAGGTGCAATATTCCTGACCAAATGGAATAATTTTATTTCGAAAAATTAGAAAAAAGAAGTTTTTTTGTTGAAAACAGGGTAACATTTTATCCTGTTACGGAATGTATCTAAAACGTTAGTTATTATCTAAACTAAAATTAAAATGAGAAATTTATTTTTATTATTTTCTTTAACTCTTCTCGTTTCTTGTAAATCTGACAACTCGAACAATTTTCTTGAAAATCATGATCATTCAAAACACATAAATCACAAGATTAGAAATAAAAAAGCGATTGAATTCTACAACAAAGGGGTTAAATTACTTAAGCAACAAGATTTAGATTCCGCCAAAGTTTATTTTTATAAATCATTAAAACAAGAAAAAAATTCAATTGTATTAAATGAACTTGGAACGATGGCTTTGTCTAAAAACAATTATCAAGAAGCTCTAAATTATTTTAATGATGGCATAAAACAAGAATTTGAATATTGGCCAAGCCATATAAATAAATCACGAACTTTTATTTTATCATCTCATTTTGAAAGTGCTGAACAAACTCTAAAAAGTATGTTGCTAAAATGTGAATCTGAATATTGGAAAGCTTACGCAAATCTTCATTTGACCTATATTTATACAAATGGCATATTAAATTGTAAAAAAGCAAAAGAATCTGCGAATAAGGCTGTGTTTATAAAAAATGATATTGAACTAAAAAATCAATATGAGAGCATAATTAAAGAGAAAGTTAAATACTGTGACTAAAGTATATAATAGTATCATTACTCCAAAAAGCATCAATGTATGCTATATCAGTTATTAAATAATAATTAAAGAAACAAATGCATAAAAAAACAATCATATTATTATCATTCATATTTATAACTATTAATTTATGTGCTCAAAAATCTAACTTAATTGTTGGTAATTGGGTTTTTACAAAACCATTAAACAAAGGGATAGATGAAGCTGGATTAGCATTCTTAGAAGCTGAAGTTATAGGAAAGTGGAAAATTAATTTTAAACCTGATGGAAAATTTGACACTACTATGATGGGAGAACAAACAGATGGAACTTGGAATTTTGATTCAAACTCTAATTCTATAACCATATCTGGTAAGGAAGGCGAACCACAGAAATTCAAAATTTTAAAATCAACTAAAAGTGAACTAATTTTAAAACTTGGATTAGGAGAATTCTTACTAACTAAAATTGAATAACAAAACTAAGCTCAATATTGTACACCTACTAAAGCTGCAAAGTGATCAATCTAATAGTTTGTATTTATTATTGAAAATTACTTGCAGAATGAAAAGGTTAGCAATCAATGCCTAGAAAGATTGAAAAGTAAGGTAACATTTTACGCCCTACCGCGATACATACATACAATAAATATTAAGATTGATAAAAAACAAAATCAGATAAGTGAGGCTGACTAAAACAATATTCATAAACATCGCTCTTGTAATTGGATTAAATTGTAATTCGCAAACAATTATAGGTCTTTTAGATAAAAACACAATTGATTTCGATTCCGAAAGACCAATCAAAGAAGTTTACGAAACTTTTTCTGGCAAAAAACAAACAATTTTTACCTATGATAGAAATGGTAAACTAATATCAAAAGTACCTCGTTTAAAATCAATTCCTAATTTTTCGATATTCTGGGAATACACAGACTCATTACAAAAATTCCGTACTGATATAAAAGAAACAAATTTTGGAAAAATGATTAACTATTTTTCATACCATTATGATAACAGTGGTTATTTAACATCAATAAAATACCTCGATCCAGAAAAAAAATTGATCAATGATATTATAATAAAAAATGACTCTTTAGGAAATCCTATCAGATTAGAAACTTTCGACAATAAAAGAAGAAAAATGGGATATGAAGTCGCTAAATATTTTTATGACTTAAATTTGGTCGAGATCATGGTTTACAATACAAAGGATCAGATTGCTGGAATAATTTTAAATCCAATTGACAAGAAAAAACCAATGATCTCATTAAAAGATTATTTATCTAAAAACTCATACAATCATCTAAAACAGAAAGCAAAAGATTGGGCTAATTTAAGAGTTACCTACAATAAATTTAAGTATAAGTTTAACAAAAATGGATTTTGGAAAAAAGAGACTCATGACTTAATTGGATATTTTCCAGCTACAAAAAGAATAGAAAATTATTCCAACGGATATATCACAAGAAATATTAAAAAATATTACAATAAAAATTAACTAGCTCCAACAATGAATAGAATACATTATTATCTCTTGGTGCAAAAGTAAAATAGAAATATAAATCACTCCATCCTAATTAGCAAACAGAATTCCTTACGGATTTATTACCTTAGTAGCTCTTAGAAATTCACTTCTAATAATATCCACAGCATGGAAGAAATAAAAAAATTCATTGATCATATTTATCCAATGAATTATGCTGATTGGGACTTTTTTTCTTCAAAACTGCAAAAAAAAACAGTAAAGAAAAAATCAGATCTCATAAAGGTGGGTATGATTGAAAACTATTTATCTTTTATTTCTGAAGGAATAGTGAGGTTTTATATCCCTAAAGAAGAAACCGATTTAACATTTGGTTTTCTATTTGAAAACGAATTCGTGACAGCATACGATTCTTTCATTACGCAAACTCCTTCACTCTATCAAATAGAAACACTAACAAAAACGACTTTATGGAGAATATCTTATAAAGATCTTCAAGAAGTTTATAAGAAAACTGAAAGTGGAAATTTTATCGGACGAAGAATGGCCGAAAATATGTTTTTAATAAAGTCGAAAAGAGAAGTTTCCCTGTTAAGTAAAACAGCTGAAGAACGTTATTTGGACTTATTCTCGGAACGCCCTGAATTATTAAAACAGATTCCACTAAAATACATCGCTTCTTACATTGGTGTTACACCCCAAGCCTTAAGCCGAATACGTAAACGAATTACTTAACTTAGATTCATTGTCTATTTTAAATTCATTCACAAACTTTGTAAATGAATTAAAATCAAGACGATATGAAACCCTTAATAGTACTTTTATCCACTTTTATCATTGCTGTTTTCACAATTAAAATCGCTACCACGACATATGACTTTACCTTATCGGCTAGGATAGCAATGTCAATAATGTTGTGTTTTACCGCAATTGGACATTTCGTTTTCACCAAGGGAATGGCTATGATGATTCCACAATTTATTCCTTTCAAAACAAATCTTGTTTATATGACAGGATTTCTTGAAATTCTTTTAGCAATTGGATTACTTGTCCCCTATTCTAAAACAATTAGTGGATGGACTCTGATTCTTTTTCTATTAGTAATGCTACCCATGAATATTTATGCAGCGGTTCATCAAATAGATTATCAAAAGGGAACATTTGGTGGAAATGGCCTTTCTTATCTATGGTTTAGAGTTCCGTTACAATTTCTTTTTATTGCTTGGACTTATTTTAGCTCTATCCGAATACTTTAAAAAAAACTACTCCGTAACTAAATTTATAAAGATTTCTTTGAATTTTAAGGTAACAATTTCTTTGACTGAGATACATATATTAAATGTTAGACAATAGTAAATCGGAATGAAGAATATTG
This sequence comes from Aquimarina sp. 433, assembly GCF_054054605.1. NCBI lineage: Bacteria > Pseudomonadati > Bacteroidota > Flavobacteriia > Flavobacteriales > Flavobacteriaceae > Aquimarina > Aquimarina sp. 433. The sequence continues at coordinate 22,267 of NZ_JBSWZK010000017.1, forward strand.
ATAAACTAAAAAATGTACTGGATTTAATAAAAAACGAAATTTATGTATTAGATTATCCAGAGAATGATATAAGAATAGCGTACTACGAAAATCTTTATTCTATCATTAATGAGTTTTATTTAGGGAAAGTATTTTTTGAAATTAGTACCGAAATAAAAAATGGTAATATCAAATTTGATGCTGAAATCATGGACTTAAAGCCCCATATTTTAAAAGTCTATGAAGTCGCTGACATCCCATTATTGTCAAATGGATTTCATAACGACCTTAATCGTAAACTATTTGTTGATTCCTTTACCAATTTTGAAGTAACTATAGATTTATGTTTTGAGAATTTAAAGACCGATGAAATTACAAAAGCAATCGTAACCGATTTAAATACTAGACTTATTAAACTTATAGAAGAGTCCCATAAAAAAGAAGAGATCATTAATCAACTAGTTAAAAGTTCTTTTATTCCTTTATTAAGAAAATTTAAGTTTCTTTCTAACAGAAGAGATCACTGTTATGGAGAGAACTATTCAGAAGATCTGAAATTCATTGGCTTTTGTGGAAAACTAAGAAACTGTGTACTCCATTCTGCTGGATATTATAAAGGTAAAAATTCTGAATATGAATTTGAAGATGTAAAATTTATATTTAAAAATGATGAATTTCTTGAAATGGTTGGTGAAAATGATTATATATTTCTTAAAATAAATGAGCGATTGACTAATATAGCAAGTCAATTATTTAATTGTTTAAATGATATCGAATTTTTGAAATATCCTGATGACGGGTTTTAAAAAGCATGATTTGATAATATCACAAATAAAATGGATCAGGAAATACTAGATATAGTAGATAAAGACTTTGCATTAGATTTCAGAGAATCTGTAATAAAAGAACTTTCATCTATTGAATTAAAACATGTTATGGCCGAATCGGAATACAACTTAAAAAATACAAGAATGGCTATTCTATATTTGGCACAAGGTAATATAGATGAAGTTATAGAACTTACCAAACAAGCTAAAATTGATTTTCGCGACGTCATCATGTGGGCAACTCAAGAAAAGAAATCAAAGGATATATAAAATTAAACATACTATTTAATTTATGAGAAAATGGTTACTTAAACAGATAGATAAATTGGGCTTAGACAATTCGAATATGAAAACAATAACAACATCAAATGGTAATAGTTTAAAGCCAGGAGAATCTATAAAAATGAAGTTTCCTATAGAATTAGCTAAAGATCAACAAGAATGGATCTTAAAAAAAATGAACTTTACAACAGGTGAAATCGTGAAACCAGGAGATATTATTGGAATCATCGAAAGTAAAAAGCTAACATTTGAATTCGAAAGTTACTTACATGGAAAATTAGAATATACCTGTTCTATTGGACAAAAGATTACGGCTGATACAATTTTAGTAGAAATAAAAGGTGTAGAATAAAACTAGAAAACGGGGTAACATTAATTCTAATAGAATTCGTATTTAAGATTCTTAAGCTTATTTATACCTTCAGAAAAGAATACTTTATATATTAGAAATAAGAAATTAGATTTGATCAAACCATATGCAGAATATTACTAAACTCATACTGATACTCGGGATTTTAACCTTGAATTCTTGCTATTTGTTCGACAGTGAATCAGATAAGATTATCGGAAAATATGAAGTGCAATGGGTTGACATTCCAAATAAACGTGCTATTTGTGAACGATATAGTACTACTGTAAGTTCTGTTTTAATTCCAGAATATGTCTTTGCTGTAGGACATAATTCAGAATTTATCATTGCCAAACAACACCCAACTAACGGATTTGAAAAAGGATATCAAATCGATACATCAAAGACCAATTATTATATTATAGACATAAGAGAAAAAAGTGATGTTCTAGGACCGCTAAACCTCTTAGATTTTAATAAAAAAATATCCGAACTAAATATTACCAAAATTGATTTTGATCAGGTGTATCCAGATGATATATAATAATACCTAAGCTACGGTCTCAACCTCATTTATAAGTTAAATCATATCGAATATCCATTCTGTCTTTGTTGTATCTTTACATAGGTTATATTTTCTCATTACATTAATAATTTCTGTAAAATCTAAAAAACATCAACTATGACCAGAATTATTCCACTAATACTCCTACTGCTAATAACATACAGCTGTAAAGAGGTAAAAAAAGAAGATGAAAAAAATGCAGAGTTGGTTCATTTAAAAAGTAAACTTGACAGTTTAAGAAATATATTCCATAAAAAGCAAGATCTTGAAAATGATCAAATTGCAACATTTCTAACCTTTCAAGATGCAAATGCAGAACAGGCGATGAACTTTTATGTAGCACTGTTTGACAATTCTAAAATTATAAGTACCAAGCGCTGGGGAAAAGAAGGACCAGGAAAAGAAGGAACAATAATGCATGCCAAATTTAATCTAAATGGTGCTTTGTTTATGTGTAGTGATAGTCCAGCCATACATGAATGGGGCTTTACACCAGCAGTATCAAATTATGTAGAATGCAAAAACGAAGAAGAACTTCAGCGTTTATTTGCAAAACTATCTGAAAATGGAAAAGTTATGATGCCTTTGAACAATTACGGCTTCAGTCAAAAATTTGGATTTGTCGAAGACCAATTTGGAGTTTCATGGCAATTGAATTTACAATAACATAAACCAGAGCAAATGAAAATACCAAAAATAAAAGGGATAATCGACAGACGAATTCTAATTAATTATCAGGTAGAAAAAGAAGTTTTGGAAGACTATTTGCCAAAGCCTTTTAAACCGAAGTTGGTTAATGGAAAAGGTATTGCCGGAATTTGCTTAATTCGATTAAAAGAAATTAGACCAAAGGGATTACCAAAACAAATCGGAATCTCCTCTGAAAATGGTGCGCACAGGATTGCTGTAGAATGGCATGAAAATGGAAAACTGTGCGAAGGAGTTTATATTCCCAGAAGAGATACTTCTTCTAAGCTAAACTCACTAGCAGGAGGAACTATTTTTCCAGGAGTACACCATCTTGCTGAATTTAAAGTTAATGAAACCGATGGAAATTACAATGTAGCCTTTATTAGTGATGATGACACTACGTTATCCATTGAAGCTTGCGAGACTCATAAATGGAATGAAGAAAGCGTATTTGACGATTTAAATTGTGTCTCAGATTTTTTCGAGAATGGTGCCATTGGTTATTCCCCAGACAAGGATGATTTTGACGGATTAGAATTAAAAGCATACAACTGGAAAGTTTCTCTTTTAGAAGTAAAAAAAGTTCAATCTAGTTTTTTCGAAGATGAAAATATCTTCCCAAAGGGCTCTGTGAAATTTGACAATGCACTTTTAATGAAGAATATTGAACACGAATGGATCGGATTAGAGAAAATAAAACCAACCAACCATATACCATAAAACCCATGTATTCTTAGAATTAAAAATTTTAGTTGATCGAATGAAAAAAATACTAATTCTATTTTTATCAATCGTTATTTTTTCTTGTAAGAAAGAAGAAAAAGGTTTTTCTGATTATCTAAGAAGTCTAGATACTCTTGTACTTCCACAAAAGTTCAGTCTTAATTCTACGATGAATTCTTCAAACAAGTATGATTCAATTTTATTTAAAAAATACAAACATCGTTGGACTTATGCTCCATATGGGATTGCTTTTAACAATGAAAGAATTGTTGGTATAATCGAATATTCAATAGCAGATAATGGACTAGCTCCTTTTTTAATAACCTTCGACAATAATGGTAACAAAATCGATTCTCTTAACATATTAGGAAATTCTAGTTTTGGTATGAAAGGACAAACATTGGAAAGTGCAATCTTGGATACCAACTTAAAATTAGTTGTAATAGATTCTTCTAAATCATGGCAAGTAGATATTGATGCAAATAAAATCCCAAATACTACTAAATTAAGGGTATCGACAACTATTTACAAAATTCAAAAAAACGGAAAAATAAAAAAAATAAAGTAACATTTTTTCCTTTCAGCATACCTATAGTAAATATCAAAGTCTCTAAAAATGAACAAACTAATAATTTCATTTTTGTTATTTATAACAGTATGCGTATCCTGTAAAACTTCTGAAAACGAAAAGAATAAAACATTCAATAAACTCGAGATTGGCACACAATATTATAAAGCATTAGACCAATCTGATAGTACTAAGATGACTTCGCTAGTCGGAGATAGTATTGTGATCAGAGAAAATAAAGATAACTATGAAGAACGTTTTTCTCGCCAAGGATATAAAACTTGGTTAGCATGGGAATCTGTTTTTGATCCAACCTACAATATCCTTCAAATTAGAGAAGAAAAAGATATCGTTATCGCAAAAGTTTCCAAAACCGATAAAAGAATCTTTTTTCTTACCCAAGAACCTGTAGTTTGGGTAGAAACTTTACAGTTTGATCAAAACAGAATAGTAAAAGTGAATCGAATGGAATATGAAGTCTTTAATATAGATAAGTTTGTAAAAAACAGAGATTCGCTGGTACAATGGATTGATAAAAATCATAAAGAGCTAAGTGGCTTTCTGTATCCGCAAACAAAATCTACAGGAATAAAATACCTAAAAGCGATTGAGCTATATAACAAAGAGAAGGGATCTTTATAATAAAGAATTTAAAATTTTTTGATTATCTAACCATATTATAAAATCAAGTAAAACAGAATTTAAAAATTGTAGAATCTTTTGTAACCATTAATTATATTATGTTATCATAATCCCCATCATTATTTTAGCAAATAGAAAAACAAATACTTTAGATGGTTACCTCTAACCCTATTTTATTTACTATTATCTGCGTATTGGCGCTACAGGCAATGATACTAAGTGGATTGATTGCTTTTAAAAAACCAAAACGGTTAGCAAACATTTTTTTATCCCTATTAGTATTCTTTTATGCGCTAATTGTTATTAATATTGTAGTAGTGAATGTATTAAAAGACTATGAATTACTCTACGTGTTTCGATATATTCAAATGGAAATGCTCTATGGTATTGGTCCCTCTCTTTATTTCTATACATTATGTATCAGTGATCCCAAATTTCAATTTAAAAAAATACACTACCTACATTTTCTTCCTTTGCTATTAGAGTTCATTTTCTATAGAACCTCAATCTACAGGATTGGATCCAATGGACTTTACTTAGAAGAACTTCCCTCCTATTCGTATTTTTATCTAACACAACAATGGTTGGGTGTGATTTCGATCTTGCTATATAGTTTTATATCATTAGGAATATTGATCAAATACCAAAAACGTCTCAAAGATTACTATTCTAAAATTGAACATCTATCCCTAAAATGGTTACAAGCACCTATTATCATTTATGCCAGTTATCATATCCTGTATAGAATAATTACAGAAGTGGATCGGTTTGTTTTTGATAAAAGTCTACGAGAATATTACTTCCTACCTAATTTTGCCGTATTAGCAGCGATAACTTGTTGGATAGGTTTTAAAGGATATGTTCAAAAAGAGCGTGATATTATTCGGGTACAACCAATTGATAAGAAACCTCCAAAAACACCCTTAGAAAAAGATGAAGCTTTTCTTTCAAAACTTAATCATTTGATGCAATATGAAAAACCTTATCTTAATCCAGATCTTAATCTTAATTCTTTAGCAGATTTGCTAGCTATAAAACCTAAACAGTTATCTGCAAAAATTAATCAAAATTGCAATCAAAATTTTTACGATTTAATCAATTTATATCGTGTAAAAGAATTCAAAAATCGTCTACAATCACCAGAGCAAGATAAACTATCATTACTGGGACATGCATTTGAATGTGGATTTAATTCAAAATCAACTTTTAATCATGTTTTTAAAAAATTCACACAAATGACACCAAGTCAGTATCTTAAAAACACGAAAAACAAGTCCTAATAGAAGCATTAGGACGATTAAAGTAGTTTATTTCTATAATATTGCTCCCTCAAATTATTTATATCCATGAAATTTATAACTACTCTTGTCTTTATCATCCTAAACACTTGTTTGACTTTTGGGCAAGCTAAATTTTCAAAAAAACAAGTCCTAAACGATCTTGATTATCTTAAGAATTCACTAATTACAACTCAGTACAATTGTTATCATACGATTACTGAAGAAGCTTTTGAAAAAGCGTATCATAAAATTAAAAGTAAGATTACGAGGGATTCTTTAAGCCTATTAGAAGCTACTCGTTTATTACAACAACTACCAGCATTATTAAACAATGGACATACTAGAATTTCTTTCCCTGTTCAGTCATACATCAATTATGCTCAAACAGGAGGTACCATATTTCCATTAGAAGTAGCCATTGAAAAAGGTAAAGTCTTGGTAAGAAAAAACTGGGCAAAAAAATCAGACATAAAGATTGGAGATCAACTTATAAGTATTAATAATCTACCAATTCAGAAAATTTTAGAAACAATATATCCACATATCGCTGCAGAAAGGATATACTTTAAAAATGCTCAATTAGAATTTCTAACGCTTCCAAGATTCTATTGGTTAGCTTTTGGAGAACAAAAAATGTTTGAAGTTGAAATATCAAGAAACGATCGAGTTTCTAGTTATAAGTTAGCTTCTATAAAAGCCATGGAAGATTATGAGACAAAACGTGATGATATCATAAAACGCGATAGAAATATTAAATTTTTATCTAGGTCCACAGCATATCTTAGACCAGGAGAATTTGGAGGAGATGAGGATCAATATCGTAAGTTTGTTGATAGTGCTTTTACCGAAATAAAATCCAAAAAAAATAAAAACCTCATCATTGATTTAAGAAATAATCCTGGCGGTGATGATTCTTTTAGTGACTACTTGGTATCATATATTGCTAACAAACCATTTAAATGGTGTTCTAAATTTCAACTTAAGACCAGTGCTTTACTAAAAGAACATGTGAGAAAAACCAAGGATACAACCACATCATATTGGAAGTCTACCTTACTACATGAGGATGGCAAAATATACGAATATGACTTTGGGTTTTATCAACCGCAACCTAAAAATAAACGTTTCCTTGGCGATGTCTATGTATTAGTAAATCGTCAATCCTATTCGCAGTCTACAGTAACGGCAGCCCAGATACAAGATTATGATTTTGGGAAAATTGTAGGGGAAGAAACTGCAGAGTATCCGAATCTATATGCTTCCATTTTTAACTACCAATTACCGGAAACTGGTATAAGCGTAGATATAGCTAAAGGAAAAATACAACGTGTCAGTGGTCTAGATAATAATACAGGGGTTATTCCGGATATTTATGTGAAGGATTATTTATTAGATGAAAAAGATGAAATACTCGAACAACTTTTAAAACAAATAGATTAGAAAAAAATAAGTCTAATCTCGCAAAAAAAGTAAAAAAGAAAATGCCATTTTCTTTCTCTTCCTAGTATATTGCGGCTCCTAATTACATCGTTAATCTTTCAAAAAACTTCTCAGATGAAAAAGACCTTATATGATTTAACTAAAGATGAATGGAACACTCTTTTTCCTATTGAACTAGTGGATCATAATCCCAATTGGAAATCTCTGTATCAAGATGAAAAAGAAAGGATTCTAAATACTGTTGGAAGTGAAAAGATTTTACGCATAGAACATTTCGGAAGTTCATCAATCCCCAGCATAAAATCTAAACCTTATATCGATTTGATGATAGAAATCCCTAAAGAATTACTATTTAATGAAGACCTTATCAACCAATTTACGCAACTAGGTTATTCACATTTTGTAGTTCCTGCTAGAGAGAATATCGAAGCGTATTCATCCTTTGGAAAAGGTTATAATTTAGAGGGAGCAAATGAGCAAATTTTTCATATTCATATGTGTCCGAAAGATAATATCATGTGGCAACAAATCGACTTTAGAGATTATCTAAATGCGAATCCTGATAGAGCAAAAGCCTATGAAAACTTAAAAATTGAACTGGCTACCAAATATAAAAATGATAGAGGTTCATATGTACTTGGAAAAACAGATTTTGTAAACGAAACTTTAGAGATTATTAAACAACATAATCTATCCTAAAACAATTAATTCTATGTTTTAAGAAAAACATGGATAAATAGGGGTAACATTTTATGGCGTTTTGACACCTATATAAAACGCTTTATAAAACATATCAACCATGAAAAAACTAGCATATACTTTACTCCTATTTTCAACAATAGTTATCGGACAAAATGGATCTATTCAAGTAGAAGTAAGAGACTCTATAAAAATCGATCCTATAAGCTTTACCTATGAAATCTATGTGGATGATTCGAAATTTCTTAGATATGCAGAAGATGGAACTAGAAATGATGAAGAAGCAAGAAATAAACTGCAAGAGAAACATGAAGAACTTGGTGCAATTCTAAAGTCAAAAGGATATAAATTCAAAAACCTCAATAAAGAAAATTATGAATTACATAGTTATGTTGGGTTTATAAATCTGGGGTACTCCGTTAAACTAAAAAATACCGAAGAATTGGATGCACTTCTGGTAGAATTGAAAAAGCTGGATTTTGTAAGAGCTTCTATGGGTGAGTTTGAATTACCTGATGAGTCCATTTCTGATAAAAGACTTTTTAAAAAACTTATGGAAAAAGCTTTTCAAAAAGCCACAACTATTGCTGCGCTATCAAAATTAAAACTTGGTAGAGTCATAGAATTTAAAGAAGTTCCAGAGATAGATAATCTTACTTTTAATATTATGGATATGTATGTAAAATCCCAAACAAAAGGAACATTTGGTGGTAAACAAGGTGTTTTATATACTCAAAAATGGAAAACTGTTCTGATAAAATTTGTAGCAGAATAATTCACTAAAAAATAATCAATTCGTATAGTAGGAAACTGCATGAGAAATGAAAATAACTAAAAAGATTACATTTTCCTCAGTCGACAAAAAAACATGGAAATACTGATTACAAAGGGTAAGAATAGAAATACCCTTACGTGCAAAAGAAATGATGGAACCTGGACAAGTATAAATTTGGGACCTGATATTCCCAACCATGATCTTGCGCATTATGTTGTAGAAAAGGAATTTGATCTACAACATGGATTTTATGGAAAAATAAAATCCGGAATGACAATAGAACAGCTTTCTGATAAAGAAATCATTAAAACCTTAGAAGCAGAAACTTGGTTGTCTGAAATCATGGCAAGAAATCTACAAGCTATTGGTTCTGGAGCTTCTAATACTGATCAATTTATCCAATTAACAGCATGGGAAGCTCAAAATATGGATGGAATTAGTATTCCTCAAATGAAGTTATCTCAAATTGAAAAAATGAAAATAGACTTTGATCATCTTTGTAAGCAATGGGATGAAATACCACAGCAAGGAACGTTACAATTATTCTTTTAATAGACCTGCGCTCTTAAACTTTTAAATGCTTTAGTAATCATCATCGTCTGACTTATATAATGTTTAGTAAACTCATCTGGATAACTTGACTTAAAATCGAATCATAAGAAAATCATACTTTTTTCTAGCTATGCTTATCAATTACACAAACATCATATACAGTATAATTGGAGATAGTTTTATCGTACTTTGTTTGTGCTACTTACGGAATTTATTATTATGCCTCAAAAAATAAAAATGGATACAGAATAAGGATTGATCAAGAGAATATTGCGTTTACAAAAGAATAATTAACCAGACTACTCACGAACTATGGCAAAATTAACAGCATAATAATCGATGGCTTGGACTCTGATTAGGGAAAAAGTCTGAACTTCGAAGAATTTCCTTATCATATTTTAGCAAATCACATCCATTCTATACAACCTGAATGTTTGGTAATTAATCATAGTTGTCGACCATCTTTTAGCGTTTGTTTTCGTAAACTAATATTCATAATATGTTTTTTTGTGCTTTTTCAGAATTAAGTATCGATTATAAGACCGTAATAATCAAAAAAGCACAAAAAAATAATAATTCAGTATGAAAAAATTAAAAATCAAAAACCCGTTGACACCTATAAATACAGATAGATTTTGATGTTTATGGTTCTGATTTAATATTTTAACTTTTTGTAAAAGAATGTAAGATTTTTTATTTTGGTGAAGAATACAAAATAAACCTAGAGCATCTATAGTTTATTTTTATTCAGAAAACAAAGGTGGAAAAGAAACATTGCAGTAGTATCATTAGCATCCGAAAGTTTGATTAAAAGAAAAGGAAATTGAACGTACTACAATTATTTTTAGTTATGTAAAAATTTAATAAATACGATTTTTATTTTCTGTTAATCATACCATTATCAGATTGAGTTTGTGGAAATGAATCTTGAAAATCAGATGTTTGAAAACTTCGTTAGACTCAATTTTGCACCAGAGTAATAGCAAATAAAAACTTTCGAATGCTAGTATATTAGTAGCTCCAAAAGGTATGCTTTCTAAAAATATGTAAAATATTGACTATGAGATTATTTTTATTGTTTATTTTATTAGTGTTATTTGCTAATTGCACAAACAAATACGACAAATACAAAAAAGTGCCACAATACATTACAGAAGCATCTGCTTTAGATGCAACTTACTATGAAGCTTATGACAAAACATTACAATTATGGGATGTACCTTATGAAGAGTTATACATCACTACCACTTATGGCATTGCTCATGTCATCGTAAGTGGCCCTAAAAATGCAGAAGCTGTAGTATTACTTCATGGAATGAATGCCAGCTCAACAATGTGGTATCCCAACATAGAGTCACTGAGTAAGAATCATCAGGTATTTGCAATAGATTTTATTTTAGAACCTGGAAAATCGTATCTGTATAATGAAATTGAAGACGTCGAAAAAGTAACTGATTGGTATGAGGAAGTATTATTTGTTTTAGAATTAGATAGTTATCATTTAATAGGTGCTTCCAGAGGTGGCTGGTTTGCTGTTACCATGGCATTAAAAAACCAAAATAAAATAAAAAGTTTACTATTGTTAAGTCCCGCTCAGACTTTTACATGGATTAAACCGAGCGCAGAATTGCTTAAAAACGTCGTTGCTTTATTTTCTTCAAAAGAAAAACAAGTTGAACAAACTTTAGAAAGTATGTCTAACGATGTTGGTAATATTAGCGAAGCTTATATACGACAATATAAAATAGGTTTGGAAAAAGAATCTAACAACAAGTTTTTATTGAGTATGACGCCTTTTTCTAATGATGAATTAAAATCCTTACAAATGCCTGTTTTAGTATTAATTGGCGATAATGATGTAATTAATAAAGAAAGAACAGTTGAAATTGCTAATTTACTCCCCAAAGGAAAAGGTGAAGTGATCCAAAACGCTGGACACTTTTTATCTGTTGATCAAGCAAAAATTGTGAATGAAAAAATGGTAGCATTTCTAAAAAAATGAATAGCCTTTCATCCATAATGCGATGCAAGATTAAAGATAATTCAACCAACATTATTAAAAAAAGAGTAAATGCCAGAGAACAAACTTCCAACCATCCTAACAGATAGACTTCTGCTACGCAAAATAATTGATTCTGATCTGGAAAACATTTACAATGGCCTTTCTAATCCAAAAATCACTCAATATTATGGAGTTAGCTATAACAGTTTAGAAGCCACAAAAGAGCAAATGACTTGGTTTGCGGATAAAAAACAGCTATGGTGGGCAATTTGTGATGTTAATACCAAAATGTTTTATGGAGCAGGTGGATTAAACGATATAGATGATAAAACCAACACAGCAGAAATTGGACTTTGGTTACTTCCTGATTTTTGGGGTAATGGCATTATGAAAGAAGTTCTCCCATTGATTTGCAATTATGGATTTAAGCACTTATTCTTAAAACGAATAGAAGGATTTGTAGAATCCAATAATAAAAATTGCAAAAGAGCAATGGCTAAGCTTGACTTTAAACTTGAAAAAACCGTTCCTGATTTTGAAATCAAAAATGGTAAACCGATTAGTGTTGATATCTATGCTAAAACCAATCAGTAGGAACTAGATTAAATATCGTTCGGAATACCTAGCTGTATTATTCTCATTAATGTATATTGCTACTAGTAATTCATTTTCATTAGTTCTGTATAAAACACAAAAAACTGAATAATCAATTCTCATTTGCAAATTACATGAAATACAAAAACACTTCCTTAAGCTTCCACAAGTTTTATAGCTATATAGCTTTTATTTTTTTCTTCAATCTAGCTTTTAGTCAATCCTCTAACACGCAGCAAATGGAGTTATTAGACTTTATGATTGGAGAATGGATAGGCACCAGTACCATTTATGAAAATGGAAAAGTTACCAAACAAGGATCAGCTTATCAACATATTTCCTATGACCTTGAAAAAAGTATTTTGGTAATCAAATTAAATAGTGAGTTTCTACAATTACATACTATAATTTATTATGATGAAAAGGATAACACATATTACTATTATCCTTTTTCGAAGCGAGGCGTAAGAAAATATCCTGCTGCATATGAAGACGGAAAGTTGATTGTAAGAAGCAACGAGACTAATAGATTTATTTTCTGTAGAACAAAAGAAGGTGGTTTTCGCGAATACGGAGAAAAACTGGTCGACGGTAAATGGGTTAAATATTTTGAAGATAATTTTAAAAACACAAAATAATAACAACACGCCATCTTGAAAGCAAAACAGACGTACCTTAATGGAAAATCAGTCTTTACAGTTTCTCTAATTGTAATCGTAATTACAATCCTAACAGTTTACTTTACTGGAATAAACTATAATAGAAGTTTAACCTCAAATTTTTATATTTCCTTATCCATCATTGCAACTGCGCTATTCATTTTTATGTCTTATGGACTTTATAAAGGGGTGATTTTAAAAGATGATTTTCCTAAATTCAAAAGTTTTAAAACTGGAGATATTATACCTGATTCTGGGACAATACCCGATTTACCGAGTATTGATTTAGATCTAGATGATGAACTTGGTGCAGGAATATTTCTGTCTATTGTATTATGGATCGTAATGACGATCCTTTTTCTTATTCTACTGGTTTTATTGGAAGCAGTTTTTTGGGTATCCGTTTTTATTATATTGGCCATGCTCTATTGGATTTTCTTTAGGGCGCTTAAATTGGTATTCGCCAAGTCAAAAGATACTATTGAAGATTTGGGAAATTCGATGTTATATGCTATAGGCTATACTGCTTTGTATACAGGATGGATTTTTGGAATTGTTTATATCTCTCAAATTCTTAAATAAAGTATTCTCCAATCTTATATAAATTCGACATAAGTAATTATTGAAAACACAACGTACATGAAGAAAATTCTATTCTTTTTATTTATTCTCATTACCACAGTAACTTCCTCGCAAACCGATAAAAAAGCATTTGTTTATGGTGGTCAAATAACGAAAGAATTTATAAAATACACTGCTAATCTAACAACTAAGGAGAAGCCTAAAATATGCTTTTTACCGACAGCTACGGCAGATAATCAACGATATATAAATTATTGGTATGAACTATGCTCTGATTTAGATATTGAACCCAAAGTAATGACTGTATGGATCAATTCTTCTACACAAAAACAAACTTTTGAAGAGATATTGTTAGAAATGGATGCAATTATTGTTGGTGGAGGAAATACACTTAATATGCTTGCCATCTGGAAAGCCCAAAAAATCGATGCAGCTTTACAAAAAGCATATGAAAAAGGAATTGTAATGGCTGGAGGCAGTGCAGGTTCATTATGCTGGTTTAATGCAGGGACTACCGATTCCAGACCAAAAGAACTTACTATTGTAAAAGGACTAGGCTTTCTAAATTATAGTCACTGCCCTCATTATCATTCCGAAAAATCAAGAAAACCGCTTTATCATCAAAATATACTAGACAAAAAACTAACCAATGGATATGCCTGTGATGATAGATCTGGAATTCTGTTCATCAATGGAAAAGTAAAAAATAGTGTTTCTCTGGACTCTGAATCCTTTTCTTATTACGTTTATGAAGAAAACGGTAAGATTATAGAAGAAAAACTACATACAGAAATCATACGATAAGTAATTTTATATAACTTTTTGTATATTTTACCAGAACATTGTATCAATTTGAAAGGAAAAATATCCCAGGATACTTAAAGAGATAACATTATGGCAACAACACCAGAACACGATGCTCGAGTTGCAAAAATAGTATTTGCTTCTATATATCCTCATTATCTGAATAAAGTAGAAAAAAAAGGAAGAACAAAAGAAGAACTACATCAAGTAATAGAATGGTTAACGGGTTTTGATGAAAAAAAGCTAAAAGAATTAATCGATGAAAAGGCTACGATTGAAACATTTTTCGCAAAAGCAACCCTACATCCAAACGCTCACCTAATCAAAGGAGTCATCTGTGGCTATAGGATAGAGGAAATCGACACTCCTTTAACCAAACAAGCTAGGTATATGGATAAACTTATAGAAGAGTTAGCCAAAGGGAGAAAAATAGAAAAGATCCTTAGAACAGCGTAATCTTATTCTTTAATAATGTAATCAATAGGATCATAAACGTCTAAGTATTTATTAGTAATAAGATAATACCTACTCTAAAAATACTTCTATCTTAAGAAGATACTACTCCTCCACTCTTATGCACAAAGTCGAAAAATTCTCACCAGAACTGAACAAAGTATACTTTATAGAAAAGCATACCCTATTCCATATTTTATCAGGTAAAGGTAGCATTCAAGTTGATTTTAAGAATTACTTTGACTGGCAAGAAAAAGCAATCTTTTTAGAGAAAGGACAATACATCAAATTCTTATCCGATACATTTGAAGTTCGAAAAATCGAATTTTCTAATGATGAAAAATTTTATAATAATGATGTCAGGGTATTATTTAAACATCTTATATCCCTAGGGTATATCGACTTGATAGAATGTGATGAATGCAATAGTTTTTTATCCGAATCTGCTTTAGCGGATAACTCTTCAAACATTATTGATATATCCTCTAAACAATGGTATTGGCAGAATCCTTTTAAAGCTAATAAGGAGGAATATCAAATTATTTTTGATATAAAAGATGTAATAGACCTGGAATACGCAAATAATCTTACTGGAAAAGATTTAGTAGGTCTTATCAATGAAAGTGGTTATAATGCGCAAGCTTTGGTAAAAAATAAAGTAGGATTATCTATTAAGAACTTAATAAGTTCTAAACGATTGCAAGAAAGCCAGAAACAAATCGCTTTTACGGATAAAAATATTCAGGAGATTTCTTATGATCTGGGTTTTAAAGATGATGCCTATTTCAACAGAGTATTTAAAAAATCCACCGGACAAACTCCAAAACAATTTCGAGAAAATTTTGATTTTGAAAGACGGGATGTATTTACTCAGGATATTTTAGAACTTCTTCAAAAATATCATACTACCGAAAGATCATTAGAATTTTATGCTGATAAAATGAACCTTTCTATTAAGGCGCTTTCAAACAAAGTAAAATCCAAAATGAATATCACTATAGGTCAATTAATTCGATTAGAACTTGTGAGTACTGCTAAGTTCATGTTGCTCGAAGATGAATCTATTACCGCTGTTTCTCACACTTTAGGTTTTGAAGAACCTAACCACTTCACTCGATTCTTTAAACACTACTCAGGAATTACTCCTTCAGACTTTAAATCTAAAAAGTACAATTCGTAGTCCTTTTTTGGTAACATTTTTACTTGAAATCTGCTTCATCTTTGCAGTGTATTAATCATTTAAATAAACAAAAAGATGAATATTAAAGAACAAGTACAAAAAATGGATGCAATTGTATCAAAAGGTGCAATCGTAGAAGCAGTAAAAGAATTTTTCGCACCTGATGCTATCACTTCTGATTATGGCAACGGAGGAACAACAGGCAAACCAGCAATGATCGAAAAAATGGAAGGCTTTGCGGGATCAATTGCCAATGTTAACGGAATAGAACATCATTATACGATCGTGGATGGTAATGTATCTGCGTCTGAATTTACTTTTGATTTTGACATGAAAGACGGTAGTAAAATCTACTGGCATGAAATCATTCGAAGAGTTTGGAACAACGACGGAAAAGTAATTAGAGAAGAATACTTTAACGCTGCATAAGTAAAAACAAAAACATTAATATTTAAACAAAAAAATTATGAAACTTATCAAATTATCAATCATTTTAATCGCTTTTTTAGCAACTTCTATAGTAACTGCACAGGATAAAAAAGCTAACAATATAGACAATAGTAACATCGCTTTACAAGGATACAGTCCAGTTTCCTATTTGGACTTAGGATTAGCACAACGAGGGAATAAACAATTCAAATCTGAACATCAAAAGGTGGTTTATTATTTCACATCTGCTGACCAGAAAAAGCAATTCGATAAAAATCCTTCTAAATATTTACCAGCATATGGAGGGTTCTGCGCCTTTGGAACCTATGCAGGTGCTAAATTTAGAGTAGACCCTACAAAGTTTATTGTAAAAGATGGTAAGTACTTCTTGTTTCTCAACAATGTAGAGTTAGATGCTAAGCAACTATGGCTGGCAGAAAACAATCATAATAAACTGAAAAGTACGGCAGATAAAAATTGGACCAAATTAAGTAAAACACATAATTAAGGATTGGTTCCTTTTCATGAGAATAACGGTTTAGGTAGTTACTTAAACCGTTATTTGTTTTTGAGAATTAACTAAAAAGTAAAAACTATATTTATATGTTTACAATAGAAAATTAAAAAACATAATATAAACCTTTATAAAATGGAAAATCTTCTGGTTATAGCTATCTTCTTTATCGTAGGAGGTGTTTTCATTTATATCGGATATTATTTCCGAAATAAAAATATTAGAATTGAAAGTAATGGGGTTAAAACAAAAGCAACAATCATTGATTTTGTAGAAAAAAGAAGTAAAGATTCTGATGGATACACCAGTACAATGTACTATCCGATTGTGAAATTTTATGACACCAATGGAATAGAAAAAATCCAAGAACTTGATTATGGTACTAGTTTTAAAAGTTCTAAAAAAAATATGGATATTATCTATTTAAAAAAGAATGACACCTATGAAATAATCATTAATAATAAATTTTGGAAAACCTATTTTCCTATGATCTTTATTGGAATGGGCTATTTCTTTTGTATAATAACGTTGATTTTTTATTTATATCTTATACAGTAGTAATCGCTATTATATTCTAAAAGTTTTGATTACCGAAATAAAACATATACAGTTGATATAATAATTAAACAGCATCCGAAATACTTTGGTTTAAGTATAAGTAAAATACAGCTATGCATCTTGATACATCTAAAATATCATCATTTTTTGAAACGGAATATCCATTAAACAAACATGGATTAAGGGAACTATTGGATTTATTTAGTATCAAAAAAATAAAAAAGAACACACAAATTCTTACCGAACATAAAGAAGAAAGGCAACTTCGTTTTTTGAATAATGGTGTGATAAGAGAATACTATTCATCTAGTAACCGGGAAACGAACATTAATTTTTATACCAAACCACAATTTATTACCGATTTATCATCTTTTATTCATGATACTAAAACCAAAAAAAATCAAGAGACGTTGACTGATATTGAGTTATTGGTAATTGATAAAATTCCATTTAGACAACTGCTGCAAAAATACGAATGTGGAAAATCATTTATTGATCTGTCTTTTCAAAAACTACTAAAACAAAAAGAACTTTTTGAATATAATAGAATAACCAAATCATCGGAAGAACTGTATAATGAATTACTTATTTACAAACCAAATTGGTTACAAACCATTCCTCAATACCACATTGCTTCTTACTTAAACATTACTCCTGAAACATTAAGTAGAATCAGAAGACGAATTTCTTGATTCAAATCAATGAAATCAAATAATTAGCACTTTAATTTTATCTTTTTAAAATATGAAGTCATGAAAATACATCATCTCAGGAATGCTACAATGGTAATTGAGACTAAGGATAAAGTTATTTTAATAGACCCAATGTTGGGTAAAAGAGGAACCGCAGGACCGTCTTTTACGTTCTTTAGATATAAACCCAAACGAAATCCTATTCTAGATCTACCCGAGAACGCAATGGAAATAGTACATAAAACAACGCATTGTTTGCTAACACATTTACATCCTGATCACTTGGATAAAGCGGCAGAACAATTTTTAAAATCGAAAAACATCCCGATAATCTGCAGTGTTAAAGATGAAAAAATACTACTTAAACGTGGACTAAACGTCTCACAAGTTGTTAACTATTGGAAATCTTCAGACTTTTTAGGAGGAACTATAGAAGGAATTCCAGCCAGACATGGGTATGGATTCGTAGCAAAACCTATGGGAAATGTTATGGGTTTTTACATACAACTTCCGAATGAAAAAACAATCTATTTAAGTTCCGATACTATTTACACCCAAGCTGTTGATAAAGTACTTAAACAATACAAACCAGATATTAGTGTAGTAGCAAGTGGTAGAGCGCAATTGGATCTCTTTCGACCTTTATTAATGACTATGGAAGATATTGTCAAATTTGTAAAAAATGCTCCAGATAAAGTAATTGCTAACCATTTAGAAGCCGTTAACCATTGTCCAATTGCTAGAGAAGAACTAACTTCTGAATTATCAAAAAAAGGATTAATAGACAAGACATATATCCCGCAGGATGGAGAACTCATGGTGTTTTAGTAAACTTTGGTTATAAACAAAGTATCCATATTAAAAATACACTTTTTATCCTATCAATTTTATTGAAAAAAAATAAGCGCTGTATCCGATACAGCGCTTATTACTGATGTATAAAGCTACTATTTAGGCATTACAACATCACCAATCACATGAATCACTCCATTCGAAGCCATCACATCAGTTTTTACAATTGGACTATAGTTCCCGTTTTGATCTTTTAACCAAATCTTTCCGTCCTTTTTGATAACTTTTAAGGTAGCACCACTAAGTGTCTTTAACTCAGCTTTACCTCCGCCTCCTTTTAGTGCTTTTACCACAGCAGCAGCATCAATTTTTCCAGATACTACATGGTAAGTAAGAATAGAAGTTAATTTTCCCTTATTCTCAGGTTTTAATAAAGAATTAAGTGTTTTTGAATCAATTTTAGCAAATGCATCATTTGTTGGTGCAAATACTGTAAATGGTCCATCTCCTTTTAACGCTCCGACCAAATCTGCAGCTTTTACAGCAGTTACTAATGTCGAAAAGTCTTTGACTGATGCTGCAACATCCACAATATCTTTTTTTGATTGTGCAAATACAGATTGAGATACTACGAATAAGAATAATGTTGATGCAATAAAAATTAGTTTTTTCATGATTTTATTTTTTAATAATTAAACATTTTTAAACGCGTTTTTCATTATCATATACACAAGATTGTTTCGTTTGGATGAGTTTGGATGAGATTTTTTTTAAATTTGAAGAAGCCAATAATAAATGAAAGACGATTTAGAACTCATAAAAAAGTTACAGAATCAAGATACCCAAGCTTTGTCTAGGGTCTATGATCTCTATTCTGGAGCGATTTATGGTGTCATTTTACGAATGTGCAAAGACGAAGGTTTAGCACAGGATCTATTACAAGAAACTTTTATGAAAATTTGGCAAAAATCTAACACTTATGACCCTGAGAAAGGGAAGTTTTTTACCTGGTCCTATAAAATAGCAAGGAACATAACGTTAAATTCTTTAAGAAAAAAAGATGCTCTCCTCATCCAAACGGAAGATTTAAGTGTATATAAAGAGAGAAGTACTTCTGAAGCGGGAAAAGATATCACACAACTAGAAGGCTCCTTAAAGAAACTGGAACCTCATCATCAAAAAGCTTTAGAACTTGTATACTTTAATGGGCTTACACATAGAGAAGCTCATGAAGAGATGGAAGTGCCTTTGGGAACATTTAAATCGTATATCAAACAGGCATTGAAAAAACTTAGGGAATCTTATAAAGAGGAACTTGGAATCGTATGGATTATTATTGAAATGATGAGATGATGGATAGGAATACAATAAAAGATACAGGAGTACTAGAACAATATCTACTGGGAGAACTTTCTGAAAAAGATTCCAGAGAAGTAGCTCAAATACTGAAAGAAGATTCGGAATTACAAGCGTACTTCCGTAAAATGGAAGATGACATGGAACAAATGGCTTTTGAGAATGCCATCTCACCTCCTACTCATATCAAATCTAATCTTCTTAATGCCATAAAAACGAATGAAGAAACCGTAATTCCTCTTCAACAAAAGAAAAAAATCTCTTACCACTTTGCTATTGCTGCAAGCCTTGCAGCACTATTTCTATGTACTTCAGGGTGGTTATATAATCAGTGGAAAAATACGGAAGCTACTATTGTGACTTTGCAAAAAGAAACTACTAATCTACAAGACAGACTGGTAACCGTAGAAGATAATCTAAAGGAAACCGATAAATGGTATCGAGCGATTAACAATCCAAAAGTGGTCCAATTGGTACTTAAAGGAAATGAAAAATCTCCTACTTCTTCTGCCGTAGCATATGTAAATCATCAGAATAAAGAAGTAATTCTTAATCCACAAGGACTTTCTAAATTAGATAATAGCAAAACATATCAGATGTGGGCAGACGTGGATGGAGAAATGATTAATATGGGCGTAATCGCCCAAGATCAGGAAATGATCACCATGAAATATATTGAAAATGCAGCATCCTTAAATATTACTATCGAACCTGCTGGCGGAAATGACCATCCAACGGTGGAACAGCTAATTTCTAATGTGTACTTATAATTTAAATTTCTCTTTTTTAAATACATACCAACCATGAATCAAGCATTACAAACTATGATTAATAATATGCCTGAAAAAACAGGCAAATCATTGGACGAATGGAAGTCTATTCTAAAAGACAAATCATTTGCTAAACATGGAGAAGCAATGAAGTTTTTAAAACAAGAACACGGAGTAACTCATGGTTTTGCTAATACCATCGTAACTTTATCAAAGGAAGGAAATGAAACTACTGAAGATTTAGTAGCGAACCAATATAAAGGAAAGGAACAGTTAATTCCAATCTATGAGAAACTAGTTTCTGTAGTAGATTCCCTTGGTACAGATGTTACCAAAACTCCTAAAAAAACTAGCGTTAGCATTATCAGAAAAAGACAGTTTCTACTAATTAAACCAGCTACTAAAACAAGAATTGATTTAGGTTTCAAACTTAAAGAGAAATCAACTACAGATAGATTACTGGATTCTGGACCATTCGGAACTATGTGCACGCATCGAGTACAATTACAATCCGTAGAGCAAATAGACCAAGAGTTAATCAGTTGGATGCAAGAAGCTTATGAAGACTCTATTTAAAAATCCAAATCTTCTTTTATTTTTCTGAATCATTTCATTTTTCATATCTTAGAAAAGATAAAATGGCAGAATGAAACGTATTAATTGGAAATATGCTATCGGAGAAATCATCATTGTGATTATTGGAATCACTATTGCCTTTTCTTTAAACAATATAAAAGAAAACCGATCTAATGTAGATCTTAAAAAGCAATATTTAGATAATCTTGCAATTGATATTGAACGTGAAATAGCACTATTGGAAGAGAATGAAACAAAGTTCAATTCTAAAATTAAAACTACTTTACAGATACAAGCTTTTTTTAGAAATCCTGAGATAACGAAAAGAGATTCTATAAGCAGAAAGGTTTTTGTATTAGCAAGACTTATTAATTTTACTCCTCAAAATACTACTTACCGAACATTGGTCAATTCTGGTGATATGAAGTTGATTGATAATTTTGATTTGCGTAAAAGTATAGAAGAGCATTATTCATCACATAAAAACATCTTACAAGATTATCAAAGAATAGAAAAGATTAACGAAAAGTATTTAGCAGATTTTTTCATTCATAAGATGGATTATACCAAAATAAGAAGTGGTAATCTTGACTTTTTAGAAGATCCTTTGTTAAAAAATATTGTATCCAGTATGAATGGTGCCTACTACATTGTTTTAGAGAGTGGAAAAAAATGCTTAGAAAGTAACAAACGCCTTTTAGAAGAGATCAAAAAAGAGAGTACATAGATATAGTATGTCATATTATTAAGTCTTTATTTTCATGGTTTCTAACTAGCCAATCATACATATAGACTGGTAAATTAGTATCTTCGTCCAAGGCTAATCTTACTATAATTATGAATGCACAAAGTCTTAGCGATACGGCAGCTAAAATCTCTTCTTATATACATAGAACTCCAATATTAACTTCTAGACTTATAAATAATATTGCTGGAGCTGAAATTTATTTTAAGTGCGAAAATTTTCAGCGAATGGGAGCCTTTAAAATGCGAGGTGCTACACATGCTATTCTGCAACTCTCAGACGAACAAAAAGCAAAGGGTGTTGTTACGCATTCTTCTGGAAATTATGCGCAAGCTTTATCTCTTGCTGCCCAAAGCTTAGGTATTACCGCATATATTGTAATGCCTTCTAATGCTCCACAAGTTAAAAAGGATGCAGTTAGAGATTATGGAGGTCATATTATAGAATGTCCTCCTACACATAAAGATAGAGAAGAAACTGCTAAAAGGATACAACTCGAAAAAGGAGCTACATTTTTACACCCTTATAATGACCACAATGTAATATTAGGACAGGGAACTGCAGCGTTGGAGTTATTAGAAGACCATCCGGATCTCACTCACATCTTCGCGCCTGTTGGCGGTGGTGGACTCATCGCTGGGACTTCTTTAGCTGCTCATTACTTTGGTACTAATTGCACCGTAATTGGTGGAGAACCCTTTGAAGTAGACGATGCGTATCGTGCATTACAAAGTGGAACTTTAGAAATTAATGAAACCACTAATACCGCTGCAGATGGACTTAAAATGCCATTAGGAGACCTTACCTTCCCTATCATTCAGCAATATGTTTCTGAAATTATTCGTGTGGATGAAGAGGAAATTGTTAGTGCCATGCGTTTGATATGGGAACGAATGAAAATCATTATAGAACCTTCTTGTGCGGTTCCACTTGCCGCTTTATTAAGAGAAAAAGAACGCTTTCAAGATCAAAAAATAGGAATGATCTTATCTGGTGGTAACGTAGATTTAAGCAATCTCCCTTTCTAAAAAACACTTTTACTTTTTTTTAACATCATTTCAAAACACTAGTAATAAAAGGGCTTTAGCTTCATAACTCCTAATAAATTAGTTTTATTCCTAATAAATTAGTTGCTTAACTAATTTATTAGGAGTATGTTTGTATTATTAAATTAAGAAATCATGCAAAAGTTAGCCAAAAGAGAAGAACAGATCATGCAGAGTTTGTGGAAGCTGGAAAAAGCTTTTATCAAAGAAATCATAGAAGAATTACCAGATCCTAAGCCTCATTATAATACTACTGCTACAATTGTAAAGATTCTGGAAGAAAAGGGTTTTATTAGCCATAAAGCTTTTGGCAATAGTTTTCAATACTATCCATTGATCTCTAAAAATGATTACCAAAAAGATGTTTTAGGTGAGGTTGTAAATAATTACTTTGATAATTCACCTCTAGCCTTAGTTAAATTCTTTGCCAAAGAAGAAAAGATCAATACCGAAGAATTAGAAGAAATCATCAAACTCATCAAAAACAACAAGTAATGGCTTATATTATCTACAGTGCTGCTCTTATAGGTTTATCCTATATTATATATCGGTTATTTCTTTCTAAAGAAACCTTTTATCATCTAAATAGATGGGTTTTAGTTGGTTTAGTTCTTGTTTCTTTTTGTTTACCATTTATTTCTGTACCAGAAAACATTTCATTTAAGACTACAATTTTTCAGCCTTCGGCTGATTCCAAAATCCAACAAACAGCAATCTCAGAGAATAATAGTACTCCGATTGAAAATACAATACCATTCTCTGATTCGGCTCCTGTAACTTCAACTTCAGAAAGTATTACAGATACTATTGCTCCATCCATCATTGCTCTAGATTGGATATCAATTTTGCTTTACATCTATGTATTAGGGGTCATGGCGTTCGGAATAAATTTCTTAATACAACTTGCAGTACTCATCTTTAGAATGATAAAATATCCAAGTATCGAAGTGGATGCCTATAAAATTGTAGAAACAGATACTAATCATGCTCCCTACTCTTTTTGGAACAGAATATTTATAAACCCAAATCAATACGATCCAGACACCTATTTACAAATATTAAAACATGAGCAAATGCATATAGCTGGTGCTCATAGTTTGGATATGTTATTAGTAGAATTATTAGTTACAATACAATGGTTTAATCCATTTGCCTGGTTATACCGCAAGGCTATTGATAACAACCTGGAATATCTTACCGATGATGGCATGCTCAAGAAAGGTGAAGATAAAGAGATGTATCAAATGAATTTACTAAAAGTTTCAACCCCAGATATGCCAACAGGTTTGGCAACAAGTTACAATCAATCATTTCTCAAAAAACGAATAATTATGATGAATTCTAAAAAATCGACAGCAAAATCAGGATGGAAATACCTAATCATTATTCCATTACTGGCACTAACCGTATTATCTTTTAATCCGGTTCACATGAATCCAACAACAGCAGAAAACGATGCTTTCTATTCTGATGAATTAGAAACTCCATCTGAAGAACATTTCGAAGAATCAAAATTTAAGAACGATTATACCAGAGGATCTTGGGATGCTGAGCTTGGAGGAGGAAAATTATGTATTATGTATCGAAATGCAGAACCACTAAAAAGAAGTTACTGGTCAATTACTAGATGTTATGACCCTACATTCTTTGCAGGTTTTCCAGCTGGAAACAAACAAAATTTTGAAATTACCAGAGATGCAGGAACTATGTTATTTACAGGAGAATTTGAAAATGGGCTTGGAGATGGAAGATATACCTTCACTCCGAATACCAATTTCAGTAAAGCATTAAGAGATTATGGATTTTCGGCTGATAATGAAGAACTTGTTCATTGTTTCCTTACTGATTTTGATGAAACTTATTTAGCATATTTAAAACAAGAAAATCTTTCTTTAGATCAGGATGATTTTGAAGACATTATCCATAAAGGGCTTTCTCTTGATAAACTAAAGATGTACCGCAAAGGATTAGCCAACCTTGGCTACAATGACTATACTATGAATGAAGTGAGTAAGTTAAACCTTTTTGATGTTGATCTCGCGTATATAAAATTCATAAACAAAGTAAACGGTCAACAGACATCATTAAAGAAAATTACTAAGGCTAAAATCCACAACCTATCACCAGAGTTTATTAAGTCCTACTCAGATAATGGATATAAAAAGATGTCTTTAGAAGATTATATGAAATTAAAGATTCATAATGTATCTCCAGATTTTATTGCTGACTTCAAAAAAGAAGGTTATACTGATATTTCTGCAAAACAAGCACAAAACCTTAAGATCCATAACGTAACACCAGAATATGTTCAGGCGTACAAAAATGCTGGTTTCAAAAACATTACTTTAAAAGAAGCTCAGAACCTTAAAATACATAATGTTACTCCTGCTTTTATACAAAGTTTCCAAAAAATGGGGTATCCAAATATTACTTTAAAAGAAGCTAAGAATTTAAAGATTCATAATGTAACTCCAAGTTTAGTTGAATCTTATAAAAAAGCTGGACAAAAGAATATTTCTTTGAAAGAAGCAGTGAAGTTGAAAATTCATAATGTGACGCCACAATTAACAACCGCTGCACAGCAATATAGCCAATCGAGTTCAACAAATAGCTCTGGTAAAGGATATCAAAAGAGTCAGCAGACGACTCCAAATGATTTTATCAAACAGTTTAAAGCACTTGGTTACGATGATGTATCTGTAGATGATATTATCTCTTTAAAAATTCATAATGTGACTCCAGAGTTTATTAAAAGATATAATGATGCAGGGTATAAAAATATTCCTTTAGATGAAGTAGTTGGATTAAAGATTCATAATGTAACTCCAGAGTTTATTAACACCTTTAAAAAAGCAGGTTACAAGAATATATCTTTGGATGATGCCAAATCTCTTAAGATTCATAATGTATCTTCAGATTACGCTTCAGAATACGCAAAAATGGGATATAATAATCTTTCTATAGATGATCTTATGTCTCTTAAAATACATAACGTATCACCACAATTTATCAAAGACTTTAAAAAAACAAGATTCGGTAATCTTCCTTTAGATGATATTATATCTTTTAAAATTCATAATGTTACTCCTGAGTTTGTAAAGCCGTTTGAAGACCTTGGATATAGCAATATTTCTGCTGATCAAGCGAGAAGTCTAAAAATCCATGGAGTAACTCCGGAGTTTGTAAAATCTTTAAAAGATCAGGATAATGATATTTCATTAGAGCAAGCAATCCGTATTAAGATTCATTTTTAAGTGATCAATATTTCAAACTAGCCAATCACATATACATTCATCAATCATTGAAAATGCTGTTAATTATTTCAATTAACAGCATTTTTCGTTTTTATCATCTCTTTGTAAATAATGAAATAGTCCTTTATTTATGAATATGTAAGCCTATCTGCCTATGTATCCTAAGAGAATGATCCTTTTCTCTACGCCAGTAAGAAATACCAGTTCCGGTACTATTCCCAGAATATCCTGGAACAGACCAATCCACATAAAATCCACCATATTTAATATAACCATCCTCTACGATATCATAAGCATAAGTCATCACCTCTAGCGAGTCGATCGTTGCAGGATACTTGTAGTATCCCTTATAATGTTCTACCAAAACAGACTTTCCGGATTTTATGGTATCCGCAAATGGTAAATACATGGCATCATCTGTATAAGAATCTGCAGTTCTTTCTGGAATTCTAGCTCTTACATTACTTTTTCCCAAAGCACTATAGGCAGCCAATTCTCTTGGTATTTTAATTGGATCAAGGGATGTAGTACTAGCTTCGGGGACCAAGAATTTGTCCGGATCGTCCATACGTTTCAAATATCCAAAAGCTTCTGCTCTTAACTTTAATTTTCCTTCGCCATTATACTTCCACACATTCAAATACTTTCCCTCTACTTTTTCTGCATCCTCAAACACTTTAGTAAACAATCCTATTTCAATGATTCTACTAGAAAACTCTAAAACATCTAACGTTTTTCGGTTGTATTCCTTTATATTCATTCTATCAAATATAGTATCGTAATAAATTTTGATGTTTGCTTCACTTACAATCAAAGGGTTATAATCTGTCATTAATAAAGACTCAGAATCATATAGTTCTTGTATGATCTCAAAAGAATTTGTTTTTCCAGCTTTTACAATCATCTGATTATATTTGGCTAACATATTTTCAACAGTTACTGGTTTTTCTATCTCTATAGTATTTTTATTTTCCTTGTTTTCACAGGCGATTAGTGTTGTTATACTAAATATGAGTACAATATATCTTTTCATTACTACTTATTTTTATGAGTATTCTTATGGATATTTACAGATAACCATACTTCCCTTTTAATTTTATCTATGAAGTCATATTGAATATCACTTTCCAAATTTTTAACGAATTGTCTTTCATTCTTCTAAAGACAAACATATTTTTAGTACTAAAAGCATTATGTTTTTCTTTGTTTGTAGGGTAAAAAGTTCCCGTTACTCTTCCATGCATCACTACCACCTCAGCATACGAATGCATCTCTGTTATTTCATGTTTCATATCTGCAAAACCATACTCCCTTTCTTTTTCTATATGAGCCACAAGTGTGGGTTTATCAGAAATCAATGGATGATTTGGAGCCATGTGGATCAAATCATCAACCCATACCATCATTTTATCTTCCGTGGAAATACTATGATCATCCAAAATTTTTAAAATTTCCTGTACTGATTTTTGATCTTCTTCTAGAGAAAACTCGGGAGTTTTATCCAAACATGTACACTGTAAAAAAGATATTGAAATAACTAACCATATAAGAATCCGTCTTATCATCATGCTTTGTTAGATTTAATATTAAAACGATAAATGTTTATTTAAAAAAGGTAAAACTCTAGTCGCTATGCGACCATCATCGCCCCAATATTTATTCCACGGATCGCCTACAAACTCGTCACCCTGATGATCAACATTAAGATCCATCAATTTTTTACTAAATCTTCGATTAGAAATCACATGAGCTTGTGTCTGATCAAATCTTGCCCAATCAAAAGCAATCGCTTTAAGACTTCGAAGATTTTCTGCGTAATCATCTAATCGTTCATCTAAGTGAAACTCTTTTTGTTCTTTTCTTACATTATTTGGATGCAGTTTTAGTTGTCCATTCTCATCTTTTTCGAACAAAAAATCACAATACAAAGGAGCACGATTGATGTTTGGAAGAAACGCCTGACATACACTAGTGAAAATTTTGGTTCTTATATCTTCTCCTACTTCTTCAAATGAATTAGCCTGATGTATTTTTTCCCAATCTACACCCAAAGAAACTCTGGGAAGGTATCCAGAACCAGTAGCCACAGGATGCAAAGCATATACAACAGTAAACATTTCGGGATATTCCATAGCAACTTTAAGCGCTCCTCTGCCTCCCATAAAATGTCCAATCACAGCTCTACTATTTTTATCAGAAATAGTTCTATACTTTTGATCTATGAAAGGAACTAGTTCTTTGCTAATGAAGTCTAACCACAAACCACTAGTTTCCGAGTTCTCATACAGACTTCCTACTGTTGGAGAACTGAAGTCTGCTACCACGAAAACAAACTCCTTCGATGCGCTAGACATGATACTTTTATCGATAATTTCTGGAGTTTTTTGATCAGAAACTACACGGTTTATATTTTCAAAAAGGCTATGTAAATAATAAACTACTGGATATGTTTTTTTTGATGATGAATAACCCGGTGGAAGGTAAATTTTGATTTTTCTTGTAGCGTTTAATCCAATTTTATTCTTTTTTAAAACCTTTGATGGTATAACGTCTTCTACTATGTTTCCCTTCATCTTGTATTGTGCAGAAGAATCATTCATCACAAAAATCATCAGAAAAGGAAGTAAAGCTAGCTTGAAATATTGCATAAGAGAATGATTTTCAAATTAATAGTTGTAATCGTAAGTAGATATTTGCCTTACTATTTTTAGTGTTCCATTTGGTGCTCTTCGCCATATTTTTATTCCTTTACCCGTACTAATTCCAGAATATTCATTATTTCTCCAGTTTGCGATATGACTTGCATAGTTCACCACATATTCTCCAAGATCATTGATATAATTATTCCTTATATCTAGTTTTTCGAAAATTGGAAGCTCCGCTACATGATCTTTTATAAATTGATCTAAAGCGTTTTTATCTTTAAAAACTGGTTTATAGCTAAACAATGCAATCGCGTCTTTTGCATATAATTGTTTCCATAAGGTATGATCCCGATGCGCTATAAACTCTTCTGTAAAATGGTTAATAGAAGCTATTTCAAATCGGATATTATCATTAATCGGCAAATGTCCTTGATAAGCAAGTACTGTTCCCGGAACATCGTTAAACTTTAGCTGTTCGGTAAGATCTGTATGATGATTATAATTCCATATTTCAGAAATCAAAGTAATATCTGTTTGCCCTTTTTTCCATATATCCATATACTTTCCATTTAATTCCACTACTTGAGTTTCATTTTTTAATCGAACCTTCATCTTAAATTCGCCCAGTACACAGAGTTGCGATCCTAAATCCAAGGTTTCGAAATTTTCTCTTTCATATGCCAGAATATCAAATCGATCGAAGAAAGCTTTGTGATATAAGAATGCATTCTCTTTTCCGAGTAGTGTTTTTTGAAATGCTGGCATTAAATACATTTCTTTATCATAATGTTTCACGATGATTTCTGCATTAGATGATTGCATTCCCTGATTGTAGTCTCTAATAAACTCACTAAGCTGTTTTTCTATACTTACTTCATCTATTAGAGTAGTATTAGCCCGTATTTCTTGAGAACAAATAGTAGTTAAAAACAAGAAACTTAAGCATGTTTGGACAAGTCTCATAATGATTTTGTTTTGTGATTTATGCTAAAATATCCTGAATACTAAATTGTTAACACACAAAATTGATCAAACGAACTGAAGTATTGATGTTCGACGAATTTTAGGAGTCTGTAAAAAAGGATATTAAAAAAAGACGAGTTTTTCTGCGTTCGTCAATAATTTAACGCTGTTGATCAATAAATCAATTAAGAACAGTAGGGTTAGCAACTATTTTCTTATTTTAATGAGTTGTAAGTAATACATGTATGTCCGTTATATCCTTGGATACCTTTAAGAACTCTAAAATTCTGAACGTTTTATATCGTTATAAAGCGTACCATCTTTTATTTTGGTTTGTATATCATTATATATGGTGGGCTATTGGAATAGGAAGTGCAAAAGAAGCTGCATATAATATTTTCTTTCCACCATATAATGTAAAATTTCTGTTCTATTTTGTTTTCCAGGCAGCAGCAGTATATTTCAATTTATATTACCTCATTCCTAAATTCCTAGAGAAAAGAAAATATCTTACCTATCTTCTTTTTTTCGGTGCAACGATATTGGTTACTGTATTTATTCTTACTTCTGGTTATTATGTAACAGCATACGTGGCAAATTCAACTGTTGCGGAGCTATTTGACAATCAAAGTTTTTCAAAACTTCTAAGGTCTGGACCTATATCCTCTACACTGGCTAGTATGACCTTAGCAATGAGTATAAAGCTTACCAAAAATTGGATTAAATCTCAACAGCAACAGCAATTGTTAGAAAAGGAAAAAATTGAAACAGAACTTAAATTTCTAAAATCTCAATTTAATCCTCACTTCTTATTTAATACCATCAACTCTATCTTTGTTTTGATCCATAAAAACCCTGACATGGCTTCTGAATCCTTAGCCAATTTTTCTGATCTCATGAGATATCAACTCTATGAGTGCAATGAATCTAAGATCCCATTAGAAAAGGAAATTAATTACTTAAAAAATTTTATTAACCTCGGAAAATTAAGACTAGACAATACAGTTAAAGTTACGACTACTATTAAAGATCAAGCATATGGTAATATCTCAATTGCTCCGTTTATTCTAATGCCTTTTGTAGAAAATGCTTTTAAACATGTTTCTCTTGGAGAAGATCAAAAAAACTGGATTGAAATTGAGCTTCATTGTTATGAGGAGAAAATACTCTTTAAAATAAAAAACAGCATTAATAATTATGATAATTATAACGCTGAAGATCTTATGAAAAATAGTGGAATTGGTTTAAAAAATGTTAGAAGACGATTGGATTTAGTATACAAAAATCAATATCATCTTGATATTCAAAAAACCAATAATATATTTACGATAGAGCTTCAATTATTGTTACAATCGCTCTCTATATCTTCGGAACCGATAATCAATCCAATTACCTCATTACAATCTTAAAAAAATAAAGTATGGTTTTAAAATGTATTGTAATTGATGACGAACCTTTAGCAAGAGAGTGTATTTCGAATTATATAGCAGAAGTAGATTTTTTAGTATTACATGGTAGCTGTTCGAATCCATTAGAAATGACTAAAATTAAGAATGCTCATGAAGCAGATCTCTTATTTCTGGATATTCAAATGCCAAGAATGAATGGAATCGAATTTCTGAAATCCATGAAGTCAAAACCGATGGTCATCATTACGACAGCATTTCCGAATTACGCTTTAGAAGGCTTTGATTTAGACGTAATGGATTACCTATTAAAACCAATTACTTTTACTCGTTTTTTTAAAGCAGTTTGTAAGGTAAAGGAGCAATATCTCTTACTCCATAACAAAACTGAAACTATATCTGCTAGTGATACTACAACATCAGATTATGTTTTTATAAAATGTGACAACAGTTATAAAAAGTTATATTTTGATGATATTCTCTTTATAAAATCCATGCAAAACTACGTGGCATTTCATACAGCTGATGGAAAAAAATATCTCTCTCTAATTCCTCTAAAGGAAGTTGCCAAGCAATTAGATGCTGATATTTTTCTGCAGGTTCATAAATCTTATATCGTTTGTATCCATAAAATTGATTCTATAGAAGCGGAGGGGATTACTATTGCATCTAATCATATTCCATTAGGCAGAAATTATAGATCTAAAATAATGGAAAAGATCGTACACAATAAAATTCTCAAAAAATAGTATCCAAAAAAAGGCTGCTAGCACATACGCTCACTAGCAGCCTTTAATTAACACTAATATTGAATATTAGATTCTAAAAAACTAAATTCTTGGTAAATCTCCATCTCCTTTTAATGGTAGATTAGAGCTTCCCATTAAATATGTATCTACATGATATGCTGCTTGTCTTCCTTCGGCAATAGCCCATACAATTAGAGACTGACCTCTTCTTGTATCTCCAGCTGCAAAAACTCCTTTTACATTGGTAGCATAATTATCTTCTGAAGCCTGGATATTTGTTCTAGCATCCATATCAACACCTAACTGTTCTGCGATAGTAGGTTCTGAACCAGTAAATCCAAGCGCTAGTAATGCTAGCTCACACTTCCATTCTTTTTCGGTATTTGGAACTTCTTTTAGTGTAAAACGTCCATTTTCTTTGATCCATTCTACCTCAGATGTTATTAATCCTTTCAGATTTCCATTTTCATCTCCTAAAAATTCCTTTGTAGATATACTCCAGTTACGCTCTACTCCTTCTTCATGAGAAGAACTTGTACGCAATCTCATTGGCCAAAACGGCCAAGGCTGATTCGCGGGTCTAGCTGTAGTACCTTTGCCCATGATTTCAAAATTAGTTACAGAAGTAGCTCCATGACGTACAGAAGTTCCTATACAATCAGATCCTGTATCTCCACCACCGATAACGATAACATCTTTTCCTGTCGCTAAAATTTCTTCTCCTAAATCCTTAATACCATCGACTCTACGGTTGTTTTGTGGTAAAAAGTCCATTGCTTGCACAACACCTTTTAGATCAGAACCTTTTACCGGTAAATTTCTTCGAACCGTTGCTCCTGTACATAATACAACTGCATCAAAATCTTCTTTTAATGCATCCGCCTTTACATCTTTTCCGATAAAGGTATTTGTCTTAAAAATAATTCCTTCTTCTTCTAACACTTCAATTCGACGATCGATTACATTTTTTTCCATCTTAAAATCCGGAATTCCATATCGAAGTAACCCTCCTACCTTCTCATCTCTCTCAAAAACAGTCACCAAATGACCCGCACGGTTTAATTGTTGTGCTGTTGCTAATCCGGCAGGACCTGATCCAATAACCGCTACTGTTTTACCTGTTCTTTCTTTGGGAGGATTAGCTTT
The DNA here is from genome assembly GCF_054054605.1 of Aquimarina sp. 433. NCBI lineage: Bacteria > Pseudomonadati > Bacteroidota > Flavobacteriia > Flavobacteriales > Flavobacteriaceae > Aquimarina > Aquimarina sp. 433. The sequence goes on from NZ_JBSWZK010000017.1 coordinate 55,553, forward strand.
AATCCATCCATTTTTAAAAGCTTCCTCAACAATATTTTTTTCAATATTTTCTATGGTTACGGGATCTTCGTTAATCCCTAAAACACAAGCTTCTTCGCAAGGTGCTGGACATAATCTCCCTGTAAACTCAGGAAAATTATTTGTGGAGTGTAAAATGCGTGTTGCTTTCTCCCATTTCCCACGATATACCGCATCATTAAAATCAGGTATTAGATTTCCTAATGGGCATCCGCTATGGCAAAATGGAATTCCGCAATCCATACATCTTGCTCCTTGGTCTTTAAGTTTACTTTCCGTCATAGGAACGGTAAACTCTTTATATCCTTTTATACGATCTTTAACAGGTTCATACTGTTCCGTCTCTCTTTCAAATTCTAAAAATCCAGTTGTCTTTCCCATGTCTATTATCGTTTATGCTTGTGCTAATTTTTCTTCTTCTAATCGTTTTAATGCTTGCTTATATTCTTCTGGGAATATTTTAATGAACTTTGGTAATTCACTTTCCCAGTTTTCAAGAATTCTCTGAGCTAATGGACTTAACGTGGCATTATAATGTGACTCTATTAAATCTTTTAACTCTTTAACATCCTCAGGAATCACTACAGGATCTAGGTTTAAAGCCTCTTTATTGCAATGTGCTTCAAATGTTTTCTTGTCATCATAGATATATGCAATTCCACCAGACATTCCAGCTCCGAAGTTTCTACCAACCTCTCCAAGAATCACTGCAACACCACCAGTCATATATTCACATCCATGATCTCCAATACCTTCCACTACTGCTTTGGCTCCAGAATTACGAACACAGAATCGCTCACCTGCTTTACCATTGATATACACTTCTCCATCTGTAGCTCCATATAAAGTTACATTACCCGTAATCACATTATGTTCAGGAATTAATGTCGCTTCGTCTGGTACTTTAATAATTAATTTAGCTCCAGATAATCCTTTACCTAAATAATCATTAGTATTACCATTAACCACCATGGTAAGACCTTTGGTAGCAAATGCTCCGAAGCTTTGTCCTGCTGCTCCAGTAAAGTTTAATTTCAATGTGCTATCTGGAAGACCTTGCGCTCCATATATCTTAGAAATCTCATTACTTAGAATCGCTCCTACTGCTCTATCTGTATTAGTAATATCAAAATCCAAGGTGGTTTTTTCTTTTCTAAATAGTGCCTGGTGAGCCTGCTCGATAATTTCAAAATCTATGGATCTTCCTAAACCATGATCTTGCATTTCAGAATTGTAAATACCAACACCTTCTGGCGCTTCTACCTGATGCAAAATTGGAGAAAGATCTACTCCTGCTGTTTTGTAATGCTCAATTGCTTTTTTACGATCTAATTTATGTACTTGTCCTACCATTTCATCGATAGTTCTAAAACCAAGTTTCGCCATGATTTCTCTTAGCTCTTGAGCCACGAAATACATATAATTTACTACATGCTCAGGTTTTCCTTTGAATTTCTTACGCAATTCAGGATTCTGAGTAGCAATTCCAACTGGACAGGTATTCAAGTGACAAACTCTCATCATTATACAACCAGAAGCTACTAACGGCGCTGTTGCAAATCCAAATTCTTCCGCGCCTAATAAACAAGCAACCGCTACATCTCTTCCTGTTTTTAACTGACCATCACATTCTAATACAATACGACTTCTTAGGTTATTCCCTACCAAAGTCTGCTGCGCTTCTGCGATTCCCAGCTCCCAAGGTAAACCAGCGTGTTTTAGAGAAGTTAATGGCGATGCTCCTGTTCCTCCATCGAATCCTGATATAAGAATTACGTCCGCTTTTGCTTTAGCCACACCTGCAGCAACAGTACCGACTCCTACTTCTGATACTAATTTCACATTAATTCGTGCATCTCTATTCGCAGATTTTAGGTCATATATTAACTGTGATAAATCTTCTATAGAATAGATGTCGTGATGCGGTGGTGGCGAAATCAATCCTACGTACGGTGTAGAATTACGAGTTTTGGCAATCTCAGGATTTACTTTAGGTCCTGGTAATTGTCCTCCTTCTCCTGGTTTTGCTCCCTGAGCCATTTTTATTTGAATCTCAGCAGCATTGGTAAGATAGTTAGACGAAACTCCAAATCTACCCGAAGCAACTTGCTTAATAGCACTGTTCTTCCAATCTCCATTTACATCTTTATAAAAACGTAATGGATTTTCTCCTCCTTCTCCCGAATTACTCTTTCCTCCAATACGATTCATTGCCACCGCTAGGTTCTCATGAGCTTCTTTACTAATCGATCCGTATGACATCGCTCCTGTTTTGAAACGTTTTACGATTTCTGTCCACGGTTCTACCTCATCCAAAGGAATAGGATCGTAATTAGAGAATTCTAATAATCCTCTAATCGTCATAAGATCTTTGGATTGCTCATTGATTAACGCAGCATATTCTTTATAGGTCTTAGGGTCATTGTCTCTTACCGATTTTTGCAATTTAGCAACAGACAATGGATTAAACTGGTGTTTCTCTCCATTACGTCTCCATCTATACTGCCCTCCTATTTCAAGATCTAAAGAAGCATCTACTTCTCTTTCGATATATGCTCTTTTATGACGTTTCGCTATTTCTTTTTCTATTTCGTATAATCCAATTCCTTGTATACGGGTAGCAGTATTTGGGAAATACTTATCTACCACTTGGGTATTGATTCCAATACATTCAAATAACTGAGAACTACGGTAAGAATTCAATGTAGAAATACCTATTTTGTTCATTACCTTTAATACTCCTTTCCCAACAGCTTTATTGTAATTATTTATAGCTGCTTCTGCTTCTAAAGCGGTAATATTATTATCTTCAATTTGCTCTTTGATAATCTCATTTACCATATAAGGATTAATAGCACTTGCGCCATATCCAAATAGTAGCGCAAAATGGTGCACTTCTCTTGGTTCTGCTGATTCTATAATGATACTAACCTGAGAACGTTTTCCTAATTTTTGTAATCCGCTATTCACAAAAGAACAAGCTAACAATGCTGGTATTGGCGCTCTATGTTTACTGATATTTCTATCAGAAAGAATGATTATATTACTTCCGTCATCGATTGCTTCAGAAACTTTATCTAACATGGTATCTAAAGCATCTTCTAACCCATTAAGTCCACGATTAATGTTGTATAACATGGATACAGAAGTAGCTTTAAAACCTTTATCTGTATACGTTTTAATTTTATCAAGATCCTCTTTAGATATAACCGGATTCTGAATTTTTAATTTATTACAGTGCTTTTCATTAATATCAAAAATATTATGATCTGCCCCTAAGGTAAGACTGATATCAGTGATTAATTCTTCACGAATTCCATCTAATGGAGGATTCGTTACCTGTGCAAACAATTGCTTGAAATAATTGTAAATCAGTTGAGACCTTTGTGAAAGCACCGCAATTGGGGTATCTGATCCCATAGAACCTATAGGTTCCTTTGCTAACTGACTCATAGGTACGATAATCGTATCGATATCTTCTTGAGTATATCCAAATACTTCTTTTCGTTTAGCAATTGTTTCTTCTCCTAAGAATAAAGGACAATCATTATAAGGTATATCTTTTAAATGCACTAAACTGCTATCAATCCACTTTCTATACGGATGTTTGGCTGCTATTTCTTCCTTAATTTCCTCGTCATTTACAATTCGCCCTTCATCCATATTTACCAAGAACATTTTTCCCGGTTCTAGGCGACCATGAAATTCTATATTTTCTGGTGCAATATCAACAACTCCCGTCTCAGAAGACATGATTACATATCCATTCTTGGTTACGGTATATCTAGAGGGTCTTAATCCATTTCTATCCAGTACAGCTCCTATGTAATTCCCATCTGTAAAAGGTATAGAAGCTGGACCATCCCAAGGTTCCATCGCACAAGAATTGTATTCATAAAAAGCCTTCTTCGCTTCTGACATTTCTGGATTCTTTTCCCAAGCTTCAGGTACCATCATCATCATTACCTCTGGTAAAGATCTACCTGTCATTAATAATAGCTCCACAACCATGTCCATAGATGCAGAATCGGATTTACCTTTTAATACTACTGGTAAAACCTTTTTGATATCATCTCCAAACCAATCACTAGCTAATAATTCTTCTCTAGATCGCATTCTGGTTACATTACCTCTAAGTGTATTGATTTCGCCATTATGACACATATAGCGGAAAGGTTGTGCTAAATCCCAAGTAGGAAATGTATTGGTAGAAAAACGTTGATGCACCAAAGCAAGCCTTGTTACTACTTTTGGATCCATCAGATCCGTATAATACAATTTTATATCCTCTGGCATTAAAAGACCTTTAAAAATTAAAGTCTTTGTAGACAAACTTGGTAGGTAAAAGAATTTATTCTCGGATAACTTAGAACTATAAATTTCGTGTTCTGTTATTTTTCTAGCCGTGAATAATTTAAGGTTGAAATCGAAATAACTTTGATCCTTAGAATTCTTACCAATAAATATTTGTTTGATAAATGGCTCTGTAGTAGCAGCTATTTCTCCTAAATGTACCGTGTCCACAGGAACATCTCTCCATCCTAATAATACCAACCCTTGATTTTCGATATTTCTTTCGAAAGTATCTATACAATATTGTCTCTGGTTTTCTTTTTTGGGTAAGAACACATTACTTACAGCATATTCTCCTGCTTCGGGTAAATCAAACTCACAATTTTCTAAAAAGAAATCATGTGGTATATCTATTAGTATTCCTGCTCCATCTCCTGTTTTTCCATCTGAGCTTACCGCTCCACGATGTTCTAATTTTTCCAGAATTTCTAGTGCTTTATGTATAATGTCATTAGACTTTTTACCTTCTAAGCTACAGATAAATCCAGCACCACACGCGTCGTGTTCGAATTCTGGCAGATACATTCCTTGTTTCTTCATGTTATTTCCGATCTAAATAGTGTTTCAAGTTGTTGAAATTAACAAAACCTTAAGGAAGGGAAAAGAAAAACCGCGTATGGAACATCGTTTTTTTGAGCTCGATAAAAAAAGGACTATTTAACTAATATAATCCTAAAATAAAGACTTGAAATTACGAATTTAATAACGCGATTTTCTTCAAAAAACCTTTATTAATCGTAGGTATTACAGCATTTTAGGCTAAAAAAAATAAATGAAAACGTTTTCGTAAAAAAACATCAATCTTTCACTGCGAAATCCTCAGTTATTTCTTGAAAAAATACATACCCCTAATTTTTTAGGGGGTAAATATTTTAAAATGATAAAAATAACATGAATACCCTTATAAATTTTGAGGCTAAAAAGTAATTCACATATTTTTGACAGAGATTTAACATTAATTTTAACTTTTTAGTCTTTATGAAGAAAATAGAAGCAATCATCAGAAGATCAAAATATCGTGTGGTTAAAGAAGCACTTCACGAAAAAGGCATTACGTTCTTTTCTTATTGGGATGTAACGGGTGTAGGTAATGAGAAAAAAGGGAGTGTATACCGTGGTATCTCTTACAGTACTACTGATATCCAAAGACGTTATTTATCGATCGTTGTAAACGATGACTTCGAAGAAGTAGCTATTGCTGCTATTTTAGAAGCTGCTAAAACAGGTGAAGTTGGTGATGGAAAAATATTTGTTTCCGATATAAAAGAAGCCTATAGAATTCGTACATCAGAAAAAGGGGGGATTACCTTATCATAATCTTAATACAACAAAGATCAACTAAAACTAAATTTTATGAGTTATATACAACAACCAGACGTACAAGAAGCAGTAAAAGCGGCCGTGGAAGGAATCAACGGGGACATGGGTGCTTTATGGATCACGCTTTCTGCGATCCTAGTTTTCTTTATGCAGGCAGGATTTACCTTGGTAGAAGTAGGTTTTACCAGAAGTAAAAATGCTGTAAATATCGTTATGAAAAATATTATGGACCTTTCTATCGGTTCTATAATGTTCTGGGCAATCGGTTATGCAATTATGTATGGAGACAAAGTAATTGCTGGTGGTTTTTTCAGATGGAGTTCTGCAGATCAAGGATATGCATTTTTTCATGCTGACGATTGGTATAATCTATTTTTCCAAACGGTATTCTGCGCAACTGCTGCAACTATTGTTTCGGGAGCAATCGCTGGACGTACTAAATTTTCAACGTATTTAATATTTTCTTTTGTGCTTACAGCAATCATTTATCCAATTTCGGGTAGCTGGTATTGGCCTTTTGACGACAGTGCTTGGTTAAACACATTAGAGAAAAGTATGGGACTTCCAAACTTTGTTGACTTTGCAGGATCTTCTGTAGTGCATGCTGTTGGTGGTGGTGCTGCATTAGTAGCTGCAAAATTGGTTGGACCACGTATCGGTAAATATGAAAACGGAAAAGTAAATGTAATTCCTGGACACAATATGTTATTTGGTGCACTTGGGGTTCTTATCCTTTGGTTAGGATGGTTCGGATTTAACGGTGGATCACAATTAGCATGGGGTGGTGATGATACTATTGCTGCTGGTAGTGTTCTTATTAATACAAATATAGCCGCTGCCGTTGGTGCTGTTGCTGCTTTGTTCCTTACTTGGATCAAATATGGAAAACCAGATGTTTCAATGACATTAAATGGAGCATTAGCAGGATTAGTTGGTATTACAGCAGGATGTGGTGCAGTAAGTCAATTCGGTGCACTGTGGATCGGTTTAATATGTGGTATCGCTGTTGTGTTCTCTATCGAATTACTTGATAAAGTACTTAAGATAGATGATCCAGTGGGAGCAATTTCAGTTCATGGAACTTGTGGTTTCTTAGGAACTGTATTGATCGGTTTATTTGCAAAAGAAGGTGGTTTATTCTACGGTGGTGGAGCTGGACTTTTAGCAAGTCAAACTATCGGTACATTAGCATACATAGGATGGGCTGTAGTAACAAGTTTTATCGTATTAATTATATTGAAGAAAACGATTGGACTTCGTGTTTCTGAAAAAGAAGAAATTGATGGATTAGATGTTCACGAACACGGTGTAAGTGTTTACGGAAGTGATAGCTAAATAGTTAGCAAAACATTAAAAGTAATAAAAGGAGTGTTGTATTTACAGCACTCCTTTTTGTTTAGTTTATTTTATAATCTCCATCGATAATGGATATGAAGGTTCTTCTCCATTGCTTGCTTTTATAGCATTGATAATTGGAAATACGACACATAGAATTCCTATTAATATCAAACCAAGTATTCCTAGTCCAAATAGTAATATTAATGGAATACACACAATCGCATAGATAAACATACTTATTTGAAAATTCATAATGGATTTTCCATGATTATCCATTGCCAATACCTGCTCTCTTTGGGTTAACCAAAGTATTAAAGGAACTATAAACCCTCCAAATCCAGTTACTAAGTCTAATAACTGTGATAAATGGGTAATTACTAATAATGATTTGTCTTGTCGCATGATTATTTATGTTTTTCGGTTGATGATAGTTTTGATTGCTAGTAAATAATCCTCGGGGCAAGCCCCGAGGCATTAGATTAGAATAGATCTAACTGATCTGTTTTATGTAACACTTCATATTCTTTTTCCTTGCCTTGATTTTTTACATATTGAGCAATGATTTT
>NZ_JBSWZK010000018.1:0-62290 GCF_054054605.1 Aquimarina sp. 433
AAAAGGGAAACAAAAGTCTAAATCAGCTTATAAGTCTTAAAACTTAGAGCCTTGTCATAGGTTACTTTTGTTTCCTTTCTCTTTCATAAATATCTAAAAAACAAATCTAAAGGAGCCTGTCGAAGATCAATAAAGCTGTAATTTTTAATTACACTTCGACAGGCTCAGTGTGACAAACAGTAGAATTACAAGCTTAACTTAATGAAATTGTATTTGCCGTAGCAAAGACGGAAACGCCCTAACTAATATAATTCCAAATGTTTTTGTGTTTGGCCAGCTGTTGATATGTAAATAAGAGCACTTTATTTTTCTCCATAGCTAATGAAGGATCTTCTTTTAGGATTTTCATCGCGTAGTGTCTTGCCGTTTTTAGCACATCATTATCGCGCACAATATCTGCAATTTTAAGTGCCAAAACTCCGCTTTGTTGTGTGCCCATAATATCTCCGGGACCACGTAGTTTTAAATCTACCTCTGCAATATCGAACCCATCATTAGTGCGTACCATCGTTTCTAATCGAGTCTTACTATCAGAAGAAAGTTTATGGCTGGTCATTAGAATACAAAAACTTTGTTCGGCGCCTCGACCAACGCGACCTCTTAACTGATGTAGTTGCGATAGCCCGAAGCGTTCTGCACTTTCGATAATCATCACACTGGCATTAGGAACATTTACACCAACTTCTATCACCGTTGTAGCCACCATAATATTGGTTTCGCCTTTTACAAAACGTTCCATCTCGTAATCCTTATCGGCAGGTTTCATTTTACCGTGTACAATCGATATCTGATAATCTGGAGCAGGGAAGGAGCGGGCAATACTTTCATAACCATCCATAAGATCTTTATAATCTAATGCTTCGGATTCCTGAATTAGCGGATATACAACATAGATTTGCCTTCCTTTTTTTATTTCATCAGCTATAAACTTAAATACTTTAAGGCGATTGCTATCATAGCGATGCACGGTTTTAATGGATTTTCTACCTGGTGGTAATTCATCAATTACCGAGATATCCAAATCTCCATATAAACTCATAGCCAAGGTTCTAGGAATGGGTGTAGCGGTCATTACCAATATATGTGGCGGATATATATTCTTATGCCATAATTTAGAACGTTGTGCTACTCCAAAACGATGTTGCTCGTCTATAATAGCCAATCCTAAGTTTTTAAACTTTACTTTGTCCTCTAATACAGCGTGTGTTCCTACCAATATATGTAAGGTGCCATCTTCTAATTCTTGATGAATCTCTTTACGTTCTTTGGCTTTAGAACTACCCATCAATAATTTTATATTAATATCCAGATCTTTGGTAAGTTCTGTAATTCCTTGATAATGCTGATTTGCTAAAATAGCGGTAGGAGCCATAAGACATGCCTGAAATCCATTATCGATTGCCAATAACATCGTCATAAGAGCCACAATAGTTTTTCCAGAACCTACATCTCCTTGTAACAAGCGATTCATTTGTGCACTGCTGCCAATGTCTTTTCGAATTTCTTTAATTACTCGTTTCTGAGCATTAGTAAGTTCGAAAGGCAGATGATGGTTATAAAAATTAGTAAAATGATGTCCAACTTCTGGAAAAGGAAATCCTTTTATCTTTTGTTTCCGAATTAGTTTTTTGGTAATTAACTGAAGCTGGATATAAAATAACTCTTCAAATTTAAGGCGATATTGTGCTTTGGCAAGTAACTCCTGATTTTTAGGAAAATGAATATTCAGAATCGCTTCGTTTTTGGGGATCAGTTTTAACTCGGTTCTTATTTCTTCTGAAAGGGTATCATAAAATCGAGCCTTAGTATCCAAAAACAATTGTTGCATCATTTTACTAATAACCCGATTAGTAATTCCTCGATTTGATAATTTTTCGGTAGACGGATATACCGGTTGCATCATAATTTTGAGGTTTTTTTGATGCTCCGAAAGGAGTTCCATCTCTGGATGTGGCATACTAAAGCCGTTATAATATTTTGTTTTGCCGAAGATTACATAAGGTGTATTGAGTTTTAAGTTTTCTTTGATCCATTTATGACCTCTAAACCAAACCAATTCCATTTCTCCAGTATCATCCATAAACTTGGCTACTAATCGTTTTCCTCGTTTTTGTTCTACTGTTTTTATATGAATGATCTTACCAACGATTTGTACCTCTGCAGAAGTTCTTTGTAATTCATTGATTTTGTAATAGTTGGTTTTGTCGATATATCTATTCGGAAAGAAGTTGACTAAATCCTGATAGGTATGAATCCCTAGTTCCGTACGAAGCAAATCAGCTCTGGAAGGCCCAACACCTTTTAAGTAATCGATAGGAGTTTGTAAGATTGTAGCGCTCAAAGAAAATAAACAGGTTATTTAACACTTTAATGACCACAATATAAAAATAAATAATTAGGGATATGGATGCTATAGTATATTAGAAACTGACTGTTTTTTGGTTTTGAAATAAAAAAAGTATTAAAATATCAGTTTTTAATTGTTGTTTTTTGTTTTTAAATGTTAAAAAATTACATATTTATTATTTTTTTATCTTAAAAGTATATTGAATTTTAGGTTTTTGATGGAGGGAATATATTTTGTTAAATTCTTCTAAAGGCATTGATTTTGTTAGTATTCATAATTTCTTAAGAGATATTTTATCGACATCACGTTACGTCTTTACCGCACATAACTTACGTCTCGGTTGCTTTTTTTGGTACATTTACGAAAACGTTGTAGTCACAACGTAACTATCTAACCCCAAATGATTTATATTATGAAAAAAATAGTGCTCTACACATTCGTATTAGCTGCTTTTATTGTTTTTATTTCTTGTGATAAAAATGAGGAAGTTTTCAATGAAAACTATAAAGATTTTAGTTCTGTAACATCCAAAGCTCCATGGACTGATATTCTGATCGATGAATTTAATGCAGGAACTAATATCGATGCTAAATGGCAACGTACAGAACGATTAGATTATAATTCTGATTTTTGTATGTACAGACCATGGAATGTTAGTATTCAAAGCTTGGATAACAGAAGTTGTTTACGATTGCGTTCGTATAAAAAACAAAACGGATTATGGGAATCTGGTCATGTAAAGTCATGGACAAGTTTTGAGCCTGGTTATAACGAGCAGGTACATGTACAAGTAAGTGCGAAAGTTATTGCTTGGGAAAATGGAAATGCTAAAGGATTTGCAGAAACTTATGGTGTTTGGCCTGCAGTATGGACTGTACAAGAAACGGCTTGGCCTACACAAGGAGAGATCGATATGATGGAAGCATATTCTTATGGATATTACGGTGGAGAAAAATATGCGAGTAATCTTTTTTATGGATATAACGCAGGACAAAGTTTATTAGGTCAAAATGCTGTAAGACATTATGATACTATTGGAGAAGGGTGGCATACTTATGATATGTACTGGACTAATGTAAATGGCAATGTATATGTTGATGTATTGGTAGATGGTGCTGCAGTAGCTAATTATCATAACGGAATCGATTCAGATTTACAATTACAAAACTTTGGGCCACATAATGTAATTCTGAACTTAAATATAGGTTCTAATGACGGTATTTTTAATAATAATGCCATCAATGTATTTTGGAATACGGATATGTATGTTGATTTTGTAAGAGTAAAAAAGACCTCTATATAACATTTTATAATACTAACTTAATTTTATTATCAAAAATCTGAGTTTAAGCTCAGATTTTTGTTTTTAGATATATGTAAAAAAAGTAGTATTTGTCGTATGGTCATATGTTTCTTCTGTCACAATACGCGAATAAATTCGTTATTTTGGCAGAACATTTGATTATTCATAAAATATGCGATTTTTTCTGTATTTATTTATCGGTTTTATTTCGGTATCGACCATCGCGTCTCACGACGAAAAAACCTTATCTATTCCACCTAAAAAAGAACAACCTAATGTAGATTTTCTTACCGGAAATGTATCTATTTTTCTAGATGCTGATTTTAAAAAAATAGAGGGTAAAGTAACATACACCTTTAAAGTGTTACAGCCTGTAAATTCTATCAGTATCGATGCCCAGAAGATGCAGATTATGGATGTGTTGCTAGACGGAGAAAAGACCGCGATAAATTATGACTTTAAAAAAATAAAGGTTGGGGGTAATTTTTTTGCAAATTCAGAACATAGGATAGAAATTCAATATATCGCAGTTCCGAAAAAGGCACTTTATTTTTTAAATGATTATCAAGGCAAAGACCAGATCTGGACACAAGGACAAGGAAAATATACCTCTAATTGGTTGCCAAGTTTTGATGATATGAATGAAAAAGTAGAGTTTGATCTGGTGATTCACTATGACGCTGAATATGAAGTGATAGCCAATGGTAAATTACTACAAACCCAGGCTGTTAATGACACGATAAAAAGATGGGAATACGATATGCAACAGCCGATGAGTAGTTATTTACTGGCCTTAGCAATAGGAAAGTATGAAAAGGTTGTTGAAACTTCTGAAAGTGGAATCCCTCTAGAGATGTATTATTATCCGAATGATAAGGATAAATTTGAGTCTACCTACAAGCATAGTAAGCAACTATTCGACTTTTTGGAAAAAGAAATTGGATATGCATTTCCATGGCAAAATTATAAACAAATTCCTGTAAAGGACTTTTTGTATGCAGGTATGGAAAATACGGGAACCACTATATTTTCTGATGCTTTTGTAGTGGATGATATAGGTTTTAATGATCGAAATTATATCAATGTAAATGCGCATGAATTAGCGCACCAGTGGTTTGGTGATTTAGTAACCGAGACTGATGGGAAACATCATTGGTTACAAGAAGGTTTTGCAACGTATTATGCTTTATTGGCAGAAAGAGAGATTTTTGGAGACGATTATTTTCAATACAAATTATATGAAAGCGCAGAACAACTTACTGAGCAATCCAAAGCCGATAATGCTACTCCTTTATTAGACCCTAAAGCCAGTTCTCTTACTTTTTATCAAAGAGGTGCTTGGGCATTGCACGCTTTGAAGGATATGATTGGAGCTGATGATTTTAAAACGACAGTAAAGCAATACCTCGAAAAACATCAGTTTGGTAATGTTACCACTTCTGATTTTATTAGAGAGGCAGAGCAGGTAAGTGGTCAGGATTTATCGGATTATCAAAAAATATGGTTAGAAGCTATTGTTTTTCCTTCTCAGGAAGCACTTGATATTTTAACAAAATCTCCATTTATAAAACGCTATCTAACTTTAGCTGGTGAACGTACACAGCCCATAGCAGGTAAGTGGGGTACACTGGCAACCGCTTTAGACTTTCCTATTAATGAATACCTAGGGCAAGAAGTAATTTATCAATTGGAAGGAGATACTTCTAAAGAGTCATTAGGATTATTTACCAAAGCTTTCGAAACAAACAATATTTTTGTGCGTCAGGCGATTGCAAATACAATGAGTACGATCCCAAGAGAATTAAAGAAGCAATATGAATCCTTACTAACTGACGAATCCTATGCTACCATAGAACCGGCGTTGTACCATTTATGGGCTAATTTTCCATCTGATAGAACTTCTTATTTAGAACAGACGAAAGGAGTTATAGGGTTTCACGACAAAAATGTGAGAATATTATGGTTAGTACTGGCATTGAGTACACAAGAATATCAACCAGAAAAGCATCAGGAGTTTTATAAAGAACTATCAAGCTATTCGTCTCCTGTTCATCATTTTAGTACTAGAGAAAATGCTTTTACGTATCTAGAAAGTCTTCAGGCTTTTTCGGAACAATCGTTGGTAGATCTTGTAGATGGAGCGGTGCATCATAACTGGAGATTTAGAAACTTTTGTAGAAAAGTGTTGGATAACCTTCTGAAGAACTCTGCATATCAAAAGAAATATGTAGATTTAAAGAATAATTTGCCAAAGAGGCAACAAGAATTTTTAGAAAAGAAATTAACCCCATAAACAAACGTATGCGCGCATTGGTCATATCCGGTGGAGGAAGTAAAGGAGCTTTTGCTGGTGGTGTAGCGCAATATCTTATTCAGGACCTAAAGAGAGAGTATGATTTGTATGTAGGAACTTCTACCGGAAGTTTATTGATCTCTCATTTAGCACTATCTAAAATAAAAGAAATTAAAGAGATATATACTTCGGTAAATCAATCTTCGATATTTAGGAATTGTCCTTTTGTGATCAAAAAAAGAAAAGGATACAACCTTATCACGATTAATCACTTTAATGTATTACGAAACTTGATCAAAGGAAATAAATCCTTTGGAGATAGCAGAAATCTTAGAGACCTTATCAGAAGGTCTGTTACCGAAAGTTATTTTAATACACTTAAAGAATCCCAAAAAGATATCATAATTACAGTCACTAATTTGTCTACGAATGAAGTAGAGTATAAGTCGATTAAAGAGTGTACATATCAGGAGTACTGTGATTGGGTTTGGATTTCTTGTAATTATCCTCCATTTATGAGTCTGGTACAAAAGAACAATTGTGATTATGTAGACGGAGGATTAGGTTCTATGGTTCCGATAGAAGAAGCAATTAGACGAGGAGCGAAAGAAGTGGATGTAATCATATTAGAAACGGAGATCAATTATCTAAATCGTATGCCTACTAAAAATCCATTTACACTAATTACTAGTATGGTGGATTTTATGATGGATACGATCGAGCATCAGAACATTCGAATAGGTAAGTTTATAGCTAAAAGAAAGGATGTAGCAATGGATCTTTATTATACACCAACGGTACTGACTACCAATTCATTAATTTTTGAAAAGGAAAAGATGAAAAAATGGTGGAAGAAAGGGTACGAGTTTGCCAAAGAGAAGAACAAATCAAATCGATTAGAATAAAATATGCGAGCATTAGTTATATCTGGTGGAGGAAGTAAAGGAGCTTATGCTGGTGGCGTAGCCCAATATTTAATCCAGGAACAAGGCAGGAAGTATGAACTTTTTTTGGGAACTTCTACCGGAAGCCTGTTAATACCACAATTGGCACTCGGAAATATAGATAAGGTGTATGATATGTACACGAATGTTAATCAGAGTACTATTTTTAGTGTTAATCCCTTTAGAACCCGCAAAAAAGGAAATCGTGAGTTTGTTTCTATTAATTTCTTTAATACCGTAGTTCAATTTTTAAAGCGCAAACGTACATTCGGAGAGAGTAAAAATTTGCGTAGAAATATTCGTAGAAATTTTTCTGAAATAGAATTCGAATTGGCTAAGAAAAAAGTCAAGGATATTGTAGTTACAGTTTCTAATTTAACCAAAAACACTACCGAATATAAGTCTATTAACGACTTTTCTTATGAAGATTTTTGTGATTGGATTTGGATCTCTTGTAATTATGTTCCATTTATGAGTTTAGTGACTAAAAATGGATGTGAGTATGCAGATGGTGGATTTGGTTGTATGGTTCCTATTAGAGAAGCTATTAAAAGAGGTGCAACGGAAGTAGATGCTGTAATTTTGGAGTCGGAAAATATGGAACATAATAAGGTGTTAGGTAAAAATCCATTTTCGCTCATGGTTAATTTATTCAGTTTTATGTTTGATCAGGTAGAAGGTCATGATACGGTAGTTGGGAAATTAGCAGCAAAAAATAAAGATGTTGTACTAAACCTATATTATACACCTTCTAAATTAACGGAAAACTCTTTAGTTTTTAATAAAAAATTAATGCGAAGTTGGTGGCAACAAGGGTTTGATTATGCTGCGGAAAAAGCTAAACAAGCAGATGAAAATAAACTGAAAGAGATTGATATGGCGGGATAGAATATTTTCCTTTGTATCTATCTTTACATAAAATAGCCAAATCAAATAATCACTTCTCATTTTTGAAAATGATTATTTGATTTGGCTATACTGGTTTAAGAAAGACCTTTTAGGAACTTAGATCATTCTTAACGTGTTATTTTGAGAAATTTATCTACCTGTTTGTTGTTAATCAGCAAGAAATATAATCCTTCAGAAAGTTTTGTGGTGTCTATAGTTTCTGGAACACCTGATTTAAGAATTACTGTTTGTCCTAAAGCGTTTACAACTTTTAAAGAGAATTTATCTTTTAATTCGGATACGCCATCAATATGTAATATTTCATTCGCAGGATTTGGATATAGTACAATCTGATCTTCTGGTGATTGAAGATCTGGTGTAGATAATGCCTGAATCTCTACAGCTTCAGAAAATATGCTACATCCACCTTCATTAAACACTTCTAAAGTGTAAGTTCCTGTTTCTTCAGCAATATAGGTAGCAGCATTAGCTCCGGTAATTGGTTGATCATCTAAATACCACTGATATGATTCATAATTTTCGGTTACCGAGAGTTCATTAGTTTGTGCGTCTACATTTATTGTAGGAACCGTAGGAGTATCCGATACAATTACCTGAATAGCAGCTCTATCGGAAGTACTACAACCACCGAGTGTGGAAACTTCCCAATTATATAGATAATAATAAAAACCTTGAGGATTTGTGGTAGCAGAACTTCTTTTAATAGAAACTATATTGTTTACCGTATATGGATAATTTACATTATCATTACTTCTAAAAAGATTCGCTTCTTCTAAAAATCCTATTTCCATATCATTTCCAGCTGGGATGTTCATATTAATATCGATAACACTTTCTCCATCTGGAATATTTATAGTCTTAGTTTCTAAAACAGTTCCACTAGCATCTATCAATTGTAGGGTTCTATTACCAGATCCTTGTGCTATAACGGTTGCTTTTTTTAACATAATAGGTTGATCAGCGTCGAATACCAAATTAAATCCTCCCTGATGTATATTACCAACTATGTTCGCAACGTCTGTAATTCCAGTAACCGCATCTACGATTGGTTCCGTAGTTCCAGCTACATAAAAAGTTCGATTTTGTGTAATATTTGATACATCTAAAGTTGGTCCTGTTCCTAAAACCGTATCGCCATCTAGAGTATCATACCAGATATACCCATTACTACCAGAAGCTGTGATCGTATCTACATTACCAGAACAAATAGATTGCGTGTCATTATTAGGTAAAGAAGCAATGGTAACGGTAACAAAATTTTCTTGAGTATTGGTATCATCTCCAACGGTATTCGTTGCTGTTAATGATACCGTATAACTTCCATCAGCAGTGTAGGTATGTGTTGGGTTTTGCTCCATAGAAGTGGTTCCATCTCCAAAATCCCACAATACAGAAGTAACGGTATTTATAGAGGTATTTCTAAAACTAACCTGATCACAATCGATCGTAGCTTCAAAATTAGCAATTGGAGGTTGATTGTTATTTCCTGGAGTATAAGATCCAGAAATTTCATAAAAACCAACTGAAGCATAATCAGAATATCCACTGGATAAATTACCTTCTCCCACACCATCAATTTCAATAAAATAGGTACCTCCTGCTAAGGTAGTATTTATACTGGCACTTAGGTTATCTTGTGGACTAGATATAGCTAATTCTTCTCCTGTACCGCTTATAATTCTAGCTTGTATGTTTAGGTTTGGATAATATGGATCCGGATCAATGGTAAAGTCTACTTCGCCACCAGCAGTAATAAAAGAGAATACATCTTTATCTTCTCTTGTAGAAATGAGTGCCTGATGCAAAGATGGATCTACTGTTCCATTAGAACCTACCTGAATTGGAGTAGCTTCAGAAACTGTATCTGCATGGTCATCTTCTTTATATCCAAAACCATTTCTATTTCCAGAAATAATAGCCATATCATCTTCCTGAGTGATAGCGTTGTCGTACTCACCTTGGCTCCATTGTCCGATAGCTCTGCTGGCACTCCATCCCATAATAGGACTCCATGATCCATGACCTGAGTAATATTGATTTCCAGGAACTCCGTCATGCGATAATCCTAGGGTATGTCCAACTTCATGTGATCCCGTTTCTCCTGCAGATCTGGTTCCATTGTTATACACCCAACATGGGTTGTCGATATTATTATTTGAAAAAGAATTAAGATAAGCTACACCACCAGATCCTGGCGCAGCATCAGTAGTAGGAGTGAAAATACACATCATTCTACGATTGATAGGAGTGTTTTCGAAAGTAGCTCTATCGGTAGTGATATTAATATCAAAAGGTCTAAAATCCTCTGCCATAATTCTCCAGATCTCAGTAATTTTGGCATCACTATAGCCAGTAGGTTGCGCATTAATGGTTTCTCCATTAACCCACCAAGTGTCACTTACCACTTCGCCATCAAAATCCAGATAGACAGTAAATGCAGATCCTGGTAGACTTGATAAAGTAGGAACTACCATTTTTGATTGATACGATGTTACTTCTACAGAAGGAAGTTTTTCGTAATCGACACAAAGTACTTTATGAATATCAACTTCTTCTATGAAAACAGCCTTCGCATCATCTGAGGAATACTGATATGCAATTTTATCTTCATATAATACAATTTGACCAGAGATGAGATTGTTTTGTTTTGTAATATGAAATGTAGAGGTTTTGGAATCGCTAATACTTCCTATGATGGAATAAGAATTGGCGTTTCCATTCCTCTTTGTAATAACCCCAGAATATGATATCTCCTTAGAGACTTGAAGAGTAATTTTGTTTGTTTTTGCTCCCCAAAATTTATTAGAGAATGTTTTTTCATTTCCCAGGTTAAAGGATTCATTCTTTTGGGAAAAGATATCTGTCTGATAAAAGAATATCACTAAGAGTAATGATAAGGTTTTGACTGATTTGGATTTGATTTGTTTAAAACACTGCTTTTTCGTCGTTTTTAAGAGTGCAATTGTTTTCATTTGATGTGTATTGAGTTTGTAATTACGGTTTGATTCAATGTTCAAATGACTTGCTAGGATATGAAAAAAATGTTCATATCCTTAAGATATTTTTTCTTGTGCTGAAGAAGGGGAGGTGATGAAAGATTGCCTAAAGGGTCTGGTTTCAGGCGATAATTTAAGGATGTCTGAAATCCTTAAAAAAGTATTCATCAAATTACACAAGCGTTGCAATGTTGTTTTACGAAGTAAAACATATTTACTTAACTGAAAAATATTGGTTTTAGTATGTGAAATAGAAACGTTTTATATGCTAAAGCGTTGGTTTTCTACTAAAGATTATAGCGGTCACGATTCTTTTTTAACTTAATGCGTTGTTATATAGTTTTTTACATAGAAGTTGAATAGCTTGAGAACTATTTGATTCATGCGGGAATTCTTACACAAAAATTAAATGATTTAGATAATATGAATATTTAATAAATGTATTTAGCAAAATAGAATTCTTATTACAAGATTTGTTGGACTAATTTAGTTTACATATTATCGCTAGAAGCATTTTGTTTAATGGAAGAAGAAGATAACTTTTTTAACCCTTCTTTAGACAAAAACTTAGTATACATTCCTCCCTTTATGTTGTTTACATCAAATTCAATAATAAAAGCGTTTTTATCAATGGTATCGATTAGGTTATAGGTTCTTCGAATATCAATTCTATTAATTACACTATGAATAATTTTTTTTTCTGATTGAGGACCTCTTTTTCCAAAACCTCCAGAGCCGTTATAAATGGTTGTTCCAGTGCCTATAATATCAATTAATTGTTTATTGATTTCATCGGTTTGTTCTGATACAATCATTAAACCTACATAATCTTCGAATCCTTCTATCATAAAGTCTATTACTTTTGCAGTGATAATAAAGGTAAGAATAGAATACATAGCGATTTCTATAGAAAGAAGTAAGGCGGTGACGCTGAATAAAATAATATTGAACAGAAGGATAATTTTTCCGATACTTATTCCTAATTTTTCATTTATGAAGATCCCCAGAATTTCAGAACCATCTAAAACAGCACCGTTTTTGATAGTTAATCCAATTCCAGCACCTAAAAATAAACCGCCAAAAATGGCTGTCAAAAGTTTATCATCTGTAATAGCTGCAAAGTTTTCAAAGTGAATAATAATTGCAAGGGAAATGATCGATAATAAAGATTTAACAAAAATTCTTTTGGTAAGGCTGAACCAAGCTAAAATCAAAAAAGGAATACTGACCAACAATAGAAAAATAGATATGTCAATCTCAAAAAGCTCACTAAGCAAAATAGCAATACCAGTGGCTCCGCCATCTAAAAATCCATTTGGTAGTAAAAACATTTTTAATCCTAAACTAGCGAGTAGAATACCTAAAGCAATTTGAAAAATTTCTGACAGTGTTCTTTTCATAGGGTTCTATTTTACTATTTTAACTTCAATTCCCTGAACCCAATGTTTTAAAAAGTTTTCATTCGTACTAAGTTCACTTAGATAAAACTTGTCGTAAGAGGCAAAGACTATAGAGTTTTCAATTTTTTCAATTTCTACTCCTTTTGAATAGATATAGTTGGAATGTATTAGATATAATTGTTCGTTTTCTTTTAATATATAGCCAACATGACTAGAATCAAAACCAATGAAATGAATGCCTTCTTTAAGATTTTTACGAATTTTGGTTATGTTTTCGTTCACAGAATTTTCGGAAATTTCTATAGGATCGGAATCAAGTGCTAAACTTTTTGCTTCTAAGAAAGGGCTTTGTTGTGCTAATTTGTATCGATTTAGGTTTACTCCAATATGCTGAAGTGTAGTAGATACAAAATAACCACAAGCTATTTTACCTTTTTTTGGGATAGAAGTATGCCCTTCGAATGACCATTCTGTTCCTTCCCAATGAGGAAGTATTCTGTGTAGCAAAGAACGCTTAAATAAAGTTGATAAAGAATGGGTAGAGGATTTGGTGTAGTTAGCTTTTTGCTGTTTGATATTGTTTTTAATTTCTTGATAGTTTTTAAGGGTGTCACTAGCCAATCTTATTTCTTGAAGTGATTTTATGGTGTTTTTAGTGACAGTATCCTGAACTTTCTCGACAACAGTAATTTTTTCATCAATATTCTTTTCTTGGTGTTGACCTTTACATCCAAACTGTAGTAATATTAATATTCCAAAAATTATTTGATTCATATAATAATTATTCATGGATTATTACTATAGTTTGTTTATAACAGAAATATTGACGCATCAAATACCGTAAGTATCTTTTTAGATTTGAGAATTAGATACTAAAAAGATCTTCTACTTCAGATTTAATAGCAGATAGTGCTTTATCACTTGGAGCGCCTTTTTCTACTACTTCTGTTAATATAAATTCTCTCATTTTATTGGCGGAATCTACCTCACCATTTAATACGCTTTTTCTAATCAATGCGATAGTACCGTTTTTAGCAGTTTTAATCATATTCCAGCACTCATCCGAAATATAAATTTGTTGGGTTAGATTATGATCAAATTCTTGTTCTATAGTACTTACCAATAAGGATTCATAACTTTTTTTATCATTATCCACAGGAGGAGTTCTTAGTAATAGTTTACCAGGCGAAATTCGCTCCATAAATAAAGCCATACGCTCGTAAGCCTGTAATCTTAATGGTAGCGCCTGCTTTTGATTTTCTCTATGAAGTAAGTATCTTCTTCTTTTTTCTTCATTATCTGTATGCGTTTTGAAATAGAAAAACGCTAAAAGAGTGATAAAAAGTGATGGAATAAGTGAGATTAATAAAGGAATGATTTCTATCTTCATGTAATGTTATTTTGATTTTTTTTCTTTATAATGTCCTCCTAGATATGAGCAATCTTTGAGATCCTGAATACAGGTAAATTCTACAGGTGTCTTGCTATATTTAAAAGAATCTTCTAGGGTTTTTGTGAGCTCTCCATCATCCACATTAACATCGATATCTTTCATTGTAAACTGTGATGGATGTTCATATCCAGCAGCATGCGTTATCTCTATTAGTTCTTTTCTAAAAGATTTAAAATACTGCGCGAGGCGATCTGATTTTAGTGGTACATTAATTCCTTTTTGTAGCCATTTACTTTGTGTAGCAACACCAGCTGGACATTTATTAGTATGACATATTTGAGCCTGGATACAACCAATGCTCATCATAGCTTCTCGAGCTACATTAATACAGTCAACCCCCATGGCAAAAGCCATTGCAGCTTTTGCAGGAAAACCTAACTTTCCACTACCAATAAAGACAACTCGTTCTGTAAGATTATGTTTTTGAAATATTTTATAAATCGCGCTAAAACCATAAATCCATGGTAACGAAACGTGATCTGCAAAACTTGGAGGAGCAGCTCCAGTTCCACCTTCACCACCATCTATCGCAATAAAATCAGGTCCGCGATTAGACTTAACCATAAGTTCTGCAAGTAGTTCCCATTGTTCGGTTTTACCAATTGCCGCTTTAATACCTACAGGTAAACCTGTTTCTTCAGCAATATCTTCTATCAGTTGTAATAATTCGGGTACATCTTTAAATGCTTTATGACTAGAAGGAGATAATACATCTTTCCCAACTTCGACACCTCTGATTTTGGCAATTTCAGGAGTGATTTTTGCTCCAGGCAATACGCCACCTTTTCCAGGTTTAGCACCTTGAGAAAGTTTTATTTCTATGGCTTTTATAAATGGATTGTTGCGAACTAATTCCTTCATCTTTTCCATAGAAAAATTTCCGTCTTCAGAACGAACACCAAAATAGCCTGTTCCAAAATGAAATACTACATCACCTCCATTGCTATGATACGGAGATAACCCGCCTTCTCCTGTATTATGATAAGCTCCAGCTTTTAGAACTCCAATATTTAAAGAATCTACAGCGCGAGCAGAAAGAGATCCATAACTCATAGCAGAAATATTAATGATAGAAGCAGGTCTATATGGTTTTTTACGTTGATTGTAAGAGCCCATAACTTTTGCACAAGGCAGAAATGTTTTGTCTACAGTATTAGGATGACCCGCTTCCATTTGAAAAGGAATCATACAATTTTTTATAAAAATATGTTGATGCTGATAAATGTCTCTATCGGTTCCAAAGCCTTCGTAGTTATTTTCGTTTTTAGAAGATGCATATACCCATCCTCTTTCAATTCTATTAAATGGAAGTTCTTCTCTGTTATTGGCAACAAAATATTGCCTCATTTCTGGTCCAATACTTTCTAAAAGGTATCTAAGATGTCCCACAATAGGAAAGTTATGACTGATAGTGTGTTTTTTATTGAAAAACATATCTCGTATGGCTATTAAGCCTAACGCCAGGAGTATCCACATCCACCAGGATATTGAGCCGAGAAAATTTAAGAAAGCTTCCATGTAATAAATATTATTGAGCGTTTAAATAGTCAAGAGTTAATTGAGACATTACTTTTACACCAAGTAATAAACCACTCTCATCAATATAAAAATCTGGTGTATGATGAGAAGGTGCTTTTGCTTCAGTATGAGGTTTTCCCCCTAAAAAGAAATAAAATCCAGGAACTACTTCCTGAAAGTACGAAAAATCTTCTCCTCCGGTAGTAGCTTTAGATAGGATTACATTTTCTTTTCCTGCAATTCCCTCTATTGTGGGTAACATTTGTGTCACCAGAGCAGGGTCATTGTAGGTGATGGAAGTATTATTCTGAAAATCGATTGTTGCTTCTCCTCCATAGGCTTTTGCAATTGCAGGTACCATTTCACTCATTCTACGGATAATCATTTTTCTCATCGTAGGGTCTAATGTTCTTACTGTTCCTATCATTTCAGCACTTTCTGGAATAATATTAAAACGAACACCACTAGTAATTTTACCTACTGTAATTACAGCGGCTTCATCTACCAACGGAGACTCTCTACTAATAATGGTTTGTAGTCCATCAATTATTTTTGCTGAGATTAATATCGGGTCAACACCTGTCCAAGGTGCAGATCCGTGTGTTTGTTTTCCCTTTACGTTAATTACAAAACGTTCTACTGCAGCCATCGTACCACCTGGTTTATAACGGATCATTCCAACGGGAGTTCCAGAATTGATATGAAGCCCAAAAATAGCATCTACATCAGGATTTTTTAAAACTCCTTCTTTGATCATTAATTTAGCTCCACCTTCTTCTCCAGGAGGGGGTCCTTCTTCAGCAGGTTGAAAAATAAATTTTACGGTTCCTTGTATTTTATCTTTGTTCTTACTTAATACTTCTGCTACTCCCATAAGAATAGCTGTATGAGTATCATGACCACAAGCATGAGATACTCCAACTTCTTTACCAAGAAATGTTGTTTTTACAGTTGATTTAAAGGGAACATCAGCTCGCTCGGTTACAGGAAGTGCATCAATATCTGCTCTTAATGCAACTACTTTTCCCTTTTGTTTTCCCTTAAGAAGAGCTACAACACCAGTTTTTGCAACATTTTCTGTTACTTCTAACCCTAAACTCTTTAAGTGAGCAGCAATTTTTTTGGCGGTTTCGAATTCTCGATTCGAAAGTTCTGGGTTCTGATGAAAATCTCTTCGCCATTTGATAACCTTACTTTCTACTTTGTCCGACATTGCATCCACATCGGGATCTATTTTTTGTGCGTTCGTTAAGTAACACACTAATACCATAAGGATGAATATGCTGTTCTTCATAGGATACGTTGAGTTAAAAATTAATGAGTTTGTAGTTTTTATTTTGTAGTTGTACCAAAGCGGTCATCGCAGATAAAGCTAGTTGAACTTTAGGATGTATATCTGACTTGGTGATTTTTCTATGTGTAGCTGTTTGTCCACATAATATAATCTGTACACCTTTCTCACTTAATGCAGTGATCAAATCAGTATTTGGGTTCTTAATACTAAATTTAGCTTGATATACTTTATCTTTCAAAATATCATTAGCAGCATTTCCATGAATCACTAATGCTACTTTCAAATTCTTAAACGGTACTCCAGCATTTACATGCATGTTGAGATATCGAGCAGCTGTATTCATCAGCGGATTTACTTTGGTACTATCACCGAATGAACGACCAACATCAAAAACAACTTTCAGTTCATTTTCTAAGTCTGTTTTAAAATCAGGATTTTCAACCTTATATGTGTTCCCAAATTCCTTTATAACAGTACCTTGTTGAGGTTCTTTTTGACAGAAAAGGATCATTGGAAATATAGCGAGTAGAAAGAAAAATGTTTGTTTCAAGCCGTTTTTTTTGGTTTCTAAAGATATTCAAAAATCTATAAAAGGAAAGTTAAAATATATTTTTGATAATTATGATAGCCAAAAAAGACATCAGAAAAGTTTGTATTCGGAATATGATCTATGATAAAACAAAAGGTGTCGGTAGTAATTAGTTTTAACATAAATAAAAAATAAAGCTCTCAATTAAATATTATTGAGAGCTTTCAAATAAGTAGTTTTACTTTTATTAGGATATACTAATAATTCGTTCTAACGGAATAATTGTTGATTGTTTTAGAATAACTTCTTTATCTGTGATTCCCCAGATAGTCGTTTCTACTTTTTTAAATCCTTTATTATCCACAAAAACAATTTTTACTTTATGACGTTCTAGATTGCCTAATGATAAGGCTCTCTTAAGTTCTAAGACTCTATCAATTTGGTCTTTTCTTTTCTCTAGTACGTCTTTTTTTGGAAAGGTTAGAAATTTAATTTGTTCTTTTTCAATAGGTTGAATGTTCATGTTTGGGGACATAACAAAAATATTAGGTGAATGTTGGGGTTAAGGTGTTATCTAGGTGTTTTAGATAAGCTTTTCCTAAGATACGTATTTTATCCTATAAAACCGTAATTAAACGATGTTTTTTGCATAAAAATTCAGAATTGTCTTGTGAAATATTTCCCCGGATGAAAAATTTTAATCTTTTTATGGTTAATGATTTGTTTATAAATATCAATCATATTAGTTCTTAAAAAAAGATAGTTTACTTAAATTTCGAAGCTTATAAAAAATTGAAAATTTGGAAGAGTATTTAGCTGGATTGAATGACGCTCAGAGAGCTCCTGTATTACAAAAAGATGGTCCTATGATTGTAATTGCGGGTGCTGGTTCTGGAAAAACAAGGGTGCTTACGTTTAGGATAGCATATCTTATGTATCAGGGAATAGATGCATTTAATATTTTGTCTTTGACTTTTACGAATAAGGCAGCACGTGAAATGAAAAAACGTATTGCTGATATCGTTGGAGCTAGTGAAGCTAAGAATTTATGGATGGGAACTTTCCATTCTATTTTTGCCAAAATTTTAAGAATAGAAGCAGATAAACTTGGATACCCTTCTAATTTTACTATTTATGATACACAAGATTCTCAGAGATTAATAGCTTCTGTTATTAAAGAAATGGGATTGGATAAAGATATTTACAAATACAAACAGGTTCAATCTCGAATTTCTTCTTATAAAAACAATCTGATCACGGTAAAAGCATATTTTCAAAACCCTGAATTGGTAGAAGCAGATGCCATGGCCAAAAGACCTCGTATGGGAGAGATCTATCAACATTATGTAGATAGGTGTTTTAAAGCGGGAGCGATGGATTTTGATGATTTATTGTTGAAAACGAATGAATTATTGAATCGTTTTCCCGATGTTTTAGCGAAGTATCAGAATAGATTCAGATATATATTGGTGGATGAGTACCAAGATACAAACCACTCTCAGTACCTTATAGTAAAGGCCTTATCTGATAAATTTCAGAATATATGTGTAGTAGGTGATGATGCCCAAAGTATTTATGCATTTCGTGGGGCAAACATCAATAATATTCTGAATTTCCAAAGAGATTATGATAATGTTCAGCAATATCGCTTAGAACAAAATTATAGATCTACCAGAAATATTGTAGAAGCTGCGAATTCTATTATCGATAAAAATAAAACCAAATTAGACAAGGTGGTTTGGACCGCTAATGAACCAGGTCCGAAAATTTTAGTAAATAGATTGCTTACCGATGGGGATGAAGGGCGATATGTAGCGAGTTCTATTTTCGAGAATCAAATGCAGCATCAGCTTAATAATGGTCAATTTGCTATTTTGTATAGAACCAATGCACAATCCAGAGCAATGGAGGACGCATTACGAAAACGTGATATTAAGTATAGGATTTATGGAGGTTTATCTTTTTATCAGCGAAAAGAAATCAAGGATGTACTTGCGTATCTTCGATTAATTATTAATCCAAAGGATGAAGAAGCGTTAAAAAGAGTAATTAATTATCCAGCAAGGGGAATTGGTAGTACTACAGTAGATAAATTAGTTGTTGCCGCAAATCATTATGATCGATCTATTTTTGAAGTAATCGAAAATTTAGATCGTATTAACTTAAAAATTAATAGCGGAACTAAAACTCGATTGGAAAACTTTATGAATATGATCAAAAGTTTTCAGGTCACTAACCAAACTTCTGATGCTTTTACGCTGGCAGAAATGGTAGCAAAAAATACTGGATTACTACAAGAGCTTAAAAAAGATGGAACTCCAGAAGGTATTGCTCGTATTGAGAATATAGAAGAATTACTCAATGGTATTCGTGATTTTGTAGAAGGGCAAAAAGAGCTTGCTGATGAAACGGGATCTCTAGCAGAATTCTTAGAAGATGTAGCACTAGCTACAGATCTTGACCAAGATACAGGAGATGATGATAGAGTCGCTTTAATGACAATCCATTTAGCAAAAGGATTGGAGTTTCCTTATGTATATATAGTTGGTATGGAAGAAGACTTATTCCCATCAGGAATGAGTATGAATACCCGATCAGAGTTGGAAGAAGAACGAAGGTTGTTTTATGTAGCTCTTACAAGAGCAGAAAAACAAGCTTATCTAACCTATACGCAATCACGATATAGATGGGGGAAACTTGTAGATGCGGAACCCAGTAGGTTTATCGAAGAAATTGATGATAAATATTTAGAATATGTAACTCCAATTGATACATATCGATATAAGCCTTTGGTGGATACAGATATTTTTGGAGAAGTTGATAAAAGTAAGTTGAGACTAAAAAAACCAGTATCTGGATCTCCACCAGTATCGCATAGACCTACAGAAGAGCAGTTACGAAAACTGCGTAAGCTGCGGCCGATTACCAACGGTACTCAGAGTGCTCCAAAAACCAATAGTATTGATGGGGATTTAGCGCCTGATACTATTGTAGAGCATATGCGTTTTGGACGAGGAAAAGTTCTTAAATTAGAAGGAGTAGGACAAGATAGAAAGGCTGAAATTAACTTTGAAAATGGAGGGATTAAGAAACTCTTATTACGATTTGCTAAACTGAAAGTCATAGGTTAAAGTAAACATTCTCATTGTATTATCTAGAATATAAAACCACGGTAATTATTGTTATCTTACCGATACAATAATTACCGTGGTTTGTTTTTGGGAAACTTTCAAATTTTCGCTTCATTTTTTGCGAGGTTCTGATCTCTTTAGATTTTGCAGATATATCTCTTAATATGTCAAGATATTAAGTGTTTTTTTGATTGGTTACTACTTTTTTAACCTTCTTTAAAACAAAATATCAACACTCAATCGTTTTCGTGAAAAATCGATGCACTCATAATTATATTATTCGATTTTTTTTTAGAAATCTTTATTACAACGATTGAGATAATTTCCCCATATAAATTATCCAGCCGTTCTTTTATTAACACACAAACAAAATCTTAATTATGAAAAAAATACTCTACTTAGGGTTATTAGTGGTTTGCCTATGTTTACCAAAAATAGGAATAGCACAAGCAGAAAGAAATCTTCCATTTTCGTGGGATAACTTAACGGTTTATTTCTTGATAACAGATCGTTTTTACAATGGCGATACTACGAATGATTCTAATTTTGATCGTTTTCAGGATAGTAGAAATAATGAATTAGATTTCCATGGAGGAGATATCGCAGGGGTTACTCAAAAATTAGAAGAAGGTTATTTTGATGAGTTAGGAGTGAGTGCTATTTGGGTTACTCCAGTAGTAGAAAATCGACATGGCTTTAATAACCCTCCTGCAGATGATCCTACTTTTAGGGATTATCCATATCATGGCTATCATACAAATGACTGGACTGCTTTTGATCCTAATTTTACAAGTGCAGAAGACTTCGAAAAATTTATAGACACAGCTCATGATCATGGAATTAGAGTATTACTCGATATTGTAATGAATCATTCAGGTTATCGTACCTATAAAAATGTAAATGGTCAGTTAGAGTTTGTAGACGAAGATTATCCATCGGATTGGGTACGACTACAATGCGGTTCAGAAAATGGAGAACTTCCTTGCGATGATTTAACTACCCCTCTTTTCGGATTACCTGATATTCGTACAGAATCTTTCAATTCAGTAGCGTTGCCACAATGGTTAATAGATAAGTGGGATGCTGAAGGAAGAAGACAGCAAGAATTGGATGAGCTTAATGCTTATTTCGCAAGAACTGGAAAACCAAGAGCACCTAGATATTATTTAATCAAATGGTTAACGGATTGGGTAAGAGAATACGGTATTGATGGATTTAGAGTAGATACAGAAAGGCATGTAGGTGTAGATGCATGGGCAGAGTTAAAAGATGAAGCAGTTTCTGCTTTGAGAGAATGGAAACAAAATAATCCAACAAAAAAACTAGATGATCTTGATTTTTACATGACAGGAGAGCATTCTGGTGTAAATATTATTGGTAATGTAGGGGATCCTTTACCAGATGATTTTACAGTAGGAAAGTTTAATAGTATGATTAATTTCCGTTCTCCAAAAGAAGCATATACAGATTTAGGACAGGAAGAAATATTTAGTTCTTTTGCTGCAAAATTAAATAATAACGATAATGGTTTTAATACTCCTGGGGAGTATAATATGATCAGCTACCTAAGATCTCATGATTTTAGCGAGTTCTTTACAGGTAATATGTTTGAAGGAGCAGTAAAATTATTACTATCTCCTGGTGGAGCGCAGATTTATTATGGAGATGAATCTGGGCGACAGTTTTTTAACGCTACTACTTACGTAGATGCTGGGTATCGTTCTGATATGAATTGGGATTCTATAGATGATGCTCTATTATTACATTGGAGAAAGCTTGGGAAATTTAGAAGAGAACACATATCTATCGGAGGAGGATCTCATCAAAAATTAAGCGATTCGCCTTATATCTTTAAACGTGAATATGATCGTAATGGAGAGTCTGATAAAGCTCTTGTTTTCCAAGGACAGGATAATGATTTTGCGGGAGCTTTAAATGTATTTGGCATGTGGCCTGATGGTACATTGTTAAAAGATTATTTTTCTGATACAACCGCAACTGTAACAGGAGGAACAGTTACTTTCGGAACTACTTTTGGAATTGTACTGGTAGGAGAACCTTTTGATCTTTCAGATTCTGTAACCTTGTCAATTGATCCAGTTTCTGGATTTTATAATGATGCTATTACAGTAAGTATGACAGCTTCTACCACTGCAGAAGGAGCAAGTACTTCTATCTACTATACAACGGATGGATCTGATCCTTCTGCTACAAGTATGTTATATACAGCACCTTTTACGATTAATGGCTCTGCTTCAATAAAAGCAATTGCAATTGATTCTGATGGGAATGAATCTGCTATTGTTTCTAGAGATTATATCATTGGTGATGGTGAGCCATTTAATGTGTATTTTAAGAAACCATCAGATTGGTCATCAGCTTATATTTATATATTTAACCAAAATACAGGAGATCCATTACCAGGATTCCCAGCCTGGCCAGGAGAACAAATGGATGGTGTAGCAGGAACTCCTTGGTATTCTTATTTTATAGATCAAGATGTACAAGTAGGTATTGTATTTAATGATAATGGAGGTGCACAATCTGACGATCTAACCAGAATTGTAGAAGGATGGTATGATGGTCAGTGGTTTGATACTTGTCCAAGTGATTGTCCTACAGGACCACAACCACCTACTTTAACGGTTTCTCCAGATTCTGGAGTATATAATGGAAGTGTTGAGGTATCGATGAGTGCTACAAACACTGGAGTTATATACTATACATTAGACGGATCTATTCCTGATAATACCAGTACTTTATATGAAGGTGAATTTGCTATATCTTCTGTTGGAACTACAGAATTAAACGCTATCGCTATGAACGACGCTGGAAGTTCTTCGATAGAAAGTCGTACATATACTATTGAAGATGTAGCTGGGTATACGGTTAACTTTAGAAAACCTGACACTTGGGGAACGGCATATATCTATTTATTTGATAAAAACGCGAATGCAGCAATTCCTGGATTCCCTGCATGGCCAGGTATCGAAATGACACAATTGTCAACTTCTCCTTGGTACTCCTATACAATAGATGAAACTGTAGAAGTAGGTATCGTATTTAATGATAACGGAGGATCCCAGTCAGATGATTTGTTTAGAACTACAGATGGATGGTACAATAATGGGTGGACAGATACCTGTCCTGGAGAATGTCCTGGTATTACTCCAGATGATTCATTTGATGTATTCTTTAAAAAACCTTCGTCTTGGAGTACAGCTTATATTTATCTATTCGATAAAAATGCGAACACTTCAATCCCTGGATTCCCAGCTTGGCCAGGTGTAGCGATGAATGAAATCGCAGGATCACCTTGGTATTCTTATACGATAGATGAATCCGTAGAAGTAGGAATTGTATTTAATGATAATGGAGGATCTCAGTCAGATGATTTATTTAGAACTATAGACGGATGGTATGATAACCAATGGTTTGATAATTGCCCGAGTGATTGTCCGTCTTCTGAAGATATCAAAGGATCTTTTGTAGATCAGAAACCAGAAGGAGACGCTTTGCAATTAGTAAAGGCATGGCCAAATCCTTTTAATGATTCATTGACTTTATCTTTTACAGGAAATATGAAAGATAATCGTGTACGAATTGAAATATTTGATCTTGCTGGTAAAAATACAAATACATCCATAACAAAAGATACCAAAACAAATACTGTAACCATGAATACAGCTAATCTTCCAAAAGGAATCTATCTTCTTAAGATCGTTTCCAACAAAAATGTGAAAGTGCTGAAAATGGTAAAGTAACCAATAAATTTTGCTGATTTAAGACCTGTCTAGAGAATTATTTTTTTGGGCAGGTTTTTTTATTGATGATTTAAATAAAAAAATGAAATTTTTAAAAACCTGTATTTCAATTAATTATACTTTGGTTTTTTAGTTGTGTAAAGTTTGGCACGCGTTTTGAATTTTAATAAACAACTGATGAGATGATTATCAGTACGAGTTAAAAAAGTTTATTAATTTAAAATTTAGGAGTTATGACAAATTTTATTTCATTTAAGATTAATTGGAGTATTTTGAGAAAGTTTTTACAGGAATTACCAGCTGCAAGTAGCCATGCAATTCACCGATAGACTTTCATTAATAAATCCCCAGTAAAATGTATACTAATTACTTAATATAACTGGATATAAATATTGTTTTATATCCAGTTTTTCTTTTTTACTCTCCTCTGTATACTTTTCTTCTTTATTGTTTTTTACGGCTAACCCTTATCTTTTTTAATAACTAACCTTTTATAACCACAGTGGTTTTCAGGGGTTTCTTTTCACTGAATGTCTGGTTGATTTACAGGCAGTTGTGTTTTACATTTGAAATAACCATCATAGAAATATGTAACTCTTACTTAACCTAATTTCATTTTCACTTATTGGTTGAAGGTAAGATTTCTTGTTTCTGACTTGGATTCACACATTAATCTTAAAACTTAACAATGGCACTTCAATCTAAAATACAGCTATTTATAGGGGGATTTTGTATAAAGGCCTTTAAAAAACTTACACTCCAACAAGAAATTGATAACCATCATACTCTAGAACTTTTATGTCGTAGAGATGTATTAGAAAATGCATCTAATTTGGACGAAGAGGTAAGCAATGATTTTTTGGGGCAAACGATAACGCTTACGATTTCTTCTTTGGATGCTGTAGATATTTATAAAGAATTAAAATTTAAAGGAATCGTTACCGAGGTGAAGCTTACCAATGGTTTTCATCAATCCACAGGAGATTCTATTCTAATTAAGGCGAAAAGTAATTCTATTCTAACAGATGAC
Organism: Aquimarina sp. 433; assembly: GCF_054054605.1. Lineage (NCBI taxonomy): Bacteria > Pseudomonadati > Bacteroidota > Flavobacteriia > Flavobacteriales > Flavobacteriaceae > Aquimarina > Aquimarina sp. 433. The sequence goes on from NZ_JBSWZK010000018.1 coordinate 24,912, forward strand.
GGACCAAATTATACATCATTTAGCGATGAAAATTTAGAATCCATTCTTACTCAGTCGTTTCAGCAATATGATAGATCTAAACTAAATACTTCTATAAAAACCAGATCGAAAGATACATTGCATTACTGTGTTCAGAATGGAGAGAGTAGTTTTGAATTTGCAAGTAGATTATCCAAGCAATATGGAGAATGGTTTTATTATGATGGAGAATACTTAGTTTTCGGAAAACCAATGGATTCAGAACCTGTTGTTTTAACCTATGGTGTAGATTTAATGGAATTTTCCAGAAGCCTAAATCCTAGATCTAATAGCTATTCTTTTTTTACCAATGATTATCTAAATAATGAAAAACATAAGATAACAACTTCAGAAATTACAAGTTCTATAAATGGATATAACGGTTATGCTTCTAATAAAAGTCAGGAGATGTTTCCACACGACACCAACGTTTTTCTAAACACTTATAATGATCCACAAACGAAGCAGCGATTAAATCATTTAGTAACCGAACAAAAAAAGGCAGAAGAGATCAAACAGGTTTTGATCACTGGAAAAAGTGATAATCCAGGAGTATGTTTAGGTAAAGTAGTACAAATAAAACAAGAAGGTAAAAGCCAAGGAAGTTATAGAATCATAAAAATAACACATAATGCCGCAGAGAATGGAAAATATATCAATCATTTCGAAGGAATCGCAGTAGATCAAGATGTATATCCATATACAGATATACGTAATAATCCTAAAAGTGATACTCAAGTAGCTACCGTTACTGCTAATAATGATCCAGAAGGTTTAGGAAGGATCAGAGCTCAGTTAGATTGGCAGAAACCTTTAGGAGTATATACCCCTTGGTTACGAGTCATGACACCTCATTCTGGTGGAGATAAAGGATTTCATTTTATTCCAGAAGTAGGAGAAGAGGTTCTTATTGGATTCGAAGGAGGAAATGCAGAACGACCCTATGTTATGGGCGCCCTGTATAATGGAACAGCAAAACCAGGTAGCTGGAAAACGGATAAAAATAATGTGAAAGCTATCAGAACCAGAAGTGGGCATACTATTGAACTTAATGATACCGAAAAATCTGAATTTATTACAATCATAGATAAAAATCAAAATACGATCCATATAGATACTGCCAATAATAATATCACCATTACAGCATTGGAGAAGATGACTTTAAATGCTAAAAATTTCGAAATGAATATTCAGGAAGATGCTACTTTAAATATTGGTAGAGATACGGTTATTTATACAGGTAATAATTTCGATACATCTTCTTTGAATCATACAAATATTGTAGAAAACAAAATGAAAAATACAATAGGAGGTGATCTAATACAGAATAGTGGAAATGCTCAAATTCAAAGTAAAGCAAATATGAAAATTGCTTGCGGAGCAACAGCTTCTTTTCAGGGAGGAGGAAATGTAAAAATAAGCAAAGGATAATAACTCTTTAACGTAAACATAAATCAATCGCAAGTCAATGATTCCAAGTAAATATACATTTAGAACTCAAGAAATTCAATTGCAAATCCCCAAACAAGGCGTACGCAGGTATTTAATAGAAACAGAAAACTATATTAATTATACTGGTGCTATACGTTGCAATCGTAAAAAAGAAATTAGTATTGCTATACATGAGCATGAAGAACAACCTTACATTCGAACAGTGAATATAGCTGTAGAGAGAGATACTTTTAAATTCTCAGACGGTTCTTTTGCTATGCAAGATATTATTCAAAAAACGGCTTCGGTTTATGAAAGTATAAGTTTACAGTTGTCGTATTTAGGCGAAATTGTAGCTATTGATAACATTGACGTAATTAGACAGAAATGGATCGTTATAAAAGAATACCTAGAAAGTAAATATAAAGGAGATCAGGTACAACGTTTTATTCTGAAAACAGATACTATTTTAAACTTAGAAGAGGAGATCATAAAAGATCTTACGCTATATCAGAACTTTGGTGGTTTGTTAAAATCTGTTTATCAGAAATTTAGTTCCGAGTCGTGCAGTGAAACTTCTCAGTGTTTAACCACAAAGTACGGTAAAGTAACTACCAAAGAAGAGTTCTTATTACAGTCTGCAAGCGAAAGTGAAGATATCCAATTACAATTGCAAGCTCATTATCCAGAGAAAGAAGAGTATGTCTCTGTAAATGGAACCTATAATTTTTCGGGATTTAAAGAGTCTTGGTTAACAAGAGCAGTTATTTCTTGTATCGAAAAATATGGGAGACAAGAATACAGAAATACCGTTAATATAATTCAATTATAAAACCATGGCTGGGCAATTTGTAAAAAACGGAGCTACACTAAAATGTCCTCTTTGTTCTAGCAGTGGTACCTTAGTGGTATCCCACACCCAAGTACAATTACAAGATACGCCTTGTGCTACGAATGGAGATAAAAGTGGTACCAATCTTGTTTTCGGTGGAGTCTGTAAAAAATGGAGAAAAAGTCCTCCACCATGTGCTAGTGTTATTGCTCCAACACAATGGAAAGGAGTTGCGACAGATATCGAAATTGATGGAGAATTCATGCTATTAGAAGATTCTACCATCATGTGCAGCACAGGTGGAGTAGATATTGCCATCGAAGATACAGCCCAAATAGATGTGCCAACAGATTTGCAAGAACCTACCTTAAAAGAAATTGAAGTACCCTTTTATGTAGAACGCTTTAGAATACCAGGATTAAACACATCTGGAAATGCTATAGCAGATGATATGACGTACGGTTTTGGAGAACCAAGTACACTAATTTATTCAGAAGAAGAGATACAATCATATACAGAAGAATACATACAGAATGGATTTAATGATTCTGAACATATAAAATTTGCGAATGGAGACCGAATAACGGACAAAGCTATTTATCGCACCAATGAAATTACAGAATTAAGACCTTTTCTTTTCAATATTACAAGATTGAATTTTGATTTTATGCTTTTTAGCGACTTTAGAATCATGGCGTTTCAACTTTCTTCCGGAGCTTTAAGAGAGAATATCGCATCGATGATTGATAAATTTCAGAGTAATGAAGGAGGAATTTATGAGAATGATGCTCTCAATGATGCGGCTAAGGAAAGTTCTGCTACAAAGCGGTTTTGTGAAGCACTAGAACGTGATATCACACAACGAATTCAAAATGCTGGTGGCGACATCTCTGGAGCAGAAAATACTACGATAAGATGGCAAAGGAGACCAGGAGCATCACCCTCATTTGCAAGAGGTGAGGATAATAATCTTTTTAAAGGAATGACCATAGCGGTAAATGATGTTTGGAGTTATGAAGTGAGTATTATAGAATATACCAAAAAGGAAGATGGATATGATATTAAATACGAAGTCATTTACTGGGATCACTTTGGATTAGATCTGCCAGATATGCAAAAGTTTTATTCGTTAGGCGCTGGATTTAGAGCTTGGTTTGTGTTGCAACATTTAAGGGGCTATAAACCTTTTTTAACCAAGATAACTTTCGAAAAAGAGTTTTTTGCTTATGCGCCTTCATTCCTTAATAATTTTGATCGTACATAAACTAGGTAATGGTAAAATACTGTAACTATGAGTGGACATAATGATACTGTACAAAATATAGCAAGAGATAATGCTAATGCACGTCTACAAAGGATAGAAGATAGATTTGGGCAATGGAGTGAAGAAGCGAATCAAATTACTCTTGCTACTAATGAAGCGGAAGAGGGATTATTAGATGCATATTTTGCGGAACAAGTAACTAGACAATTTGGAATACCAGATGGGACTCATACCTATACATTTGGTGGCACTAATGATACCAGTACAGGAGATAGAAAAAGGCGTATAGCTCAGATAATTTTTGATAGAGTTTCTCCTCAGTTAGAACAGAATGGACAGCATACCGCAATAGAATTAATAACAGCAGCATTAGTAAATGATAGTTATAGTAATAGTAATGGAGATACAGTAACTTTTGAAATTTTTAAAACTGAAGAAAAAATTTCCTATCAAAAAATAAGTTCAGGAACTTTGGGTGGAGAAGCTTATATAGTTGTAAAAGGATTTGCTTTAAAGGACAAAGAAGCGACCATAGAAATTTTTGAAAAGGAGCCTTTTTTGTTAATGGAAAGCGAAACACCACTGACCGTTATACAATATGATTCTATGGATGCAGAAGAACCTAATGAAAGTGTTAATAAAACACAATTAAAGGCAACTTTTAATGATGGAGGAGAAGCTGTAGTAAAAATTAAATTTAGACCAAAAGTAGAAGATCCTGATGAAGTTTTTAATGAATGGAAAGAAAAGTTTAAACCTATTGTAGAAACATCAACAAATGAAACTGGTGCTGTTGAAACAAGTATAAGACCAGAACCAAGACCTGATGATTTAGACACCTCTGTAGCGCCAACAACACATAAACCACCAAAAACTATAGATCTTTTATGGCTTAAAGTAAAAGCAAATGGAGACAAGCAAGAATATGAGGAAGAGTTTTTGAAGATTGGGAATGGATATTTTCAATTGGGAAATAATTGTTGTAGTCAAGATATGACAAAAGAGCAACTAATGAATATTGCTGTTCATGCTCGTGAAAGTAATGTAGAGACTCATTTAAGTGGTATAAATGAAGCATTTAAGGATAATGATATAAATACTTGTTTAAGAAGGCTACATTTTCTTGCTCAAGTTATACATGAATCAGGAAGCTTTAGATATACTGAAGAATTAGGAGTTGGAGAAGATGCTTATGGAGGTTTTAAAGGAAGAGGATTAATGCAACTTACATTTCGCTCTAACTATCAAGCATATGGTAACTTTGTGGGAGAAGACTTTACTTCTTCTCAAGAAAATAAGGAAAAATTAGAAGTTAATCCACATGCTGCTCGATCGGCTGGTTGGTTTTGGGCGCAAAATGCGGAATTAAATGATAATGCTGATGATAATGATTTAATTTATATCACCTATAGAATTAATGGAGGTTTCAATGGATACAATGATCGTCTTGAATATGTAAACAGAGGGTTTGAAGTGTTATTAAATAGTTGTGGTAATTCCAATTCCGAAACTACCGATTATATTTTCTCAGAAAGTAAAACATACAATGAACAAAAGGGATCTTTTGGATGGGGTGCATGGCATGATCCAGGTACAAATAAAAGGGGATGTACCAAAAATAGAGCAAAGGCTATAGAAGGTTACGAACGTTTTATTTCATTAAATAATGCAGCGGAAAGAACAACTCCTTCTAGGAATTGGTATGGATATAATAAGAATAGTATACGAAGTTTTGTAGAAAGTAGATTGAATAGTTTAAAAAATTGAAATGGTTAAAAGTTTTCAAATAAAACACCTTGTATTTTCCATAACATTTTTGCTAGGGATCAGTGGTGCATATCACGATCTTAATATTCCTGTTGAACAAAATTCTTTTCAATCGATTAAAAATGTTGATGGCGAGTATAAATCAGAAAACCCTGATTGTTTTATATCGATAAAAATTTCAGGTTTGGACTATACTCTTCAAAATGGAGATTATCAAGTAAAGGATACATTAGAAATTAATTCTAATGATAAATCAGTTCTCCTTCGGTTTAAAAATGTCCATAAAGATCATGTAAAAAAAGATTTGACTGCAGAACTTATAGATGATTATATAGTAATTCAGAATTATGGAAACTCTCTAAACAATTATATACTATTTAACGAGTGTGAAGAGAAATATATTGAACTAAAAAGAAAGTAAATATATAAGTATTTTGATACAGGATTGGCATCGAATAATTTTTTAATAATCTTTTACTTATATCAATAAATAGTGGTTTTCAGGGGATAATTTCCACAAAAATCAAGGATGTTTCTATCCTTATAACTTTATATCTTACATAAAAATAAACACACAAAACTCTTAAAACTAAAACCAAATGAGGGACTTATTATTTTGCAGAAACACACTTTTATTAGTGTGTAGTCTAATGGTGTTTTCTTGTTCCAAAGAAATAGACGGATCTGATATAACTTTATTAAATTCTGATAAGGAAATCTTAGAATTTAGTTTTTTAACATCAGAGAATGGCGAATTAGAAACTAACATTACGGCTAATATAGATCAACTTAAAAATACCATCTCTGTAGTATTACCTTTCGGCACACCTATAAGAGCTTTAAAACCTAGTATAGTTGTATCAGACGGAGCAATTGTAGTTCAGAATATTGATACGACTTTTGATTTTTCAGAACCTATTGTTTATAGTGTTCTAGCGGAGGATGGATCAACCAAAGATTACACGATCTCTGTAAGAGTAGTTACTAGTACAGCCAGAGAAATATTGACTTCTTTCTTCAATCAAAACCCAGATAATACTTTGGGATGGAATCTGGAAAATGAAGATGTTTCTACCTGGGAAGGAGTAGTGGTAGTCGATGGTAAAGTAGTTGCACTAGAGTTGAATGAGAAAGGACTAACAGTACTACCACCAGAGATTTGCGATTTGTTTTACCTAAAAACACTTTCCTTAGAAAGTAATAGCATAACCGAAATTCCTAAGGAAATAGAAGACTTATCTAATAATTTAAGAACACTAAATCTTGGTGCTAACTTAATTGAAGCTATACCAGAAGAGTTTTTTAGTCTGAGAAAGCTTGTGGAGTTTAGGATCTATACAAATCAACTTACCGAGATCCCAACGAGTATAGAAAGTCTTAAAGAGCTTAGAGAACTAAGTGTATCTAATAACACCTTAGAAGAAGTACCTTTAGAATTGTTTCATCTTACGGAACTAAATGTCTTATTCATGAATAATATTGGATTAACAGAGATACCAGAGGAGATTACCAAGCTATCTAAATTAACAACTCTAGGAGTGTCTAGTAACCCTATTGGAATTATCCCAGAACATATATTAAGCCTACAATCGCTAACTAGGTTAGATATGTATAATACAAACTTAACAAGTATCCCATCTGATATTATTAAACTTACTAATCTGGTGCGATTACAATTGTCGGGTAATATGTTGGTAGATATCGATACTAGTATTGGAGATATGTTTCATCTAGAATACCTATATCTACGTACAAATATGATAGAGATGGTTCCGAATCAAATAAGCAATCTCATTAATTTGAAATTATTGGATCTTTCAGAAAATGGAATTATTTCTATGCCTACAGCAGTATGTGACTTAGTGAATACAGGTACCGAAATTTTATCGGATGATGGAGTAACATGTTCTGCGAGGTAGTTTTAATAAAAAAGGCAATTGGCATGTGTTCATCAAGGTAAAGAGTAGCTTTATCTTTGGTTTAACCAGTTTTCTAAAGTTTCCAAAAATCCAGTACATCTTTTAAAACGTAAACTGTTGTCCTGAAATTCGTAGAATCCACCAGTTTTGCATTCGCGAATATTATGATCACAATTTGGAAATGATTGTATTTCTAAATCTGTATTTGTTGCTAACGTCTGTTCATATAACAACTTGGTCTTTTTCCAATCAACATTCATATCACTTTCTCCAAATAATGCCAAAACGGGACATTTGATGTTCGATAAGATCGTTTTGAAATCCTTAACTACAATGGGCAAGCCAGTTTTTTCGTCAAGTTCTTCTTTCATAAGTTGCTTCTGATAACTATAATATTCTTCCTCTGTAATGGTGCTACCATTATTAAATCTTAATATAAAATCGTTTTTCCTTAGATTGGGTGTAGCGTTTTGAGCACTTTCATAACTTCCTCCTGAATGATGAATTTTTACAGCTGCTTTCCATTCTCCAACAATTAAATTAACTGAATCTTTTGGCAATCCATCAATTCGCAAGTTTTGTTCGAGTAGGTATCCAAAATTTTCTTTGTCATCAACGCCACTTACAGAAACCCAAAATGCTATATCGTTGTATGTGTTTATTACTATTGGATTTACCCAGCCAGCTCTACTAACTCCATATAAACCGATAATATCCGAACCAGGTATTTGCTTTTCTTTTAAAGTATTGATCGCAGCAATTACTTCTTGCGCACTATTTTCAATAGACTGATTATAATTAAACGCACCTCCACTTTTTCCACAGCCCATTTTATCCCACATATAGATGCCGTAACCAGCTTTTACAAATGTTTCTCTTATATCTATATACCATTCCTGAGCAACAGCATTTGTCTTTCCAGATCCATGCACTAACATTATAATTCCCTTAGGTTTTTGATCTTTCGGAAGGTTTAAAACACCATTCAGTTGTATTCCTTCAAATTCGAAGTTTATGATTTGTCTGCTACTCTGAGCCTTCAAATTCATAAGAATTAGAAAAAGAGCTGAGGTTATGATGATTCTATTCATTCTTAAAATTTATAGTCATTTATTACAAGTGTTCCTTGTAGTAAGGATTAATAAACGTTAAGAATGTTACAGTTTAATCCAAGAATATATTTGGATAAAGGTTATGCTTACGAGGTTATTTTTTAAGTAAAAACTCTAAAGGAATATGTAGTCTTTTACTCCAGGCATTTTCGCTATGGTTTTCTCCTGGAAAAAATTGAGTACTTTAATTGTTTTCATTGTAGCCTTTTTTAATCATAACTTGATCAACTTTTTTCTGGATATCTGGATACAATTCATCTAAAGTTTTATCACCACAGTCGAAGTAGATCTTATGATTTTTGGGATTAGGAAGATGACTATCTAGATATTTGATAAACGCCTCTGGCATTGAATTGTTTTTAAGTGTAAAAGAACCTGGCCAATGAGTCGATAAGCAAGCAGCTCCTCCGAATACTTCAGGATATTCACAAATAGCATACATAGATATTAAACCTCCCATACTACTTCCCATAATATAAGTGTTTGCTTGATCTGAAGAAACAGAATAGTTTTTATCGATATAGGGCTTTAGTTCTTCAACAATAAACTTAAGATAGTTATCAGATTGTGGAATAAATGATGTTTTTATCGGTACATGCGAATGTTTAAGTTGTGTATTTAAGGTGTCTTTTTGACTTTGTGATAAATAATGAAATGGTTTTTGAGGAAAGTAATCAGAATGTCTTGTTGCTCCACCATTCCAAATACCAACAACAATAAAATCTTTTATTTTGTGCGATTCAGGTAATTTAGAAGCTACATTATCTATATTCCAGGCTTGTTTATTCCATGAGCTCTTAGGATCGAATAACATTTGTCCATCATGCATATATAGTACTGCATATTTTTTAGAAGAAGAATAAGCTTCTGGCAACCATATATCTATATTTCTAGGGGTTATATGCTTTGATTCAAAATTCTCTATACGATCCACTTTTCCAGATACGACTTCGGGAAGCGTGTTTTGAGCTTTTGCAGTAAAAATTAGTAATAAGACTATGACGCTATTTATTATTTTTCTCATCTATTCGTTACATTAGATATATCTGCTATTCTGGGCTTAATTTATACCAAATAAATCAATATACCAATCCTATGTTAGATGGGAATATGTTAAAAGATTGAAAGTCATTTTTGAATTAGTTTTTGGAAAGCTCTCTAGCTTTTTGAAAATATTTCTTTACTAATTCATCTTTTTTGAGCAACCACGACATAGGTAGGAAATGCGTAAGATTCTCTTGTAATTATTTCTAGTACCTCAAATCCATTTAAAATTAGAAAAAGCTCAATTTCATCTTTAGTGAACGTTCTTACAGTAGAGTGATCTGTTCCAACTTTTAGCAAATTATTTTTTTCTTTTTTATAAAAGTTAGATTCCCAATCGAAACACCAGTTATTTAGGATATTGGGATTCCATTTACTTTTCCTTAGGTAAGTTATATTCTTATGGTTAACTTCATGGGTAATTTCCTTTTTATTGCTTATTTCTGGTATGAATTCGTTAGCATCTATGAAATCAAAACAAAAGACACTTCCTTTTTCTATGTTATTATGAATACTAGCAAAAGTGGATTCTACATCTTTGTTTTTAACCAAATAGCTTATTGTTCTCCCAGTCATGATAACGCTTTCTACTGGTTTTTCTAAATTGAAATGTCGCATATCTCCATGAATAAAACTAGCGTTAGGATTTCTTTTCTTAGCTATTTTTAGCATTTCTTTACTAAAATCAAGTCCGCAATACTCATAGTTGTCGTTAATAAAACGTTGAGATAAATTTCCTGTTCCACAACCTATTTCCAGAATACTGTTTTTGTCATACTTTTTGAGAAAACTTTTATATAGGTCATATTCTAACTGGTAATCAATAAATGTTGCATACATCATTTCGTAAACCTCAGCTAAATCTGTATACAAACTGCTCATTTCATTATTTTTTAACTGTAGTATAAATTAAATAGTTAATCTACCAGTCCCATTTTAATCGCATGTTTTGCCAACCCAACAACGTTTTTTACGTTTAGTTTAGAAATCAAACTGGTGCGATAACCTTCAATGGTATATTTGCTTAAGAATAGTTTATCAGCAATTTCCTGTGTGGTATATTCTTTAGCAATTAGTTGCAAGATTTCTTTCTCACGTTTACTAAGATTGATTTCATTGGATTGTTTTTGTTCAAAAACACTCTTGGTATATGTTTCTTTAATACTGTCTGAAAAGTAATTAGAACCTTTTAGGATGGTTTCTATAGCTTTTAATAATTCTTCTTTTCTAGAGTTTTTAGGAATATAACCATTTACACCATCCTGAGTAAGTTCATAAATTTTATCAGGAGTCGATAACATACTAACGATTAGTGTCTTTATACCAGGATGATTCTTTTTTATATGTTGGTTTAAAGCTATTCCATCCATCTTAGGCATATTAATATCTAAAATTGCCAAATCAATTTGGTCATCGGTATTGATATCTAAATACTTTTTTAGATCACTCCCGTTGCTTGCTGTATAGATAATTTCATAGTCAGATTCATGTGCGATGATACTTATCAAACCGTCCAAAAACATTTTATGATCATCTGCTACGACTAATTTATATGTATGCTTTTTAGTCATGTATTATTGTGGGTATTTCAATACGAATGGCAGTACCTCTATTCATTGAAGAGTCAATATCCATTTTTGCTTTTAATAACGCTATGCGTTTTTGAATATTTTGTAAACCGATACCATTCGTTACTTTATCTGTGTCAAATCCGATTCCATCATCTTCAAAAATAATTTCTATAGAATCTTGGTATGCATTTAGACAAATCTCGATCACTTTAGCTTTGGCATGTTTTAAAGCATTCGTCATTAATTCCTGAATGATTTTGAAAATCTCAACTTTCTGATTGTCGTTTATGTTGTTTATTTTTTCTACAGGATGAGGTATAAATGTAATTTCAGGATCTGTAACCTTTTCTATCGTATCTATATATTCTCTGATATAATTAGCAAATGCTGTTTGGTTAATTTTCTTAGGAATCAGATTATGTGATATTTCTCGAACTTGCTGATACGTATCATCTAATTGATCGATTAATGTATCTTTTATTTCCAGATCTTTTTGGACATTCACAATTTGTAATTTGATCGCAGCTAAATTTCCTCCAATGCTATCGTGCAATTCTCTAGAAATTCTGCTCCGTTCTTCATTTTGAGCAATTACATAGGTATTCGCTAATTTTAGTTCTTGTTCTTTTAGAAAAGAAGCGGTTTTCTGTCTATTAATCTCTTCTTTTTGAGCATTGTATTTTATTTTAACTTGTAATTTCTGGTAATACACAAACAGGAGTGCCATGATTGGTACTAAAACAATAATAAAACCAATGACGTAAAACCGTTTCAATAAGCGTTGCCTTTTAATTTCACTTTCTTTAAGAAGTTGATCTTCTTTTAAAAGCAAAATCTCTTTCTCTTTGGTAGCTGTTTCATATTTTACTTCGAGTTCGGTGATCTCTTTCTTTTGTTTTCTATTATTCAAAGAATCTCTTAGTCTGTGAAATTGTATTAAGGCTTCATTTGCGGATTTATGATTATTTGCTTTTGTATATACGGTAACTAGATTATCATAACTATTTTTTTGTATTTCTATGTTTGAGATCTCTTTTGCTTGCGCTATTGTTTTATTTAGCATTTGTATCGCTTCCGAATAATTTCCCATCACTCCTATAACTTCAGCTTTATGAGCAGTAGCATTAAGGCTTTTATCTATAAAACCGTATTCATCCGCGATCTTTTTACTTTTATCAAAGTATTCAATCGCTTGCTTATACTTTTTATTTTTATAAAGTACAGAACCTAAGTTTAAGATCAGTGTAGAAGATGCATTAGGAGAGGAGTTTGGTGGGAGTATTTCAAGAGCTTTTTTGAAAAAGTTTTCAGCATTTTCAAAATCGTCTTTTTTAAAATAGGCAGCACCTATATTAATGTAGTTAGAACAAATAACTTTTTGATCGTCTGTAACGGCATTACTTTCTTCAAAAAAAAGAATAGCTTTATCGTAATCCCCTTTGTTTGCTGATAAAATTCCTAAATCAGATTTTACCTTAACAATCATATCTAAATAGTTGATTTCTTCAGAAATCTTTAAACTTTTGTATAGAATTTCGATAGCATCATCGATTTTACCACTTCTTCTATATCCAGATCCTAATAATCGATAGGCTTGGGATAAATATTTTTTATTTCTAAGATGTATTAAGGACGATTTTGTATAATAAACAGAAGAATCTATGACACCAATGGAGTTAAAATAACTTCCGAGGTAAAGCTTTGCTTTTGCTTTTGTAGAATCTTGATTGTTTTTATCCTTTACTATTACCGATAGTTCTTTATACGAATAGGAAGGATTTACACCCAAAGAATCCACAGCATTATTGAGTCTTAAAGTAGCTGATTCTTGTCCGTATCCGACAGAAACACTGAGTAGGAGTAGTGCTATGAATATTTTTCTTTTGATATTCATGTAATCTGGGTGAAAAATTATGTAGGTTTTCTAATTAAAGAAAAGGTTTATTAATTAGGTTAGTTTAAATATAGTAGTATTTCATGGATTACAATGCCTTATTAGTCATATTAACGTTTGTTGGGAGTTTAATTAACTGTCTTTTAGGTAAGTAAAAGATGCAATTTTTTGTTGCTTTTAAATACGGTTTTTGGTGTTTTGGAAATGACTAAAATTATGATCAAAAAAAGCTTCAAAAAACCGAAAAGACTCAGGTTTTTTCTTCTTAAAATGGGCTTTGTGTCGTATCTTTATAGAGTAATTAGAATCACACTCTTTCTCTAAATATTTTCTATGGAAAACCTTGATGCAGCAAGACTCCAAATGGCATTTACGCTTATATTTCATATCGTTTTTGCTTGTATTGGAATGGTCATGCCTTTTTTTATGGTAGTATCACATTATAAGTGGTTAAAAACAAAAGATGAACTCTACTTAACGTTAACAAAAGCCTGGCAAAAAGGGGTGGCTATTTTTTTTGTCACAGGTGCAGTATCGGGAACAGCTTTATCTTTTGAGTTGGGGCTTTTATGGCCTGAATTTATGAAACATGCTGGTCCTATTATTGGAATGCCTTTTTCCTTAGAAGGTGCTGCTTTTTTTGTAGAAGCGATAGCACTTGGTTTTTATTTGTACGGATGGAATAAATTACCGGAAAAGTTTCATTGGTTTACTGGGGTCATTATAGGATTGTCTGGAGTAGCCTCAGGAATTCTAGTAGTTGCGGCAAATGGATGGATGAATTCACCGTCAGGATTTGATTATGTAGATGGACAGTTCTTAAACATTGATCCTGTTAAGGCAATGCTTAATCCTGCATGGTTTACCCAAGCCTTGCATATGACTTTAGCCGCTTTTACAGCAACGGGTTTTGCGGTAGCAGGAATTCATGCCTATCAAATATTTAAGGGTAGAAGAGTGGCTTTGCATACCAAGGCATTTAAAATAGCAATCACTTTTGGAGCAATAGCGGCAATTTTGCAACCGATTAGTGGAGATATTTCGGCAAAAGATATTGCAGAAAGACAGCCTGTAAAATTAGCAGCGATGGAAGCTCATTATAATACAGAAAAAGGAGCTCCTTTATATATCGGAGGTATTGTAGATGCCGAAACTCAAGAAGTAAAATACAAGCTTGCTATTCCTGGAATGCTATCTTTCTTGGCATTTGGAGATTTTGATGCTGAAGTAAAAGGATTAAATGATTTTCCGGAAGATGAACGCCCTAATGTTCCTATGGTTCATTATGCGTTTCAGGTGATGGTTGGTATTGGTGGTATCCTGATGCTAGCAGGATTATTATATTTTGTTTCTTTAAAAAAGAAAAAATGGCTTACCAATAAAAAATATTGGTTATTGTTTATAGCACTAGCACCACTTGGATTTTTAGCATTAGAAGCTGGTTGGATTGTAACAGAAGTTGGAAGACAACCTTGGATTATTCATAAAATAATGCGAACAAAAGATGCAGTGACACCTATGCCAGGAATTGTGGTAAGTTTCTATACCTATATTGTGGTTTATACTACACTATCGATTGCAGTTACCTGGTTAATGATTCGCCAGATCAAAGTTCTTAATGCTCAAAATAACTAGTCTATGCTATACGTCGTTTTATTCTTCTTAATATTTTCCTTGTACTTATACGTTGTTCTAGGTGGTGCGGATTATGGAGCAGGGATTGTAGAGATGTTTTCCTCAGAGGAAAACCAAAAAATCACAAAAAAAACAATTTATAGAGTCATGGGACCCGTATGGGAAGTCAATCATATTTGGATCATTATTCTCATAGTAATATTATGGATTGCATTTCCTGCGTATTATAATATCCTAGTGGTGAATCTACATATTCCATTAACAATAGTTTTATTAGGAGTTACTCTTAGAGGTGTTGCCTTTGTATTTAGGCATTATGATGCTGTCATCGATAATTCACAGAAATTATATGATGCTATGTTTAAAATATCTAGTTTGATTACACCGATATTCTTAGGTATGGTTTTCGGAGGATTGATTAGCGGACAAATTATACTAACAGAAGATGTCGAGAATCTTTCGTTCTATGATGTTTTTATAAAACCTTGGTTTAATGTATTCAGTATTTTAGTTGGGTTGTTTTTTGCAGCTTTATGTGCGTTTTTATCTTCTGTATTGCTTATTGGGGAATCGGTAAGAGGAAAGGAAAATATTTATATCCGAAAGGCAGGAATAGCAACTATTGTAGTTTTTATAACAGGCTTAATAACTTTTATTTACGGATATATCAGCGAATATAGTTTTGTTACTGTATTTGTTACAGATCCTTATGCTATTGTTGCTATGTTTATCTCAGGATTACTGTTAATTCCTCTTTGGATTACTATAAAAAAAGGACGTAGAGTGTTAAGCAGATTTTTTGCAGGTTTACAGGTTTTTTTAATTCTTCTCGCAGCATTTGTAGCCCATTTTCCGAACATAATTATTACCAAAACCAATGAGGTGAGTTTATTAGATAATATAGCTCCTGATAGTGTAATTAATGTACTTGGGATATCACTGATTATCGGTGGCGCAGTTATTCTTCCTGGGTTGTTTCATTTATTAAAATCATTTAAAATGATTAAGATTTTAGAACGCCATAATAATCCTTCGCAATAACGAAAGTATTTTTATATTTGTGTCCCATTTTCGGGTAGTAGCTTAGTCCGGTTAAAGTGCTGGTCTGGGGGACCAGAGATCGGAGGTTCGAATCCTCTCTACCCGACAAAAAAATCCAATAGTCTCATGAATATAGACTATTGGATTTTTATTTTTCTTTTTTCTTTTACAAAAGATCAATATTCATGATCATTTTAGAAAAGCAAAAGAGCAGTTTTATAGCAAGTTATTTGATACCAATGCTACTAGTTCCTTAATCGGAATTTATTCACTGCATCTGATATTTCATAACCTAGACGATATCCTTCTACACAGTCCATTCTAATATGAACTCCCAGAGGAATTCTGGAGAATGCATTTTCTTCTGCCATTTCAGAAAAGGAGTCAAATTGTCTTGGATCTCCTAAAAACTCAGTTCTTCCTTCGTGTGTACGATCTGTAAAGTTAATATCGTTTCCAAACTCATCTATAAATATTCCTGCAGCAGCAGACGCAAATGTTGAGTGGCCAGATGGGTAACCGGGAAATGTTGGATTTGGCCAAAAAATAAACTTGAATAAATTTGTCTGATAATCAGGATTAATAAACTCCTGAATATATACACTAGGACGCATAACTAAATATTCATATTTATCTGCCCAAGATGAAACTGCAGCATCATTTAGAGAAAAACCTAATTTGAGTAACATCGCCAATGATTTAGCATAATCAAGGTTATATTGATCAATAAGCTGATAGGCAATAGCGATTTGCCTACCAGGAGGACTTACCATTAAACCTTCAACATCATCAGACCAAAATTCTGCGATCCATAGATCTTCGTTATTTTCTTCAGCTGCTTTTGTACTTACAGTATAAACTTCATCCATCTCAGCATAATAATCACTTTGTGGATCGGTACTATAAGTAATTGGTGGTGGAATACTGCTTGTTTCTTCAGAAGAAATTATAAAAGTCCTTACCTTTCCCCAATAAGGAAATAAACCACGTTCTTGCTCTGCGCTATAACTCCATAAACCTGGACCAATAGGAGGTTCATAATCTAATGGTTGTGGCTCTAGAATTTGTGTTTCAGCTTCAGTGTCTGTTTGGCTATATGCAATAACTTGTTCTGCCACATGAGTTCCCCATTCAATAGAATTTCGGATGTCACGTCTTCTTAAGCGTTTAGAAAGCTCGTCTTCATATTCGGATTGTAATTGACCAATTTTAGCGTCTATTTCGGGATCAATGTTATTCATGAAATGATCAAAGACAAGAGCATAGCACGTGTTTAATGCCAGATCTAAACTGATATTTCTGTCTCTTTCTCGTTGGTCTATTTGTAATTCATTAAATCTGTTTTCTACAGATCTATATCCACGCATATCTTGTACAGCAGTTTCATATGCTGCTAAGTGTATATACGCCAAAGCTCTTGCAGTGGCATTTGGTCGCATTCCGAAGGCATGTTGATCTAGTTCTACCCATAAAGAATTCCAATCCATAATTAGATCAGTAGTAGTATCAGAATCATTGGATCTTTTACTAGCATCGTCAATACTTTCGGATCCTAAAGCTTCTTCATCTAATTCCTCATTATCATAAGAACAAGATTGTATTAAAATTGCTGTTATCGAGAATATCAGTAGTATTCTGAAATTTGTTAGTTTCATAAATTTGAATAGTTAATTGTTAGACTAAAAACCTTCACCTTTCATGTTAGAAAAAGAAGATTATTTTCCTTTAAAAATTGCTTTGGTACCAAGCAATTTTTAAAAAATGTAAGTGTTGAATTCAAAAAGGAATTTGTTATAGTTTGCTCGAACATTTTTAGAGCGGATATACAAACCTTTTTCGAAGCTTAGCTAAGCGTGTTACAGAAAGAATAACTTAAGATCTTGGATTTATATTGCAAGGGGATATTACCCTTTCAGCAGAATGTTTCCGAGGACTATTGAATGATGTTTTATCTTCAGTGAATCGATGTTTATTTTCAGTAAATGAGCATTTTTCACCTAAAATTATAACAATTGTGGTTTACCATTTTAGGAGTAATGTGAAACCCATAATTATTTTAAAAAAAGAGAAAGGAAAAGAAAAAAATTATGACGAAATAGAAAATACTTTTTGAAGGATGATATGAATTTAACCTATTAAAGTAATTCTATGTTTTTGAAAATTAGAAAAGGTTAAAGAATGTAAATTATTCCTTAAGAACAAAGGATTTTTATTTTATGATGAAATTTATTTGTTAATTTGAATATGAGATTAGATTATGCTAGTATAAAAGATGAGAGCACCTTTATTCTAACCGACTTTAATTGTACTCCTGCTTTAGATTTACTGAAAGATAAAGGACTTTATAAAATTCTATGGAGTCGAGGACAAGCTGTAAGTTTTAGAGTTGATGGTTCACTGATCGAATTAGAGAAAGATCAGATCATTTTTTGTACACCTATTAATGTGTTAGAAATAGATAAGGATACTGAAGGGATTGTTTCTTTAGTTTTTAATAGAGAGTTCTATTGTATTCAGGATCACGATCAGGAAGTTTCTTGTAATGGTTTTTTGTTTTTTGGTTCTTCGGTTCCGCAAATATTAACATTAAAAGGTAAGGATAAAGATAGTTTCTGCTCTATGTTCGACTCTTTTGAGGAAGAATTTAAGAATAAGGATCAAATACAAGGTGAAATGTTGAGAACACTCCTTAAAAGTTTTTTAATTAAATCGAGGAGACTGATTAAACAAGAATTACCAGATCCTGGATTGCCTAATAATCAATTAGATATTATTAGAAGATTTAATGTTCTTGTCGAAAAGCATTTTAGAGAAAAACATCAAGTAGCGGATTATGCTGATTTACTTTTTAAATCTCCTAAAACATTATCGAACTTATTTCATAAGTACAGTGATAAATCTCCATTAGCTACGATTAATGAACGTATTGTTGTAGAAGCAAAAAGGTTATTATTATACTCTGATAAAACATCAGAAGAAATTGCTTATGAACTGGGATATAAAGAAGCAGGCCATTTTTCGAAATTTTTCAAAAAACACGCTGGATCGAATCCTTCAGAATTTAAGAGTAAAAAATTAGCAAGCTCATAAAATAGGATATAAAAAAACCATCTACCTCAGGCAGATGGTTTTTGAGTTATAAATAGAATTTTATTTAATTCTTCATATTGTCTTTTACCAAATTGTAAAAGTTATTAAACTTAGGATCTATGATAATCCTAGTTACAGTTTCAATTCCTTCGGTACCATACTCACTCTTTCCTAAAGCTTCCATTCTTTTAGGATCTACTTTATAATCTGTTTGTAGTACTCTCACTACAGAAGCAGCTTGTCTAGAACTTAAATCCCAATTATCGATTAACTTTTTGCCATCTAATTTTAAGGCATTACTATTTCCTTCTACGATTATGTTTAAATCAGGATTCGCATTTAATGTTGCCGCAATTTTCTCTAGTGTAGGTTTCGCCTTATCATCAACGATATAATTTTTATCATTTTCTCCAAAAAGAGTAGTATTTGGTAAAATAATATGGATAGTACCGTTACTAATTTTTAGATTATCACCACCGATAGCGTTTTTAAATTTGCTAAATACAGCAAGGTTAATAGAGTCATTGGCAGTTATTGCATCGTTAATAACGTTTAATTGTCTATCTTTTTCCTTTATAATCTCTTGAGATGTCTGTAGATTACTAGCTTTTTTGTTTGATAATTCAGTAAAACTATTCATGTTAGCAAGCAGAGTAGCATTGGTCTCTTTAAGATCTGCTACCTGTGCTTCCATAGTTTTTACTTTGGACTGACTTACTCTTTCATTCTTTCTGGCTTCTACAAGCTCTCCATCTTTAGTTCTAAGTTCTTGTCTAAGCTTATCAATTTCAGCTAATAAATCTTTCTTTTTCTGAGCTTGTACCACAGTATTGGTTAAAAAAAGTACAGAGGCTAATAAAATAATTTTTCTCATGGGTTTAAGCGATTTGTTGCAGTGGCAAAAATAAACAATTTTATAAACTATGCTTTTCAAAAGAGGATTACTACTTTTTTAGCAGCTTTTCTGCAGTTGCAATGCTAGAATTGATTTGCTCTTTCAGTTTATTTACTTCTACTTCCTCTTCTTTAAGGATATTCATCTTAGCAGTAAATTTTTCCATATCCTCAGTAGTAACATCTTCTCCATGTGGAAATTTAGAACTAAAATCACTCATCCAATCCATCATAAAATCGTAAGAGTCTTTTAGATCCTTTTGTGCTTTTTCATAATTTTTTCCAGCGGCTGTAGTATCAATTTTAGTGCCTAATTCTTTTATTAAAGAACTCATTGTTCCCATTTTGG
Source organism: Aquimarina sp. 433 (assembly GCF_054054605.1). Taxonomy (NCBI): domain Bacteria; kingdom Pseudomonadati; phylum Bacteroidota; class Flavobacteriia; order Flavobacteriales; family Flavobacteriaceae; genus Aquimarina; species Aquimarina sp. 433. The sequence goes on from NZ_JBSWZK010000018.1 coordinate 44,773, forward strand.
GCATTACTTCATCATGAACATCGATTACTTTTTGCATAAGTGCATCGAATTCTTGTTCTTCTTTAGATAATTCATTACAAGAAAAATTGAAAATAAGTCCCACGATTAATAATAGGGACCATAACTTATTGGTATTCATTGGTATGTTTTTTTAATATTTCAAATGTATTGTTTTTTTAAATAATCGCCTTACTATCATCATAATGGATTAAGAAATTTTAGAGAATCTGTATTTTCTTAGATATTCTATTGCTAAAATGATTAGAATACTGGCACCAAACAACGGAAAAATAATGGATAATATACCAATTAGTAGTATAACTCCGTACCCAACTTTGAAGGAAGCAGGAACTTTTGGAACTCCCCAGCTTCCCTTTCTTTTTCTTAATATATATGAGGCTAAAGCTGAAACACTCATAATGGTTAATAAAATGGCTGTGATGAGAATTAACCACCAATTCCAACCTCCAAACTCTCCTTGATGAAAAGCCATAAACCACATTCGTCCCCTCATTAAAATTCCTACGTCTTTCCAGGTGTGCTTGAGTATAGGTTCTCCAGAATATTGATCAAAATGGATACTCTGTTGAGATGTTAAGTCTGAAGGATTGAAGTTTGAAACGCTAAACACTCCTGATGGTCCTTTTGGGAATCCTAAGCTTACAACTCCTGGCAGCTCTAAAGCTTTTGCGGTAACCACCATTTGATCTAGTGTTAAAGCTTTTCCAGAAACAGTAGACTTTAGTTGATGCCCTTGCCAAGTAGCGGGATAGCCAGTATTTGTTGCTTTTTGGACAGTTTTAAAATTTTCTCCAAAAACATCCGTCCAGGGAAAACCCCCAGCAAGAATTATTAGCAATAGGATAGATATCCAAAATCCAGAAACTACATGTAAATCTCTATAAAATGTTCTTTTGTCTATATTGGTTCTTGGCATAAAGTACCCTTTTAATTTCCATCCTCTTTTTGGCCACCAAATGTATAATCCCGTTACAATGAGTACAACCATCCAACTTGCAATAAGCTCAATGATTTTAGTGCCGAATCCACCCATTAGTAATTCTCCGTGTAATTTTCGTATACTATACATGGTAGTATTTTTTCCGATGATTTCTCCAGAAACTTCACCTGTATAAGGGTTGATAAAAATGCTACTTTTATTACTAAATCTTCCAGAAACAAACTCTGTGGCTTGGTTTGGAGATGTTTTTAATACAAGTGAGTTTGGTTTCTTAATAGCGTTTTTATTTGCAATATCCCATTGTTCTTGTAATGAAATGGGAGTTCCTGTAACCGTAACTTCTTTAATATGTTTTTGTCTGGGCGTTTCATAATCCGATTTAAACAAATAAATGATTCCGGTTAAAGAAAGCAAAAGAACAAACGGAAGCGATATTAATCCTGCTATAAAGTGCCATTTCCAAAGCCAAGCATTCAATTTTGATTTTTTTTTCATAATGTAATTATTAAAAAGAAAACTTAAAAAGTCTACTGCTACACTTTAATAGATATGCTATATTGGTTATTGTAGCAGCAGAAATTCGTTTAAATGGTTTATTAAAAATTATATCTCATCCCCAGATGAAATGCTCTAGGATTTCCAATCGTAAAACTATTTTCTCCTCTAAATCTGTTGAAAGAGGTTCTGGCAGCATATAATTCATCAAAAACATTTAGTGCATGCCCCCAAATTTCAATGCCTTTATAATTAAAAGTAGCTCTGAGATTAAATACATTATGTCCATCATAGGTTGCTGTCCCAAAAGTTCCATCTTCATTTTCCACTTGATTTTCAAAGCTTGTATTGTATTCTCCAACAAGTTCGTGTTCTGCGGTAATCGTAAAACCAAGTTTTCCAAAGGTATTACGATATGTAATTCCTGAAGTTCCTAATAGATTAGGTGCTGTTTCTCTTTCGGTATCTGAGTAATCAATTCCACTATCAAAAAAGTCTACATAACGATGTTTTGCATAACTACCATTATGAGATATAGATAACTCTTTTAATACGTTCCATGTAACTCCATATTCTATACCATAAGATCTGGTTTTACCAGCATTCGTATTAAAAAAGTTGTCATCATCATCTCGTAAAGTGATTAAAGTATTTTTACCTTCTAATAGATATATGGCAGCATCTAGTTTTAGTTTAGAAGGAATCGTAAAATATCCTCCAATTTCATAGTTATTATATCGACTAGGTTTTATTCCCTGCACTTGATTTGTATTTCTATACAATGTAGATACTTGCGGAGGCGTAAAACCTTGAGAGTAATTTGCGTACATTCCAGCTTTGGAAGAGAAATTATAATTAATTCCAAGTTTAGGAGTTAGATTGTTAAAATTATCAACGGTATCTTCTACGCCTACAATTCCATCTGCTTTGTTATCGTAATCATATTCAAAACCGTCATATCGTATTGCTGCGGTAATTTTTAGTGGATCGATAGGAGAAATTTCATATTGTAAAAATCCCGCATAATTAAAGATATCTGCTTCGTAGTTTAACAGAAAATCCCCAGAATTAATACTAAAGTCAATATTTCTTCCGGTTTCGGGATCAACAATAATACTGGTAGTTTCGGCAACGTATTTCTGAGGAGAGAAATCTCCAGTCGCGCCAAGAATTAATGATGAATTTGCAAAATTGAAATCTAATTTATGTTGAATTAACCCGACAAAACTTTTAAATTGATTAGAGTTTACTTCTCCAGATCCAAAACCTGTTAATTGTCCTTGATCTCTAAACTGACGAACTCTATACGATGGATTTTGATCCATAGTATTATCCCTGAATATAAAATTGAATGATGTCTTATTATTTTCATTCCAGAACTTATCTAAGGTAGTTCTTACTCTTAAAGCCAAAGCTTCTCGCTCTGTAAATGTTTGATCACTTTCAAAGTTTCCTCCTAAGTAATCTGATTCACTAAGAGAACCGGTCATGTCTGATCTATAGTCTATGATATCTAAAACCGTAGTCCATTTTGTAGAAGGAGAGAAGTCATAGACAGTTTTAAAAGTCACAGCAAGTTTTTCATAATCGCTATGTTCTATTGGCCCATTTTCTCTTTGTACATAATGACCACCTAAGTAAAAACCGAAGTTATCGCTTGTTTTATCAGAGACTTCCAGTTCATAACGAGATAAACCGATATCATTAATTTGGAATCCTAGACTTCCGCTTAGACTTTCTGTTGGATTCTTGGTGATAAAATTAAAGCTACCTCCGATAGATTCACTTCCGTAGATACTTGAAGCAGGACCTTTTAGAACTTCAATTCGCTCATAAGAAACATCGTTCATCTCTAGTAAAGCGTTATGATTAAATACAGAGGTAGGACGAATCTGCAATCCATCTTCTAGATATAGAAACAATGCTTTTGTGGAGATCGGAGATCGAACAGCCATAAAATGTTGTTCGTTACTCGCAGCTCTGGATGTAGACATAAAAACACCTGGTACTTGATTTACTAATTGATCGATACCAAAAGCTTTGGTTTCTTCTATGTTTTTGGTAGATATCGTGGCAATAGATCCAGGTACTTCAGAACGTTTCTGAATTTCTCTACTAGCTGACGTTACTAATACTTCTTCTAAAGCTACGTTGTCAACAGTTAAGCGAATGATATTTGTTCCAGTTGTAAGCTGTACTGTTTTGGTAATGTATCCTAAAAAACTAACGGTTACTTTAGTTGAGTTTTGAAGGTTAATTTCAAAAGATCCATTTAGATCTGACATTACACCATTAGAAGGTGTACTGGTTTCCGATATGGTTGCTCCTGGTAATGGATTGTTAGAATTATCCACAACTTTTCCTTGAAAAGTTTGTGCATAGCTATATACTCCTACACAAAGAAGTATAGCTAATAGTATGATATTTTTCATTATTAAATTCTGTAAGCAATCAGTTTAGACTGATGTGTGCTTATTTGTTAAGTTGAATGATTAGAGTTAAATTAATAGGCTATTAAGAATTCATTTTTAGGTATATAAAACCATCAAAAAATTCTTAACTTTTAGTTACAATAATGCATAGAGTATTGTACCGACAAATAATTGTTATAAGCGGTTTGTAAAAAAAGTACAATCAATTAGTGATTGATAATTATGAAAAATATATCTCTGGAGGATGATCTATAACTTTGGAAACATCTTTTGGATGAAAGTTCATCGGTTTCCAATTTTTTTGAAGTGAGAACTGAAAATTAGGAACACTTGCTATAGATAATGTGTTATCCTCAAAAAATAATGGGAGAAAAGCTTCTAGAATTGGAATCGAAGCTTCTGAATTGTTATTATCAGCCATCGAACTCATTTTCATCTGAGTCATCAAATAACACTTACCGTTACAGTTTAACTTGGGTCTTTCTTTATTAATACAATACTTCTCTATAATACTATCAATATTTAATTGATAATAGAGTATGCTACTAATTTCTATAGTAGGCCGTAACACAAAGGCAATAAAGATTAATATGGAAAAAAAGACTCTCAAAGAGTGTAGGTTCTAATATTTTTTGCAAATATACTACTCTAGACAGAAATTAATAGAAAGCCAAACTATAAAAAATGTGAATGTTTATCAAAGAAGTTTTAATTGCTAGTTTGTTTTGATAAACAAAAAAATCCCTCAAATCATTGTCATTTGAGAGATTTAATATTATAAAAATCGATAGTTTTACCTGTGAATTGTTTGTGTTCTATCAGGTCCTACAGAAACGATAGTAATAGGAGTTTCTAATTCTTTTTCTAAAAACTCGATATACTCATTTAATTCCTTAGGAAATTCTGATTTATCACTCATCTTAGTAAGATCTTCCGACCAACCTTTCATTTCTGAGTAGATTGGAGTAACATTCTCTGGTTCGATATTATAAGGAAGGTGATCAATAGTTTCTCCTTTATATTTATAAGCGGTGCAAACCTTAAGCGTATTAAAACCACTTAAAACATCACCTTTCATCATCATTAATTGTGTAACTCCATTAACATGAACAGCATATTTTAGGGCTACTAAATCTAACCAACCACATCTACGAGGTCTACCAGTAGTAGCACCAAACTCGTTCCCAACACGTCCCATTGTTTCTCCATCTTCATCAAACAATTCAGTTGGAAAAGGACCACTTCCTACACGTGTGGTATATGCTTTAAAGATTCCAAATACTTCTTTGATTTTATTAGGAGCCACACCTAAACCAGTACAAGCACCAGCAGCAGTAGTATTAGAAGAAGTTACAAACGGATATGTTCCAAAATCAATATCTAATAATGAACCTTGTGCTCCTTCAGCTAATATTTTCTTACCATCTTTTTGCGCTTTATGTAGATATTCTTCACTATCAATAAATGTTAATGATTTTAGAGTTTCTACAGCTTCAAAAAAATCTTGCTCTAGTTCTTGTAAATCGTATTCGATTTTTGCATCATAGAAATCGATCATCGCCTCATGCTTATTCGCAAGATTGCGATAACGTTCTTTCCAGTCGCTTAATTCTAGATCTCCAACACGAATACCATTTCTACCCGTTTTATCCATATATGTAGGACCAATTCCTTTTAGTGTAGAACCTATTTTCGCTTTTCCTTTAGAAGCTTCTGAGGCCGCATCTAGAATTCTATGTGTTGGTAAAATTAAATGTGCTTTTCTGGATATAAGAAGTTTTGATTTGTAATCGATATTAAACTTTGCAAGATTATCAAGTTCTTTTTTAAAGATTACCGGATCGATTACCACACCGTTTCCTACTAAGTTAACAGCTTTATCATGAAAAATTCCACTAGGAATCGTGTGTAAAACATGTTTGATTCCGTCAAATTCTAAGGTATGTCCCGCATTTGGTCCGCCTTGGAATCTCGCTATAATATCATAATTTTTTGTAAGAACGTCTACAATTTTTCCTTTACCTTCGTCTCCCCACTGAAGACCAAGTAATAAGTTTACCGCCATTAGTTTTCTTGATTAGTTGGTTTCTTTTTAGTTCCGTAGAAATACAATGAATGATTTGTTATTTCTACATCAAAAATTTCTTCGATTGTTTTTTTTATGGATTGTATTCTAGGATCACAAAACTCTAAAACATCACCAGAATCTGTTAAGATAAGATGGTCATGTTGTCTATCGAAATAAGATTTTTCGTATTGTGCCTGACTCTGACCGAATTGATGCTTACGTACTAATTTGCAATCCAAGAGTAATTCTATAGTATTATATAGAGTAGCTCTACTAACACGATAGTTTTTGTTTTTCATTTTGATGTAAAGTGATTCTATATCAAAATGTTCTTCACTTTCATATATTTCTTGAAGTATAGCGTAACGCTCAGGTGTTTTTCTATGACCGTTTTCTTCTAGAAAACTAGTAAACACATTTTTAACGATATTTTGATCGTTTTGCGTAGTTGTTTTGGTACTCATAATGATTTAAAAAACAAATTTACATTATTTTTTATTAGTGAGAGACCAATTTATGAATACTTATTAATAAAAAAGTAAGATCAATTATTCTCGAATGACTTTGTCGATTCCATTGATCTTAGAAAGATTTTGAATAACAGTCTTAAGAGTATTTTTGTTTTTCACACCAACGGTTATTTTTCCTGTAAAAACACCGTCATTAGTATCAAAATTCATATTGTAAATAGCTAGGTGCATATTATTAGAAATGATCTGTGTCACCTCATTAACTACACCGATATTATCAATTCCGTTAAGTCTAATTACTGCCTTGAACTCTTCTTGGCTAGAATCTATCCACTTTGCTTGAATAATTCTGTAAGCATAATTGCTCTGCATTTGTAAGGCATTCGGGCAGTCCTTTTTATGAACTTTAATACCTTCATTTACAGTAATAAAACCAAAAACATTGTCTCCTGCAATAGGATTACAACAATTAGATAGTTTGTACTCTAATTTTTCTGAGTCTTTACCAAATACTAATAAATCATATTTAGAAGTAATTTCATCTTTGTTGACATCTTTTGCATTGCCACGACGAATTCTGTTTTTAATAAAATTCATAAAAACATTACTTCGCGCAGTAGCAAACTCCTTGATTTTCTGGTTATCGATCGTACCTATTCCAACTCTATAGAAAAGATCTTGACTAGTTTTTAATTTAAAATATAAAACCAGTTCATTAACCACTTTTTCTCCCATAGTGATTTTTTGAGAGCGTAGTTTTCTTTTAAGGATTACTTTTCCTTCTTCGGCGATCTGTTTTTTCTCATCTCGTAGAGCAGATTTAATTTTAGATCGTGCTCTTGCAGTGGTAGCATAATCTAACCAAGTCGATGTTGGTTTTGATTTTGCAGAGGTTATGATTTCGACCTGATCTCCACTTTTTAGTTCATGACTTAGTGGGACTAATTTATTATTTACTCGTGCGCCTCTGGTTCTAAGTCCAACTTCTGTATGAACACTAAAACCAAAATCTAAAGCGGTAGCTCCTTTTGGTAGTGATTTAAGATCACCTTCTGGAGTAAAAACAAAGATTTCTTTGGAATATAGGTTTAATTTAAACTCTTCTACAAAATCTACCGCATTTGCCTCAGAGTTTTCTAATGCTTCTTGGAGCCTGTTTAACCAACCATCTAATCCTTGATCTTGTTTTTCTTCGGTGTTTTTATATTTATAGTGGGCAGCATAACCTTTTTCCGCAATTTCATGCATACGCTCACTACGAATTTGTACTTCTACCCATCTGCTATCTGGACCAATAACAGTAATGTGTAATGCTTCATAACCAGTAGATTTTGGTTGAGAAATCCAATCTCGAAGCCTTATTGGATTAGGGCGATAATAATCGGTAACAATAGTATAGATTTTCCAAGCAATGAACTTTTCATTTTCAATATCTTCCGCTTTATAGATAATTCGAATTGCGAATTTATCATATACTTCATCGAAGGAAATATTTTGTTTTACAATTTTACGTCTAATAGAAAAGATAGATTTAGGTCTTCCTTTGATTTCGTAATCTAGCCCTTCTTTGTCTAATCCTTCTTTGATCTTATCAGAAAACCTTTTGATATAAGCATCTTGCTCTTCTTTACTTTCTTTTATTTTTTCAAAAATGTCCTTGTATACCTCAGGTTCTGTGTATTTTAATCCTAAGTCTTCTAACTCTGTTTTAATATTATAAAGCCCAATTCTATGAGCTAAAGGAGCATAAATATATAATGTTTCGGAAGCAATTTTGACCTGTTTATCTGGTCGCATCGCATCCATAGTTTGCATATTATGTAGTCGATCGGCAATTTTAATGATAATAACCCTAACATCATCATTAAGGGTAAGTAGCATCTTCCTGAAATTTTCCGCTTGTAGCGAAATATCTTTATCCTTTTTTAGAGAAGATATTTTTGTCAATCCATCTACAATTCGAGCAACTGTTTCTCCAAACATTTGCTCGATATCCACTAAGGTATATTCGGTATCTTCTACAACATCGTGTAACAATGCTGCAGCTATGGAAGTGGCATCTAGCCCAATTTCACTTGCTACAATTTTAGCAACAGCAATAGGGTGGAAGATATAGGCTTCTCCACTTTTTCGACGTTGGTCTTTATGCGCATCTACAGCAACATCGAATGCTTGTCGTATAAGTTTCTTATCATCCTTACTTAGGTCTCTATAACTTATACGAAGCAATTCTTTATATTGCTTTGCAATTTGTTTGTTTTCCTGTTCTATAGCGGCTTCGGTCATACTACAAAGTTTTCTTAGAAAGCCTTTTTCAATATGATTGTGCGAAAAACTCCAGAAATTTTCTTGTCTAGAAAAATACTAGAGTAATAGTTAAAAATACAACTAAGAATTGTAACCACCAAGTCTATTTCACTTGATTTATTTGCGTATGTTTTTAATCCTTTGCAAAAGTGTTGGATGTGAGTAATGTATGAAAACCATTGCTGGATGTGGAGTCAGATTACTTAGGTTGTTTTTAGATAGTTTTTTTAAACTATTGATGAGTGCTTCTCCATCATAAGAGTTTTTTGCGTAATCATCCGCTTGGTACTCAAATGCTCTAGAAACAATGTTCATAATTAGACCTGTAATTTCTGATATCGGACTATATAAAATTCCAAAGGCTATTAATCCGATATGAAAAGAAGGAACTTCTACGGATAGAGCTTCAGAAAGAAGAGGGTTTGCGATAAAAAGAGACAAAAACCAAAGTGTTATTCCTGTTAGTAAAATGGATAAAAGGAGATTGATAATTACATGTCTTTTTTTGTAATGTCCCACTTCATGCGCAAGTACAGCTACAATTTCTTCTTTGTTTAAATCTTTAATCAAAGTATCGTATAAGGTAATTCGTTTTTCACTACCTAAACCAGAAAAATAAGCGTTGGCTTTAGTACTTCTTTTGGATCCATCAATAACAAAAATATCCTTTAACTGAAAACCTACGTTCATTGAATATTCTTGTATAGTATCTCTTAATTCTCCAGGCTCCAAAGGTGTTTGCTTATTAAATAAAGGTACTATAAGTTTTGCATAAAACATATTCATGGCAAGTGTAAAAATAGAGATAAGCGCCCAAGCGTATAACCAGAAATATTGACCAGTAATTTCATAAAACCACATAATTAGAGCTAATAGTCCGCCTCCAACAATAATCATCATCACAATACCTTTTATCTTATCTATGAAAAAGGTCTTTATCGTAGTTTTATTAAAACCAAATTGCTCTTCAATAACAAAGATTTTGTAATACGATGCAGGAGTAGATAGTATATCACTACAGATCATAATGATCCCAAAAAAAATAAGCCCAACTACGATTGAGTTGTCAGAAAAACTTCTTGCGATCCCATCCACCCACGCAAAACCATCTAGGAAAAAGAAAAGTAACATGATACATAAGGAAATAGAAGAGGAAACTAACTTGAATTTATAATTAGCTTCTTTATACGCAATCGATTTTTGATACTCATCTTCTGGATATACATCAGAAAGTTCTTCGGGGATGTTATTGTTGTAATGCCTAGCATTCAGTATATCTAATAAAGAATCTATCAGAAAAACTATTATGATAATAGCTATCAATAGATTAAAGAGCATATTTGATGTCATTTGTATAGGTTTGTAGCTTTGGGATTTGTAGGTTAAGTAAGTTAATGATTTTTTAAATATCAGACAACAAAATCACGTTGCCGTTTTGCTTCAAAAATTAAAATTCCTGCAGCTACTGAAACATTCATCGAATCTATAACACCACTCATGGGGATTTTGATATTTTGGGTAGTGTTCTTTAACCACTCATCGGTTAAGCCTTTATCTTCAGTACCAACGACAATTGCTGTTGGTTTAGTATAATTTTGTGTGTAATAATTTTCTGAAGATTGTAATGCAGCTCCATAAATAGCAATGTTTCTATGATTTAGGTAGGCGATTATTTCCGCAGTTGTGCCCATAGCTATGTTATTTGTAAAAACACATCCTACACTAGATCTAATGATATTTGGGTTGTAGAGATCTGTTCGAGGATTAGCAATGAGAACGGCATCCACTTTTGCTGCATCTGCTGTACGTAATAGCGCGCCTATATTCCCTGGTTTTTCTGGGGATTCAGCCACTAAAATCAATGGGTTTTTATTATCTAAATCAAGATTGTCTAATGACACTTCTTTAGATTTTGCAATGGCTAAAATTCCCTCGGTAGTTGACCTATGAGATAATTTTTGATAAATTTCTGTAGTAATTTCAAAGGTGTCAATGGTACTAGAAGTTCTATCTATTATAGCGGATACATCTTCATTCGGAATAATTGTGGGGCAATAGTAAATTTGTAATAGCTGATATCCACCATGAATAGCTAAAGAGACTTCTCTTTTTCCTTCGATCACAAATTTTTGCTCTTTTTTACGTAACCTAGATTTTTCTTTTAGCTGATGTAAAAACTTGATTTTTGGATTTTGTAAACTGGATATTAAGAGCATGAATCGTATAACTTTTGATCAATCCGTAAAATAAAGGTAATTCTTATTCCTATACAATAATTGTTCTTTTAATTTTATTGAAAACTATTGTAAAACAAGATGCAATTAAAAAACCTCGTCAAAAATGACGAGGTTTTTTTATAAGTGAGATAATATTATTGTTTAAAAAATTACTTTACTTTTTCTACAATCGCTTTAAAAGCTTCTGGGTTGTTCATTGCTAAATCTGCAAGAACCTTACGATTCAATTCGATATTATTAGCTTTCACTTTTCCCATAAATTGAGAATAAGACATACCGTGTAAACGAGCACCTGCATTAATACGAGTGATCCATAAAGCACGGAAAGTTCTTTTTTTGTTTCTGCGGTCTCTATAAGCATATGACATTGCTTTATCGACTGCATTTTTTGCTACTGTCCAAACGTTTTTACGACGTCCGAAGTATCCTTTTGCTTGCTTAAGAACTCTTTTTCTTCTAGCTCTTTTCGCAACAGAATTTACTGATCTTGGCATAATTTTAAATTTTTTAGTAGTAGGCGGTCAATGATTTGACACTTTGTCTTTTTTATAAAAGGCCCAACTCCTGGGTTTATAATAATTTTAACCTGATTAAAAAAAAATTACTTTAAACGTAATTGTTCTTTAATACTATTTTCATCGCTTTTATGCACTAACGTAGAGTGCGTTAAAGCTAGCTTACGCTTTTTAGACTTCTTTGTTAAGATGTGACTCTTAAAAGCGTGCTTTCTTTTGATTTTACCAGTTCCTGTAAGCTTAAAACGCTTTTTAGCACTGGATTTTGTTTTCATTTTAGGCATTGATCCTTGTTTTTATAATAATCTCACTTATTATTTTAAACTTCTTTTTACTTATTTAGTCTTTTTAGGTGCAATGAACATAATCATTCTTTTCCCTTCTAGTTTTGGCATTTGCTCTACCTTACCATAATCTTCAAGTTCCTGTGCAAGTCTTAATAATAAAATTTGCCCCTGATCTTTATAAATAATAGAACGTCCCTTGAAGAAAACATAAGCTTTTAATTTAGCTCCTTCACTTAAAAACTTGATTGCGTGTTTTTTCTTAAACTCATAATCATGTTCATCTGTATTTGGACCAAATCGTATTTCCTTAATGGTTACTTTGGTTGCTTTGGTTTTAAGAGCTTTGTCCCTTTTTTTCTGCTCGTATAAGAACTTTTTATAGTCCATTATTTTACAAACAGGAGGTACCGCTTTTGGAGAAATTTCTACAAGATCCAATTCTTGCTCTTCAGCAAGTGCTAGTGCTTTTTTAGTTGGATAAACACCAACTTCTACATTGTCGCCTACAAGACGCACTTCATCAACTCTAATTTTGTGATTGATTCTGTGAGCATCTTCTTTAATTACTCTTAGTGGTTTCTGAGACCTTCTTCTTCTTATTGCTATGACTTAAAAATTTAAATTAAACTTAAAATTTATTTCGGTTATCCATTAAATGGTAATAACGTCTTATTTATTTCTTCTGTTATTATTTCTGTGAACTTTTCGATACTAATCGCTCCGATATCTTCACCTCCATGTTTTCTAACCGATATCGTGTTGTTTTTCTCTTCTTGTTCCCCTACAATTACAATGTAAGGAATTTTTTTCATTTCTGCCTCTCTTATCTTTTTACCCATGGTTTCATTTCTATGATCGGCAAGGGCGCGAATTTCGTTATTTTCTAACAAATTTAAAACTTTTTCAGCGTATTTTTCATATTTCTCGCTGATTGATAGGACAATAACTTGTTCTGGCATTAACCAAAGTGGAAAGTTTCCAGCGGTGTGTTCTAGTAAGATTGCAATGAATCTTTCCATACTTCCGAAAGGAGCTCTATGGATCATTATAGGTCTGTGCATTTCGTTATCACTACCTTTATATTCTAAATCAAAACGCTCTGGTAGGTTATAATCTACCTGAATAGTTCCTAATTGCCAACTCCTTCCTAAAGCATCTTTGACCATAAAGTCGAGCTTAGGACCATAGAATGCTGCTTCGCCACTTTCAACTACATAGTCTAAACCTTTATCTTTCGCTGCGCTTATAATAGCATTTTCAGCCTTTTCCCAATTTACAACATCACCAATATATTTTTCTGGTTTATCGAGATCTCTAACAGATACTTGAGCAGTAAAATTTTGAAACCCAAGAGAGCCAAATACATAAAGTACAAGGTCGATTACTTTTTTAAACTCTTCATCGAGTTGATCAGGAGTACAGAAAATATGTGCGTCATCCTGCGTAAATCCTCTTACTCTAGTAAGACCATGTAGTTCTCCACTTTGCTCATAACGATATACAGTACCAAACTCAGCATAACGAATTGGTAAGTCTCTGTATGACCACGGTCCACTTTTGTATATTTCACAATGATGCGGACAGTTCATAGGTTTTAACAAAAACTCTTCACCATCTGCAGGTGTATTAATCGGTTGGAAGCTGTCTTCACCATATTTAGCATAATGGCCAGAGGTTACGTAAAGCTCTTTCTGTCCAATATGAGGAGTCACAACCATTTCGTAACCCGCTTTTTTCTGAGCTTTCTTTAAAAATTGTTCTAAACGTTCGCGAAGAGCGGCACCTTTTGGTAGCCAAAGAGGTAATCCTTGTCCTACTCTTTGGGAAAAAGTAAAAAAACCAAGTTCTTTTCCTAATTTTCTATGATCACGTTTTTTTGCTTCTTCTAAGAGCTCAAGATACTCTTTTAGTTCCTTTTGCTTCGGGAAAGAAGTTCCGTAAACTCTTGTGAGTTGCTTGTTATTTTCATCTCCTCTCCAATACGCACCCGCAACACTCATGATCTTTACAGCTTTTATGATTCCTGTATTCGGAATGTGTCCTCCACGACATAAATCTGTGAATGTGTCATGATCACAGAAAGTAATCGTTCCATCCTCAAGGTTTTCAATAAGCTCTACTTTATATTCGTTGCCTTCTTCTTTATATTTTGCTAAAGCGTCAGCCTTGGAAACAGATCTCATTTTAAAATCATGTTTCCCTCTCGCAATCTCAAGCATTTTATCTTCAATTTTCTTGAAGTCTTTTTCAGAGATGGTTTGATCTCCAAGGTCTATATCATAGTAAAAACCATTATCAATCGCTGGACCAATAGAGAGTTTAACTCCTGGATACAATTCTTCTAAGGCTTGTGCTAATACGTGAGAAGTAGAATGTCTAAATGCCGCCTTACCTTCATCATCTTTCCAGGTAAATAATACCAAATCACCATCGGTTGTTAATTCTGTAGAGGTTTCTATAGTGGTACCATTGAATTTTGCAGAAATAACATTTCTTGCAAATCCTTCACTTATATCTTTTGCTACATCCATAGCAGTTAAACTGCTATGGTATTCTCTAACTGAACCGTCAGGTAAGGTGATCTTAATCATTATAATTTGTTATTAAGTGCGCAAAGATAATACGATAATGAAAATCTTCACAATAATTACTAATTATTTAAAGTAAATAAAATAAAGAATTCAATTAAAGGGAAAATTGATACCACCCTTTACAGTAGAAAAAGAATACTATACTATCAATAGGTGTCAAATTCTTTTATCAAATCTTTAAAAAAAAACATCATCAAATAATGAGATATGTATTCTTTTTTGTTCATTTGTGTTAAGAGTAAGCATCTTTGCCCTACAATTTCATGATGAACACGCTTGCAGAAAAACAGAAAATCTTCATTCATAATTACTATTTAAAAACAATATTCCTGATTGGATTGTTTTTAGGTTGTCAAGCCATGTTTTCTCAGGAGTTAGATTACGTCCGTAAGGATCTGGAGAAGAAACTTAAGAATATGAATAATCTAAACCCCGATGAATTCTTTCCTTTAGTAAAACCCTTATTAAATGATGAAAAGGCTCGTATCTGGGGGTTGGATTACTTGGGGAGATACTATATGGAAAAAGAATATGCCGATTCTACTATTTATTACGGAAATAAGATTTATGAACTATCTATAGGAAAAAAAGATTCGTTGTCCTATCAGTGGTTAAGTAAAGCTTACAATATGTTGGCTGTTGGGTATGGTTTTAAGGGATTGGTGACTATAAGAGGTGAATACCACTTAAAAGGGTTGGATTTATATGAGAAAAAAGTAGTGGGTAATCAGATGTCTGTTCATCATATAAGAGGATTAGCGGATTACTATTTGGATCAAAAAGAATATGATAAGGCAATACCATATTATAAGAAAAGTATAGAGGTTGATAAGAATAATAGTACTGTGTATTTTTCGTATAACAATTTGGGGCAGATTTATTCTAGAAAAGGAAAATTTAAAGAAGCTTTGTTTTATTTAAATAAAGCTTGTGAGGCACCAGAAGGTTATAAGGCTAGAGGATATTGTTTAGAGAGTATAAGTGCCTGTTATCTTAAAATGGGTGATTTTGATGAGGCTATATATTATGGCGAGCTCGTACAAAATATGTTTGAAGATAAGAACTTGAAATTTGTACTACTGTCGGGAATAACAATGGCACAGGCTTACCATGAAAAAAATAACTTCAAAAAAGCAATAGAAATCTATTCGGGTTTATTAGAAAGAGTGAAATCTAAAGGATTTATTGATATTGAAATTCAGATTTTAGAAAACCTTAGTAATACTTTAAAAAAACAAAATAAATATAAGGAAGCAGAAGAATACACTACATTAAGATATCAGCTAAAAGATAGTCTTCGTAAAATACAGAAGGATAAAGAGATTGCAGAGTTATTAGTAAAGTACGATATTCTTGATCGTGAAAAGAAGATAGAGTTATTGCGTAAAAATCAGGAGATAAAAGATAATCTATTAACATCTGAAAGAAGGTATATGCGGTTTCTTGTTTATGGTTTTTTATTAGTAACAATTTCGAGCATTATACTTATCATTATATATAAGCAAAAATTGACTGCGAAAAATAAGCTGAGTAAACAGCAGGAAGAAATTAATGAAGAGCGAATTAAATCGTTGATTAAAGAACAAGAATTAAAATTAATAAAAACATCTTTAGATGTTCAAAACACAGAAAGAAGACGCATTGCGCAAGATTTGCATGATAGTATCGGTGGTAATCTAGCGGCCATTAATCTAAAATTAGGTTCGCATACTCAGCAGAATGAAGATTTAGGCTTAATTAAGAAACAAGTGGATGAAACGTATCAATTGGTAAGAAAGATTTCTCATAATTTAATTCCTGATAACTTTTATGGTAATAGATTCTCGGAGGTTTTAGAGGAGTATCTAAATGAAATGGTTATAAATAGTAATATTAAAATAACGTTAAGTGTGTTTCCTAAAAAAGAAATAGATCAGCTGAATGAGAAATTGTCACTAGAAGTTTTTAGAGTTGTTCAGGAATTGTTAACGAATACATTGAAGCATGCAAAAGCAACAGAGGTTTCATTGCAGTTAGATTTATTAAATAATAACTTCCATATGATCTATGAAGATAATGGGGTAGGGTTTAAGTCTGCGGTAAAGCAAGAGGGTATAGGCTTGAGGAGTGTAAGAGATAGGCTTAAAAAGTTAAACGGGAGTTTAGTTGTGGATTCTGTTATTGGTAGAGGTACTATATTAGATATAGAAATTACGGGAGTAAAAGCATAATGTTTTGGTTCCTTTTCTAAATATTTTATTTTTTTTGATTTGTAACTTTAATGTTTAGAGTGTTTTACAAAAAGGTTAAAAAATAGTTGTATTTTTTTGTTGTGGAAAAGAAAAAGGGTTGTATGTTTGCACCCGCAAAACGGAATAAGTTTTGAGAGTTCATTGAGAGAGTTTGGTTTTTTTGAGGATGTTTTTGGAGAGTTTTTAGTTGATAAAAATTTTTTAAAAAAAAAGTTCAAAAAAGTTTTGCGGGGAATAAAAAAGCGTTTTATATTTGCACCCGTTTTGAGAAACAAGCCAAGTTCATAAGCATAGAAATTATACTGGAGTAGGATAAAAGAGATTTTATTTTTAAGGTTCGATTCCTTGATAATTAGCAAATACAGCCAGCGATGAAGATTGTGTTGGGTTGTTGAAAAAGTTCATTGATATATTGATTGACAGCGCGTATTAATATTGGTTTATACTGATATTATTACAATAAGAATTAAGACTAGAAATAATTTTGAGAAACGATTTATAATTCCTGGTTGTGTTATGATTAAAATATTTAAGAATTCACGATGAAGAGTTTGATCCTGGCTCAGGATGAACGCTAGCGGCAGGCTTAACACATGCAAGTCGAGGGGTAACATTAGAGTGCTTGCACTTTAGATGACGACCGGCGCACGGGTGCGTAACGCGTATAGAACCTACCTTATAGTAAGGGATAGCCCAGAGAAATTTGGATTAATACCTTATGGTATCATAAATCAGCATTGGTTAATGATTAAAGATTTATCGCTATAAGATGGCTATGCGTTCTATTAGCTAGTTGGTGTGGTAACGGCATACCAAGGCGACGATAGATAGGGGTCCTGAGAGGGAGATCCCCCACACTGGTACTGAGACACGGACCAGACTCCTACGGGAGGCAGCAGTGAGGAATATTGGACAATGGAGGCA
>NZ_JBSWZK010000019.1:0-30145 GCF_054054605.1 Aquimarina sp. 433
AGATCCAAATTCAATAGTATTGGAAATTCATTTTTGATATTTTTCGGTAAATGTCTAGAGCAATAAATAAGAAAGTTAGGAGCCATTTCAGACACAATTTCTTTCTTTTTGTTTAAAGCTTCCATCCATCTTCCCATAATTTTCGTTTTAATGACACACAACGTCTCGGGTATGGTGTGTAGCGTGCTGAAAGCCGCTATGAACTATACCCATTGTTGGCATTTCGTTTTTATTTTTCTGTTTTATAGGTTAATATATAAAGTCCATCTTTTGCTTTTTTTCCATAAATCGCCATCGCAAATTTTGAATCGAAATACAAAAAGTCTTTATTTTCAAGACTACAACTACTTTTTTCTCCCATTTGAGCTTTAACAAACTCACGATATTTAATTTCAACTCCGTTACTTAACACAATCGGTTTTCTCTTTTCATGATAGGCTCCAATCCCTCCAAGATACAAGACCTCAGGTTTGGCTTCTATTGAAAAGTTAGTTTTTAATTCCTCTTTTGATAATATGTAATCTTTTGTTTCATATCCAAAAAACATTTCGTTACCTCTTTTTTCCTTAACATCATGATATGAAACTCTTATTACATTATCATTATCAATTAAACTTGTAGGTATTTCAATTGAAAAAGTTCCATCTGTTGAAGAATAAACATTCAATATTTTTTGTGAAGTTACAAGGATGATTTTTGCGTTTTCAATAGGTTTTTTCAAATCCTTAGAAGTTATCTTTCCCTTAAATATAATTATATCGTCAAGTTTTGGTTCACTGTGTTTAGAAGGAGACTTTTTCTTTTTTGGATTCACTATTGAGTTTGAACTTTGAACGAATTCAGTTTTTATATTGTGAGTTTTAGCGTGCAAAGTTTGTCCAATTGTTAATGAAGTTGCAAGTATTAAACCTGCGGCTACTTTAGATTTTGGAAAATTTAAATTGAAATTATTATCTAAATTTAATAATAGTGAATTCAATTGAGAATGTGTTAGTCTTGCACAAATTCTATTTCCCGATTTTTTCATCATCTCCGAAATCTCAATTTGATTTAGCTTCGTGAAGTCAACAACATTCTTTGAACACAAATCACAATAGCTGCCTCTTTCATTGGGTTTCATATTTTCCCACTTTTCATCACAAGGATTGTCTAATTTTAAAATTTTGTTCTTCATTGGGTTATGTTTTAATGAATGCCAACGTTTAATATATGTGTCGTAGCAAGGCAAAATGTTACCTTGCTTTTTGGTTTTTCTATGCAGTGATTGCTAGCTTTCACTTTCTGCAAGCATTGCGTCTTGCCAAAAATACAGTAACCTTTCGATTTATCACCTAACTGCTATGATCACATATATGTTGTTGTGCGATCGTTTTATTTTTCCGCAATTAATTGGATCTGTTCACAATTTAATCGAAACATTTTTCCATTCTCAAAAAGGTAAATTATATCATCATCCTTATTCGGCTTTTTGTGTTCCATAAATCCGTCATTCAATTCACGCATTGATTTAGGGAAGAATGAAATTGTACTTAAAGTATTTTCATCATTTGGGAATTCAGAATTATCCCCTTTCGCCGAACTTTTGAAAGAAATGTTTTTATGAACAAATGTTAGCCGTTCAAATTCATTTTCGTTAACCCACTGACCATTCGATTTAACGAACTCAATAATCACATCGTTTTTTGTTTCCGAAATTCCTTTGAATTCAAAGTTGTTATGCAAGTCAATATGGACTCCGTTTAATCGGACAGCATAATTTTCTTCAATTTCGAAGTTCGTATTCATATAGTTTATTTAATGGCGCACAACGTTAGATGTATGAACTGGAATGTCCCGATAGGGTATTATAGTTTCATACATTCCTGTTAGCAATAGTTTAATTTCTTATTTTATTCATTACATTTAACATTCGAAATACCTTGAAACATAAAGTTTAAGTTTAAAGAATTTCCAGCGTTATAATCATCTAGCATATTATTATTTACTTTACTTGAGAAGTCTTTGCAAGATTTGAAATGTGGTAATATTTGTTTTTTAAAAAATTCTTGGTCTTTCTTGTTTTTTCTGGAAATCAAATGTTTTTCTATTATAAATTCCCCTTTATTTTTGTCCAACAAATAAACATACATTCTGTTAAAATAATATTGTGTCAATATATAATTCTCATTTTCCGCAATAACTTCATGTATTCTTTTTAATCCTAAAAAACTACCAATTTCTAAATTGGTGAAGTATTTACCGTCTAAATAGGCTTCTTTTATTTTGCTTTGACGAATTTTCTTTTTTCGTTTCTGCGAATTAAAAAAGTAGAAATATTGGCCAGTTAATTCATAATCATTAGAGTTAAGATATCCGTATTCTCCAATATCTTTTCCATTCTTACCACTAGAAACTATAACTTTTTCACCATCTTTAGTGATAAAATAATTATCTGATTTTTGTGATTGAACAAAAGCAGTAGTTAATAATATTAGTAGAGTTATTTTTATTTTCATTTTATTTAGTTTTTCAAATGATCCTCTTGTTTATTGCTAACGGTCTCGGCTATGAGTAGTTGCGTGGGTTAGCACTTAACTTTGCAAGTACACACCTAACTGAAAATCCGCGAGAATTTTCAGAAGAAGGCGAGAACAAGCAATTACTTATAGCCATTGTTGTAAGCAGTTATATTTTATTAACTTGAAGGCTCTCTTCAATTCTTGTCTAAGGCGTGCAGGAACTAACATCAATTTCACTGTATAAATTTGGGTCTTGGTTTGGGTCTTCGACCGTGTTAGCCATCATTGAAATTTTAACAATTTCATCACTTGTAGAAAAACAAAGTTGGTGAAAGTTATCATTGTCATTTATATCTGCTATCGAAATAGGTGTATGCGGTATTAGAACTCCAGAACTTTCAGAATAGCCAATATAGTACTGAAATAAGTCAGATTCTGTATCACCACTTATATATGGTGTAATGCCACCATTCCATGCAACTTGAATCGTTTGTGTTCCTGAACCACATTCATTCAGATTGCCATCAATTCTTTGGGCAAAGAATAAACTTGGTCCATCAGCAAGCGGAATAACATTCGTTGTAGTGATTTCGTTTAGGTTTATGATTTCTGAACAAGCGGACTCTCCAGATGAAGTGTCAGTTGTAAATAAATCCCCTACAACTCTAACTTCAACAGGTGGATTAGTAACAGCGGTACCAAATTCACCTAACAGAAGCACAGTTCGATTTTCTCCGTTTTCATTAGCTGGTGCTAAAAGAGCACACATTGGGATGTGTTTATTTCCAAGGTTATCTACAACTTCAAAATCAGTTTCCGATAAACTGGATGCATCTAATGGAAATTTAAAATTAACAGGCATACCATCTAACAGGCTTCCTAGTTGATTACACAATAGACTTGGTAGTGCATTATCAAGTCCAAAAAAAGCTGACACAAGAGCATCTTGATTAACCTGTTCTTGAAGAGTATCTGGGTTAATCTGTTCTTCATTTTTGCTACATGAAAGCAAGAGGATTACTGTAAATAATTTAAATAGATTTCTCATATTTTATTAATTTATTTTCAGTTTAGACTCTTTTTATCTGGTTTGGTTTAATTGCTTACAACAACGTCTATTGTATGTTGCGTTTGCATCCCGAAGGGTGCATATGCAATATACAAATTGTTGTACGCAGTTTTTATTCGCTATAAATTGTTAGTTCGACATCCCTTTGACTATATTCCAAAATAACAATTTTCTCGTCTTTTGTCCATTTTTGTTCAACACCATATTTTTTAGATTTAGAACTATCAGGTTCTCCCAATTTTCCTTTGAGGTAGTTTGAAATATAATCGAATTTCTGTTTATATATTGTTTCACCTTTTTCTTTATTGGACATCGAAGCAACAACATCTTCAATGCTCTGATTTTTGTTTCTGTTTTTTCCCCATTCAAAACTTATTAGTTGTATTTTCTGGTCATTTTCCGAATAGTAATACATTACTATTAGTCTCAATTTATCACTCTCAATTTTTCTGTAAATTCTCGGTGTTTTAACATTTCGACCATCAAGGCGATAAGTTGAAATTTTATGTTTTTGAGTAATATCTATAGCATTAACATCTTGCTCAACGTTATCAATTTGGTCTAAAGTCAAAGCACTAAAATTTGAATAATAATTTTCAAAGGTGTTTTCAAGCCAACCATTCATTTTCTTTTCGCCAAATACTGGTTCTTTATAAATGTTGTTGAAATAGGTTACTTTAAAATCATTATTACTTATTTCTATAATACCGTAAACAGAGTCCTTGTCTGTACGAAATTGAACCGATTGAAAACTATTGTTTTGAATCGGATTTCTTGAGTCGTAGTTCCATTGAAAAGGTCTTATTTCAGATTTAAATTCGTAAGAAGGAATTAACTTTTTATTTTCTACTGTACCAATCTTAGTGGAAATACTGTCTTTGTATAAATGGTAAAGTTTGTCGTTAGAAATGAATGATGTCGCTAATGAAAATGTCGGATTGAAATAATCATCATTTTCATATTCAAATATTATTTCTGCTCCGTTTGTAGAATGATTTCCTTCTCTACGAAATCTTTCATCAAGTACAGCTTTTTGATAAACGTATGGTTCTTGGCTTTTATCTAGTTTTTTAGGATTGTCAATTTTTAGAACAGATTTTCCAGCTGTCAAATAATATGATTCTCCCAATTTATTTACAATTGGTGTAGTGGCTCCAATCTCAAATTGTTTTCCAGTTTGTTTATCTTTAAACCAAGTTACGCCACCCCATTCTCCAAAATCAAGAGAATAAACCGAGTAATCCTTATCGTCATAGTATAAATCAATTCCTTTTTTGGTCTCTATCCAATTGTTGTTTTTGTCAAGATAGAAAGTGTTATGGTCATAATATTCCGTCGTAAATATTGTATCGTTCTTAATATACAAATCGTAATAAAAAGTTTGAAGCTTTTTAGGAACATCAATTTTAGATTTGATTTGACCTTTTTTGTCAATAATGTAAAATTGATGATTAGAACCTGAACTAAACTTGTCATTGTCAGTTTTAAAATAACAATAAAAATTATCGTTAAATGCTATCCAAGGCCCAGGTCTTCCAGGAATATTAATTTCTAAATTTTTACAATCCACATTTAGTTCTTGTGTTTGGCAAGATGCTGCTATAAATGCCAAAATTATTATGTGAATTACATTTTTCATAAATTGCGTACAAAACGTCTAGTGTATGGATCGTATTGGCGTTCAGCCAATATGATTTTATACACTTTGTTGCCAGTAGTTTTTTATTGAGTAATATACTTTTCAAATTCCGATTTGTCAATTTTCAAAACGGTGGTTGGTTTTTCCAACTTAAGTTTTCCGTTTTTCGTAACAGAAACATTTTTGTTATATGGTTTTTTTATAAAATATTCAAAAGCTTTTTTGTTAAAATCATATTTTGACCAAACATAAATACCCTTTTTGCTATCACTCTTATAATAATCAGTTTCAGATTCCGCGTTTAAGATTCCATATTCAATTATCTTTTTGAAGTGTCCATCGGAGTTTTCCGATTTCCACCATTTTACAGTGAATTGATCAGAGTCATATTTTCTATTCTCCCAATTATCTCCAATTTTTGGTATTCCTAGTTTTTCGCGTTCAGAATTAAATTCAATTCCATGGTTTTTATTAAAAGGGACCACTGATTTATAAATAAAATTTACTCCCCCAATTACTAGTAAGTATAAAATACTTTTTAGTAAGCCTTTTCCTAAAGTTTTTAAAGAAAAATTAAATTCTTTTGGGTCACTTTTATAATCATAATAGTATGCTATTAAAATCGGCACAAGAATTATCAATCCAATTAAAATTCCGTATATCATTTTCGTTTTTTTTTAATTATTGGCAACGTTTAATATATGTGTCGTAGCAGGGCAAAATGTTACCTTGTTTTTCGATATTTCTGCGCATTGGTTGTTAACTTTTACCTTTTGCAAGCATTGCGCCTTACCAAGAATACAACAACCATTCGATTGATCACTTTGCTGCTATGATCACATATATCGTGTTGTGTGCTTTTTTTATTTTTACTATCCGATCAGCTTGGTGTCCTCAACTTTGATTCCAATTCCATTTAACCAGTTAGTTACAAAGTCAGTGGGATTCCAATAAACTATTTTTTCGTGTTCCCACATATCCATTCCATTCTTATTCCCTGACTTATATTCAAGTTTAGTTTTTTCAATTTCGTCAATTTGAGATTGTGATAATTTTGGAATTTCAATTATGCTATTTTTCTTCTTTTTTATGGATTCAATTTTTTCTTCAAGAGTGAAAATATCCTTATCCGAATAGTTAACTCCAATCTCATAATTCAAAACCATTTTCCACTCGTTATTTTTTCGAATGAGATTAAAAAGCGATTTATCTTCTTTATCAATAAAGAATTTTACATTTTTTCAGGCTCAATTATACTTGCTGCTCTTAACCAAATATAAGTTCTATTTAATTTCCAGTCTTCCATCTTGAATTGCACACAACGTTCCGTGTATGGCTTGTTGCGGAAAATAAACTATGATTTTCCGCCATAACCGAAAGATAGCAAAAATGCAACGAATTTTAGGTAGAAAATTCAGCCGCAATTAGCTATACACGTTGTTGTGTGTAGTTTTTGTTTTATCTTCCAATACGATTTTTTATGCATTTTAAAGACATATAAACTTTGTAAATTAGAAAAAGAGTTTAATTCCGTAGTATTTTTAGTAAAGATGTAGGAATGGACGATATCACTTTTCCATCACTCAATTCGATTTCTTTTTTAATTGTTGATTAAACCTTTTAGTCAAAGTAAAGTCTTAGTACTATCAAGTAACTAAAATATATGATATGAAAAAAAATAAAGAGTATATAAAAAAAGTAAAGTCTTATCTTGCAAAAGGATTATACTTATTCGTTGTAATAATTTTTGCTTTTTTATTGAGCTGTGGCTCAGATGATGAAGATAGTACTACAGTTGTAATCGAAGAACCGGAATTGAATACTCCCATTATCCAAAGTCCTGCACCTCTGATTCATCTTGCAGATAATTTGGATGAACAGGATCAATTAGGATGGTGCATAGATACCCAGGGTAATGGCTTTAGCGAAAATCTTCATACACATTCTTGTAAGCCTACTGGTGGTGATGTGCAATTTATTTATAATGAAGAGACTTTTCAAATTTGCTCAGTAGAGTTTACAGGTTTTTGTATAGAAATGGTGGGAGGACCTGCAGAAGGTATGAGCTTAAGCCTTGTTGAAAGTAATACAGACTCATCTGATCAAAAGTTCATTTACGACGAAAATAGCGGAGAATTTAATCCAGAGGCAAATACTAACCTTTGTCTTGCTGCAGGAGATACAAGCGGTGTTGCTGGTATCTATATGTTTCGTTCACTAACCTTGGAGCTTTCATCTGAAACTGAAGAAAGTTTAAAAAAATGGGTAATAGTTACCAATTAGTAAAACTTATGAATTCAAGTAAAAAACCCAGCTTAATTAATTGATTTGATTTATTGTGATAAATTCTGAATATTGTTCTCAAATGACACACAACGGTCTCGTATAAGAATAGTAGCGGATTTTACCCACGTACTTTTCGGTTAAACACAGACCTTTTTTATTATTATTTCATTTTGTTTTAGCGATTAAACCGCTATTATTTTTATACAATGTTGTACGCTGGCTTTAATCAAAAAAATCTCCTGTGTCATAAATCATTCCGCACTTTTTACATCTGTAATGCCAAGACAAGCCAGGTCCAAATTTTGAAATATGATAAAATCCCATATTTTCATCAAAAATGTGTTCATTGCCATCAACACACAATTGTGATGTTGGAATTGACTTTCTTTGTTCTTTTATTTTCTTCATTTCCTCTTGCCATATAAAATGGTCAGGGAAAAAATCTATAAAATTGATATTTTCTATAGTTTCCGATTTAGTATTTACAACACCCTCAAAAAGAAACAACACTTTATGGTCAAAAACAATTCTATTTTGATTGTCAAATGATTCGGGATAATTATCTCGATATTTATACACAGGATTTTTTCTGAATTTTTCTAACTCTTCTATTTTAGTTTCCTGTTCGTATGTTGCGACTATTGGTACTGCAAGACTAATTTGAATTGTGTAAGTGTCTGGTGAAATGTTTTTTGTAACATAGTAATCGTGAATTTCTAAATCCTTAATTTCTAAATTTTCAATTTCTGGGATATCCTCGTATTCTTTATCACTATAAAAACCACTAACGTATCCAGGAAAGCATTTTATATCTTTAAGTAACTCGTCTCTTATAAGGTCTATTTTTATAGATTTTAAAACTAATTCATCGTTTACAAAGTCGAATTTTGGTCCAAATTCTTTTAGAAAATCAGATATACTTTTGAAAAAGTGTAAGTTCTCAATTTTCTTTTTTTCTATTATTTCTTGGACGTGTTTATGTGTGGTAAAAAAGTCATCATCGGAAATCAGAATTATTTGAGATTCCTTATTGCCATTTGCAAAATCAATTAAATCTTTTGCAATAAGAAAATCTCTAGTATTGTCTTTTCGCCCATTTACGCGTTTATTCAGCAAAAGAAATTCCAAGAGCTCATCTGATGAATAACTTTCGGCACCAATTCTTAATTTGTGAACGTCAAATTGTTTTTCAGCTAACTTATATCCTTCATCAATTTCTTTTTCAACGTCTTGTAATTTTTCGATTTGAATTAGTGGATTTTTTTCAATCTGTGATTTTAGGTTAGTATAATCCCGTAATAATTTATTGTAAATATCTTTTTTATAGAAGTCTAGAATTTCTTTTTGGACTACATTTAAAACTCCAAAGTCATTGTAAGTACTATCCAAGAAGTCCTTTAGTCTCTTGAAATCCTGATTTTCAAGAAACCTTTGTCCTAATTGTCTATAAATGTTTGAGTCTAAAAATACTATGGTCATATTTCAGCTTGCGTACAACGTTTCTTGTATGGTGCGTTTGCTTCCCGAAGGAAGCAAATGAACTATACAAATTGTTGTATGACGTTTTTATGATTTGGTTAGTTCAATATAGTATTTTTCGTATTCTTTGTATTCAGCCTTAAGCTTTTCAGGCATATATTCTACAATTCTATTCATTTCATCAGCACAATCTCCAAGTAACAAAGATTCGCAATACGATACATTTAGAGCGTTTTCGATATTAGAATCAATAAAGTCTATTTTTGACTCTTGAAAGTCAAAACATCTTTTTAATTCATTAATGTCGTTCGCTTTTATTTGTTCCATTGTATAATCCGCAAACATTTCCATTCTCATATGAATCACATCAGGTTCCCACTCAAGAATTTTATTTTTGATTTGTGGAAACTCTTTAATCAAAGAATTAAAATACTCTTTTTCATCAATCCAATTTTCACTATTCATTTAGTACTTTTCTTAAAAAATTTAAAATTCTGATTAGAAAGTATATCTCTCAAATTCTCAAATTCTGATTGATGAATATTAGAATCTAAATTATCCAATATAGCAGAAAGTAAACCGGTTATTCCAACAACATCATATTGATCAACATCAGTTGAGTTCCATTGGATACAATTTCTTAAATGTTTTTCAAATTCTTCATAAGAATCAATTACCAATTTATTTTTATTATTCATTTATTACTTTTCTTTGCTTTAATGACATACAACGTTTAATATATGTGTCGTAGCAGAGCAAAATGTTACCTTGTTTTTCGGTTTTTCTGCGCATTGCTTGCTAACTTTTACTTTCTGCAAGCATTGTGCCTTCATAAATATACACAAACCAATCGATTGATTCCTTTGCTGCTATGATCACATATATCGTGTTATCGCGCGTCCTTTTTTCAGTCACCGAACTTACTAGACCAGCCAAGTAAGGTGATATTACTTACGTAATTACTCCGTCAATTTTATTTTTCTTTCTCGCGATCACCTTGCAATCATAGAGTAGGAGACAGACCTTACCAAATTAACCTGAACTTTTTTTCGTCAGAAGCTGATCAGCCAAAAAAGCGATTTTTTAGCACGTTACTACTCCGTATTCCTCCTCAACTTTGGTTTTTCTATCGCTTTTTCCTCGATTAGACCTTAACCATCACAAAAATACTCAGACCATTGAGTGGTTAACCGTTGGTTGCTTTCGTTCTACTTTTCGAATTCCTAAAATGCACAGATAACATTTAATATATGTGTCGTAGCAGGGCAAAATGTTACTGTGCTTTTGGGTTTTTCTGCGCATTGGTTGCTAACTTTTACTTCCTGCAAGCATTGTGCCTTCATAAATATACACAAACCAATCGATTGATCACTTAGCTGCTATGATCACATATATAGTGTTGGCGGTAGTTTTTTATTCTTATTTCTCCATTCTGATTAGCGTCCGCATTCCATTTATCATAATCATTGATGCTTTTCCAGTTTCGATGAAATATTTTAATTCAGTTCCGTTTTCAAGTTCCAAAAGCCCAAGTGTAAAAGAATCATCCTTATATCCTTTAAAATCTCCATAACCTTTGTCTTTCGCATTAACCAAATTTCCACTACTCTCAATTCCATTCTCATTCGTTATCAATTTTTGAGAAGTCAAAATGCTATAGTTTTCGGAATCAATAATAGTTGAACAAATAATCATTTCATTTTCTGTTAAGTTAAGATTTAGTCCAGAATATGGAAAGTCAGAATTCGATTCATAGAATTTTGTCCATTTAAAATCATCATATGGTTTTATAGTACTTCGTTTAATAAAAGCAATTGAAATATTATGTTTGGATTTGTCGCTTTTTCTCAACCTTTTTTTTCTTTAGCTCGCAAGTCTCTTAAAAAGGTTAGAAACTTTATACCTTTATTACACTCAGGGCAGTATTTTGTTTTTTGAATAGATGGATTCTGTACAGATGATATAAATTTAAAATTTTCATATCCGATTCTTCTATTGCCTAATAAACCTAAATATTCAGATTTATATGAACCAAAATCAACATCACAAAAATTGCATAATTGCAATTCGAGTCCATCATAAATCTCATAAACAGTATATTTATGTATTCCGTTTTTGAAGTGATTTATTTCCTCTTCTAATCCTCCACAATCATCACAAGGAGCAAATTCCTTTACCTCAAGATTTGAATAGCATATTGGACATTGTTCTTTTTTCATTTGCTCAAATTACCGCCAACGTTTAATATATGTGTCGTAGCAGAGCAAAATGTTACCCTGCTTTTTGGTTTTTCGGAGCATTGGTTGCTAACTTTACCATTCTACAAGCATTGCGCCTTACCAAATATACACATACCATTCGATTGATCACTTATCTGCTATGGCACATATATCGTGTTGTGTACCGTTTTTATTCGGTTTAGATTTTTAACTTTAATTCAAATTGGTCAGCAACTAATTCAATAATATCGTCATGAGTATGAAAAATATAATGTTCGTGTGATTTTTTTACTTTAATATCTCCATAGTACGAGTTTTTAAATTCAGTTATTCTCTTAGAATCAATTACCTTTTCAAAGCTTGAAGTATAATCAGAGTGATTATAAAAATCGAGTTCAATTATTTTAAATTCAAGAATTCCTTTAAAACTTATTTCATAGGGAATGAGTTTGTCATTTTCGCTATTAACATTTTCACACAACGATCCGTTAAATTCTCCAGTCAGCTTAACGGAACGAGTTCCGTCAAATTCAATTTTTTCCAAAAAGATAGCGTCTCTTCCGTAAATCAGTCCTAATTCCTTAATTATAATTGGTTCTTTCATTTTTGAAGTATGGTACACAACGTTTAATATATGTGTCGTAGCAGGGCAAATTGTTACCCTGCTTTTCGGTTTTTCTGTGCATTGATTGCTAACTTTAACATTCTGCAAGCATTGCGCCTTACCAAATATATACGAACCATTTGATTAATCATTTAGCTGCTATGATCACATATATAGTGTTGTGGCAAGTATTTTTTTAATTAAAGTCCTTTTTTAAAGCTTTATATGCTTTTAACATCAAAAAAACTCCAAAGAATAAACATATAAATCCACCTCCAAAACTATTATTGAAATCTGTAGTTTTTTGATTCAAAAAAATTAATTTAGAGCCGTCAAAATTGGTCTTCATTTTAATTTGCCTTTTTCCAGAAACATCTTCACAATATTTATTACCAACTGTAATTATATGAATTTTTCCATTATATTTCACTTTGCAAGAAGCTCGTTTCCAAACATTTTTACATGACTTAGGAGCTTCGATTACTTGTACGTCGACAATTTTTACATTGTCAAAAACATTTTTTTCAAACTTTGAGTTGTAAAAAATTATACAAGAGATAATTATAAGGAATATCCCTGGTAGATTATACGAACTCAAAATATATGATACTAGCTTATGGATAATAATTATGGATTTTTGATTTAATTAGAGGATTTAGTATTTGCCACAACGGTCTCGTATAAGAATAGATGCGGGTTTACGTTCAAGGATTTTCCAGCTGAAAATCAAACGTAGTAAACTTACAACTACCTTTGATTAAGCTCAAAATTGAGCAATTATTTTTATACATTGTTACAAACCGTTTTTATTCATTCTGAATTCCCTTTTCCGCTTATCTACACAGTCCTTAACCATCTTTCTTGTAGGTATAATTCTTTTAGCTATGAATGAATGAATACATTCTCTTCTAATATTTCTAATTCTTTGGTCTTTTACAATATTTATTAGCTTTTGGTTAATGTTTGACCAATCTAGATGATCGATTATTCCAATTTTTGGGGATTCTAATTCAGAATTCAATTGAGCATTCAGATTGTACTTATCGCTCAATTCAAAAAGATCTTGTTTACTAAAATCATATTCACTTTTTTCAAAAAACGCTAAGATTATAAATTCATTAAGTATAATTTGAAAAGGGTCGTTATCCTCAAAATTAAAATATAAAAGGTTCTTTGTTTTTCGTTTTTCCCATTCTGTAAGCTCCTCCTTTGACATTTTTTCTATATCAACAACTTCTTCGTCACTTTTTAGAATTACATATGGGAAAAGTTGAAAATGCTCTGAATTATTATCTATTTCCTTTAACCAATGTTTAAGTTTAGTGCTAATTTTATGGTCTCTATATTCAGGAAGAAATGAATCTAAAATCTCTCTTAATTTTTCTTCCGCTTTTTCAGGTGTTTTAAAACCTTTGAAGATTGGTTTGTTGGAAATTGATGCTCTCCAAATTATAGAATAAATTAATAAATGAAAAGCAATTGGAGAAGTTCTGATACAAGTGTAATATTTTGATTTCGGCTCATCTTCTGTTTCTGTAATTGGGAAATTTTCAGAAAACTTTGATTCTTCTATTTTGTTCGTTATTTCCTGGCTGAAATAACTTTCTATATATGAAAGCCTTTTTTCACATCCCGAACAAAGTATGTAATCTTCTTTAATGTCGTCAGCTTTCCTGTTTTCTGAATAATCCTGATTTGGGTCAGCAGTCAAATTATGTCCCTTTTCTTCATCTCTTTTTCCGATTTGAGATGCAACAATAAAACAAGAAGTCAGGTGAGAACCTGTTTGGTTAGCTTCATTTTTTTTGCAAAGTTGACAATCAGCCATAGTTTTGGTCAAATGGTTTGTAACGTTTTATATATGTGTCGTAGCAGGGCAAAATGTTACCTTGCTTTTTGATTTTTCTGCGCATTGGTTGCTACCTTTTCCATTCTGCAAGCATTGCGCCTTACCAAAATACAATAACCTTTCGATTCATCACCTAACTGCTATGATCACATATATCGTGTTAGCAACTGGTTTATTACTTTAGACTAATAATATTGGTTATTTTTTTCGATTCAATTAAACTAATTAGTTGTTCGTTTGGTTTAATATCTTTTCCATCAATATTCCAAAACTTCCATTTTTTTAGATCAATTGTATTTTCGAAATATTCAATCTCACAACCTCCGCCGCTATTGTCTTTTGTCAGTGTGGTATCATATTCACCTTCTGCGATTTTAATTTTGTCATGGGTTATAAATATCCACTTTCCCTTGCGATATGAGTAATCTACTTGAGTAGGAACAGTTCCACAAAAAGTATAGGTGCCTTTTTTTACCTTCCCAATTCCTTTTACTGTATAAAAACTACTTTTGGTTTCAGGTGCTTTTTTCTTATTAGTCTGGCAGCTAATTGTTAAGATTATAACAAAAATAAATATTAAAGTTTTATTCAAATTATTCTGATTAGTAATTTGGTTTTTCATCTTGTTGCTAACGTTTAAGATATGTGTCGTAGCAGAGCAAAATGTTACCTTGCTTTTCGATTTTTCTGCGCACTGTTTGCTAACTTTTCCATTTTGCAAGCATTGCGCCTTACCAAAAATACAACAACCATTCGATTCATCATTTAGTTGCTATGGCACATATATCTTGTTATCGTGCGTTTATTTTTTTCAGTCACTAACCTTACTAGACTAGCCAAGCAAGGTGATATTACTTGCGCAATTACTCCGTCAAATTTATTTTTTCTTCTCGCGATCACCTTGCAATCATAGAGTAGGAGACAGACCTTACCAAATGAACCTGAATTTTTTTTCGTCAGAAGCTGATTAGCCAAAAAAGCGATTTTTTAGCACGTTACTACTCCGTAATCCTCTTCAATTTTGGTTTCTTTTATCGCTTTTTCCTCAATTAGACACTAACCATCACAAAAATACTCAAGTTATGGTGTGGTTAACCGTTTGTTGCTTTCGTTCTACTTTTCAGATTCCTAAAATGCACGGATAACGTCTCTTGTATGGTGCGTTTGCTTCCCGAAGGGAGCATATGCACTATACAAATTGTTAGCATTTCGTTTTTAATTTTTCTTTCCTGTTTTTCTGTCAATTTCAAAATCTTCCCACCCTCCAGGGGGATCCCATTCTCCACTTCCATTAATTTTCAACGAAGACAATTCGTGAATTACTACTCCGTCAATTCCCAAGTTTTCAGTTCTCCATTTAGTTTTTCCGTCAAGAGTTAAATTTATCAATTCACAATCACTTGCGACAAAAACATCATTACCATCAACAATAAACTCACTAAAGTAACCGTCAAAATGTAATTCAGTTAGTTTTTCATTTTTATTTAGGTCAAACATTGCGAACTTTTCTCCATAACCGACTAAAATAATTCCATTAACAATATCACTCTGCTTAAAAGTTGGACTATAATCAGATTGGATTTTTAGATTGATAATTGGATTATATGAATTAGATTCCTTAACTATCACAAATTCACAGTTCGATTCTGAATTATTATCACTCTCAAAAAGATTAACTATTTCAACTTTCGAGATTGGTTCAGATTTTATTTCGGTAAAATAATTCACAGTTTTTTTAATGAATGCTAACGTTTAATATATGTGTCGTAGCAGAGCAAATTGTTACCCTGTTTTTAGGTTTTTCTGCTCATTGGTTGCTAACTTTAACTTTTTGCAAGCATTGCGCCTTACCAAATATACACGAACCATTCGATTAATCACTTAGCTGCTATGGCACATATATCTTGTTATCGTGCGTTTATTTTTTTCAGTCACTAACCTTACTAGACTAACCAAGCAAGGTGATATTACTTGCGTTATTACTCCGTTAATTTTATTTTTTCCTTCTCGCGATCACCTTGCAATCATTGGATTAGTAACAGACCTTACTAAATGAACCTGAACTTTTTTTCGTCAGAAGCTGATCAGCCCAAAAAGCGTTTTTTTAGCACGTTATTACTCCGTAATCCTCCTCAATTTTGGTTTCTTTTATCGCTTTTTCCTCGATTAGACACTAACCATCACAAACTTACTCAAGTCACGGTGTGGTTAACCGTCCGGTGCTTTCGTTTTGCTTTTCAGATTTCTAAAATGCACGGATAACGTTCCTTGTATGTTGCGTTTGCTTCCCGAAGGGAGTATATGCAATATACAAACTGTTGTAAGTAGTTTTTATTTAATATTTTTTCTAATTTTTTTTGGTAGCCAACATCTCATATACATACTTTCTATTTTTTTGTTAGGATAGTAAACGGTAAAAAAGGTATGTCCTCCGTCAATACATTCCTCCGTTCCATATTTTTCAGGTTCAGCATTCCACTTCTTTTGGGAATTTAATTTTCCATAAATCTCTATAATGTCAAGATATACTCCTCCTTCAGATATTAAATCATCTTTATTTTTATTTTCTCTTTTTTCGTCATATTTCATAGTTTTTCTATTTAAGTTCAAAGTGATCAGAACTCTATTATTGAAGATCGAAATATAATTTGCAGGACATCCAGAGCATATAAAATCATAATATTCACTTATAATTATTGGATTTTTAGGGGACTTACTTTGAATTTCGTTCAGTGTATTTAAATATAAGCCCCTGAATTTTTTCTGCATTTTTAGTTCCGCATTTAAAAATTTCGCAGTGCTGAATGGAGACTTATTAATGCTTTCAATTTGAGAGTCATTGAACATTTCATTCAATTCTGAAATCCTCGTTGATTTACAGCCAAGTAATATCAGAAATAATAAGTTGATTAATATGTATAATGTTTTTTTCACAATTACTTACAACGTTCCTTGTATGTTGCGTTTGCTAGCCGAAGGCGGCATATGCAATATACAAATTGTTGTGTGTGGTTTATTATTTAAATGTTTCGCGTAACCAATTATCCAATTCTATTTTGTCTCTTAAGTGTATTTTCATTATTGATGAATCATCCAAGTCTGAAATGGTCAAAGGATAATTAGTTTCGTCCATTTCTCTGATTGAGTTTAGAGTTTTATTCCAAATACTATTAGTCCAAGGTTTATCTCCTCCAAAATCCCATTTAGGTAGAGTGATAGGTTGAATATTACCATGAGACGTTTTGATTCTATATCCTTTTAAATACATTTCAGTTTATAATGTACAGTTTTTGAGAACATACTCTAATGTGAATTTTTCTAAGTTCTCATTCACAATGAAGTTTCGAACTCTTTGACTATCATTAATCGTATAAAATATTCGATAAGCTCCTTTTGATAAGGCAAATTCAATTTGCTGGTTAAAAAAATATTCTCCGTCTAACAAAGGGTTTCCATTTGTTTCGCTGAGATGAACTTTTAAAGGAGATTTATCTTTATTATCAAGTCCATTTTCATAAATTCCTATCGAATCGTAATCTTTATCACCTTCGCTAAACAAATCAATTGGTGTGTTGTTTTTAAAGAGTAGATAGAGTCCGTGTTCGCAATCATATTTGAAGTCAAACTCAATCAAATAGTAAACAGAATTATAAGATTGAAGTGGAGCTATTTCAATTGCTTTAACTCCGAAAATTTTTGATAGTTCTGATTTATTATTTGCAATATCTTCTGTTTCAATGTCTATAGCTGATTTATATACAGGTAGAATCAAGTTTTGATAATAATTCCAAATACCATCTAAAATTTCAGATTCATTTCCTATAACAAATTCAATTGCTTTTATTTGACTGTCTCTTGGTAATTCAGTATTGTTGAAAGATTCAATTCTGATTTTAATTTCATCATTTTCTCTTGGCTTCCAACAATAATAATTGAGTGTTTTTAGTATTTCAAAAGTAGGGTTATTTATGGGTTTGTAACACCAATAATCTTCCCAAACTTCGTATTTCTCAAATTCTTTCAATTAGGTCTATTTTAATTACACACAACGTTTCGTATATGCGGCGTGACCAGCTCTTGCTGGGCATGACCGTCATATACATTGTTACAGGCAGTATTCATTTTTATTCGTCAATAAATCCACCATTCAAATCTTTTTTTATTCGGTTTGAAATTGTAAAGGTTATCCATTTTTCTCGCAAAATTTCTTCTTAGCCTCTTTCCTTTTTCGCTACTTTGACGTAATTCTTTTAGATATTTAGTTAAGTACTTATCTAAGAGTTTATAAAAAATTGTACGGTATATTTTTTTCTTATTCCCGTCTTTCCCAAACAACGTTCCTTTCTGTTCCTCTTTTGGTTTGAGATTAATTGTCCAGTCTTTTTTTGTCCTACCTTCATGAATTAGTCCACATCTAACATCGACGTAGAACTTATCAGCAGAATAGGTTATTCGTGTTTTATTTTCATCATCTTCTTCTTCGAAGTTATGTTTGAAAATGTTCTCAGTTTTTAAGAAGTTGACAAATAGTTCTTGACAATCACTATATTGATAAGGTGGGTCTTTTTCTTCATTGTATCTATTATTGTAAATACTTCCATTTCTAAATGCTGCAAATGTTTCAATTAAAATGCACTCAATTGAAACGATTGAAAATCCAACACCTTCATTATTTCCTTGGTTAATTAGCAGAGAAATTGGGTTCAAAAACTTATTTTTTATTCTACTCTCAAACAAATTAAAAGCATCTTCCCAAGATTCACTCATCTCATAATTATTGAGAGATGGTCTTAATTTTTGCCATACTGTTCTTTCTTGGATTTTATTGCTCATTTGTTTTTTTTCTTATTGCCTGTAACGTCTCTTGTATGGTGCGTTTATTTCCCGAAGGGAACATATGCACTATACAAATTGTTAGCATATGTTTTTAATTATTTCTTCTATTCTATTAATGTCTTTACGATTTACAAACTTCTCATTTTTTATGAGGACATTATTTCTATAAAACTCAATTTCTAGTTTTTTCTGACCTTCAAAAGATTTTAATATCCTTAAAAGATTAATAATGTCAGGCGACTTTTTAAATGTAAAAGATTCGTAGCCTTTAAGTTTTAAATCATCATCATTTTTTATTAGGTCTAAAAATTTTTCAGTAGACGATTTTTCTCTCAAATAATAATGACCAAAATCATTGTCCAATTTGATCCAAAACATAACTTGGGATTCTTGATAATCATCATCAAAATAAGAATGTTGATTACCAATTAATTTTACAGATGGTAAAAACACATAACCATCACAATATTCTATCTTAAATAGGTCAGAGTACGTCCAATTATCGTATTTACTTAAAATTCTTGTGTTTTCAAGTAACTCAATATCTTGTTCCGTGAATTTTTCCTTGATATAATTAGGTTCACTTTTTAAATAATTTATTGCTCTTTCTACTTCTTTTTGTTCTTCGGTATATAATTTTTCTATTTGCTCTTCAGGAACCGCTAAGAATTCATTATTATGTTCAATCCAATGACCCGACTCGGCTTGTTCTAAAGTCAACTTGGCTCCTGTCTCTGGATCTATAATATATTCATCAGCCAAGCTTTCGTTTAATTTTTGATCATATTCCTTTTCTGCTTTGGTCTTTCTAAATACGAAGGATAAAGCAACTGCACCTATTTCAAAACAGATTATTGCAAGAATTAAATGAATCATATTTTAATTATCTTTCTTATCAATATATGCTAACGTTTAATATATGTGTCGTAGCAGGGCAAAATGTTACCCTGATTTCGACAAAAACTGCGCATTGATTGCTAACTTTTACTCTTTGCAAGCATTGCGCTTTCATAAATATACACAAACCAATCGATTGATTACTTTGCTGCTATGGCACATATATCTTGTTATCGTGCGTTTATTTTTTTCAGTCACTAACCTTACTAGACTAGCCATGCAAGGTGATATTACTTGCGTTATTACTCCGTCAATTTTTATTTTTTCTTTTCTTGCGATCACCTTGCAATCATAGCGTAGGAGACAGACCTTACCAAATGAACCTGAACTTTTTTTCGTCAGAAGCTGATCAGCCAAAAAAGCGATTTTTTAGCACGTTACTGCTCCGTAATCCTCCTCAATTTTGGTTTTTCTTATCGCTTTTTCCTCGATTAGACACTAACCATCACAAAAATACTCAAGTCATGGTGTGGTTAACCGTTTGTTGCTTTCGTTCTACCTTTCGGATTCCTAAAATGCACAGATAACGTTTAATATATGTGTCGTAGCAGGGCAAAATGTTACCCTGTTTTTGGTTTTTTCTGTGCATTGGTTGCTAACTTTTCCATTTTGCAAGCATTGCGCCTTAACAAATATACACAGACCATTGGATTCATCACTTTGCTGCTATGGCACATATATCTTGTTATCGTGCGTTCTTTTTTCAGTCACTAACCTTACTAGACTAGCCAAGCAAGGTGATACTACTTGCGTTACTGCTCCGTCAATTTTATTTTTTCTTCTTGCGATCACCTTGCAATCATTGGATTAGTAACGGACCTTACTAAATGAACCTGAACTTTTTTTCTTCAGAAGCTGGTCAGCCAAAAAAGCGATTTTTTAGCACGTTATTACTCCGTAAACCTCCGCAATTTTGGTTTTTCTTATCGCTTTTTCCTCGATTGAACACTAACCATCACAAAAATGCTAAGGCCATTGGGTGGTTAACCGTTCGTTGCTTTCGTTTTACTTTTCAGGTTCCTCAAATGCACGGATAACGTTTTATATATGTGTCGTAGCAGGGCAAAATGTTACCCTGCTTTTTGGTTTTTTTTCGCGCATTGGGTGCTAACTTTAACTTTTTGCAAACATTGCGCCTTCATAAATATACAATAACCATTCGATTGATCACTTTGCTGCTATGACCACATATATAGTGTTGTGGTTAGTTTTTATTCATTCAATATTTTAGTCAGCTTTGGAAATTCAGA
This sequence comes from Aquimarina sp. 433, assembly GCF_054054605.1. NCBI lineage: Bacteria > Pseudomonadati > Bacteroidota > Flavobacteriia > Flavobacteriales > Flavobacteriaceae > Aquimarina > Aquimarina sp. 433. Next base: position 20,627 of record NZ_JBSWZK010000019.1, read on the forward strand.
TTCCATTCGTTTATTATCCATTTTTCCATCATTATCATGATCTCCGTATTCAAGTCCGACCATAATTAATCCAGCAAAACCTTTTCGTTCAGATTTTGGTATTCCGTTCAGTATTTTTGCAAAATCCTTTTCGCCGATTCGATATATTATTTGAGTCAGAACGTAACCTAAATCATATCCGCTTGCTGCTCCTCCATTTGGAAAATCTTTTAGTTCAATAATTGCGTTTTTATCTTTCGTTAGAGCCTTGGAAATCAGTTTTTTCATTTTTTGATTTTCAGAGAAAGATTGATGGGCAAATAATGTACCTCCAATTAGAACTCCGTCAACTCTATCAGATTTACAGCTGAATATTGAGATAAATATTAAAAATAAGGATAAGATTTTTTTCACAACTTTAATTAGAATTAACCACAACGTTTTATATATGTGTCGTAGCAGAGCAAATTGTTACCTTGTTTTTTGATTTTTCTGCGCATTGGTTGCTAACTTTTACTTTCTGCAAGCATTGCGCTTTACCAAAAATACAACAACCATTCGATTCATTACTTAGCTGCTATGATCACATATATGTTGTTGTGGCCAGTTTATTTATTTAATCTCATTATCATAATCATAATATTCCAGAGAGAGAATAAGTCACTTCCTTTTTTCGTAATAAAAATCGTTTCTTTTCCGTCAAATTCAGTAACTAACAATTCGCGTTCGTTGCGTTTTTTAATTTTTTTGAGTTTAGTTTCACCAGTTTCTGCTTTTTCGAAATATTCTTTCCGATTTTTAGAATCCACATCTTCAATTGCATCTAATTTTACAGAGTTGAGTTTTGTTCCATCATACCCAATAATTCTTTTTGTTCCCAATGCTGTCCAATTATTCTTCGAATCCGTAAATAGTAAGATTATTTTTCCGCTATCTTTTTCGTCAAAATGATTTAAGTATTTCATTTTGACTTCATCAGTCAAGTTCTCAAATAAAAATACAGTTTTATTCGGCAGATTATGTTGAGAAGCTCTCCACTTAATTCTATCTTCTATAAATTTGACTGTTTTTCGCATTCAGTTTAATTGGCTACAACGTTTAATATATGTGTCGTAGCAGAGTAAATTGTTACCTTGATTTTCGATTTTTCTTGCGCATTGGTTGCTAACTTTTAGCTTCTGCAAGCATTGCGCCTTACTAAAAATACAACAACCATTTGATTAATCACCTAACTGCTATGATCACATATATCGTGTTGTACGCTGGCTTTTTTCGTTCGTATTATTTTTATTAGACTTAGAATAACCGAAATCATAGCACTTGTTCCTATAATCAATCCATAATTTATTCCATTCCAATGTAAACTTCTTATTCCATCATCACAAGCTGTACACTCTATAACTTTTATGTTCGCATCGATTGCGGAAATTCCGATTAAAGAAATTCCAAAAGTCAAGAAGCATATAATTCCGTTTTTGAAAACCTCTGTTAGTCTTTGATTCAGGTTTTCAAGAGTCAAAACGAAGAATGATATGCCTATGCTCAAATAGTAAAAATTACTCCCAAAAAGATAAAAATTCTTTCCCATAAATCTAATTCGGTTTGAAGTAGACCAGAGGAAAATACTCTGAATTTGCTCTCTAAAAAAGGAATAAGAAAATAGAGATATTCCAATTCCGATAATAAATGCTAAAATCCCAAAGATTATCTTTTTTTTCATTCAGTTATTAATTCAGATTTGTTGTTTTCTTTTCTAATCAAATATAAAACTCTGCCGAAATACATTAAAAAAGGTATTCCGCTTCCAAGCGTTATTGCAAAAAGAAAACTGTCATATTCCCAAGCCCCATAGCAAACAAAAAGGAATGAAATCAGCATTAAAGTCAGTCCTATGTAAATCCAATTCTTTTTGGTCAAAATGTTTTTAGAAAATAATGGTCCAATTGAAATCAGTTTTCCAATAAGTGAAACAATAACTACTAAAAATAGACTGCTTTCATAAGGATAATTTTTGTCGAATTCAAATCCTAAATCGATTACATTCCGAACACTTAAATACTCAATCAATATCATTATTCCATAACCGTGCCCTGACGGAATTCCAATCAGAATTATCGAGTTGAGAATTAATGTAATTATTATAGCTCTTTTTATCAATTTGAGTTCGTTTTTCGGCTTGCGTACAACGGTCTTGTGTATGAAACGTAGCGTGTAAAAAGACGCTAACTTTTCGGATTAACACAGAGCCGAATTTTTATATTTTGTTTTTAATTTTTCTCTTTTAAAAAGCCAAGTTAAAAATTTGGCGGACTTTCTAAATATACACAAACCTTTTGGTTAAGCACTTATTAGCTATGTTTTATACACCGTGTTGTGTGCAGTACTTATTTACCAATTATTTTTAATTCCTTAATAAATTTATAGTTCAAATTGTCAACCGTGGACAATTCTTTTATTAGTATTTGTATCATAGACTTTAAACCATTTTCTAGGTTTCGTTTGGTTGGTTCGTTAATCAGTGTATTTTGAATTTGTTTTAAAAAATTAGGCGTTAGTTCATCAAAACTTCTTCCGTCAAATGAATTGAGATTTTCTTTAAGGCATTTAAGTATCATTGTATTTTCTCGGCATTTGGCTAGATAATATTCCGCCTGCCAATATTTTTCCCTTTCAGTAGAAGTCCTTGTCTTTAACGCAAATAAAATTGTATATCCAGCGATAAAATTGATTTCGGGAAGTGATTTAAATTCTCTTTTTCTCTGGTTGCCAAAAATTAGTTTAAAATTATCCGTTATCGCTCCAAAATGTTCACTTGGCGTAAAAGACAAGTCCACTTGTAAAGCATTTGGTAGAAGGAAAACCCGATAAAGTGACTCTTGGTAAGATATGTCAAATAGCTTGTTAGCATCGAAAATTTCCGACATCATTTTGCTCCAATCTCTCAATATTTGATTTACATCTGCGTCGTTTTCATATCCGAATGTCAAATCAATATCAGACCATTTGTCATCATTCCCTACAGATTCAGAACCAACGATTGCACAATCAATGATATTTGAATCTAATTTGGCAAAATCGATTATTTGCTTTTGAACTTCAATTCTGGCTTTTTTCGAGTACATTTTTTTTGTATTGTACACAACGTTTAATATATGTGTCGTAGCAGAGCAAAATGTAACCCTATTTTCGACAAAAACTGCGCATTGGTTGCTAACTTTTTCTTTCTGTAAGCATTGCGCCTTACCAAAAATAGAACAACTATTGGATTCATCTATAGCTGCTATGATCACATATATATTGTTGGCAAATCGTTTTTTATTTAAATATTTCTCTGTATCCATTTTTGGAAATTTCGTAACCTCTTAGTGTTTCTTTTCCCATTTTTTTCAAAACACTAATTTTCAATTCCTTTTCCATTGGATATTCCAAAATACTCACGATGAAATCAGTTCCAATTAACGCAGCAATTCGAGAGTCTGGGAAATCCGCTAATACATTCTCAACTATTCCAAGTAATTTGTCAGCTACTTTTTCATTTCCATTCTCAGTTTCTTTCATCATTTTTCTTGCCAATTCAGATAATATTACAATAGCAGGAAAACCGTCATTTATTTCGTCTTTGTATTCGTCAAAAACTTCCAATTTTCGAAAATCCGGTAGACTTTCAAAAATTAATTCATAAAATTCCGAATATGTGATTTCTTTTTGATCCATTTTTAATGTTTGCCAACGTCTATTGTATGTTGTGTTTGCTTCCCGAAGGGAGTATATGCAATATACAAATTGTTGTAGCCAGTTTTATTTATAAATATTTATTCTAATAATATTCTCTGAAATATCAAAAAAACCTATTCCCTTGTCTTGTGTCAATTGAAAGTTATTAAGGTAATGCTCACGATTAGTGATTTTAATTCCAGTTTCGTATGTGAATACTTTATAGTCTAACAACTTTTTTAATTTAATCAATTCAGAGCCTTTTCTTTTAGATAGAAAAGTCCCACTTCCATCGGATGTTATAAAATAAAGCTCATTCTCATAAGGAAAACTTATAAGTATTGTTCCTCCGATTTCTTTATATAACTTTTTAAGTCCATTGTTTGATTTCCTTTTAAAGAATTTATCTTTTTTAGAATCAGTGGTTTTTAATTCAGAAAGTTCCGTCGGGTCACTAATTTCGTAAATTCCAAAAGATCCAGACATATGTGCTAATGAAGTAACTAGGTAATATTTTCCGTTCATTTTTATCAAAGAAGATGGACAAGTAGCCTTTGCAACATAAACTTTTTTAGTCTCTTTATTTGTGAATTCAACTGTACCACCGAATTCACCTCTGCAATAGTCTTTTACTATATAGTTTTCATCCTGATAGAAATAGTTATACCTATGTTTAAATAATCTGTAATCAGCTTTAAATTCAGGTTTTTCTTTTTTATTGATTTCTACTTTGAATATGTCACTTTCTTGCGAAGAAATTGTTTGAGAAAGGAAAAGGAGAATTATTATTAGATTAAATTTCATTAGTTTTTTTCAAATTGGCTACAACGTTTAATATATGTGTCGTAGCAGAGCAAAATGTTACCTTGTTTTTCGGTTTTTCTGCGCATTGATTGCTAACTTTTCCTTTCTGCAAGCATTGCGCCTTACCAAAAATACAACAACCATTCGATTGATCACTTTGCTGCTATGACACATATATCGTGTTATCGTGCGTTTATTTTTTTCAGTCACTAACCTTACTAGACTAGCTAAGCAAGGTGATATTACTTACGTAATTACTACGTCTATTTGATTTTTTCTTCTCGTGATCACCTTGCAATCATTGAGTAGGGACAGACCTTACCAAATGAACCTGAACTTTTTTTCGTCCGTAGCTGATTAGCCAAAAAAGCGATTTTTTAGCACGTTACTACTCCGTATTCCTCCTCAATTTTGGTTTTTCTTATCGCTTTTTCTTCGATTTGACACTAACCATCACAAATATACTCAAGTCATGGTGTGGTTAACCGTTTGTTGCTTTCGTTCTACTTTTCAGATTCCTAAAATGCACGGATAACGTCTCTTGTATGGTGCGTTTGCCTGCCGAAGGCGGCATATGCAATATACAAATTGTTAGCAAACGTGTTTTATTTCCATTTAGTTCTTAATTCAGTTCCAATAGGATATTTGTCAGGTGTAAAATCGGGCATATGATATCTGCCATAACTGCTGTTTTTTAGAACCGAATCAATATCCATAAAAAACATATCATCCTTAGTTGTCATCGTTAGACGACTGTTCATTCCATTTTCGTCTCCTTTATTCAGTTCAATTAGCCACCAAAAATTTTCATTATCTTCTTTGTCAATCACTTTTTTTATACTTTTTATTTTTGCTGAGATAGGTTCTTTTAGAAAGTATTTTTGCCATTTTATGGGTATCTGACTTAAGTTAAATTCTGAGGTAATAGAATCTTTAGTTCCGTTGACTAAATACATTCCACTCGTTTTAGGTTCAAGTCCAGAATTTAAATAATCTGCAAATCTTAGATAATCATTTTCTTTTTCAATACTCCAGCCTAAATCATAAAAATCAGATAAAAGGTATTTTTTATTTTCCCAAGTAATGATTTGATATTCAGTTTTAATATTAAGTGAGTCAATTCCGTAAGCAACCTTAGTAGTAATTGGTTTTGACTCCATATCCATAGGATATTGCGTAAATTCAACTTTTTTGGGAATTAATTTTAGTGTAATACTATCTAATTTATAATTGCCAAATACTTTTTTCCTTTCTCCACCACCAGTACAGCCAAACAAATATTTTTCGTTTATGAAAGTACCATTACTCAATAAATCAAGTTTAAGTCCATTATTAAATCCAGTATAATGATAGCTAATTGTGTCAATATTTTGATCAAGAATATTTTTGTTATTCGAATTAGTTTTATTCCTCGAACAACTAAGTGTTATAATTAATATTAGAAAGTTGATATATTTCAATTTTTTCAAGAATGTTTGCTAACGTTTAATATATGTGTCGTAGCAGCGCAAAATGTTACCCTGTTTTCGGTTTTTTCTGCGCATTGGTTGCTAACTTTTACTTTCTGCAAGCATTGCGCCTTGATAAATATACACAAACCAATCGATTGATCACTTTGCTGCTATGTCACATATATTTTGTTATCGTGCGTTTATTTTTTTCAGTCACTAATCTTACTAGACTAGCCAAGTAAGGTGATATTACTTACGTTATTACTCCGTCAATTTTATTTTTTCTTCTTGCGATCACCTTGCAATCATTGGATTAATAACAGACTTTACTAAATGAACCTGAACTTTTTTTCGTCCGTAGCTGATCAGCCAAAAAGCGATTTTTTAGCATGTACTACTCCGTAAACCTCCTCAATTTTGGTTTTTTCTATCGCTTTTTCCTCGATTAGACCTTAACCATCAAAAAAATACTCAGGTCATTGGATGGTTAACCGTTCGTTGCTTTCGTTCTACTTTTCAGATTCCTAAAATGCACGGATAACGTTTAATATATGTGTCGTAGCAGAGTAAATTGTTACCCTGTTTTTCGGTTTTTTGCGCATTGGTTGCTAACTTTTACTTTCTGCAAGCATTGCGCCATCATAAATATACAACAACCAATCGATTGATTACTTTGCTGCTATGGCACATATATCTTGTTATCGTGCGTTTATTTTTTTCAGTCACTAACCTTACTAGACTAGCCATGCAAGGTGATATTACTTGCGTTATTACTCCGTCAATTTTTATTTTTTCTTCTTGCGATCACCTTGCAACCATTGGATTAGTAACGGACCTTACTAAATGGACCTGAACTTTTTTTCGTCAGATGCTGATCAGCCAAAAAAGCGATTTTTTAGCACGTTTTACTTGCGTAAACCTCCTCAATTTTGGTTTTTTCTATCGCTTTTTCCTCAATTAAACCTTAACCATCACAAAAATACTTAGGTCATTGAGTGGTTAACCGTTCGTTGCTTTCGTTTTGTTTTTCAGATTCCTAAAATGCACGGATAACGTTTAATATATGTGTCGTAGCAGAGCAAAATGTTACCCTATTTTTTGATTTTTCTGTGCATTGGTTGCTAACTTTTTCATTCTGCAAGCATTGCACCTTCATAAATATACGACAACCATTGGATTGATCACTTTGCTGCTATGGCACATATATCGTGTTGTACACAGTTTTTATTTTACACTACTTTTCAGCACGTTTTTGCCCATCGTTTTGGGTCAAATAATTTATTGCAATTAAAACTTGTATGTTGTAATCATTTAAATTTAAATCGTTTGGATTCGTGTATATATGATTTTGTAATGAAGCATTGCTTGGAACATCGCCAGATGCATAAATTTCTTTAACATAGTTGGAAACATAATTGTTTCTATTTCCTATTACGTTGAGAAATTCCAAATATTTTCCAGAAGTATTTATACCTCCAGATTTATATTTAGTTTCTTCCGAGTGTTGTTGGCTTTTTTGGAAACTCCATATTTCTTTAAAAGTTTCATTTGAAAGCGAATTATACATTTCGTTTTGTTTTTCAAAATCTACTTTTTCAAGAATAGGACTCCATCCATTATTAACTAGTTCCGGAAGGATTTTTTTAAAACAATCTTCGAAATCAGATGCTTTATTGTTTTCACATATCTGTTCAATAAAGAATTCGGTTATTTTGTTAAAATCCGAAATTTGATCTTCAGTGAAGTGTATTTTTAATTCAGGCGTACTTATTTCTGATTTACAAGAAGTTAAAATCAGTAAAATTCCAGATAATAATATTCTAGTATTTTTTTTCATAGAATTGTGTACAACGTTTTATATATGTGTCGTAGCAGGGCAAAATGTTACCCTGTTTTCGACAAAAACTGCGCATTGGTTGCTAACTTTTTTATTCTGCAAGCATTGCGTCATGGCAAATAAGCGATTGCCATTAAATCCAGCAGGAACTGCTATGATCACATATATGTTGTTGTACAACGTTTATTTATTCATTAATTCGTCCATTCTGTCATTAAATACGGTATAAATTTCTTCCGCTTTTAATTCAGTTTGATCTTTGGTACAATCTCTACCAAGCATCACAACCACTATTTGTTTATTTTTTACATTTTTTATATTTATTCCAAAAATAGGAGCGTACCCTCCAGAAAATTCGAAAATTGTGTAGTACTCCGATTCAGAAAATTTTTCAGCTATTTTTGAAATACGTTTTTTTAATTCTTGTTTTTCTTCATTCGTGAGTTTTAAACTTTCGCTTATTTTATATGGAATCACACAATCAATTACTGAATTCAAGTCAGAATTCAATTTTTCTTTAAGCTTAATTATTACTTCATTTTCTTGTAATTCGGGGAAGTCGAGATTAAGTACATAATTTACTTGTTTTTCAGAACCTTCTAATTCGGATAATTTTTGAAGTAAGGGATTTTCTTGTGCTTTAGATGATAAAGAAAGTAAAATCAATAATAATGAGTAAAATACTTTTTTCATATGTTGTACAACGGTAAGTATAACAAGCGTAGCTTGCCGAAGGTAGCTATGATTTGTTATACAGTGTTACCACCTGTTTTTCTATTTCTTTTTTTAATTCCGTCAAGAATGGACTACTTTCAGACCTGATTATAATTCCGTTCTTTTTATTTTTTAATAATTCAGAAAAATAACTGTCCGCAATATTTATTTCGACAACCATTCCATTTTTGGCTAAAACATTTTTAGCAATTAATTGAGGAAGAGTTGTTTCTCCAGAAGTTCCAAGAATAAACAATATTCCGGTTTCCTTAGAAATTCTCAAAACAGTGTCTTTTTTGAAGAATTTTTCATTGTAATATTCATCAAACCATAAAACATGAGGTCTTAAATCTTCTCCACATTTCGGACATTTTAAAATTTTAATTTCCTCTTCAGTTAGCTGATCTTTTTTTCTATCTTTTAACTCAATGTCTTTTGGAAAAGGATACAATTCACTTGAACATTCATCTCCGCATCTCATAAAATCGTGATCTCCGTGAATCAGAAAAGTTTTTTCTTCTGAATTCCCAGCTTTTTTATGTAAACTATCCACATTCTGAGAAATTAAGGCAAATTTTTCACTAAGAATATCCCCAATTTCTTTAAGCATTAAGTGACTCTGATTAGGTTCAGCATATTGAGTTATAGATTTCCTATATAAATAGAATTTGAGAACTTCGTGTGAAGCGATATTAAAAAACCTTTTGGTTCCAATTTCCTGAGCTTTATAATTCTTAGAACCAGAAACCCAATAACCTTCCTTGCCGCGAAAAGTTGGAATTCCACTTTCGGCAGAGATACCCGCTCCGACAAGAAAGGAAATCCTTTTATCCTTTTTTAAACAGTATTCAATTCGCTCTATGATTCTCTCGTTAATCATTCAATCAATTGGTGGTAACGTCTAATATATGTGTCGTAGCAGGACAAAATGTTACTTTGCTTTTCGATTTTTCTGCGCATTGATTGCTAACTTTTACTTTCTGCAAGCATTGCGCCTTACCAAAAATACAATAACCTTTC
>NZ_JBSWZK010000020.1:0-24818 GCF_054054605.1 Aquimarina sp. 433
TACTTGAGCAACTACCGATAATTTAAAGCCTAAATTATAATCCCGTTGTGTACGCTTCTTCCTTGGTTCTTCTGAATGTGTCATAAATAAGTCTAAATTACGTCAACTTATTTCAGGACGAGACATTATAATAAATAAAAAAGCGACTCCGTAGAGTCGCTTTTTATTTATCTGTAAAAATCTAAAATTATAAAGAACTTTCTCCAAGCAGTTCTGAAATTTTAGTTTCTAGTGCTGGACCTCTCAAGTTCTTTGCAATTACATTTCCTTTTTCATCGATAATAAATGTCGCAGGAATTGATCGCACTCCGTATGCTTTTGCTATTGGATCTTGCCAAAATTTTAAATGAGAAACATGATTCCACTCTAAATTATCTTGATCAATTGCAGTAGTCCAATGATCTTTTTTTCTATCTAATGAAACACCAATAATATTTAAACCTTTATCGTGATATTTATTGTAGACTCTAACCACATTTGGATTTTCAGCTCTACAAGGCTTACACCAAGATGCCCAAAAATCAATGATAGTGATTTTACCCATAGACTCTTTTAGAGATACCATTTTCCCTTCGGGATTTGGAGCAGAGAAGTCTTCAGCTTCACTGCCAATATCTATTTTTCCTATAGATGCTGCAATAAGACGATCTAGGTTCCTTCCTAATCGCGATGTTTTTAGCGTATCTTGTATAGTACCATAAATTTGTTTTACTTCTTTAGCAGGAACCGCCTTTAGATTAAGAAGATCAGTAAGTGCCATAACGGCAACTAAAGAATTAGGGTTGTTTTCAGCTATTTCTTTTCTAAAACTATTCTCGTCAACTCTTATCTGCTGTAGATCTTTAGATAATTTGATAGCTTTATCAGTTTCTTTTAACTTGGATGCTATTTGGTACTGATTGCTTAGATCTTGCCTTAGTTTTCCAAAAGATGTCATTTTCTTAAGGTAGCTAAAGAATAGTTCATTTTCTGGACCTCCAGTTATTACCGAAGAACGCAAACTATCTTTGTAAATCGTCATTTTTAAGGGATTATTTTCTGCTAAAAACAATACATTATTCGGTATTCCTTTAAAAGTCAAATAGTTGAAGTCGTTATCTTCTACCACTGGTAGTGCCATCTTAAACTTACCATTCTGTATAGTAGTAGAATCTATAATTGTAGGGCGATTCGAGCGATTAATTGCATTTACATATACCGTTACTCCATCATCAAATCCTTCAGTATTTGCGGTAATTGAATATCCCTTTTCTTCTTGTTTGCAGGCAACAGATAGTACCAAAAGAGCAAGCAATGCTATTTTTTTCATTCTAGATAATTTTTGGATTGGTAAAAATATGTAATATGCTCTTTAAACCCCAAAAATTAACTTTTAAATATCAGTAAATGTTAATTTTTTTCATCGTAATTTCAATAAAAACATAAATAAACAACATAAGCTGTAACAAAAACAGGCTTTTGAAGTCTAATAATAATGCATCACTTGGGGGTATTATTGGTTATATAGAAAACTTTTAGGGTTTCATGTCCTAATGAAAAGGTGTTATTCGTCTTCAAAATTAGAGAAACTGCTTATTATTGATTTAATTTATTGTTAATGCAGTCATCAAGTGAGTTAGTTTTGTATTATTTTTGTTAAACCACCGTAAATAAACTGTTATGAACGTACTAGAGCACGATTTTCCCTTAGATATTAGGATAAGTTTCTCTTTGTTCTTCGATCAGTATAGAGAGTTCTTACACAGTGAAAATAAATTGCTTCGGGACAGAGCACAAAGTGTTTTGAAGATTGCCGAAGAGTACCCAGAATTGGAAGAGGGAATTACTTCCGAACAACGAGTACAGGAATTACTACCACAAATTGAATTAGTGCTAGAGGATTCTTTCTCGCAAATATTGCAGAAAAATGAGATTAAAATAGCAACTATTCCATTTCATAATACAGTTTTGAAATCCACAGAGCGTTACAAGAATATTGTCAACGCGGCGGGATATGATTTCGAACCTCAAATCAAAAATTTAAGCGAAGATCATTACTATATTATGGGATGTAGTATTATCCTTGGGCAATACTACGGTTATAAGATCGATTTTCGAAGACCGTTTTTTTACGATATTCCAGATGCTTCGGGAATTATGCGTCATTATAGAATTCTGTATAACGGTGATTTTATTCAGATCGAAAAAACAGACAAGGCTATCGAAATTACCGAAGAGGATGTTGCAATTTTGATAGACAATTTTGATAATGTTGAGATTTGGAAGGAAAAATTTCCTCCTAATAGTTGGGTTTTTAAAGGGATCGTTATTGCAAACTTATTTGATGCGACTGCAGATGTATCCTTGTCCGAATTTAAAACTAGTTTATTAAAATACGATAAAACACAAGGAGATTTTATTGGGACTTTCCAGAATATATTTCGAGGTATTTTTAATCTTCCGGAAATCAAAGTAGGTTTTTCTAATTATAATGAAGAGGAACGAGTGTTAGAACGTGTTCCTTTTAAGACTATCGATAGTTATGTGCTCTACGATAAGTTTTCTGATTGTTGTGAAACAGCATTATGTAAGGGGACCTATCAGAGTTTGTTTGAAAAATCAGAAGCATTTGCTATTTCGGATGTTACCAAAACACATACGGCATATCCAGATGAATTAATGTACTCTAATTTAGCAAAGCAAAATATAAAGAGTGCGATTATAGCACCCATTGAAGACAATGGTAAATTGTTAGGAGTCTTGGAGATCGTATCTCCTAATAGTAGAGAACTAAATAGTATCAATGCCAATAAACTTCAGGACATAATGCCATATTTGGTAGATTCTGTATTACGTTCGAAAGCAAAAGCTGAAGATGAACTAGAATTGGTAATACAGCAAGAATGTACTGCAATTCACCCTAGTGTGTATTGGAAGTTTAGGCAAGAAGCCAAACGTTTTATTTTAGCTAAAGTAGAAGAAAACCCTACTTCATTTCAGGAAGTTGTTTTCGACAATGTCTATCCATTATTTGGCCAGATTGATATCAAAGGATCTTCAGAAGCTAGGAATGGATCTGTTCAGAAGGATTTAATATTGCAATTAAAAGCAATTGACAAAGTAATTAATAAGGTTGTAGAAATAGATCCACTACCTATCTACGAACAAATTAAGTTTAGAATAGATAGCTATATAGATTCTGTATCTAATCAGTTGCAGGTAGACACGGAACAAAAAATACTTAATTTCATCAAGAATGAAATCAAACCTTTGTTTAAGCATTTGAAAGGAACAAATGTAGCTCTTGAAGGTTTGATCAACCAATATAATAATTCACTTGATAAGAACACTAAGATGCTTTATAAGCATAGAAAAGCTTATGATGAATCTGTAATGTTGATTAATAAGAAAATGGCAGCATTACTGGATCAGAAACAGGTGGAAGCTCAGAAAATGTACCCTCATTATTTTGAAAGATTTAAAACGGATGGAGTAGAACACAATATGTATATTGGAGAATCTATTACCAAGCAGGATAGTTTTAACAAGATATATCTCTATAATTTGCGATTATGGCAATTGCAGGTAATGTGCGAGATGGAAAATGAGTATTATCAGCTCAAACAAGATTTACCAGTTCCTTTGGATGTAGCCTCAATGGTCCTGGTTTTTAATGCTTCATTATCTGTGCGATTTAGAATGGATGAAAAGCGTTTTGATGTAGATGGAACTTATAATGCTCGTTACGAAGTAGTGAAAAAACGAGTAGATAAGGCATACATCAAAGGAACAAATCAACGTATTACCGAAAAAGGGAAGCTAGTAGTTGTGTATTCTCAAAGAAGTGATGAACAAGAGTATTTGAAGTATATCAGTTTCCTTCAATCCAAAAACTATTTGGAAGATGATGTTGAGATTGTTGAGCTAGATGATTTACAAGGAGTAACAGGACTCAAAGCTCTGCGAGTAAATATTCTTTATAATAAGAGTAAAGAGGATAAAGAATACTATACCTATGATGATCTAATGAAAGAGATCAACAAATAATTAATTCTTGTCTTACTTATTGTAGCGTATTAAAAGCAATTACAAAAGAGATTGAAGAGGTGATGAATCCTATCATAAATACGGTATACGTTATTCTTAGTATCTTGTATTTTTTGTGTAGCACTTTTCCTAAGAAATATAAATCTTTAATCATAGTGTCATAGATATATTCCTTATCATCCATTAACTCATGCATCGCCCATTTGTATTCATCTAATGGCATCTTATGAAAATTACCAAAGAATAAAAGGTTTACTTTTTTTTCCTCAATTTCTTTACGTGTAAACTCACCTCCTGTAACATTTGGTCGTGTCGCGAGTACTGATAATAACATGGAAATAATACTAAACACTATAAATATAAGTGTGGGATAAATTAGATATTGGTTGGATGGATTGTCTAGTTTAGGAATTAAGTTAGACAATGCCAATGAGATGATAATTGCATTTACAGATAGTAAAATATTGGCTTTGGTATCTGCAATATCACTTAACTTTAAATGATTTCTTAGCGTGACTCTAAAAAGTGTTTGAATTCCTTTTTCAGGGCTTTCTTCTTTAACCAGTTTTTTTAACTTTTCTTTTTTCTTTTTTTTCTTCAGAGCAGCTTGTTCGTTTAATATTTCCAGCAAATGTCTTTCTTTTTTGGGTTGCCAATTTTTTATAGCATAGTCTGTATAATATTCGTGCTTGTTTTTTAGGAAATCGATATTAATTTTTAACCAATCCTTTCTGCTATATTTTTCTTTATGATGATGTTCAAATTCTTGTCTAAGGAAATCGCTAGTTTCTTCAAAATATCCTTTGGCTAAATGAGAAGCATCTGCATCACGGATAATTTTCTCAAGCAAATCAGTAGGCTCATGATCCATTTTAGTAGCCCTTATTAATTTAGAAACCTTATCGATGACTTCTTGAGGGGCGTTCTGTTCTTTTAAGAAATTTTCGGAAATACTAACACTGTGTTCTTCATGATTATCAAGGCTTTCTGAATATCCTGTATCGTGTAATAAAGCGGTTAATAATAATATGAACGCATCTTCTTCAGAAATACTGGTACTGTCAATAATTTCTTTTGTACTTTTAAATACTCTTTTGGTATGAGTGTAATTATGATAGATGCAAGTTTCAGGAAGCTTTTTAGTAAAAAGTTCAGAAACGAAATTATCAGTTTTTTCAACTAATGTGTCCATATTATAATTTTTCAATAACCAAAATAATTAAAAAAAATGAATGTACTCCATTATGACTAAAAATATACAGACGTTCTTAATTATCGGCTTATTATTATTAAACTCTTGCGCAACATATTCTCCTCAATATTTAGACGAAAATTTTCCTGAAAAATTACCAGATAATGAAATTGAAAAAACTTTCTATCTAATTGGGGATGCTGGAAATGCATCTTTAGGAGAAAGTACTCCAGGTTTAGAAGCGCTACAACAAATTCTAACTAAAGAAAATACCCAAGATGATTATCTGATCTATCTAGGAGATAATATTTATCAAAAAGGCATGCCGGAGAAAGATGATGCGTCAAGAAAATTGGCAGAACATCGAATAGATGCGCAGATAGATGCCGTAAAATCTTTTGATGGTGAAGTGATTTTTATACCAGGAAATCATGATTGGTATAACAACGGTGTAAAAGGTTTGCAGAGACAAGAAAAGTATATAAGAAAGAAATTGGATAGTAAAAAAGCCTTTTTGCCATCTAAAGGTTGTCCGATCGAAAGTATCGAGATCGGAGATAAAATTCAGTTAATTATATTGGATACTCAATGGTACCTCGCAGATTGGAATAAAAATCCAACCATAAATGATAATTGTGAAATAAAGACAAGGGATAAGTTTTTTAGTGAAATTCAGGGTGAGTTTAAAAAACACAATGGTAAGACTGTTCTGGTAGCCATGCATCATCCAATGTTTACAAATGGGCCACATGGCGGTAAATATAGTTTTAAGAGTCATATATTTCCATCTAAAAAGAAAATACCACTACCAGTATTGGGATCTTTGGTAACTCAAATAAGATCACAAGGCGGAGTATCTCCACAAGATAGATATAATGAAAGTTATAATAAACTGATGAGACGTTTGTCTACAATGGCTAGAGATAATGAGCGAATTATTTTTGCGTCTGGGCATGAACATTCATTACAGTATATAGATAGCGAAGGATTAAAGCAGATTGTTTCTGGATCTGGCTCTAAGAAATCAGCAGCTTCTTTGGGGAAGGACGGATTATTTTCATATCCAAATCAAGGTTTTGCCATATTGGATGTATATAAGGATGGATCGTCCAACGTTCGTTTTTATGGAAATGAAGGAGGCAAAGCAACATTGGTATATCAAACAAAAGTTCATGAAGAACCCGAACAATATGAGATTGGGAATTTAGGTAATTTTTTTGAGAACGAAATAGAGGCATCTATTTATAATAAAGATGAAACTACAAAATCTAATTTTTTCCAATCCTTATGGGGAGATCATTACAGGGAAGTATATAGTTCAGATATTAAGATTCCAATTGTTACACTAGATACATTACTTGGAGGTTTTAGTATTGATAGAAGAGGAGGAGGTCAGGTTACTAGATCCTTGAGATTGGTGGATAGCACAGGAAAGAGATACAGTTTACGTGCTATGAGAAAGAGTGTTACCCAATTTTTACAGAAGGGAGTTTTTAATGATACCTATCTAGAAGATGATTTTGATGATACGTTTACTGAAGAGCTATTAGCAGATTTTTATACTTCTAGCTATCCTTATGCATTTCTGGTGGTAGGCGGATTAGCGGATGCGATAGGAGTGTATCATGCTAATTCTAAAGTATATTATATGCCTAAGCATCCAGCTTTGGGAGCTTATAATAAGGATTTTGGTGATGAAATGTATTTTCTGGAAGAAAGACCTGGTAAAGAACACAAGGATCTGGCCTCATTCGGAAAACCAGATGATATTGAAGGAACAGATGATTTACTAAAGAATCTGAGAAAAGATGAAGAGTATCAGATGGATGAACCCCATTACATTAGAACCAGATTATTTGATATGATCTTAGGCGATTGGGATAGACATTCAGATCAATGGAGATGGTCTCGTTTTGATTCAAAAGATAAGAAAATGTATCGTCCTATACCAAAGGATCGTGATCAGGTGTTTTCTAATTACGATGGAGGTTTATTAGATGTAATCAAGTTTATCGCTCCTCTTACAAGAAAGTTCCAAGTATATAGTGAAGAATTAAAAAATATCAGATGGATTAATGAGTCTGGGATTCGTTTAGATCGGACATTTGCGCAAAAATCAGATAAAAAAATATGGTTAGAACAAGCTGAGTATATCAAACAAAATCTTACTGATGAGGCTATTGATCAAGCATTTAGAAACTTGCCTGTAGAACTTCAGGATGCTACGATAGAAAGGATAAAAGGCTATCTTAAAAAGAGAAGAGATGATGTAGTGGATATTGCGGGTAGATATTATGATTATCTATCGAAGCAAGTGATTATTAGAGGTACAGATAAAGATGATCTATTTGAGATTATAAGAGGAGATAATCAAACATTAGTAAAAATTTCTAGAATAAAAGATGGTGTGCCACAAGAACCATTTTATGAGAGAACTATTTTTTCGAAAGAAACGAAAGAAATATGGATTTATGGATTGGACGATGATGATCAGTTTAAGGTTACTGGAAAAGGGAAAAACCCAATTTATACCAGAATAGTTGGTGGTCAGAATAATGATGTATATACGATAGAAAATGGAAGAAAAATACGTGTGTATGATCATAAATCTAAACCAAATACAGTAAAGAAAAAAGGAGGTGCAAAATTTATTTTTAGTAATAATTATAATCATAATACATATGACTATAATAAGTATATTGATAAGACCAATACGTTAACTCCATTGATAGGCTTTAACCCAGATGATGGAGTAAATATTAACGTAACCAATGTTTATACCGTTAGAGGATTTAATAATAATCCTTATCAAAGCAAGCATACAATAAAGGGCGCATATTATTTCGCTACCGAAGGTTATGACCTATCCTATAATGGAGAATTTGTTAATGCTATTGGTAATTGGAGCTTGAGAGTTGGAGGAAAGTATACAAGTGAGAATTTTGCACAGAACTTTTTTGGTTTTGGAAATAATACCATCAATTTAGACGATGATTTGGGATTGGATTTTAATAGAGTAAAAACAGGGATTTGGGGACTTAATCTGGGAGTTTCGAAAAATGGTTTTTATGGAAATAAACTTACGATAACTACATCCTACGAAGGTGTAGAAGTACAAGACTCTGCTGGTAGATTTATAACTTCTGGACTTGATTTTGTAACAGAAGATGTTGATTTTTTTGAAAGAAAGTTCTTTGCAGGATTGGATGTAGATTACGAATATAAAAGTTTTGATATCCCTGCTAATCCAACAAGAGGTATGTTGTTTTCACTAAATGCAGGTTCTAAAATGAATCTGGATGATACTGATAGAACTTTTGGATATGTAAAACCTAAATTAGGATTTTATAATGCGATTACAAAAAATAGAAAATTAGTATTAAAAACAGATGTACAAGCTGCTTTTATGATTGGTGATGGTTTTGAGTTTTATCAAGCAGCCACCTTAGGAGGTATTAATAGTCTAAGAGGATTTAGAGAAGAACGTTTTACAGGTGATAAAGCTTTAGCATTTAGTGGTGATCTAAGATATAGTTTTAATAAGTTTAAAACAGGTTTATTACCACTACAGTTTGGAATTTATGGAGGTTATGATATAGGGAGAGTATGGTTCGAAGGAGAAGATGTAGATGTATGGCATGATTCTATAGGTGGTGGTTTTTGGATCAATGCTGTAAACGCCGTTGCGGGACAGTTTAATTTATTTAATAGTGATGATGGTTTACGTTTTACCTTTGGATTAGGATTAAGTTTTTAAAAAAACCGCTTGTAAATTCATACAAGCGGCTTGGGCTACTATCTATCTGATTCCTAATTAAAAGTCGCCCTGAATACTTGATATATTATTGTAGGAGTTAGGTTGAGAATTCATTAAAACTGTTGGATTTTCAATTGACTTGTAATAGAAATAGTTATCCGCTACAGCATTATCGGTCTTTTGTAAAGAGGGTTTCATGATGATAACTGGCTTTGCTGATAAATCGGTAGCAGCAACGATAGGGTTGTCATAAGAGCCAGATGCGATAACTCTCGAACCATTTTCTATACTAATAATGATTTCATTGTTTTCTGGATTCTTTAGAGTTACCCCTTCTTCTATGGTTAAGGTGGCACTGTTAGTAATAAGAATTTCGTTAGGAACAAGATAAGTAGTGTTAGCCTTAAGGATAGTACTACTAATTATTGGACTTTTGATTTTTTCGAAATTCTCCTGACTAAAATTAAAATTGGGGACTAAGATTAAAATAAAGCATAATAGGGGTAGGTAATTTTTGATCATAATTTATATTTTGGGATATTTGTAAGTTATTTCCTTCTAAATTATGAAAAAATTAACAAAAATTACTTTTTAACGATGTTTTTTAACTTTTTAATCCAATTTATGACTGTTGATAACTTTGTTTTATTGGTTTATTTTTGTAGGAAAATTACTAATAATAAGGGTTTGCAGAAGAAATAGATTATAAACAAAAGTTTATTATTGTTAATAACTTTTAGCGTAACTCGTTGTGATGTTGGGCTTTATGAAGTCTTTAAAGGAAAGTGTAATGTAGTAAGAAGTAAGAAGCTCCAGATATAAGATGCGAAATATCAGGAGCTTCTCGGTTAAGAGACAGCTTTATTGTCTCTTATAATTTTCATATTAAAATAAATTAAAAAAAGTCCAAGGTAGTTCTTGGCACCTCATTAACCTTATTTTTAGAAGTTTTAGTATTAGTTTGAGTAATGTTTACTTTTGAATTATTGGGTGTTTTTTTTATTTCGATCTTGGTATTTGTGTTCTTCTTTGTTTCTTTTGTAATAACTTGTTCTGTGGTTGTAGTTTTAAGAATATCAGGAGGAACTTTTAAATTCTTAGTGATACTTTGTTGAGAAAATGCTGTGCCTGTAAGTAATGTAGATAACAACAAAACGTAAGCTGGGGCGGCTTTCATATATAAATAAGTGTTTGGGGTTTTTCAATGGATGACTATGCGTCATACACTAGCTAAATTAGGAATAAAACTCATAAGAATAACTAATAAAATATTTGAAACCAGTATTTTAGGTTGTTTATTTGTTGAAAAGTAAGTTTTGTATTACTTTTTATTTTTGTTAATGCCTATTTTTATTGTTTTTGTCGACAAAAGGTTAAAGCTTTGGTTTAAGTGTTTAAATGTTAATAACTTTTGTAAGAAAATTGAAAAGCAAAATATTTAAATGCTTTTGATTATTTAGAAGTATATTTTTATGGAAAATTTACATTTGTTTACAGATAGATTAGAACTTAGATCGGTTGAGGTGTCTGATCTCGCTAATATACATCGGTTGCTTTCCATCCCGGAAGTCGACGAGTATAATGCTTTAGGTATCCCAACAAATACAGAGGTAACAGAGGTCTATCTTAATGAATGGATAGATAATTTCAGATATAGAAAGGAATTTGTTTTTGCTATTATGCTAAAATCCACCAAGACATTTATGGGGTTAATCTCATTAATTGTTGGAAACCCCAAATATAAGATAGGGTCCCTTTGGTATAAGTTAGATCCACAATTTTGGTCTAAGGGATATGCAACGGAAGCAGTTGGTGAGGTTTTAAAATTTAGTTTTCAAAAAATGGAATTACACAGGGTGGAAGCCGGTTGTGCTATTGCTAATATAGGTTCTGTGAGAGTTTTGGAAAAATCTGGATTGGTAAGAGAAGGGCATAAGAGAGAAATACTACCGTTAAAATCGGGTTGGTCCGATACTTACGAGTATGCGATTTTGGAAAAAGATTGGATCACTCGCTAGTTTTAGTTTAATTGATATTTATATAAAGCTCCTTTTGTTTTTTTTCGTTTTTCATCCACTATAAGTAATGTAGAATCTGTTAAGAAACAAATTCCTTCTTTTTGTGAAAAATGATTGAGCTTAATCTTTTTGATCTTTCCTCCAAAGAAGTCATCGCCTTTAAAATCTGACAATATGAAAATCTTATTATAGGTGAGAAGCGCAATTGTATCTCCATTATAATTTATTGCCGCAGAACTGATAAAACAATCTCTAGCATCATCACATATTGTATAAGTATCTATCAATTTAGCTTTTTGCTTGCCTGGTTTATCTTGTAATTTGTAGAGCTTGGTTTCGCCATTAAATTTACTACCTCGATTTTTAGTGAATAGATAGAAGCTTCCTTCATTATAAAAGAAAGCTTCTATATCAAAATTTCTTTTCTTCTTAGAAGGAGGAAATTTCTTTTGATCTTCTAAAAAGAATTCTATTGTTGAAACTTTTATCTGTTTATCCTTAATACCAGACACCTTATATATGGTAAGATCTTTTCTATCATTATTGTTATTGCCAAAATCTCCAATATAAACATTGTTATTATGGTCATATGCTAGATCTTCCCAATCTACATTTTTGCTATTTGGTATTTTGATCTCCTCTAGAATTTCACCTTTTTGATTGAGTAAGAATACAACATTTTCATTTCCAGAATCATTAACAGCATATAGATTAGATTCGCCTTTTATATATGTAATACCTGATATTTCGTGCAAAGTACTTGACAAATGATCTATCATTATAAGATCTGTGTCATTCTTTTTTTGACAACTTACCGATAAGGTACAGCACAGTAAGAAAATACAAATATTACTTTTATACATATAATTATTTTATGAAGTTTGATTCCAAGCATCTAACATCCAACTTGTTTTTTCAAGATCTGCAATATACGTGCCAGTGATATCCAAAGTTCCATCATCTTCTGCTTTTTCAGCTTCTTTAGTAACTAACTTCAATTGCTTTAAAATGATATCATGATCTTCCAAAATAGATGTTACCATTTCTTTATCGGATAAATCACTACTCGCTTCTTTTATGGAAGATTTCTTTAAGAAAACACTGTAATTACTCACAGGTTTAGCTCTTAGCGTTAAGATTCGTTCTGCAATTTCGTCAATTTTTAATTTCGCGTCTTCATAAAGCTCTTCAAATTTTAAATGTAATTCAAAAAAGTTTCGTCCGGTTACATTCCAATGGAAGTTTCTTAGTTTTTGATAATATAAATGATAATCAGCTAATAAGATATTTAAGGAATCTACGGTTTCTTTATTAATATTTTTCATAGTTTTTGTTTATTGGTTTTTTGATTTCGATACAAAAATACTATGATAATGAATTGTTATATAGATGATGTGATAGTTAGTAGTAATTATACTATTGGTTAAATCGATTTTCGATTTCGTTAAGAACGAAATCATAATAATCTACATCATGAGGGACATAGTCTTTTTTCTTTATTGGTTGTACTAGCTCTTTTTTTAGCCGAGTCATCGGGATTAGTTTAATGCTATGAACTTCCTCTTTTTGTATGTTAAGATCTTTAATAGACTTAGTTAATCGAGTCAAATAAATATAATGAAATTCATTATCAATGATCACAGGATTTGGTTTTTTCTCGGCAAGGTATTTACCAATAAATTCTAAATCAGCACTTGCAATAGTGTAACCTATTTCTTCTTGTATTTCTCGTAATGCTGCATTTTCTGGAGATTCTCCAGTACCAATATGTCCAGCAACAGATATATCCCATAAACCTGGATAAGTATCTTTATCCAAGGCACGTTTTTGAATCAATACTTCACCTTCATAAGTGTATAACCAAACATGAACACTACTATGATATAACCCTAGTTTATGTGCCTCTGATTTTAATCGAACTTCACCAGTGAAAATTCCTTCTTCGTTAAGAATGTCTATAAATTCGTCCATGATTTTGATAATACAATAAAGTTATCTTTTATTAATGAATATCATGGGATTTTGGCAAACAAAATGAATAAAATATAATTCATATCTAAAATTTGTTGCTAAATTAATATATTTATGCTAAATAAATATATATGAAAATTACTTCTTGTCCAAACTGTAATTCTGAAGATTATATAAAAAGCGGGATTGTAAATAATAGGCAGCGATTTAAATGCAAATCTTGTGGTTATTACTTTTCGGTAAACAAAATTGGAAAGAAAATAGATGATTATTATGTTAACAAGGCTTTGCAGTTGTATTTAGAGGGATTGACGTATCGTGAAATAGAACGTATTCTCGGTATTTCACATGTAAGTATCATGAATTGGGTTAAAAAATATAATATTAAACGGCCTTATAATTCGAACTATCATCCGACCTATAAAATTCTCAATGCTTCTGAGTTATCGGATTATTTTAAAGATGTACGAAACTTATCAGGCGCAGGGGTTGTTGTAACTGAATTAGGAGATAAGTTTATGCTTATTAAATGGGAACGTTTTAGAGATTAGCTATAATAAATTAACATATAAATATATTAGTTTTTTCTTAACTACTAGATTTTAGGAGATTAGTATCGCGCACAAAATCAAATTATTACTAATCTAATCTTTTAAACTCTATGAGAAAACAACTAATCATACTGGTAGTTTCTATATTTCTTACACTCCAGTATACGTACTCTCAGGGTTCGCCAGATTATACTGGTGGACTGAAGGTAAAACTGAATGAAGATGGTACCAAATACTTTAGAATTATATCATGGGCTCAATTTTGGGCAAGATACCAAGATGAGGTTCCCGATGATGTAAGTAACACAAACATGAGCATTAGAAGAGCTCGTATTTTAACCTATGCTCAGATCAATAAAAGTTTTTTAATTCTTACTCATTTTGGACTTAATAGTTTGAATGCAAATAACCAAAGTCCTTTAGGGCGAGGAGAAGAGTCTCAGCTTTTTTTTCACGGAGTTTGGGGGCAATACAATCTAAACGCTAAGCATGCTATAGGAGCAGGGCTTCATTATTGGAACGGAATATCAAGACTTAATAATCAGAGCACTCTAAATATTATGACTCTTGATAATAATCGACAATCATGGGCAACGATAGGGTTGTCGGATCAATTTGCAAGACATATTGGTATTTATGCCAAAGGCGCTTTTGGAAAACTTCAGTATCGAGTATCTATTAATGAATCAGGAACTAATAATTTACAAGAGGCTACGGATCCAGCTCCAGATGGTCCAGCAGTATATGCGGGTAGAAGATTACTAGGTTCTAAAGATGCAGGGAAAAACTTTGCAGGTTATTTCGATTATCACTTTTTTGATCAAGAGTCTAATTTCCTTCCATATAAAGTAGGTACCTATTTAGGAGGTAAAAAGGTTTTTAATGTGGGAGCTGGTTTTTTCTTTCACCCAGAAGGCAGTGTAGTAGCAAACGATACTGGAGAATTAGAAGGTGAAGATGTAGCTATTTTTGCAGTAGACGCTTTTTATGATGCTCCTTTAGGAGAAAATGGATCAGCAATTACTGCTTATGCAACTTATCAAAATAATGATTACGGAAAAAACTTTACCTTAGGACAAACCTATGAAACAGGTTCCATGATTTACGGACATGTTGGTTATGTTATCCCCAATAACAATAAAAAAACCAAGTTTCAACCTTATGCTTCTTTTAACAGGAGATCGATAGATGCAATTGATGATAATGCCACAACTTTTGGAGTAGGTGCAAATGCTTATTTCAGTGGACATCATTCTAAAATTACTATTGAGTATTTAAATACAAAATACGGGGATAATGATGCGCAAAGTTTTGTTACCCTGCAAGCGATGATTTACTTATAAAATATAAAGTTATGACTGATAAACAAAAAGCTGTTGCCTATTGGAAACAAAACCTAAAATACCTGATAGTTCTTCTTATTATTTGGTTTGTGGTCTCCTATGGAGCAGGAATACTCTTTAAAGACGAATTAAACAATATAAGATTAGGAGGATTTAAACTTGGTTTCTGGTTTGCTCAACAAGGCTCTATTTACACTTTTGTGATTCTCATTTTCGTTTATGTGCGATTGATGAATAAACTGGACAAAAAATATGGTTACGATGAGTAATCTTAATACTAACCAAAAAAATATATTATTATGAGCGTTCAAGTATGGACATGGATTTTAGTAGGGATTACGTTTGCCCTGTATTTCGGGATTGCTATATGGGCCAGAGCAGGTTCGACCAAAGATTTTTATGTAGCTGGTGGAGGTGTTTCTCCGCTTGCTAATGGGATGGCAACTGCAGCCGATTGGATGAGTGCAGCTTCGTTTATTTCTATGGCAGGCTTGATATCTTTTATGGGATATGATGGTTCTGTTTTTCTAATGGGATGGACTGGCGGTTATGTGTTATTAGCACTTTTGTTAGCTCCGTATCTCCGTAAGTTTGGAAAATTTACAGTTCCCGATTTCATAGGGGATAGATATTATTCAAATACCGCCAGAACTGTGGCAGTGATATGTGCATTAATTGTCTCATTTACGTATGTAGCTGGACAAATGAGAGGTGTAGGTATTGTGTTTTCTCAATTTTTGCAGGTTGATATTACTTTGGGAGTTATCATAGGAATGGCTGTGGTTTTAGTATTTGCCTTTTTGGGAGGAATGAAAGGAATCACGTATACACAAGTAGCTCAATATTGTGTATTGATTTTTGCCTTTATGGTTCCGGCATTTTTTATCTCTATGCAAATGACAGGAAATATCATTCCACAGATAGGAATGGGTGGTACAGTTGAAGACGGGACATATTTACTTGAGAAGTTAGATGCGTTGCATACTCAACTAGGTTTCAATGAGTATACCGATGGTTCAAAATCAACCTGGGACGTGTTCGCAATAACACTGGCCCTTATGGTAGGTACCGCTGGATTGCCTCATGTGATAGTACGTTTTTTTACAGTTCCTAAAGTAAAAGATGCTAGAAAATCAGCAGGGTTAGCCTTACTGTTTATTGCTATTCTGTATACCACGGCTCCGGCTATTGCAGTTTTTGCTAGAACTAATTTAATAGAAACGGTAAGTAATAATCCGTATAAAGAAGTTCCAGAATGGTTTAAAAACTGGGAAAATACTGGGCTTATTGCTTGGTCAGATAAAAATGGCGACGGGAAAATACAATATGTAAATGGAAGCGCTACAGAAGGTAAACCAAAGTACACTGGGGAAAGAGGCGTAAACGGCGAAAGATTGGTTTCCAATGCTAGTGGCTCTGAAAATGAGTTATATGTAGATAGAGATATTATGGTTTTAGCAAATCCAGAAATTGCAAATTTACCTAATTGGGTAGTAGCGCTAGTTGCTGCAGGTGGCTTAGCTGCCGCATTATCAACTGCAGCTGGCTTGTTATTGGTGATTTCTACTTCTATTTCTCATGATCTTATTAAAAAACAAATCAAGCCAAATATTTCTGAAAAAGGAGAACTTTTGGCTGCTAGAATTAGTATTCTATTTGCTATTATCATTGCAGGTTTGTTCGGGATATATCCTCCTGGTTTTGTGGCAGCTGTTGTGGCATTAGCATTTGGCTTGGCCGCAGCTTCATTCTTTCCAGCAATTATTCTGGGTATTTTCGATAAACGCATGAACAGACAGGGCGCGGTAGCGGGAATGATTGTGGGAATCACCCTCATGTTAATTTACATGGTAGTATATAAAACAGGATTGATCGGTGTTATGGAACCTAGACCAAAAGAAGAATGGTGGTTTGGTACATCTCCAGAAGGTTTTGGTACTATTGCAATGATTGTAAATGTTGTCGTTTCTGTAATCGTTTCTAGAATGACTCCAGAACCACCAAAAGTAGTACAAGAAATTGTTGAAGATATAAGAATCCCTAGTGGAGCTGGAGAAGCTTCGCATCATTAGATTTGATTTTAGTAGAATACGGTGCTATAATTTTAGTTATGGCACCGTTTTTTCCTAACTTTATAGAGTGAGTTCAAAAATGAAGAAAAGACATCAGCAAAAACTTATCATCCTTTCATTGGTGCTGTTTTTATTATGGAACGTTCCGTTGGTACTAATTTTTGACAATTCCGATGAAGTCTTCGGTTTCCCAATGATCTATTTTTTTATTTTCTTGATATGGATATTGGCAATTATCATTTCTTATATCATCTTACATAGGCACTATGAATAATTATCTTTTGATATCTATCATAATCGTCTATTTGACTTTTTTATTTCTAGTAGCCTTTTGGGCAGAGAAGAACTCAAAAAGCAAATGGGTTAATAATCCATACATTTATGTATTATCTTTAGCTGTATATTGTTCTGCTTGGACATATTACGGAAGTGTGGGGATTGCATCGCAATCAGGAATTAGTTTTCTTACTATTTATCTAGGCCCTGTGATATCTATTCCGTTATGGATTCTCGTAATGCGTAGGGTTATCAGAATTTCAAAGCAGCATAAGGTCTCTAGTATTGCAGATTTTATATCACTGCGATATGGTAATAATCGTTTTTTAGGTGCCTTAGTAACCATAATTTGTGTTTTTGCCATAGTACCATATATTTCGCTCCAGCTTAAAGCTATCTCCGAAACCTTTGAAATTATTACCGATGAGACTAGTTACAATTCTACATTAATTGTAGATGATTCTACTTTTTATATTGCGGTGCTTTTGGCAATTTTTGTTGCTTTTTTTGGAACGCAAGCAGCAGACGCATCTCAACATAGAAAAGGAATCATGACTACAGTAGCAGTAGAGTCTATTATGAAGTTAGTTTTTTTTCTTGTGATCGGGATTTACATCACCTTTTTTATGTTTGATGGTACAAAAGATATTTATGATCAAGCTTCTGCACTCGGGAATTTTGAGAAAATCACCTCTTTTAATGGGTTAGAATCTGGTTTTAACTGGATGTTTACGATCATGCTTTCCTTTTTTGCCATTTTCCTGCTTCCTAGACAATTTCACGTTGCAGTGGTCGAAAATGACAGAGAACGGTATTTAAAGAAAGCGATATGGATGTTTCCTTTATACCTCTTATTATTTAACATATTCGTGATTTTCATAGCATGGGCAGGAAATCTTAGTATTTCAGGAGAGGTAAATCATGATTACTATACCTTATTACTGCCATTGCAAAACGGAAATATTATCTTAGCATTATTGGTGTTTCTTGGAGGATTCTCTGCAGTGATATCAATGGTAGTTGTGTCGACTTTGGCATTATCTACCATGGTAAGTAATAACCTTATTATTCCCTATGGGTTTTTGGATAAATTTTTGAAAGGAGATCCTGAACAAAATGAGAAGTATATCAAAAATATTAGACGTATCTCAATATTTACCTTAATTATTGCGGCATACTTTTTCTATATCAACTTTTCATATGAATTGTCATTATATTCTATTGGTCTAATTTCATTCGCTGTGATAGCTCAATTAGCACCTTCTTTTTTTATGGGGCTTTTCTGGAATCGGGGTTCTGCAAGAGCAGTTAAAATTGGAATGATTGTAGGTGTTTTTATTGTAATATATACGTTAATCCTACCACTTATTGTTACTGTACTTACAGAAAATGACCTATTTGTAGAAAATGGATTATTCGGAATAGAACTTTTAAAGCCATATGCATTATTTGGTTTAGATTTTTTAGGGCCAGAAGCGCATTCCTTTTTTTGGAGTATGTTCTTTAATACATTAAGTTTTTTAATTATTTCCTTGCTGTCTAAAGGGAATTATAGAGAACGAAATTATGCGGAAATGTTTGTGAATAGCAGTAATTATGCGAATTTACAAGATGGTGCCTTTGTATGGAAAGGAGAAGCTTTTATCTCTGATATAAGAAATATGTTGAATCGTTTTTTAGGAGAAGAACGAACGGAAAAAGCGCTGAACTTATTTTATTTGAAGTATGGAATCTCCAAAGAAGAAGAAATGGCTGATGCTAGATTGATTAAGTTTTCAGAAAAACTTTTAACAGGAACTATCGGTAGTGCTTCTGCACGTATATTGATAGGTAGCGTAGCTAAAGAAGAACCAGTAAGTTTGCTAGAAGTTCTAAAAATATTAGAAGAATCAAAAGAAACTATAGCAGTAAATAAAGCACTTCAGGAAAAGTCCGAAGAGCTTACAAGACTTACCGAAAAATTAAAAACAGCTAACGAAGAACTTTTAGAACAAGATAGAATAAAAGATGAATTTTTAGATACGATTGCTCATGAACTTAAAACTCCTGTCACTTCAATCAAGGCGGCTTCAGAGGTTTTAACAGATGATGATGATATGCCAGAGGATTTAAAAAGTAAGTTTTTGGAAAATATAGTTACAGATTCAGATAGATTAACGAGATTAATCCATAATATCTTAGATCTCGAAAAATTATCTAAAGGACAAGAGCATCTCGAAATGGAGCCTAGAGAGATTCATAAAACTATAGATAAGGCGATTCATGGGATAGAACAGATTGCAAAAAACAAAGGAGTGGAGCTAATCCATAATCATGGGTATCAAATACAGGCGAATTATGACGAAGATAGAATAATTCAGGTATTAACAAATTTGTTATCTAATGCGCTCAAGTTTTCAGATGAAAAAACAGGAAAGATAAAGGTGCAGGTCCGTCAGAAAAGACAAACCGTAGAAATTATAGTAGAAGATAACGGAAAAGGCATTCCAAAAGAGGAAATGAATTATATTTTTGATAAATTTTACCAATCAAAATATCAAAATATAAAAAAACCTGTAGGCAGCGGGTTGGGGTTGGCAATCAGTAAGAAAATTGTTGAAAGTCATAATGGAAAAATCTGGGTAGATAAAAAGTACAAAGAAGGTGCCCGTTTTTTATTTACCATACCCAAATGAGCAAACCTTAGGTGAATAGCTTAACATATGAAAAAGATTTTAATTGTAGATGATGAACCTAATATTGTAATGTCACTAGAATATACCTTTAAAAAGAAGAATTTTGAAGTGTTCATCGCTAGAGATGGAAGTGAAGCATTGCAGATAGCTGAAGAAGAGATTCCTGATATAGTATTGTTAGATATAATGATGCCCAATGTTGATGGTTATGAAACTTTAAAAGAGATAAAGAACAATAAAAACCTTAAGGATACCAAAGTTGTATTTCTTTCAGCAAAAAATAAAGCTACGGATATAGAAAAAGGTTTAAGTATGGGAGCTGACAAGTACCTTACCAAACCTTTCTCGGTAAAAAAATTGGTAGCAGAAATAAATGAATTATTGAATTAACTTTTGATGTTGTGCGCAAACAACGAGGATTTAATTTAGATAAGTAAAAATGAAAATACGTTTAAAACCATTGGTATCTGATATATTTATTAGTGTTTACGTGTTAATCTCTTTGTTTCTAAGGTTTTTAGTGGAGATGAAAACACAAATAAGTGCAGCATTCTATAGTCATAGGATTTTGTGTTATAGTCATTTTATGGGTTTTGATACGATTAAAATTTTACAACCCAAATTGGTTCGGATTATTTACATCAAATGATTAAACAAATAAAAATTAATTTAAAGAATATAAAATATACCAACAATGAGTAATTATCACATAAAACATCTTGAAGAATATTATCAAGTTTATCGAAAATCTGTGCGTGATCCAGAAACTTTTTGGGCAGAAATAGCCGAAGAACACTTTATGTGGAAAAAGAAATGGGATAATGTATTAAGCTGGGATTTTACCAAACCTGAGGTTAAATGGTTTGAAGGGGCAAAGTTGAATATTACCGAAAATTGCATCGATAGACATCTTCAGAATAGAGGGCATAAAACAGCAATCCTCTTTGAGCCTAACGATCCGGAAGAAGATGCACAACACATTACATATAAACAATTACACGAAAAAGTATGCAAGTTTGCTAATGTGTTGAAAGAGCAAGGAGTGCAAAAAGGAGATCGTGTTTGTATTTATCTACCGATGATTCCTGAGCTTGCAGTATCGGTATTAGCCTGTGCACGTATAGGGGCTATTCATTCGGTAGTATTTGCTGGTTTTTCTGCTTTGGCATTATCCACGAGGATTAATGATTGCGAAGCAAAAATGGTGATTACCTCTGATGGTTCTTATAGAGGATCTAAAACGATAGATCTAAAAGGTATTGTGGATGATGCTTTAGAAAGTTGTCCTGGAGTAAGTTCTGTATTAGTAGCCAAAAGAATTAACTCTGATATACAAATGAAGAGTGGTCGAGATCATTGGTTACAACCGTTACTTGACAAGGCTAATAAGGATTGTGTTCCTGAAGTTATGGATGCTGAAGATCCTTTATTTATTCTGTATACATCCGGATCTACAGGAATGCCAAAAGGTATGTTGCATACTACTGCTGGATATATGGTGTATACGGCTTATACTTTTAAAAATGTATTTCAGTATAGGGAGAATGATATTTATTGGTGTACCGCAGATATAGGTTGGATAACTGGTCATTCTTATATTGTGTATGGTCCTTTGGCAAATGGTGCAACTACAGTAATGTTCGAAGGAGTACCTTCTTATCCAGATTTTGGTAGATTTTGGGATATTGTTCAAAAGCATAAAGTTACTCAATTTTATACTGCGCCTACTGCAATTCGTGCTTTAGCGAAAGAAAACCTAGATTATGTGACCAACCATGATCTTTCTAGTTTAAAAGTATTAGGTACTGTTGGAGAACCCATTAATGAAGAAGCTTGGCACTGGTATAATGATCATGTAGGAGAAAAGAAATCTCCAATTGTTGATACTTGGTGGCAAACTGAAACTGGAGGTATTATGATTTCACCAATTCCTTATTCCACACCAACCAAACCTACCTATGCAACATTACCAATGCCAGGAATACAACCAGCGTTAATGGATGAGAATGGTTTAGAAATAAAGGGAAATCAGGTAGACGGGCGTCTTTGTATAAAATTTCCATGGCCGTCAATGGCAAGAACAATTTGGGGCAATCATCAACGTTATAAAGAGACCTATTTTTCTGCATTTGAGAATAAATATTTTACGGGAGATGGTGCATTAAGAGATGAGGTGGGATATTATAGAATAACAGGTAGAGTAGACGATGTGATCATTGTTTCTGGTCACAATTTGGGTACTGCTCCTATAGAAGATGCGATAAATGAACATCCCGCTGTTGCCGAATCTGCTATTGTTGGGTTTCCTCATGATATAAAAGGAAATGCATTGTACGGCTATGTAATTCTAAAGGAAACAGGAGAAAATAGAGATCGGAACAATCTAAGCAAGGAGGTGAATCAACAAATTACAGAGCGAATTGGTCCTATTGCTAAACTGGATAAAATTCAGTTTGTACCAGGTCTTCCTAAAACTAGGAGTGGAAAAATTATGCGAAGAATTTTGAGAAAGATAGCATCCAAGGATACATCAAATCTTGGAGATACTAGCACGCTTTTAAATCCAGAAGTGGTTCAGGAAATTATAGACAAAGCTTTATAACAGGAATAGAGAAAAAAAAGAGCCTCGATAATTGAGGCTCTTTTTTTAAATGAATTATTTTTTTGATTTTGTTTTAGCTTTAGAAGCAACTGTCGGTGTTGCGAAATAACTAAAAGTTTCACCAGCTTGTATATTTAGAAGACTTTCGTAAATCAATCGGATTACGTTTTCTACATCATCTCTATGGACCATTTCTACTGTAGTATGCATGTAGCGAAGTGGTAAAGAAATTAAAGCTGAAGCTACACCTCCATTACTATAGGCAAATGCATCAGTATCTGTTCCTGTCATTCTACTAGAAGCCATTCGTTGAAACGGAATTTTTTTCTTCTCAGCTGTATCTATTAAGAGTTCTCTTAATCTATTCTGAACAGCTGGAGCATAAGAAATTACAGGGCCATCACCAATTTTGGTTTCACCTTGAGTCTTCTTGTCAATCATAGGTGTAGTAGTATCATGGCAAACATCTGTAACAATAGCGACATCTGGTTGAATAGTATGGGTTATCATTTCTGCTCCTCTAAGACCAATTTCTTCCTGTACGGAATTAGTAATATAAAGACCAAAATCTAGTTTGTCTTTATTCTCTTTGATTAATCTAGCAACTTCTGCAATCATAAAACCGCCCATTCTGTTGTCTAAAGCGCGACATACAAATTTATCCTTGTTTAGTATAAAAAACTCATCAGGATAAGTGATAACGCAACCTACATGTACACCTAGTTTTAGAACTTCTTCTTTGGTGTTACATCCTACATCTATACAAATGTTATTTAGTTTTGGAGGTTCCTCTTTAGCACGATTTCTTGTATGTATTGCAGGCCAACCAAACACACCTTGCACAATACCTTTTTTGGTATGTATGTTTACACGTTTAGAGGTAGCAATTTGATGATCACTTCCACCATTGCGGATTACATAAATAAGACCATTATCAGTTATGTAATTTACATACCAAGATATTTCGTCAGCATGGCCTTCTATTACCACTTTATATTTAGCTTTTGGGTTTATAACTCCAACAGCAGTACCATAAGTATCTGTAATAAATTCATCAACATATGGTTTTAGATAGTCCATCCAAATTTTTTGTCCTTCCCATTCATAACCAGTAGGTGCTGCATTATTCAAATACTTTTCAAGAAAGGTCAAAGACTTTTTGTTTAGTATACTTTTTTTAGCCATTTAAATATTTTTGTTTTGTACGAAGTTAATAATATTCACAAAGATTTTACAGTTTGCTATATGTTTATTGTTAATTTTGGAACGATTTTAGAAGCCTAAAAAGCATATGCAGAAAAATTTACTGTACATATTAGTTGTTTTTTTTCCGTTGACAATATTTTGTCAAAAGGAAATAGATTCTTTAAAAATTGATTCTACTAGCTATGTGCAGTATTATATTATAGAAGGAGATACTATTCCTCATGATGCAATTGATCTTGATGAGGTGGTCATATTGGGCAAATTAAAGTTTAAAGACAGATTGGCGAGAAGAAAATATCTAATTCTTAGACGTAAAACAAGAAAAGTTTATCCATATGCCAAACTAGCTTCTGATAGATTAATAGCCTTAAATCAAAGGTTAGAAAATATTGAGTCCAAAAGAGCTCGGAAAAAGTATATAAAAATACTTCAGAAGTATATGGAGGAAGAGTTTACAGCCGAACTAAAAAAAATGACACGTACCGAAGGTCAAATATTGGTTAAGCTCATACATAGACAAACAGGAAAAACAATGTTTGACTTAGTAAAAGAATATCGGAGTGGATGGAAAGCATTTTGGTATAATAGTACGGCTAATCTTTTTAATATATCTCTTAAAGAAGAGTATGACCCTATTAATGTAGAAGAAGATTATTGGATTGAGGATATTTTACAAAGAAGTTTCCAATCTAATATCTTAGAAGAACAAAAGACTGCTTTAGATTTTAGTTTTTATGATTTAAGAAATAAATGGACGGATACTATTAGGACTACTAACCTAAAAAAGTAATTTTTTTAGTTTAAGTATATGTGTCGTATGAATCGTAATTATGAATACTCTTTTAATTGTCTTTCTAGAAATAATATAAGTTAATGTATAGTTAGGATGTTCTTAATACAAAGAATTGTTAGTTATTACATCTAAAAAAAAGGATTTTAAAAACTTTTTACTTTCTATCTTCATTAATTTTAGTATCTTCGCTTTCCAACTTTTTAAAAATCAGGTGTTTTACAAAAAGGTTAAAAAATAGTTGTATTTTTTTGTTGTGGAAAAGAAAAAGGGTTGTATGTTTGCACCCGCAAAACGGAATAAGTTTTGAGAGTTCATTGAGAGAGTTTGGTTTTTTTG
>NZ_JBSWZK010000021.1:0-19851 GCF_054054605.1 Aquimarina sp. 433
AAGGGAAACAAAAGTCTAAATCAGCTTATAAGTCTTAAAACTTAGAGCCTTGTCATAGGTTACTTTTGTTTCCTTTCTCTTTCATAAATATCTAAAAAACAAATCTAAAGGAGCTTGTCGAAGTGTTGTCGAAGGGTTGGCAATGAAAAAAAGAAAAGAAGTTGTATCAAATCGAAATAAATAAAATATTCCTATCACTCATTTCCATTATCCTGATTTTATGCACGCTTAAACTTCAAAACAGAACTTTTAACAAAAAATTTCCTTCGATTACGGAAATCCGTAAGGACTTCAGCTAGAGTAGATTTATGTTTGTATCGTCAAAAAAGGAAATACATACTTAATCAGTATACACATCAAAAAACGTAGCAGTTAAACAAAAAAGGTAATGGGAAAAAGGAATACGGATCAAGCAGTTATTAATGGTATTTTGAATGGGGATCAAGAAATACTAACTATTTTTTACAGAGATAATATTAGCTATATCCAAGGATACATTCTTAGACATAGCGGTACAATGCAAGATGTTGAAGATATTTTTCAAGATGCGCTGGTTGTACTCTACCAAAAAATTAAATCTGGAACTTTTGAAATCCGTGTTCCTTTAACTACCTATTTCTACGGAATCTGCAAAAACACCTGGAGGACCCGTTTACGCAAAAAACATCAAATCGTTTTCGACGAAACGATGATCGATACAAAAAAAGAAACAATAGATGCCATTACAAGTTCCATAGAAAATGATGAACGTGAGCATTTATACCGAAAACATTTCCAAAAACTAAGTACTAGTAACAGAAGTTTAATGCTCCTTTATTTCGAAGGAAAATCAGTAAACGAAATCTCAAAGATCACTGGATATACTCCAGGATATACTAGAAAAAAGAAGTTCGATGCTAAAAAGGAACTTTTAATGAGAATCGAACAAGACCCAATGTTTCAAGAATTGAGAGTTCCTGCGTAAACTTCTGTATTAAGAATAACAATTACAAATAACTATAAAACCAAAGCCAGATTACTACGAGTGATCTGGCTTTTGCAGTTAGTATAAAGAAGGTTTGTATGATAGAAAGACTACTTGTAGTTTTTGATAGTATAACCAATCTAATAGATAATTCACAGAAAAGAACTCAAAACCAACTCTTAACACGTATTTTTTTCAATAAAAAAACAAAAAAACCAAATTATTTTTTACTACGCAAAAAGAATGCGTAGTTACTTAAAACATTTGCATTGTAATTAACAACAAAATGCGAATAAGATGAAACGAGCATTAAGAAATTTAAAAATTATTTCACAAAGGAAATTTTTAAAATTCTTAATGAGAGAACGAAGTGGTAACATACGTTCTCAATTTTATAATTAACTATTTATTAAACAATTATTAAAATTTAAACGTATGAAATTTAATGTATTTACAAAATCAAAAAATGAGGTAAGAAATTATCAAGGTGCAAAGGCATTTAGATTATCTCCTGAAATGGAATTGTACACGGCTGTTGTTAATTCCACTTTAGAAAAAACCAATTACGAAGCTACCAATGATCGATTAGAAAGAATTATCAAACTGGTTCAAAAAAACGATCCTTACTTTGTAGCACAGCTAGCTGTGTATGCAAGACAAAAAATGTATCTAAGATCCATTCCTATCGTATTGGCAGTAGAATTATCTAAAGTTCATAGTGGTGATAATTTGGTTAGCAAAACCGTAAATGGTGTGATCCAAAGAGCAGATGAAATTACCGAGCTTTTAGCATACTACCAATTTGCTAATCAGAGAACTGGAACTAAAAAGTTGAACAAGCTTTCTAAGCAAATTCAAAAAGGTATCGTGATGGCTTTAAATAAGTTTGATGCATACCAATTTGCAAAATATAATAGAAAAACTGAGGTTACTTTTAAAGATGCTATCTTTTTAACACACCCTAAACCAAAGGATGATATACAACAATCCATCTTTGATAAGGTGATCAATGATAGTTTAGAAGTTCCTTATACTTGGGAAGTTGAGTTATCGACTTTAGGTCAGCAAAAGTTTGCCAATGATATCGAAAAGCAAAACGCCTTTACCGCAAAGTGGGAAGAACTTATCGATAGCAACAAACTTGGATACATGGCGCTAATGCGTAATCTAAGAAACATCCTTGAAGCAGAGGTAAGTCATGCACATATTGCCAAAATCGTTACTACTCTTACTAACGAAAGTAATGTAAAACGATCTAAGCAGTTACCATTTAGATTTATGGCTGCATACCAGGAATTAAGTGCGGTAAAATCCTCTTACACTTCATACATTTTAGATGCTTTAGAAAAAGCAATCCAAATTAGTGTGATCAATATGAAAGGATTTGAACTAGACACAAAAGTGGTAGTAGCATGTGATGTATCTGGATCGATGATGCAACCTATTTCTAGAAAGAGTAAGATACAAGCTTACGATATCGGATTAGTACTAGGTATGTTGTTGCAAAACAAATGCAAAAATGTGATCACAGGTCTTTTCGGAGATCGATGGAAACAATATGTATTACCAAAAGGTAATGTATTATCCAATGTAATGAAGCTAAAAAGAATTGAAGGTGAAGTTGGATATTCTACAAACGGTTACAAAGTGATTCAAAGTCTGAATAACAACAGAACCAAAATAGATAAGGTGATGATCTTTACGGATTGTCAACTATGGAATAGTGGTCATTACAATTCGGATAAGCATATTAAAACTGAGTGGAACGCATACAAAAAGCTAGTTCCAAATGCTAAACTATACATCTTCGATTTAATGGGATACAACAGTGCTCCGTTACAAGTAGAAAAAAATGATGTATACCTAATTGGTGGTTGGAGTGATAAAGTTTTTGAAGTGCTAGACGCTTTAGAAAATGGAAACTCAGTAATCCAATATATCAAGGAGCAATCCTTATAACAGTAGTAAGCTCACATCTATGAATGGTGTGAGCTTCTTAAACAAGTTCATTGAAAACATAGAAAAAATTGAAAAAACAAGTGCCGTAAAAAAGAGTTACTTCGTAACTATAACGGTCCTAAGGTAGCGTAGCACAAGCGATTGTGTGAGCGAAGCTGGGTTAAAAACTAGCAGGGTGAAATGCATATATGCGCACATCTATCTGAGATTTCGAATCACCGGTTCACTGTCCGCCTATGGCGGATAAGAACGACGCTCTTCTAAGAGCATCTCTCTTTTTGCTTTTTGCCTTGTTTTACATAAAAATATTAAAAGTAAGTGTCGTAAATAAGAGTTACTTCGCATTCATAACGCCGTGGTCGTGGGTTCGAGTCCCACTTCATCTCTGATGGATAGCTCAGTTGGATAGAGCGCGCAACAGTTTCTTATTGTTTTTCACCTTACTTCAATAAAGAATACATATAGTAAGTGTCGTAGAAAAGTTTTACTTCGTTGTCGAACTATTGGGGTCATGGGTTCGAGTCCCATTCTGCTTAGGCAGGTAGCTCAGAGAGGTTAGAGCACAATACATAACAGACTTTTTGCTTTTTACCTTACTTTTTAAAGTATATTCTCTAGAACATAAAGTGTCGTAGACTAGTGTTACTTCGTAGGTTCGATTCCGAATTCCTCCACAAAAAACCATAAACACAACAAATATCATGGGGGAATTACGCTCAAATTTGGTGAGCAAGATTCACTAATCGCTTTTTACCTTTATCAAAAAGAGAATACCATATTACTATAAAGAGTGTCGTAGAAAAACGTTACTTCGATTCAGGTTCCGGTAATGTAGGTGCAACTCCTACCCTCGAAAGAGGTCGTCTAATAGTAGGACGCCGTTATAGTCGTTTTTTGATCATTACCTCTTTTTTTAAAGAATAAAAATAAAACAAGTGCCGTAGACAAAAGTTACTTCGCACTTTTAATGCCGATGTTGCGGGTTCGAGTCCCGTCTCTTCCACAAATATACTTTTGGGTAAAACTAAAAGAATTCAATCTCGATTATCGAGAGATATTTAATTGGGAGAGTAGCTCAATTGGTAGAGCACGTATTTGTCTTTTGTCGTTTTTTGCCTTGTTTTTTTTAAAATAAAAATCAAAAAACAAAGAGTGTCGTAGAAAAGTGTTACTTCGCACCGATAGTTTGAACAATTTTCACTTTTCAGTTAGTTACCTCTTTTTTAGCAGCATAGCAGAATGTGCCGTTTTGTAATCATACTTCGCTTTTTGGATAGGTTCATATGGGTTCGAATCCCATCGATACTAATTGATTATACACTTGTAGCCATTCTGTACTATTATTAAATAAAAAAGAAAACCAGGTTTGAACCTGGTTTTCTCGATTAAAAAAACATCCACTGACGACTGACTGGTCGATTATGAATTGAGGTATTATCTTTTTATAGCATTTATTTACATAAACAGGCTTATTGACAAAAACCCTAAAAAAAAAGTAAAAAAAATCACATTTATCTTTAAAGCACTGGTTTTACTCGTCAAAACGCGGTATATTTTATTTAAATTTATCACCTAATTTATCTAGACAACATCAACCTAATCAACATGAAAAAAGCTTTAGCCCTTATCGTAATTACCATCTGTATACTATCTTGTAAGAATGAAGGAAAGAAAGAATATTCTTATGAGAAAACATCCGAAACTACGAATGAGAAAACAACTACAAATAGTAATACCTCTTCTACTACTGCTGAATTATCCAGTATAGATTTTGCTAAAGAAGTAGAAAACTTCATTACCTGTAAAAAAACTGCTACCGAAAGAAATGATTGTAGAAATAGTATTACCAAAACTATTACCAAAGCTTTTGATCTCACCGAATTTAGTGATCCAAAACTTGGGTATGTCATATACGATAGTATCCGACCTATTGTAGAAGATTCCAAAAAGTGGTTACAACTTGGATCTATAAACCAAGAAAGCATCGATCAAGCATTGGCACATACCAATAGAGGAGGTTTGTCTTTAATCATTGATACTGCAGAAACCTATGGCCATGTAGTAATGATTGTTCCTGGTGATGCTAAAAAATCTGGATCTTGGGATATGAAATTACCAAATGTTCTTTCCTTGTCTAATTATAAACCTGAAAGTTCTTTTAGCAACAAATCACTGTCTTATGCCATGAGAAAAAGTGATGACTTAAAAATCTATGTAAGACAATAGAGTTAATAGTAACATTTAGATTTTTAGAAAATTTAATGATATTGTAAAATAGGCTTATTTTTTTTGAAGTAAATCTATTTTTACAGTTAATTTTTTGCACACTATTTCCCCATTCATTTCTCAATCATAATTTAAGTTAATTTTTATAAAACCTTAAAAACAACACCTTGATTTTTAATGGTTTAAAACCTGTTTTATCCGTAGATATTAGTAATTTGAAATCCGAAACTTTATAAAAAAGGCGTGATGACAAACACACACATCAACAGACGAGAATGGTTAAAAAAAGGAGTATTAACTTTGGGATCTATAGCTCTTATTCCTTCAGACATTTGGGCAAATACGGTTATCGAAGCTCAAAGGCATAATCAGAAGTTTTTATATCAGAATTCGTTGTTTGATGAGTTTACGCCACCAGAACTCCCTGATTTAAGTACCGTAAAAGCGCGCTTAATCTGGAATGAAAACCCTTATGGGCCTTCAAAAAAAGCTGCAAAAGCTTTTCAAGAACGTGTTTTTGATGGCAATCACTATTCTTGGAAAGCTTTGTACCAGCTGATAGAAAAAATAGCCACGAAAGAACAGGTAAAACCTAGTCAGATAATGATGGGGCCTGGTTCTTCGGATCTATTAGAAAAAACAGCATTGGTTTTATTCCAAGAAAAAGGAGGAAATGTGGTAAGCGCAGATCCTAGCTATATGTCTTTAGTCCATGTAGCAAAAGCATGTGGTGGTAACTGGAAGTCCATTAAATTAACTAAAGATTATCAGCATGATCTGGATGCAATGGAAGCAGCAATCGATGAACAAACCAAGTTAGTTTATATTACTAATCCTAATAATCCTACTGCTACTATTACCGATGCCAAAAAACTAAAGGATTTCTGCGCTCGAGTATCAGAAAAGGTTCCAGTGTTTATAGATGAAGCCTATATAGAACTTAGTGATGCTGGTCATAAAAACAGTATGGTTTCCCTAGTAGCGGAAGGCAAAAATGTGATGGTTGCCAGAACATTTTCCAAAATTCATGGAATGGCAGGGTTACGAATTGGATATATGATGGCTTCTGAACCATTATTAGAAAAAATTCAAAAAATTACCAGAGGCGGAATGGGAATTACCGGACCCACCATTGCTGCAGCAAGCGCAAGTATGGATGATACCGAATTTCTGGATTCTTGTAAGCAAAAAATTGCAGAAGGAAGAACCTATACCACCAATTTCTTAAAAAATATGGGAATTGAATGTATGCCTTCGCAAACTAATTTTTTGATGTTTCCTATCCAACTGGATGGAAATGAATTTTTAGAAAAAATCTATGCTGAAAAAGTGGTTGCTAGAGCATTTCGATTCTGGGATCAAAATTGGTGTAGAGTAAGTATAGGTACTATGGAGGAAATGAAAATCTTTACAAAAACAATCTCCCAAATCTTAGCATAATTCTATGGAAACCACCATTCAAAAAACCATTGTATTTGGGGTTTTTATACTTATCGGATTTTTGTTAAAACGCAAATTCACCTCTAAAGCGGAAACGCAAGGATTGAAAAAGATAATTCTAAACCTTGCGCTTCCTGCAACTATTTTTATAGCATTAATGGGAGTGAAAATTGACCAAAATCTATTAACACTTCCTTTCATCGCATTACTAATCAATGGCCTCTTATTTTGGATTTTCCCTTTTGTATTACCCATGGTAGGTTTCAAAAAAAATACTCCAGAATATAGAACGTTACGATTGCTACTACCTTCGTTGGCTCCAGGATTATCTTGCTTTCCCTTTATTGCAGAACTCTTGGGCCCTAACTATCTCGCCAAAGCAGCCATGGCAGATCTAGGAAACAAGGTATTTGTTTTAATCATTTTATACTGTGTAGCCATGCACTGGTATATGAAATTATCAAACAACTCAAATCAAAAACAGAACAGAAAATTAAAATCACTAATTACAACCCTACTATCTGAACCCGTAACGGTATTGATATTACTAGCGATCGGATTACTGTCTTTTGGGTTATCTTTTCAGAATTTACCAAATATGGTTCAGGATGTATTACAGAAGCTAAGCCTGTTAATGACTCCATTAGTAATGATTTTTATAGGTTTATCTGTAAAAATTAGGAAAGATCAGTTCATAAAAATAGTATCTGTTCTGATTTTGCGGACAGGAGTCGTACTATTAATTTCTGCTGGTATTATTGGACTAATGGGAATTACGATACGAGAAGAAATCCTATGGTTGGTTTCCTTTTCATTAAGTGCATGTAGTTTTTGGCCTTATGCGCATATTGCAGGTATAGGAGAAAAGGAGAAACAGGAATACGGCAGTGAAAAAACATTTCACAATGGATTGGCCATTAATGTACTGGCCATATCGTTTCCTTTATCAACTGTAATGATTATGGGTGTCATGCTAAATCCATCACTTGTAGGAGATCCTTATCGTATAATCTTATTAGCTATTGGTTGTATAGGTATTGGAGTGATACTCACTTTTTGGGTACGCTATCAAGAAATTAAAGATGTTGCTAAACGAACCACAACCATTGGTCCAAAGCAAAATATTTGGATGAACAAGACAAGCTTCTAAAAATTAACAACGCTCTTCCTTAAAAAAATAGATTTTTTATCTATCAACATTATATTGCGCAAAATGACTGCGTAATACAACTTCATCTTTGCCTTGTAATTAATAAAACTCTCTTTAGCATAAAAGGAAGTGCTGCGGAAAAAGACCTTTTACGTAACCGTGGAGTGATTGGATGATGTTGTTAGTGG
Source organism: Aquimarina sp. 433 (assembly GCF_054054605.1). NCBI lineage: Bacteria > Pseudomonadati > Bacteroidota > Flavobacteriia > Flavobacteriales > Flavobacteriaceae > Aquimarina > Aquimarina sp. 433. The sequence goes on from NZ_JBSWZK010000021.1 coordinate 7,928, forward strand.
CGTGCCCGCTAATGAATAGGTTTTGCAGAAGCACCGAAATACACAGGATGTAAAATAGGGAAGCGCATTTAGAGTCAATCTGTTAGCCAAGGCGAAAGTCTCAGTTCGAATCTGGGAAGAGAGACAAAAAACATACAAAGATGAAAACGAAACTAAGAGAAGCTATTGAAGACTTGTACATAGTTTTTAGAGACTATAAAATAGATAGCTTATTATTAAGAAAGTATAGTTGTCCTTGTTGTGTCACCGACGAAGAAATAAGGGCTATAACACAGAAGTCTTTAAAAGATTTATCTGGAAATGATATTGGACATTTTATGAGGTCTGCAATAACAACATTTGGTACTGTAGATGATTATAAGCACTTCCTGCCAAGAATTCTTGAATTAATGAGCCTAAAATCCTCATCAGATCTCATTGGTGATTTTACTTGTTTTGAAAAGTTAAATTATGCTGAATGGGAAACTTGGCCGGAAAAGGAAACTCAAGTGATAGAAAAATTCTTTAGCGAATTATGGTATGCAATTATTAACGATGAATGGAGTTCAGAATTTGAGATTAGTGAAGCGTTTGAGCTAATCACAATATATGGAAGCATAAAAAAATCATTAGAACTATGGACCGATTCCAAAACGGAAATATCATCATTGTTTATTGTTGAAGGCGTGCTTAATGGTTTTGCTTTTCGAGGAGATGATTATTTTACTAAAATTGTTTCAAAATGGTTATATTCTAAACCTATTTTAGATAAATTGGAGTATACATTTTTCAATCAAAAAGAAAAAGAAGCTGCTAATAGAACCGCTATTGTTCATAGTATATTAGAGAATAAATATCCGATTAGTTTTAATTATTAATACTTTTATCCCACAATTAATTTTATTACGCAAAACTATTGCGTAATACCATTTCATCTTTGCTTCATTAATTAGGAAAAAAATGAAAAATAAAGTAAACATTACAGGAAAAACATTAATCGATTTAGGTTTTAGATCTGGAAAGTGGTTTCCAGAAGCCATCGAATATATCAATACAAATCAGCTGGAAGATGAAGCGATGTTTGCCTATTTAGAACAATACAAACTACCTCCTTTACAGGAACTACATATAGATCCAGTGGATTTTAACATCAATATCAAAGCAGAGAATGAACAAGAAGAAGATAATGTTACTGCTGTGCTAAATTCCATGAAAACCTTGATGAAAACGCCTACTGTTATTGATGGAGCAGTGATGCCAGATGCTTGCCCTGCAGGTCCTAAAGGAACCATTCCTGTTGGTGGTGTTGTGGTTGCTAAAAATGCAATTCATCCAGGAATGCATAGTGCCGATATTTGTTGTTCTGTGATGCTAACAGATTTTGGCAAAACAGATCCTAAAAAAGTACTAGATGCTGCGCATACAAGCACACATTTTGGACCTGGTGGAAGACCAAGAGGAAAACAATACCAGTTAACAGATGAACTACTAGCTGAGTTTAAAAACAACTTCTTTCTAAAAGAAGATAAAGACATCAGCATGGCGAGAGAACATCTGGGAACACAAGGCGATGGAAATCATTTCTTATTTATTGGCACTTCTTCTAAAACGGGCAATACAATGATGATTACACATCACGGATCCAGAGGTGTGGGTGCTCGATTGTATAAAAAAGGAATGCACGTTGCGAATAAATTTAGAAGAGATATTTCTCCAGATACTTTGAAGCAAAATGCATGGATTCCATTTGATACCGAAGAAGGAAAAAGCTATTGGTCTGCTTTGCAAACGATTAGAAAATGGACAAAACTAAATCATGAGGTGATTCATGATGCTACGTTAAAATCTTTAGGTATGAAAGCTGAAAACAGATTCTGGAACGAACATAACTTTGTCTTTAAAGATGGAGATTTGTTTTACCATGCCAAAGGCGCTACTCCGCTTGATGCTAAGTTTATGCCAGATATTACAGGACCAAGATTGATTCCATTAAATATGGCAGAACCTGTATTGATTGTGGAAGGAACCACAACAGATACAAATCTTGGATTTGCTCCGCATGGTGCTGGTAGAAATTTAAGTAGAACGCAGCATAAAAGAAATAAAGAAGGACAAACGAGAGAAGAAATCTTTGAAATCGAAACGGCTGGACTAGACGTTCGTTTTTTCTCTAATGAGATCGATATTTCTGAATTGCCGAGTGCTTACAAAAATGCCAAAGCCGTGAGAAACCAGATGGACGAATTCGGATTAGGAGAAGTAATCGATGAGGTGATGCCTTATGGATGTATCATGGCCGGAGATTTCCAGATCAATGCTCCATGGAGAAAGAAAAGAAGAAGGAAATAAGGGAAGAAATGAGACTGATAGATAGGCATGTTTTTAAAGCGTTGACAAATCAGATTAGTGAAAGTGAATTTGAAGCGTATTTGTATCAAGATCATGTGATTGACACTATTGATTCTGACAAATTAATATTTGATCTTGTAAACATCAATTACCGCAAGGAATCTTGGAAGAAAGATCTTAGAAATGTTATTAACAAAAATTTTAAAGATGAAGATATTTTAGCATACCATTTTTATTTCTATTGTTTCCGTCTTCTTCAGGTTAAAAATGAGTCCGAAATTTATGATATCGTGGATCAACTAGCTGCTAACTATATCAAATTTGATTATAATCATAAATCTTTTTTAGAGTTTTATAGATTCAACTCACGTTGGAACATGGTTTTAGATGAAGTTTCTCATGAGAATCTCAATGAAATAATTATTGACGTTAAAGAATTTTCTAGAAAAATCATCGACATATATGGTAAAACAAAAGAGATTAAACGATTATTGAATATTTCATCTGATATACCTCTAGAAACTTGGCAAGAACCTGATAAGGAAGAAATTATTGATTTTCTTTCAAACAAAAAATTTAAGCTGGAATCTGTGGATGAATATGATACTGTATTAGAAGGATATTACAGTGAAAATCAAATACAAGAAATTAAGTTGGATACTATTAGATCTATCAGATCAAAAATAATTAACCGTCTTCCTATTTTTCTAATTATTGGGTTGTCATTATTTGCAGGCAGTTACAATGGTGTTTTAGATGGTAAAGTAGGTTTCATATATGTTATTTTCTTGATTGGAATAGGCTTATTACTATCTGCAATTACTGATATTATTCAATTAATTTGGTATTCAAGATATAAATAATAATATATTGTTTAGTATCAATCGTCAGTTCGAGTGATTTTTCGAAATGGATTGAAGAAAAATTGTATCGAGAACATCTTCAAAGTTGATAGCTAATATCTCGATACATTTTTTGTTTTGCTTATGCGACACAAAAAACACTCGATAAGACGAAAAAAAGTTTAAAAGGCTTATAAAATGGCAACAAGAAAAGGAACACTGTATTGAGTTTTTAATTTTTAAACTTAATACCAATGAAATCTTATGACAACAAAAAGTTTTATAACTACAGTAGAAAACATAAGAGAAGAAAAAGAAGCCGACACATTGTAAACTGGTGGAAATTAGGGAGCGACTACACAAGAGAAAAGAGACGAGAGTATCGAACTAAATGTAAAGTCATTTTACGTAAAAAATTAAATGATGAATTAGTTGAATTTCCATTGTATAAAAAAACAATGTGGTGGGATTCTTAATTAAAAAATAGTTTATAACGGCCTACCAAAAGCTTGTTGTAAAATTTGAAGTGAAAATACCGTAAAATTTTAGACTGTCTGAGCGTAGCGAGTTTCTAAAATTTAGGTATTAAACAATAAATTTAAGCAAGCTTTTGTAAGCCTAGACTTTTTTGTTTCTTTTTTTGGCAATGAAAAAAAGAAAAAATAAATAATATGAACATCTACCAATCTATTCAAAACAGCATACCTTTCCTTTCAGAATCCTGGAAGAAAACGTATGCTGCTTTTTTCGAAGAAGAACATTTACAGGTTTTCGCAAATACACTTCAGAAATGGCACAAGTATGGTGTGCCTGACACATTACCACTTCCTCATTTCGAAGAAGAAACCACTCCTCCACTATCCCAAGCATTTGAAAATTTTAAAACGATTCTTTCAGAAAAAGAAACCACTCCACAAGATTGGTCGACAACTATTGAAAACACACCTTTCGAGCATCTTTTATTACTAATTGGTCAACGATGCACCTCAGCCACATTGCAAAATTCAGCAGCAATTCCACCAGTAAAAGAAACATTATTAGCTAGTTGTTTCACTCCTTTTAATCATCAAATCTGTATAGCTACCAGAGCCTGGGAAAAACATATCGGAAGATCCGATGACAATTTCTGGGGAACGATGAAAGGAAATCCAGCTCAAAAAGAAGAAAAAGTAAAACAACGAATTCTGGAGATCATCGAAAATAAAACCTGGTGGAACATATTTTATCATTATCAGCATGAATATGTATATGAAATTCGAGTTGCTAGTGGTCATGGCATTCGATGGAATCATAAAGGAACCAAGCTTATTGGATTCTTAGAACCTTTTTTATAGACAAGTAATTTATAGAAGTTGGTTTACTTACCTTTGTAAAAACCAAGTGCCAGCTTAAAACTATTGTATGATTTTTACCATCCAGAATGACCAACTAACCGTAACTATCAATTCGGTAGGAGCAGAACTCTCTAGTATCATTACTAAAAAAGATAACAAAGAATACCTATGGCAAGGAGATCCAACTATTTGGGCAAGCCAAGCCCCAGTCTTGTTCCCAATTGTAGGTGGATTAAAGAATGGAACCTATGATTATAAAGATCAACAATACGGGTTACCTAAGCATGGTTTTATTAGATACAATACAGCAATTGAGGGAATTCAAAACTCGGAAACTAAAGTGTCATTTACACTGTCCCCATCAGAAGAAACTATTGAAAAATATCCTTTTCAATTTACATTCACTATTAGTTATGAACTTGTAGAGAATCAATTAATTGTTTCACATACCGTAGAAAATACAGACACAAAAACTATGTACTTTTCTATTGGTGGTCATCCAGCATTTAACTGCCCTATAGATCCTTCAGAAAACTATGAGGATTACTTTATCGAATTGGAACAAACTAAAAATACAGATTGCTTTGTGCTTACCTCTGATGGATTGATTAGCGATGAAACGATGTCCGTAATTAAAGACCATAAAATCTGGCTTACCGATACTATTTTTGATAAGGATGCGCTGATTTTTAAGGATATTCAAGCAAATAAAGCTACGCTTATTCATAAAGAAAAAGGAGCTATACTTTCTATGGATTTTAAAGATTTTCCAGATCTTGGTATATGGGCAAAACCTAAAGCACCCTACGTATGTATCGAACCTTGGTTAGGATATGCCGATGTAATTTCTACAACGCAAAACATTATCGAAAAAGAAGGCATTCAGCACTTAGAAAAAGAAAAAATACATCGTAGTTCTTATAGCATCACTATCACTAACGCTTGATTATACAATTTTACTAATCTTCAGCACAATCTGTCATAGACAGACCATTCCGAATGATGTCTTTTTTCGCTCTAATATTCATATGAGACGCTTTCATCAAAATTAGCAACATTCAATATCAATTGATTCCCTTCCACTTGCAGATTGGAAATATCAAAATCTAACTCTTGTGTAATAAAAGCTAAACAAGCTTCTTCATTTCTTAAAGACAATCTGAGATTTCTTTGTGGTGGATCAGATTCTAAAACAATACCAGAATCTATTAAATTCAGTTGCCAGGTATCTCCATCACAACCAGAAGCACCAAAGTTGATTTTCAAACAATTGCCTGTAATAGATACACTATTAATCGAAACCGGATCGGAAGGGCCATTTGCAAATTCCGCAGCACTTATCAAGGTTGTCATATCACAGTTAGTAGGAATTACATTGTTATCATCATTGTTAGAACAACTCAAAATTGCAGTTGCGGTTAGTAATATAAGTAAGATACGTTGCATGAGTAAGGATTTATGTTATTCTATAGATGAAATTGTATCCAAATGGTTGCGATGAATTTTGTAAAAACTTGATATCAACTATTTAAAATAAAAATGAATTAGTGCTCAAATTTGGATTTCTCTTCAAAATAATCCCATATTTGCAGCTAAAGTAAGAACCAAAAAATCAAGTTTAACATCTATGAATCCATTTTCAATACATAAAAAAGGACGCTGTAAAGTCGTTTTCGAATCGAAAGCATAGATAAAAAACTAGAATAATTATATTTCTTTTAAGCGTCCAAAACAAATTGGACGCTTTTTTTATGTTTTTATTCTAAAAAAAATTGCAATCAGATACAAAGTTATTTGAACGATAGTAAAAAGATTCTCAGCTGATTAGATATTTGTCGAAAGACAGACAGGATTTTCTTTGCTTAAAAACAACCATAAATACCTAAAAATCAATTAATTAAATTGAAATTTTATTTGCGTAAGTAAAAAATAGATTTCATATTTGCACCGCACTAAAGCAATAACAAATGTCACACTGTCCCGATAGCTATCGGGAGTCGAAGTGTAAAGACAAAAAATTAATAACTATTAATAACCGAAGTATTATGACCTTTAGAGATTTACACACAGATGCACTAAGAGAACAAGGTTCTTTTATGCATATGCTTCGGGACTTCATTCATATGTAGCATACTAGCAATATCGATATGAAAAGTCCGAAGCCCAAAGTTTCGGATTTTTTTATAAGTATTTTATATCGACAGCTTATGCTATAATTCCGAAATATAAATATTCAGTTCAATCCTTGGATAATCATCAGGTATGTATATCCGGAAAACTCTAGCGTATTCATCCCAATAGAGCTTTCTAGTGACATCCGTATAGGCTTAATTCAATGCATGCTAACTAAAGTGATTAGTGCAGTTGCAAGAGAATAGAAGTGGCTTTACGTAATGAACAATCCAGTAAAGAACTTTAAAATGGAAACAAATTGGAAAACAAAAAACGTACAAAATCAACATAGCACTTATTTAAAACTGGTAAAGAAGATATATTACGAGAATAACAAGTCAATGCAATATAAAGGAACCATGGAGTCCTTGCTTCGGGAGTTTTTTTCAAGAACCAGTAAGAAAAAGTATACATGGAAACGAGATGTTTTTAAAAGACTTTTAGTTCATCTATACAGCCAAAAGTGTTATGCCATACTCCGAGACTATAACAGTGTTGCAGTGCTGCATAACATTAGTTCTTTTGGTAACAAAATAGTAAGAAATGTGGAAGACTGGAAAAATGAATATTTAACAAAAGAGGAGCAATTAAGTGCAATCATAAAACATTGTTTCACAATGTATGAAACTCCTTCTTTTTTAGAAAACTCTTTCTTTGGTTGTGATAAAAAATCGATGCTCTGGTATATACAGCTAGGTAAAGGAAAAAGCATAAAAGAATTATCTCAAATGCCTATAAACCTAACAAGTAAAATGGCACATGAGTTTAGAAATGCACCTTCCTATATGTCAGTTAATGAGGCCTTACGTTATGCACAAGCATTAGGTTTTGGAGCATCAACACCAATTGCCAGAAAGATTGGAAATTCTAGACTATCAGTTATCAGACAAGAACAAGAAAGTTTTTGGGCTTCAGTGGTTCATTTTTTCGCACGAGAAGAAAAACTGAATGTAAGTGAAGTAGATATGATTGTGGATTATTTGACTTTTAAATATCGAGAAAATCCATGGTATTCTATGAAAAATAGAACTCTTAGTGCTTTGTTACATCAAACACAAGAGTGGCATAGAAGTGTATACTTCGATAGAAAAGGTGGGTTTTTAGAATGGAAAAGTTTGGGTATACAGGCTTTGTTTGTGGAAGAATTTATAGATCATAAAAAGGTAGTTTACAAAACGGTTGAACTGTTGAATTCAATACAACTTTATGATGAAGGAAACGCAATGCAACACTGTGTTGCAGAATATGATACCGATTGTCAAAACAAAAGATGTGCTATTTTTTCTTTACAGAAAGAGGTTGAAGGAGAACCCATAAAGCGCTTGGTGACATTAGAAATAGGATTGCCAGAATATCAAATCCGTCAGGCTAAAGCAAAATATAATGAGGAGCCTGATGCTAAATCATTGGAATTGATAAATCATTGGATAAACAATTCGCAAATAAGAAGAACCAAAGAAATGGATTATGAAACTCCTTATCAACATCAATTAAATGTGAGACCTGTTAGAAATGTAATGCAATCAGCGGAGAGTTATGATACAGTTGATGTGTTAAAAGTTCTAGTATGGATCCTGTATATCATTATAAAAATGATGCTGATAAGTAGGTAAAAAAAGAGAAGATGACTTCTTGATAGTCATCTTCTCCTAAAAAACAAATATCATGGGAAAGAAATTAAGCGGAAAAGACTTAATCAAATTAGGCTTTCCAAAAAACAATAGTATTAATGTGACATTGGGTCAGATTAATCGATATCAAAAAAGAGTAAAGAAAGAACAAATATTACAAGAAGCAAAAAAAGTATTACTAAATCCAGAAGCATATCAAGGTGACGGGATTTGGGGTAAAATTGCAGAGAGTTTGCTAAAACCTGTTGAGGTAAAAAAGCACGCATTAAAAACCACAAGAGCTCCATTCCAGATCTATGGTGAGAATGAAATCGAGGATCAAGCAAAATATCAATTGTTTGATGCACTAAAGTTACCAGTTTCGGTTGCTGGAGCATTGATGCCAGATGCCCATAGTGGTTATGGTTTACCTATTGGTGGTGTGTTAGCCACCAAAAATGCAGTAATTCCGTATGGAGTTGGAGTAGACATTGGATGTAGAATGTGTTTAACTATTTATCCAATAGCAACTTCTTATCTAAAAGGAAAAAAGCATCAGCTAGAAAACATACTTTCCGAGCACACAAAATTCGGAATGTATGAAACCCATAAAGTAAAGCATGATCACGAGATCTTTGAGCGATCGGAATTTAAAGATATTCCGTTAGTAAAAAGATTAAAAGACAAAGCTTATAAACAATTGGGAACTTCTGGCGGAGGAAATCACTTTGTAGAATTTGGAGCAGTAGATATCTCAGATCCTAATAATCAATGGGGATTAGCAATCGGTTCTTATATAGGTGTGTTATCACATAGCGGTTCCAGAGGACTAGGAGCCAATATTGAAAGCACTATACCTATTTAGCTACCAAGCAATGTCCATTACCAAAACATGTGCAGCAATTAGCATGGTTGGATTTGGATACGCATGATGGACAAGAATATTGGTTAGCAATGAACCTTGCAGGTGACTATGCGCAAGCATGCCATGATAATATTCATGCTAGAATTGGAAAATTATTGGGAGCAAGACCAGTAGCCAAAATTGAGAATCATCACAATTTTGCCTGGAAGCAAGAGGTAAACGGCGAAGAATGTATTGTACATCGAAAAGGAGCTACTCCTGCTGCCAAAGGTGAGTTAGGAATCATTCCTGGATCTATGGTAGCACCAGGGTTTATTGTTCGTGGACTTGGAAATCCAGAGAGCTTGCAGTCTGCTTCTCATGGAGCCGGAAGATTACATTCCAGAAGAAAGTGTAAAGAGAAATTTACCAAAAGTGACATCAAAAAAGAGCTAAAAGCAAATGATGTTACCCTAATTGGTGGAGGAATTGATGAAGCTCCAATGGCGTACAAGGATATTACCAAAGTAATGGCAAACCAGCAAGAGCTTGTAGAAGTAGTAGGAACCTTTACTCCAAAAATTGTACGAATGGATAAATAAAGTGATTTGGGCGTTACCCCGATGCATACTTTTCGGGGTCAGGCTTTCGCTCATACTCCTCGATTGTTTGCCCTTCGAGGACCTCAGGGCACACAACCTGTGGGGTAACCGCTTTATCCTTAACGCAAAAAGAAAATAAAAATGAAAACTAAAATAATTCAAATAACGGCTGGAAGAGGACCTGCTGAATGTTGCTGGGTAGTTGCACAAGTATTGAAACTTTTTTTAGAAGAAATAAAAGCTAATGCATATGAGTATATAGTACTACATAGAGAAAAAGGAAGTCAAAATGGTACTGTACAATCGGCAACAGTGCAATTAAAAGGAAAAGAAATTGATACTTTTCTTTCTACATGGTTGGGCACTATTCAATGGATAGGAACCTCAACGTTCCGAAAATATCATAAACGTAAAAACTGGTTTATAGGAATGTACGAGATCAAACAGGTAGAACAACTAAGTATCAAAGCACAAGACATCTCTTTTCAAACCATGCGCAGTTCAGGTCCTGGTGGCCAAAATGTAAACAAGGTGAATTCTGCCGTAAGAGCTACCTATCACTCAACAGGAGATCAAGTAGTGGTAATGGACAGCAGATCACAACATCAAAATAAAAAAATAGCAATCGAAAGATTAAAAGAAAAAGTATACCAAAGTCAACTCCAAAAAATACAAAAGTCGCTATGCGATCAATGGGAAAATCATTTGAATGTAGCACGTGGTAATCCCATCAGAAAATTTAAAGGAACTGATTTTAAGAAAATAAAGAAAAAACAATCGTATGCCTCAAATCGTCAACAATTAAAAAACGATTTGCGCAACGAATTAAAATACTAACGTCATGAGCAATTTACTAGACAAATATTTATTTCAGGCATTAGATGCTTATCCATACAATCTGGAAGAAGCTGTAGAATCTTTGAACTATGCACTATCATACGATGACAAAAATCCAATTGCATTATGTCTAATGGGCCAGATCTATGCAGAGAATCTAAGAAATTACGAAGAAGCAAAGGAATATTATCAACAAGCATTAGCAGCAGATATGTATGCGCTAGATGTGTATCCAAAATATATCAATGTATTACTTTGGAACGAAGATTATGATGAAGCTGAAAAGTTAATCGACTTTGCTTTAACCATTAAAGGAACCGATAAAGCAGTATTGTATCTAAAAAAAGGAATTCTTTTAGAGCAAAAACAAGAGTACAAAGCAGCTCTTAAAGTATTAAAAACTGCTAAGATATATGCATATAACAACTACTTTATTAGTGATTTAGAAGGTGACGAAAAAAGGATTAAAGATAAAATGCCTAAGAAAAAGAAGAAAAGTAACAACAAGAAAAAAGGCAAAAAAACTAAGAATTCTTCTAAAACGTCAAAGAAGAAAAGTAACTAATTATACAAACATGTCATTCCAGTCTGTTACATTGAGCTTGTCGAAATGCAGACTGGAATGACAAAAAAAACAAAAAACCATGGGAGCACCGCATAATAAAAAAAGATATGGAGAAGTATGGCCATCCTATAGAATCAAATATGCATTAGAAGCGTTAGAACTTCTAAAAGATTTAGTAATTCTATCAGGTGGTTGGGCCTGGCATTTTCTCTCTCCAGAAGGTCATACAGAATATAAACATGCACATGATCATAAAGATATTGACCTCTTTATTGATCCGAAAGATGTAGCTAGTGTGATGTGTATATTATTGGAGAACGGGTTTCAAAAAGTATGGACGCGCTATGATCATTTACCCAGTGATGAGAACTTTAGAAGATACGAAAAAACGGTAATCGCTAAAAATGAAAAATCTACACGAATTACCATTGATTTTTTCGTGAAATCTGAGATTCCTCATCGCACTGTAAAAGGTTGGAAGATTGTAGAACCTACATATCTATTAGGGTTGTACTCTAATATACACTCTAGTGATAAGTGTTGGGCAGTTCAATCAGCAATCAAACTACTATACAAAGGAATCGATCCTTTGGATAGAGAAGAATTGGTAACAATTCCAAAAAATTAAATAATTACAACGAGGCTGTCTAAAAAGTAATACATTTTTGTCAAACTGATTTCTATGACAAAACCAAATTGTTTTTATAAGCAGTTTGGTTTTTTATTATAGCAAAGATTCTATGAATAATTTTATTTCTCACTGCGTTAAGTACACTCATTTTATTTTTAC
>NZ_JBSWZK010000022.1:0-6767 GCF_054054605.1 Aquimarina sp. 433
GCCAAATTAAGAAAATTGGTGTTGAAATTAGAAAAATCATCAATATTCCAAAAAAGAAGTAATGTCCGTTCATTTTAATTACTGGTAACGTTTAATATATGTGTCGTAGCAGGGCAAAATGTTACTCTGCTTTTCGATTTTTCTGCGCATTGGTTGCTAACTTTTCCATTCTGCAAGCATTGCGCCTTACCAAAAATACAACAACCAATCGATTGATCACTTTGCTGCTATGGCACATATATCGTGTTATCGTGCGTTTATTTTTTTCAGTCACTAACCTTACTAGACTAGCCATGCAAGGTGATATTACTTGCGTTATTACTCCGTTAATTTTATTTTTTCCTTCTCGCGATCACCTTGCAATCATTGGATTGGTGACAGACCTTACTAAATGGACCTGAACTTTTTTCGTCAGAAGCTGATCAGCCAAAAAAGCGATTTTTTAGCACGTTACTACTCCGTAATCCTCCTCAATTTTGGTTTTTTATCGTTTTTTTCTTCGATTAGACCTTAACCATCACAAAAATACTCAGATCATTGGGTGGTTAACCGTTCGTTGCTTTCGTTTTACTTTTCAGATTCTTAAAATGCACAGATAACGTTCCGTATAAGAAACGTAGGGCAGGTGATAAGCTATACGTTTCGGATTGGTACTAAGTTAAATATAAATATTTTGCTTTTATCATTTTTCGTAAATGCCAAATTTTATATTTGGCGACTTTACAAATAAACACAGACCTTTCAATCAAGCCACAAAGCCCTATGTTTTCTTATACATTGTTAGCTGCTTTTTTTCTAAATTTCCCAAGCAACTTCACAGGCGAAATACTCGGCAATAACAATTCTAATTATTAACATTCCCATATCATCTATAGCAATAAATCTGTATAAATCATCCTGAACATCAATCCAATCGTTAATAATCATACTTATATTTTTTTCTTTACCATCCTCTGAATTTACGATCATCTGTGTAACAAGCAGGCGCTGCATATTACGAGATCCTACTTCTCCAAAATTCTGTTGAAAATGAACTGAATTAAAAGTGTCTTGATCTTCTTTTGGAAGAGTTAGAAGTGGACCACACCAGAAATGATCGGGGTCTGATCGACAAGGTTGACTTAGTTCATAACTTGCGTGACCTCTCGCTAATTTTAACATTACATTATTCACTCGTTCAATTTCTGGTTCAAAAACAATTTGACCATCTATTTCTCGTCTAGAATTTTCAATACGTTGTCGTAAGGCTGGTGTTTTTTTCAAAATTTTAGCAACAGAAGGGCGACCAATTTTATCGGGATCAGTCGATCCACAAAGAACGCTCTCAATTAGGCACACAAAATACTGTTCGTCTTTTGAGAAACTTTGATTACAAGATTCACAACAACCCACAACATTTAAATTTGTTGGGTATGGACGTTCAAGAAGACATTTAGATGGTACGTGTTCTCTTGTTTCTGGCGGACCTCCACAATAGATGCATCCATTTAGTAATCTACTGTCCGCATAATTATTTAGTTGATCCATATTATTGCAGCTAACGTTGCGTGTATGAATCGTTGTGGCTTTTAGTCACTATGATTTTATACACCTTGTTATCTGTAGTTTTTTATTTAAATTTTGTTCTTAATAATTCAATCAGTTCGTTTGAGTCAATTGTGTTTTTATCGAAAAACCTTAAAGGTTCTCTAACCTTTGGGTATTCATCAACAAATTCAATTCCGTCAATTTCTTTAAGGTCAAACTTATTCATCGATTTGAGAAATGATTCTTTGTCAACTCCCCAAAACTTTATGTATTTAGATTCGGGAACGAAAATTTCTATCAAATCAGAATCCGAATGAAAAATCATTCCAATATCAATAAACGTATCAGAAATAATTTCAGTCTTATATTTAGAAAGAAAGTCAAGAGTTTGATTTCTGTCAGAATATTTTCCGTATTCAGGATCACAATCGGAATGATTAAATATCAATGAAATTTCATCTGGCATCTGTTTGCTCAATTCAAGTATCAAATCCCAAAGTTTTGAGTTGTCAATATTAATTTCAGCGTAGAAATTAAAAGCTAATTCTTTGTTTTCAGGATTATTGTCTTTTGGTAGAATTTTGAATCCTTCCACAATTTTTGCCGTATCTCGTAGCTTTAAACGTTCACTTACGGATGAATCCATAGGAACTTCATCAATTTTAGGAGCTCTTAAAGTTTTTGGTAATTCTAAAGATGGTTTCATAAATTCTATCTAAACGATTTCAGTTTTTTCAATTCAGCAATTACGGAATCATCAATGCATAATTTGTTAAGCTTGGCGTTTATTTCTTCCTCATATTGATTCGAGGTCATTCCATTTTTTATTAGTTCCAAATTTGCAACAAGTTCTTCCATCTCTACAATGATGTTTTGATTGGTGATACTTTTTTCTTCGGAAGTTCCTATTCGTTGAAGATGGTCTACATCACCTCCAACTTTTTTATACAATTCAATATGATATTTGGTTATAGTCATTGCAATTACAGATAACGTTTAATATATGTGTCGTAGCAGAGCAAAATGTTACTTTGCTTTTCGGTTTTTCTTGCGCATTGGTTGCTACCTTTTCCATTCTGCAATCATTGCGCCTTCATAAATATACAACAACCAATCGATTGATTACTTTGCTGCTATGGCACATATATCTTGTTATCGTGCGTTTATTTTTTTCAGTCACTAACCTTATTAGACTAGCCATGCAAGGTGATATTACTTGCGTTATTACTCCGTCAATTTTTATTTTTTCTTTTCTTGCGATCACCTTGCAATCATAGAGTAGGAGACAGACCTTACCAAATGAACCTGAACTTTTTTTCGTCAGAAGCTGATCAGCCAAAAAAGCGATTTTTTAGCACGTTACTGCTCCGTAATCCTCCTCAATTTGGGTTTTTCTTATCGCTTTTTCCTCGATTAGACACTAACCATCACAAAAATACTCAAGTCATGGTGTGGTTAACCGTTTGTTGCTTTCGTTCTACTTTTCGGATTCCTAAAATGCACAGATAACGTTTAATATATGTGTCGTAGCAGGGCAAAATGTTACCTTGTTTTTTGATTTTTCTGCGCATTGATTGCTAACTTTTCCTTTCTGCAAGCATTGCGCCTTACCAAAAATACAACAACCATTCGATTCATCACTTTGCTGCTATGATCACATATATAGTGTTGTGGTGCGTTTTTAGTTTATATATCACCGGTAATAGGTGGAGGCGGTGGAGGAGGAGGAGTTTCTATCCTTTCCTTCAACCATATTTTGAGATCATATTTAGTATTTAAGTCTTCATACGAATTGACTAATTTATTTAAGGTTTGAGAAAAACTTTTAATACTTATTTCATCATCGTAAGAGATAAAAATGATAACTTTTTCTGGACTATCACTATAACTTGAATTCGCCCCATTATTGTTATAATCCTTTTTCAAAATACTAGTTAAGCTATTTAACGGATAGTGTTTTCCACCTTTGAATATTGAGTCATTATGAATTTCGATAGTATTTCTGCGATAAATTAGAATACAACCAAACCTGTCCCAACAAGGATTTCTGAAATAAACAGTCTTCATTTCTTTGTTAGTTTTTAACACTACTTTAGGTATACTATCAATACAGGTAATCTCATCAGTTCGTTTGAGTAAATCTTTCCAACTATTGAATCGACTCAATTCCAGTTTAACACTGATGCTGTCATTTTTCGAATTCCAAATTCCGTATTTTTTTACAACTAATTGCTTTTCTTTTCGATCAGAATTTTGGCATCCGATTATTGTCAGAATGAGTAAAGTGAAAAATGATATTTTAATGTAATTCCTCATTTATTTAATGTACCACAACGTTTAATATATGTGTCGTAGCAGAGCAAAATGTTACCCTGTTTTTTGATTTTTCCTGCGCATTGGTTGCTAACTTTTACTTTCTGCAAGCATTGCGCCTTCATAAATATACAACAACCAATCGATTGATTACTTTGCTGCTATGGCACATATATCGTGTTGTGTACCGTTTTTTATTCGGTTTAGATTTTTAACTTTAATTCAAATTGGTCAGCAACTAATTCAATAATATCGTCATAAGTATGAAAAATATAATGTTCGTGTGATTTTTTTACTTTAATATCTCCATCGTACGAGTTTTTAAATTCAGTTATTCTCTTAGAATCAATTACCTTTTCAAAGCTTGAAGTATAATCAGAGTGATTATAAAAATCGAGTTCAATTATTTTAAATTCAAGAATTCCTTTAAAACTTATTTCATAGGGAATGAGTTTGTCATTTTCGCTATTAACATTTTCACACAACGATCCGTTAAATTCTCCAGTCAGCTTAACGGAACGAGTTCCGTCAAATTCAATTTTTTCCAAAAAGATAGCGTCTCTTCCGTAAATCAGTCCTAATTCCTTAATTATAATTGGTTCTTTCATTTTTGAAGTATGGTACACAACGTTTAATATATGTGTCGTAGCAGGGCAAAATGTTACCTTGCTTTTTGATTTTCCTGCGCATTGATTGCTAACTTTTACTTTCTGCAAGCATTGCGCCTTACCAAAAATACAACAACCAATCGATTGATCACTTTGCTGCTATGGCACATATATCTTGTTATCGTGCGTTTATTTTTTTCAGTCACTAACCTTACTAGACTAGCCATGCAAGGTGATATTACTTGCGTTATTACTCCGTCAATTTTTATTTTTTCTTTTCTTGAGATCACCTTGCAATCATCGAGTAGGGGACAGACCTTACCAAATGAACCTGAACTTTTTTTGTCAGAAGTTGATCAGCCAAAAAAGCGATTTTTTAGCACGTTACTTCTCCGTAATCTTCCTCAATTTTGGTTTTTCTTATCGCTTTTTTCTCGATTAGACACTGACCATCACAAAAATACTCAAGTCATGGTGTGGCTAACCGTTTGTTGCTTTCGTTCTACTTTTCAGATTCCTAAAATGCACGGATAACGATAAATATAACAAACGTTGTTGTCCCGAAGGGTAACTATGTTTTGTTATATAGTGTTAGTGGTTGTTTTTATATTCAAAAAAAGATTTTTATTGCTAATCCTTTCAATATTTTTTGCGTCATTTTCCGTAATAATTAGTTCCTTAGTTTCATCCGATAATTTGCGATGCATCTCGGTAACTGTAGTACCTAAAATATTAGCAACATCTTTTAGAAATTTTCTGTATTCTAATTTGAATTTATCATTATCAAAATTCTTGAGTTTTACATTATAAAATTTAGGATATGTGTGTTCATAGGGATCTATGAAAGATTTGGGTTCTGGAGTTTCCGTCCCACGCTGTTCATTCCACCATTTTCCATCTAATTCTATTTCTTGATCCCAATCAATTATTTTAATTTGAGGATTATTAATACAATGATCTATGAATTCTTGAGGTGGTTTAATATTATGCTCTTCCACATAATGTAAGAAACCTTCTGGCCAAACAAATTGACCGTCAGATTTTTCTCGGCATCCATTATCCGTTTTGTCACATAGTCTACAATAACTATATCCAGCAGCAACACTAGGAAGAAAATGCGATTTATTTAGATATCTAATCACTTTATTTTTCTCATTAGTGTCCCATTCAGAATCAACAAAATTAATAGGATGGGGTAATGACATTTCAAATTCACTTTTCCAGTAGCCTATTAATCGCATTATTTTCATTTTTCTATTTTCGTTTAAATTACCACTAACGTTTAATATATGTGTCGTAGCAGGGCAAAATGTTACCCTGTTTTTTGGCTTTTCTTGCGCATTGGTTGCTAACTTTTACCTTCTGCAAGCATTGCGTCTTTCCAAAAATACAACAACCATTTGATTGATCACTTTGCTGCTATGATCACATATATGTTGTTGTAAGCTGCCTTTTAATAATTTACAGTTGCTTCTCTTATTCCGGCAATTACTTTATTCGGATTGCAAGAATTCAATCCAGCGCCCCAACTTGAGTTAAACTCAATAATAAACCATCCATCGATTTGATTATGACCTAAGTCAATAACATAAGTCTTAGGCAAATCAATTGTATGATTTTGTAAAAAATCGATCAAAAATTCTTTTGCGAAATGTAGATCACAGTTCCCTTCATAAATAGCAATATCGAGAATCTCGTTGTTTAGTATAAAGGCACGAACTTCACTTCTAATCTCAATTATGCTTGATTTTATAACTTGTTCGTTTTTCTCAATTCCTTTTGTTTCTTTAGTAAAACTTTTTAAATCACTATAAACACTTGATTTAAATTTCTTAGGTTTAACAGGTTTGATAAAGGTTGGAAATATAGTATTGTCAATTTTTGCAATTTGCAGAACTTCGATCTTGCGTTTGATCCATTTAAAATCCAGTTCGCTTATTAACTCATCTTTAGGCTCAATAAGTTTTATTCCGAGTACTTGAGCTAAAACAAGACTGAAAGTATCAATTCCGTATATAGTTAATCTTTTTTCGTAATCAATATTTGGTCGCTCCCAAAACTTTCCAATTCGTTTAACTTCACCACCATTCTTTGTCCAACAATCTGCAATTGAATCTCGTTCAATATCCGCCTTGTCGGGAATTAACAAAATTTCGTTCGTCATTTAGGCCAGATATTTGTTTTGGTTGCTTACAACGTTGCGTGTATGAATCGTTGTGGCGAAGCCACTATGATTTTATACACCTTGTTACCAGTAGTTTTTTATTCAGTAATATACTTTTCAAATTCCGATTTATCAATTTTCAAAATTACAGTTGG
>NZ_JBSWZK010000023.1:0-2500 GCF_054054605.1 Aquimarina sp. 433
TGGTAACGGCATACCAAGGCGACGATAGATAGGGGTCCTGAGAGGGAGATCCCCCACACTGGTACTGAGACACGGACCAGACTCCTACGGGAGGCAGCAGTGAGGAATATTGGACAATGGAGGCAACTCTGATCCAGCCATGCCGCGTGTAGGAAGACTGCCCTATGGGTTGTAAACTACTTTTATAGAGGAAGAAACCGCTCTACGTGTAGAGCTCTGACGGTACTCTACGAATAAGGATCGGCTAACTCCGTGCCAGCAGCCGCGGTAATACGGAGGATCCAAGCGTTATCCGGAATCATTGGGTTTAAAGGGTCCGTAGGCGGGTTTGTAAGTCAGTGGTGAAAGTTTTCGGCTCAACCGGAAAATTGCCATTGATACTGCAAGTCTTGAATCATTATGAAGTGGTTAGAATAAGTAGTGTAGCGGTGAAATGCATAGATATTACTTAGAATACCGATTGCGAAGGCAGATCACTAATAATGTATTGACGCTAAGGGACGAAAGCGTGGGTAGCGAACAGGATTAGATACCCTGGTAGTCCACGCCGTAAACGATGGTTACTAGCTGTTCGGTTTTCGGACTGAGTGGCTAAGCGAAAGTGATAAGTAACCCACCTGGGGAGTACGTTCGCAAGAATGAAACTCAAAGGAATTGACGGGGGCCCGCACAAGCGGTGGAGCATGTGGTTTAATTCGATGATACGCGAGGAACCTTACCAGGGCTTAAATGTAGTCTGACAGCTTTAGAGATAGAGTTTTCTTCGGACAGATTACAAGGTGCTGCATGGTTGTCGTCAGCTCGTGCCGTGAGGTGTCAGGTTAAGTCCTATAACGAGCGCAACCCCTGTTGTTAGTTGCCAGCGAGTAATGTCGGGAACTCTAGCAAGACTGCCGGTGCAAACCGCGAGGAAGGTGGGGATGACGTCAAATCATCACGGCCCTTACGTCCTGGGCCACACACGTGCTACAATGGTAGGTACAGAGAGCAGCCACTTGGTGACAAGGAGCGAATCTATAAAACCTATCACAGTTCGGATCGGAGTCTGCAACTCGACTCCGTGAAGCTGGAATCGCTAGTAATCGGATATCAGCCATGATCCGGTGAATACGTTCCCGGGCCTTGTACACACCGCCCGTCAAGCCATGGAAGCTGGGGGTACCTGAAGTCCGTCACCGCAAGGAGCGGCCTAGGGTAAAACTGGTAACTGGGGCTAAGTCGTAACAAGGTAGCCGTACCGGAAGGTGCGGCTGGAACACCTCCTTTCTAGAGAAGTTATGACACACAGGAATTGTTTGTTAGGGATTATTTTTAGTCTTAGCTGTTAATTAATTGAATTAGTTGTTAGTTTTTGGTTGTTAGTTGTTAGGGTTTTATTTTATAAGACAAGTAACTATCAACTGTAAACCATCAACCATCAACTATGAAAAAAGTCTCATAGCTCAGCTGGTTAGAGCGCTACACTGATAATGTAGAGGTCGGCAGTTCGAGTCTGCCTGAGACTACTGTCTAAAGCGGGTTTAGTTTTTTTATAAGCTTAGTTTTAGTAAAGTTCATTGATTATATATTGAAAAGGAAATTCTAGAAGTTTGAGAATTCTAAATTCGTAATTCTGAATTCTACATTCTGAATTCATGATAGGGGAATTAGCTCAGCTGGCTAGAGCGCCTGCCTTGCACGCAGGAGGTCACCGGTTCGACTCCGGTATTCTCCACAAGGCAATGCCTTGAGATATAAGTTTCAAGAGTATTGCATGGGAGTAGTGACTGATAATTAATATCAGTGGTTACTCACCACAACGTTCATTGACATATTGATTTAAAGAATACGAGCGTTAGATGTTTTCACAGGAGACATTTAACGACAAAAGAGCAATAATAGAATTATATTTTATTATTGAAAAAACTAAAAGAGCAAGTTAAAGCAAGACGCATAAGCTAATTAAGGGCGTATGGGGAATGCCTAGGCTCTCAGAGGCGATGAAGGACGTGATAAGCTGCGAAAAGCTGTGGGGAGTGGCACATACACTATGATCCGCAGATATCCGAATGGGGCAACCCACTATATTGAAGATATAGTATCCGTAAGGAGGCGAACCCGGAGAACTGAAACATCTAAGTACCCGGAGGAGAAGAAAACAATAGTGATTCCGTTAGTAGTGGCGAGCGAACGCGGATTAGCCCAAACCGATGTTGTTACGGCAATATCGGGGTTGTAGGACCACGCTATAAGATGTATATTGAATTAGAATTGTTTGGAAAGACAAGCCAAAGAGGGTGATAGTCCCGTATAGGTAAGATATATTGATTTAGTGGTATCCTGAGTAGTGCGGGGCACGTGTAACCCTGTATGAATCTGTGGGGACCATCCCATAAGGCTAAATACTCCTGAGAGACCGATAGTGAACCAGTACCGTGAGGGAAAGGTGAAAAGAACCCTGAATAAGGGAGTGAAATAGATCCTGAAACCATACGCTTACAAGCGGTCGGAGCGATAAGTG
>NZ_JBSWZK010000024.1:0-2983 GCF_054054605.1 Aquimarina sp. 433
CACTTAAGCCACTCCAGCTGATCAAACCACCACTCTCACTTCCGCCATTACTGATACTTCCAATAGTCGTATATCCATCTGGAACCGTATCTCCTACGCCTACTCCCGTAGCATTGTTAGGGCCTGCATTGGTAACCGTAACACTAAAGGTAACGGTATCACCGGCACTGATCGTAGTACTGCCATCAGCATCCGTTGTCAATACCACACTCTTAGCAATGCTTAAATCACTAACGCTGGCAACGGTAGGGGTAGCACTGGTCTCATCATCTTCCGCAGGGGTATCCGTATCTGCTGTAGCATCAGGACTACTGTCGGGATCAAAATTATCACTCGCAGTGATCTCTGCAAAGTTCGTATAGTTGCCCGTAGCAGTCACTACTGCCGTATAAGTCAATACTAATGGGGTGGTCGTGGTAACACTTAAGCCACTCCAGCTGATCAAGCCACCACTCTCACTTCCGCCATTACTGATACTTCCAATAGTCGTATATCCATCTGGAACCGTATCTCCTACGCCTACTCCCGTAGCATTGTTAGGGCCTCCATTGGTAACCGTAACACTAAAGGTAACGGTATCCCCAGCACTGATCGTAGTACTGCCATCGGCATCGGTTGTCAATACCACACTCTTGGCAATGCTTAAATCACTAACACCTGCAACGGTAGGGGTAGCACTGGTCTCATCATCTTCCGCAGGGGTATCCGTATCTGCTGTAGCATCAGGACTACTGTCGGGATCAAAATTATCACTCGCAGTGATCTCTGCAAAGTTCGTATAGTTGCCCGTAGCAGTCACTACTGCCGTATAAGTCAATACTAATGGGGTGGTCGTGGTAACACTTAAGCCACTCCAGCTGATCAAACCACCACTCTCACTTCCGCCATTACTGATACTTCCAATAGTCGTATATCCATCTGGAACCGTATCTCCTACGCCTACTCCCGTAGCATTGTTAGGGCCTCCATTGGTAACCGTAACACTAAAGGTAACGGTGTCTCCAGCACTGATCGTAGTACTGCCATCGGCATCCGTTGTCAATACCACACTCTTGGCAATGCTTAAATCACTAACGCCTGCAACGGTAGGGGTAGCACTGGTCTCATCATCTTCCGCAGGGGTATCCGTATCTGCTGTAGCATCAGGACTACTGTCGGGATCAAAATTATCACTCGCCGTGATCTCTGCAAAGTTCGTATAGTTGCCCGTAGCAGTCACTACTGCCGTATAAGTCAATACTAATGGGGTGGTCGTGGTAACACTTAAGCCACTCCAGCTGATCAAGCCACCACTCTCACTTCCGCCATTACTGATACTTCCTATGGTACTATACCCATCTGGAACCGTATCTCCTACACCTACTCCCGTAGCATTGTTAGGGCCTCCATTGGTAACCGTAACACTAAAGGTAACGGTGTCTCCAGCACTGATCGTAGTACTACCATCGGCATCCGTTGTCAATACCACACTCTTGGCAATGCTTAAATCACTAACGCTGGCAACGGTAGGGGTAGCACTGGTCTCATCATCTTCCGCAGGGGTATCCGTATCTGCTGTAGCATCAGGACTACTGTCGGGATCAAAATTATCACTCGCAGTGATCTCTGCAAAGTTCGTATAGTTGCCCGTAGCAGTCACTACTGCCGTATAAGTCAATACTAATGGGGTGGTCGTGGTAACACTTAAGCCACTCCAGCTGATCAAGCCACCACTCTCACTTCCGCCATTACTGATACTTCCTATGGTACTATACCCATCTGGAACCGTATCTCCTACGCCTACTCCCGTAGCATTGTTAGGGCCTCCATTGGTAACCGTAACACTAAAGGTAACAGTATCTCCAGCACTGATCGTAGTACTGCCATCGGCATCGGTTGTCAATACCACACTCTTGGCAATGCTTAAATCACTAACACCTGCAACGGTAGGGGTAGCACTGGTCTCATCATCTTCCGCAGGGGTATCCGTATCTGCTGTAGCATCAGGACTACTGTCGGGATCAAAATTATCACTCGCAGTGATCTCTGCAAAGTTCGTATAGTTGCCCGTAGCAGTCACTACTGCCGTATAAGTCAATACTAATGGGGTGGTCGTGGTAACACTTAAGCCACTCCAGCTGATCAAGCCGCCACTCTCACTTCCGCCATTACTGATACT
Organism: Aquimarina sp. 433; assembly: GCF_054054605.1. Lineage (NCBI taxonomy): Bacteria > Pseudomonadati > Bacteroidota > Flavobacteriia > Flavobacteriales > Flavobacteriaceae > Aquimarina > Aquimarina sp. 433. The sequence goes on from NZ_JBSWZK010000024.1 coordinate 2,159, forward strand.
TCCTATGGTACTATACCCATCTGGAACCGTATCCCCTACGCCTACTCCCGTAGCATTGTTAGGGCCTCCATTGGTAACCGTAACACTAAAGGTAACGGTATCACCGGCACTGATCGTAGTACTGCCATCGGCATCCGTTGTCAATACCACACTCTTGGCAATGCTTAAATCACTAACACCTGCAACAGTAGGGGTAGCACTGGTCTCATCATCTTCCGCAGGGGTATCCGTATCTGCTGTAGCATCAGGACTACTGTCGGGATCAAAATTATCACTCGCCGTGATCTCTGCAAAGTTCGTATAGTTGCCCGTAGCAGTCACTACTGCCGTATAAGTCAATACTAATGGGGTGGTTGTGGTAACACTTAAGCCACTCCAGCTGATCAAGCCGCCACTCTCACTTCCGCCATTACTGATACTTCCTATGGTACTATACCCATCTGGAACCGTATCTCCTACGCCTACTCCCGTAGCATTGTTAGGTCCTCCATTGGTAACCGTAACACTAAAGGTAACAGTGTCACCGGCACTGATCGTAGTACTGCCATCGGCATCGGTTGTCAATACCACACTCTTGGCAATGCTTAAATCACTAACACCTGCAACAGTAGGGGTAGCACTGGTCTCATCATCTTCCGCAGGGGTATCCGTATCTGCTGTAGCATCAGGACTACTGTCGGGATCAAAATTATCACTCGCAGTGATCTCTGCAAAGTTCGTATAGTTGCCCGTAGCAGTCACTACTGCCGTATAAGTCAATACTAATGGGGTGGTCGTGGTAACACTTAAGCCACTCCAGCTGATCAAGCCACCACTCTCACTTCC
>NZ_JBSWZK010000025.1:0-2585 GCF_054054605.1 Aquimarina sp. 433
CCATTTGGATCTTCTCCTATCACAGTAGCGCTATTTATAACTTCTCCGTTATTAATATCAACCTGTGTAATTACATATGTTGCCTGCGCAGTACCTTGTTCTCCTGGTGCCAATGTAGATGGTGTGATAGCCAGATTAGTGCTTCCAGTAAGAATATCATCTATAAAAATATTACTTACTGTTACATTACCTGTATTGGTAACAGTGAATGTATAGGTAATAACATCTCCAACATTTGAACCACTTGCTACACCAGTTTTAACTAATATTAAATCAGGATCAGCTATAAGATCTGTAACTGTTGGATCGTTATCCGTCTCTCCATCGGTCGTGCCATCTCCATTTGGTGTCTCAACAGTCTCATCCCCTGCATCGGATACATCTGTTACATCATCCGTACCACTTGGACTATCCCCAGTAGCTGTAGCACTGTTCTCTATAAAGCCTGCATCCATATCTGCTTGGGTAATCGTTTGATTTGCTGTCACTGTTACACTAGCGCCTGGTGCTAAACTCGCTATCGGACTGCCTACGATACTTCCTGCATCTGCATTATCATCAGTGATCTCAATGTCTGTCAAAGTAACATTACCTGTATTGGTCACTACAATATCATACTCGATAACATCATTTAAGGCGCTTCCTGCTACCCTAACTGTCTTAATAACGCTTAGACTTGGATCGGCTGTCAAATCTGTAACTGTTGGATCGTTATCCGTCTCTCCATCGGTCGTGCCATCTCCATTTGGTGTCTCAACAGTCTCATCACCTGCATCGGATACATCTGTTACATCATCTGTTCCACTTGGACTATCTCCTGTAGCAGTAGCACTGTTCTCTATAAAGCCTGCATCGATATCTGCTTGGGTAATTGTTTGATTTGCTGTCACTGTTACACTAACACCTGGTGCTAAACTTGCTATCGGACTGCCTACAATACTTCCCGCATCTGCATTCGCATCCTCTATCTCAATATCGGTTAATGTAACATTACCTGTATTGGTCACTACAATATCATACTCAATAATATCATTCAAAGCGCTTCCTACAACTCTAACTGTCTTGATAACGCTTAGACTTGGATCGGCTGTCAAATCTGTAACTGTTGGATCGTTATCGGTCTCTCCATCGGTCGTGCCATCTCCATTTGGTGTCTCAACAGTCTCATCACCTGCATCGGATACATCTGTTACATCATCTGTTCCACTTGGACTATCTCCTGTAGCAGTAGCACTGTTCTCTATAAAGCCTGCATCGATATCTGCCTGGGTAATTGTTTGATTTGCTGTCACTGTTACACTAACACCTGGTGCTAAACTTGCTATCGGACTGCCTACGATACTTCCTGCATCTGCATTCGCATCCTCTATCTCAATGTCGGTTAATGTAACATTACCTGTATTGGTCACTACAATATCATACTCGATAACATCATTTAAGGCGCTTCCTGCTACCCTAACCGTCTTGATAACGCTTAGACTTGGATCGGCTGTCAAATCTGTAACTGTTGGGTCATTGGTAGGATCTGAATCTGTACTTCCATCTCCATTTGGTGTCTCAACACTCTCATCGCCTGCATCAGATACATCTGTTACATCATCTGTTCCACTTGGACTATCTCCTGTAGCAGTAGCACTGTTCTCTATAAAGCCTGCATCGATATCTGCTTGGGTAATCGTTTGATTTGCAGTTACGGTTACACTAGTGCCTGGGGCTAAACTCGCTATCGGACTTCCTACGATACTGCCCGCATCTGCATTCGCATCCTCTATCTCAATATCGGTTAATGTAACATTACCTGTATTGGTCACTACAATATCATACTCAATAACATCATTCAAAGCGCTTCCTGCAACTCTAACTGTCTTGATAACGCTTAGACTTGGATCGGCTGTCAAATCTGTAACTGTTGGATCGTTATCGGTCTCTCCATCGGTCGTGCCATCTCCATTTGGTGTCTCAACAGTCTCATCACCTGCATCGGATACATCTGTTACATCATCTGTTCCACTTGGACTATCTCCTGTAGCAGTAGCACTGTTCTCTATAAAGCCTGCATCGATATCTGCCTGGGTAATTGTTTGATTTGCTGTCACTGTTACACTAACACCTGGTGCTAAACTTGCTATCGGACTGCCTACGATACTTCCTGCATCTGCATTCGCATCCTCTATCTCAATATCGGTTATTGTTACATTACCTGTATTGGTCACTACAATATCATACTCGATAACATCGTTCAATGCACTTCCTGCTACCCTGACTGTCTTGATAACACTTAGACTTGGATCGGCAGTAATCGTAGTAACTGTTGGGTCATTGGTAGGATCTGAATCTGTACTTCCATCTCCATTTGGTGTCTCAACACTCTCATCGCCTGCATCAGATACATCTGTTACATCATCAGGACCTCCTAGAGGACTATCTCCTGTAGCTGTAGCACTGTTCTCTATAAAACCAGCATCGATATCTGCTTGTGTAATTGTTTGATTTGCTGTCACTGTTACACTAGCACCTGGTGCTAAACTTGCTATCGGACTGCCTACGATACTTCCTGCATCTGCATTCGCATCCTCTATCTCAAT
>NZ_JBSWZK010000026.1:0-2072 GCF_054054605.1 Aquimarina sp. 433
TGGTTTTTCAATCGCTTTTTCTTCGATTAGTCCTTAACTATCACAAAAATACTCTGGTCATTGGGTGGTTAACCGTTCGTTGCTTTCGTTCTACTTTTCAGATTCCTAAAATGCACGGATAACGTAGGAATATATCTATTGGTAGATATATATCCTTTATGTTTTCTACAAATCTAGGGGATTTTTGATCATTCTGAAACTATTGGTAGCGACATGTGTGTAAATCTCTGTTGTTTTGCTAGAACTGTGTCCTAATAAACTTTGAATATATCTTAAGTCCGTACCATTTTCTAATAAATGGGTAGCAAAACTATGACGTAGTGTGTGCGGAGTAACCTTTTTAAGTATACCCGCTTTTTCGCTAGCATTTTTTACTATTTTGGCAATACTTTGGGCAGCATATTGTTTACCATTAACTCCTTCGAATAGATAGTTTTTTGGTTTCCATTCTTTATAATATGCTCTTAAATCATGTAATAAGGTTTTGGATAATAATGTATAACGATCTTTGTTACCTTTGGCATTAGCTACCATAACTAGCATCCGATTACTATCGATATCTGTTATTTTTAGATTTAATAATTCACTTCTTCGTAAACCTGCAGAATATAATAGACTAATAATACATTTATGTTTGATATTATTAGTGTTATTAATCATAGTAATTACTTCTTCTTTGGATAATACCGTTGGCAATCGCTTTTGTTTTCGAGGTCTGTCTATATAATAGAATCTATTAGGCATTTCTAATACAATTTCATAATAAAACTTTATGCTATTGATAGCTTGATTTATATAGGAATTGGATCTGCCTTGTAAATTTTGTTCTTTAAGATAGTTTTTGATATCTAATTCATTAATCTCTAAAAAATCTTTATCACTATAATAATTGATAAATGCTTCAAAAGCAGATACGTAATTTTTTATAGTGTTTTTAGCATATTGCTTTAGTACTAGTTTTTCTAAGTAAGTATCTGGGCAGCGACGATAATTTTTGTTGATTACACGTTTTTCTAACCAGCTTACATCAGCTTCTTTATTCGATGGATTGATGATTCTGTTTTTGAAAAAATAGTTACAATTAATCCAGGCTACACCTCTGAATGTGCTAAAAATTAAGTTTAGGTTTTCTTTAGTGTTTTGTATATAAACCATCCCATATTCCTCACTCCAGCTAGGATTGGGGAGTTCTTTTATAAGCGCTTCGATAATTTTGTCTTGATAAAACTGTAGACCAATCATCTTCTGTTGATCTATTAATAAATGTTTTAGAGTAATATGTTTGCCTGAGAATTTCATAGATATTCAAATATGACTAAAGAACGTAATGTGAGCAAGTCTAAGTGTCGAATTAAACGTTTATTAAACGTTTAATTCGATGGATAGGTAACATTTTTAGAATTGAAGACACTATTTTAGAAAGGTGTTTTATGAATCGGAATTGTAGTTATTGTAATGAGAAATTGGAAGGAAGAGTAGGTAAGAAGTTTTGTTCCTCTTACTGTAGATCAGCTTTTTATTATCAGCGCACCAAAGAAAAAGAAGATACCTTGTTTAAAAAGATTGATGTTCAACTTAAGAAGAACAGAAAAATACTTAAAAATTATAATCGAGCAGGTATGGCAAAAATTAGGAAAGAGAAATTGATTAGAGAAGGTTTTGATCCTAAATACTTTACGCATTACTGGAAAAATAAAAAAGGACAGGTATACCTCTTTTGCTACGAATTTGGTTTTATGGAGTTACAAGAAAAAGATCATAAGAAATATCTTTTAGTCGTTTGGCAAGAGTATATGAATAGCTAAGATTTGCTTTAGGGATAGGAATGTCATCCTATTTATAATAGTTTGCTGATGTAAAGAGGCAACTAGTATAAATAGATATAATGGATAGCCCGACCGCCTGTTTGCGATCAATGTCATTAAGTTAAGGAATTTCGATGTCAATCTGATTTCTATGACAAAACCAAATTGTTTTTATAAGCAGTTTGGTTTTTTATTATAGCAAAGATTCTATGAATAATTTTATTTCTCACTGCGTTAAGTACACTCATTTTATTTTTACCTTCTTTT
>NZ_JBSWZK010000027.1:0-1778 GCF_054054605.1 Aquimarina sp. 433
CCATTTGGATCTTCTCCTATCACAGTAGCGCTATTTATAACTTCTCCGTTATTAATATCAACCTGTGTAATTACATATGTTGCCTGCGCAGTACCTTGTTCTCCTGGTGCCAATGTAGATGGTGTAATAGCTAGATTAGTGCTTCCAGTAAGAATATCATCTATAAAAATATTACTTACCGTTACATTACCTGTATTGGTAACAGTAAATGTATAGGTAATAACATCTCCAACATTTGAACCACTAGCTACACCAGTTTTAACTAATGTTAAATCAGGATCAGCTATAAGATCTGTAACTGTTGGATCGTTATCCGTCTCTCCATCGGTCGTACCATCTCCATTTGGTGTCTCAACAGTCTCATCGCCTGCATCGGATACATCTGTTACATCATCCGTACCACTTGGACTATCTCCTGTAGCTGTAGCACTGTTCTCTATAAAGCCTGCATCCATATCTGCTTGGGTAATCGTTTGATTTGCTGTCACTGTTACACTAGCTCCTGGTGCTAAACTCACTATCGGACTGCCTACGATACTTCCCGCATCTGCATTCGCATCCTCTATCTCAATGTCTGTCAAAGTAACATTACCTGTATTGGTCACTACAATATCATACTCGATAACATCATTTAAGGCACTTCCTGCTACCCTAACTGTCTTGATAACGCTTAGACTTGGATCGGCTGTCAAATCTGTAACCGTTGGATCATTATCGGTCTCTCCATCGGTCGTGCCATCTCCATTTGGTGTCTCAACAGTCTCATCGCCTGCATCCGATACATCTGTTACATCATCCGTACCACTTGGACTATCTCCTGTAGCAGTAGCACTGTTCTCTATAAAGCCTGCATCAATATCTGCTTGGGTAATCGTTTGATTTGCTGTCACTGTTACACTAACACCTGGTGCTAAACTTGCTATCGGACTGCCTACAATACTTCCCGTATCTGCATTCGCATCCTCTATCTCAATATCGGTTAATGTAACATTACCTGTATTGGTCACTACAATATCATACTCGATAACATCATTCAAGGCGCTTCCTACTACTCTAACTGTCTTGATAACACTCAAACTTGGATCTGCCGTAAGATCTGTAACTGTTGGGTCGTTATCTGTCTCTCCATCGGTCGTGCCATCTCCATTTGGTGTCTCAACAGTCTCATCGCCTGCGTCGGATACATCTGTTACATCATCTGTTCCACTTGGACTATCTCCCGTAGCTGTAGCACTGTTCTCTATAAAGCCAGCATCGATATCTGCCTGGGTAATCGTTTGATTTGCAGTTACGGTTACACTAGTGCCTGGGGCTAAACTTGCTATCGGACTTCCTACGATACTTCCTGCATCAGCATTATCATCAGTGATCTCAATATCTGTCAAAGTAACATTACCTGTATTGGTCACTACAATATCATACTCGATAACATCATTCAAGGCGCTTCCTACTACTCTAATTGTCTTGATAACGCTTAGACTTGGATCTGCCGTAAGATCTGTAACCGTTGGATCGTTATCCGTCTCTCCATCGGTCGTGCCATCTCCATTTGGTGTCTCAACAGTCTCATCGCCTGCATCGGATACATCTGTTACATCATCTGTTCCACTTGGACTATCTCCCGTAGCCGTAGCACTGTTCTCTATAAAGCCTGCATCGATATCTGCTTGTGTAATTGTTTGATTTGCTGTCACTGTTACACTAGCACCTGGTGCTAAACTTGCTATCGGACTGCCTACGATACTTCCTGCATCTGCATTCGCATCCTCTATCTCAAT
>NZ_JBSWZK010000028.1:0-1614 GCF_054054605.1 Aquimarina sp. 433
TATGAAGGCGCAATGCTTGCAGAAAGTAAAAGTTAGCAACCAATGCGCATCCTCCTGAGGCGGACAGGAAAAAACCGAAAAGCAAGGTAACATTTTGCTCTGCTACGACACATATATTAAACGTTGTATACAAGAAAAAAATGACGAAACAGATTTATATTTTCATACTATCGCTTAGTATCCTTTCTTGTAATAGTAAATTAGAAAAGGAATTAGAATATATATACACTGCTTCGGCCAAAACAGAAAATGACACTTTACAAATAGACTCTTTTAAAATACTGAGTACTAAAAAAGTTGATTTTAACTACTTTCAAAATATCGGAATAAACAATTTAAAATACGTAATAAGTTTAAATCAATTAATTATTGAAAAGGAAAAGCAAAGAATCACTTTACTTGAAAAAAATATTGCTAACCGGAACAAACTAATCAAATTAAATAAAAACAAAAAAAATGAGTATTTAATTCAAATAGAATATGATCAACGGCGATTAGAAGAATCTAAACTTAAACTTGATAACGTGAAATACGAAAATAATTTAACACATCAAAAAATCGTATTAATCAAAGCTGGGACAAATCAGAAAAAAGGGAATGAATTTGAATTAGTAAAGTTTGTGTTCAATGGAAAAATAAACTCCGAAAGCAGAATTGATACTATGGAATTAATGATAAGTAAAGAATTTGGAAATAAATTTATTAAAAATAATATGTTTTCAGATTATAAAGGAAAATAATCCAGTATACAACAACATATATGTGATCATAGCAGCTAAGTTATTAATCGTATGGTCTGTGTAATTTTGGTAAGGCGCAATGCTTGCAGAATGGAAAAGTTAGCAACCAATGCGCAGAAAAATCAAAAAACAGGGTAACAATTTGCCCTGCTACGACACATATATTAAACGTTGTATGCAATATGAAAACAAGACTATTAACAATTTTAATTTTATTTTCGGGATTCTGCTTTGCTCAAAAGTCTCATACAATAATTGTATCTGAAAATAGCCAAAAAACTGAGTTAACTAAACTAGACGGAATTGAACCTTTTTACTTCAGTGATAATTCAACTGATTATAAAAATGAAAATTATATTGAGTCTATTGTTAATGCTTTGAAAATTTATGGAACTAAAAAAATCGAAATCGTTGGTCATTGTAGTTCTAATGAATTCAAAAAAAATCAAAACATCGCAATACAGCGTGCTGAGTTTATAAAATCTGTATTAATTAAACTTGGAATTCCTGAACATCAAATTCTTACTAAAACCGAAAAAGATAGGATTCCGTTAGATATGAATAATCCCGAATCTGAACAAAATAAACGTGTAGAATTATGGATTATGTGAAGAAAACACTGCACACAACACGATATATGTGTCATAGCAGCAAAGTGATCAATCGAATGGTCATTGCTTATTTGGTAAGGCGCAATGCTTGCAACTGAAGAAAATAACAATCAATGCGCAGTTTTTGTCGAAAACAGGGTAACATTTTGCCCTGCTACGACACATATATTAAACGTTACCAGTAATTAAAATGAACGGACATTACTTCTTTTTTGGAATATTGATGATTTTTCTAATTTCAACACCAATTTTCTTAATTTGGC
>NZ_JBSWZK010000029.1:0-1199 GCF_054054605.1 Aquimarina sp. 433
CTGATTTCTATGACAAAACCAAATTGTTTTTATAAGCAGTTTGGTTTTTTATTATAGCAAAGATTCTATGAATAATTTTATTTCTCACTGCGTTAAGTACACTCATTTTATTTTTACCTTCTTTTACTTTTTTCACATAATATTTTCTTAGATCGTTGTCTAGTCTTATAGCGCTCATTGCAGCCAAGTGTAGAATACTTTTGAGTTCTTTATCCGCAAACATTGATAATTTGGGTTTTCGATATATAGAGGATCCTGATTGATATTCAAAAGGTACTACTCCAGCAAAACAAGCAAACTTTCTTGGGTTTGTAAATTTTGAAAAACCTTCTGTTTTCCCAATTACAGTCCAAGACAATACATTACCAACTCCAGGAATGGTTTTAATTAATTTTTGTTGATTTTTAAGTTTCTGATCTGATTCAATAATATCGTTTATTTTGTGTTCTATCTTTTTAATTTGTTTTTCTAAGGCTTTGACTTGTTGTTTATTTAAGGCTAACAATTCTTTATCCAATCCTAAGGTTTTCATTAGTTTATAATCATTCTGTCTAGCCAAAAGCTGTCTTTTGGTTTTGATTCTAGAATTACGCTCTGATAATAAAACCTTAAGACATTGAATATTCTTAGCAGTAGGTTGCCAAGCTGTAAGTTCTGCTTTGTTTTTCTGAACAAATTGACAAATTCTAAGAGCATCTATTTTATCGTTTTTACCTCTAACTAATCCTAAGCTTTTGCTTAAATGTAAAGGTGATATTACATATACTTCAAATGAAAACTGATCTAAGGCTTCATAGATATACCAGTTATATCTTCCTGTATTTTCCATAGCTATAATGGTATTTGTATCATCATACGCTTTTAAAAATTTCACAATACTTTTAACCTTGTTTTCAATCGTAGCATAATGAACTTGTTTATGCTCAATAACACTCAAGTCTAATGTTCTACTACTTACATCAATACCAATAACTGTCTTTTTCATAACTTTGTTTTTAAGTGAAAATGAATAGAGAAAATTCATCAATTGCTTAACTCCTTGATAATAGGTATTACCTAAATTTCTATATGAGCCTTTTGATGAAAAGGGAAACAAAAGTCTAAATCAGCTTATAAGTCTTAAAACTTAGAGCCTTGTCATAGGTTACTTTTGTTTCCTTTCTCTTTCATAAATATCTAAAAAACAAATCTAAAGGAGC
>NZ_JBSWZK010000030.1:0-1057 GCF_054054605.1 Aquimarina sp. 433
GATTGTTCAATTAATTTTGTTAGTTCTTTTCCATTATTGCAAATGTTAATCAAAAACTCACCTTTCAATATGCCATTGATTCGTTCAGCAATTGCATTTTGATAACAATCATATCCATCAGTCATTGATGGGATTATCTGGTGTTTTTTTAGTTCTGATTGATATATGGATGAACAGTACTGTAATCCTCTATCAGAATGATGTATCAAATTTTTAGTAGTCTTCCTGTTATGAGTTGCCATTTTGATAGCTTTTACTACATTTTCTGCACTCATATCATCACTAAGGTGATACCCCATTATTTTCCTGCTATAAGCATCAGTAACCAATGATAAATAGTGAGTTCTTTCTCTACTTTTTATATAGGTGATATCACTAACAAAAAACTCTTCTGGTCTTGAAGGATTGATATCTTTCATTAAATTAGGATGTTTTCTAAGCCAATGTTTAGAATTTGTGGTCTTTGTATAGTTTTTCTTTGGTTTTATCAACAGGGATTCACTACGCAGGTAATCAAATAGTGCATCTCTTCCTATTTTGATTCCTTGATCATCAAACTCTTCTTTGAGTAAAAAATATAGTTTCCTAGTGCCTAACCTAGGCATATCCTTGCGTACTTGTTGTACCAGATATTTTACCTGACTAAGTTGCTTACTACGAGCTAATGATCGTTTTTGTGATTGATAGATCGCCTGTCTACTCATCCCAAACAATCCACAACAACGTGATAAACTCACTTTTTGTTGTTGTCTGATGCGCTGAATTGTTGAGATAAAAACTTTTTTCTAATAGAGGTACCATATTGACTATCTGAGATGTCAATCATGGTATTGAGAATATCATTCTTAAGCTTTTCATCTGAGAGCTCTCGCTCTAAACGCTTGATCTTTTGTGCTGGTGTTTCTTTGGACTGAGGCATTTGATGTTTAATAGGTTTACTCCAGTCTAAGGTACCATGTTTTCTCAACCAAACCAAAACAGTACTTCTTCCCTGTATACCATAAGCTTTTTGTGCTTGTTTATAGGTCATTTCGCCTTTTTCTACTTGAGCAACTAC
>NZ_JBSWZK010000031.1:0-943 GCF_054054605.1 Aquimarina sp. 433
ACGTTGCGTGTATGAATTGTTATATGGCGAAGCCATTATGATTTATACACCTTGTTGTGGGTGCGTTTTTTTGTCCATTTAATATTCAAACCTCTCCTTTCCAGTTCATCAAAAAACTCGTCAAAAGTCGGAAAGTTAAGATTCTCATCAAATGCATCATATTCCATTCCATTGCAATATACTTTTTTTGATTTCAATGATTTTGAATCTGTTAAATACTCAATTCTAACCCATTTATATCCAGAAAGTAAATTTATACTAGTGTCATCTCGAAATATTATTCTTTTTATTCTATCCAATCTAATTTTTTCTTCTCTTTTGAAGAATATGAATCGATTTATAATTAAAATCTCCTCATCATTAAGAATAAAATCACTATTCATAATTGCGTAATAGCTGTATACACCAACTAAAAGAATAACTGATGTAATTACAATAAAAATACTTGATAAATCTATGTTAATCAATTTTGTTTCAATTCCAAATGTCAATCCTAACCCTAAAACTGCGATCAAGATTAGAATTATTTTTAACTCTAATATGTGACTTTTGAATTCCATAATTATAAATAGATTTTTACTTCTAAATTTTGTTCGATAGACTTTTTGAAGAAAGATTGTAGCTCATAGATGTCATTATTTATATCTTTCAATTTGTAGTCCTCCGTCGTCCAAAATTTTAATATTTTTTCTGAATTCACATTAGGAACAAACTCGTCTCTGTTAAGTATTCTGCGTACTCTTTCGATTTCTTTTTTTAGTTCAGATATTTTGTCAGATTGAAAGGTTTGTGATTCGTCTATCCATTTATTCGAATGGAGATCCAAATTCAATAGTATTGGAAATTCATTTTTGATATTTTTCGGTAAATGTCTAGAGCAATAAATAAGAAAGTTAGGAGCCATTTCAGACACAATTTCTTTCTTTTTGTTTAAAGCTTCCAT
>NZ_JBSWZK010000032.1:0-902 GCF_054054605.1 Aquimarina sp. 433
GGAAGTGAGAGTGGCGGCTTGATCAGCTGGAGTGGCTTAAGTGTTACCACAACCACCCCATTAGTATTGACTTATACGGCAGTAGTGACTGCTACGGGCAACTATACGAACTTTGCAGAGATCACTGCGAGTGATAATTTTGATCCCGACAGTAGTCCTGATGCTACAGCAGATACAGATACCCCTGCAGAAGATGATGAGACCAGTGCTACACCAGAAGTACCAGTTCTAAGTGTTATCAAGACAGTCAGGGTAGCGGGAAGTGTCTTAAATGATGTTATTGAGTATGATATTGTAGTGACCAATACAGGTAATGTTACATTAACCGATATTGAAATTACAGATGACAATGCAGATGCTGGAAGTATTGTAGGCAGTCCAATAGCAAGTTTAACACCAGGCGCTAGTGTAACAGTGACAGCAAATCAAACAATTACACAAGCAAATATCGATGCAGGATTTATAGAGAACAGTGCTACAGCTACAGGAGATAGTCCAAGTGGTACGGACGATGTAACAGATGTATCTGATGCAGGTGATGAGACTGTTGAGACACCAAATGGAGATGGAAGTACAGATTCGGATCCTACCAATGACCCAACAGTTACTACGATTACTGCTGATCCAAGTTTGAGTGTTATCAAGACAGTTAGAGTAGCAGGAAGTGCATTGAATGATGTTATTGAGTATGATATTGTAGTGACTAATACAGGAAATGTTACATTAACCGATATTGAGATAGAGGATGCGAATGCAGATGCTGGAAGTATCGTAGGAAGTCCGATAGCAAGTTTAGCACCAGGTGCTAGTGTAACGGTAACAGCAAATCAAACAATTACACAAGCAAATATCGATGCAGGATTTATAGAGAACAGTGCTACAGCTACAGGAGATAGTCCAAG
>NZ_JBSWZK010000033.1:0-729 GCF_054054605.1 Aquimarina sp. 433
TAACGTCTAATATATGTGTCGTAGCAGGACAAAATGTTACTTTGCTTTTCGATTTTTCTGCGCATTGATTGCTAACTTTTACTTTCTGCAAGCATTGCGCCTTACCAAAAATACAATAACCTTTCGATTCATCACCTAGATGCTATGATCACATATATCGTGTTAGCTACTTTTTATTTTTCTATTTTCCAGTTGAAATTTAAAGCTGTACATTTAGGACATTCAACATATTCTCCTTCAAGAGAATCTATATTACAACGGTTGCACTTTCCGTACTCTTTATTAATGTGCATAAATGAGAATTTAGCGTCAATACTTTCTATGTCATAGAGTGATTCTATTTTTTGTATTAACTCTCCAAGTTTATTATTGGCTTTTAATTGAGAAAGGATTTTTTTCTCTTCTGATGTGAAATTTGGAACTTCAAATTCCCTCATTAAACATTTTTTACAAGACAATCTCATCAAACTATAAATCTTCTTTTTGTTTGTTAAACCACTTTAGTTGAGATTCAATTCTTTCGAGTATTTTTTCATCGGAGTCATTGTGAATATCTCTAAGTTGATATTTAGGATTCATTAAATCTTTCTCATCAATGAATTCATTGATTTTAAGGTTGAAAATGGCCTGACCAAACCTTTGTTCAGGATTTTCATTCAGATAAGTAGAAATATGATCAATTATTTTCCGATGTTCTTTTTTCATTATCAGATAATTGTAGCTAACGTT
>NZ_JBSWZK010000034.1:0-702 GCF_054054605.1 Aquimarina sp. 433
AACGTTGCGTGTATGAATCGTTGTGGCGAAGCCACTATGATTTTATACACCTTGTTACCAGTAGTTTTTTATTCAGTAATATACTTTTCAAATTCCGATTTATCAATTTTCAAAATTACAGTTGGTTTTTCCAACTTCAATTTTCCGTTTTCTGTAACCGAAACGTTTTTATCATTTGGTTTTTCCATAAAATATTCAAATTCATTTTTCCCAAAATCAAATTTGGACCAGGCAAAAGTTCCTTTTCGGTTTTCATTTTGGTAATAATCCATTTCGTATTTAGCATTTAAAATTCCATATTCAATAATCTTTTTAAAATGCCCATTTCTTGGTTCAGGTTTCCACCAATATGTTTTGTACTTTCCAGATTGAATTTTATCTTTTTCCCAATTTGATTTTAATTTTGGTATTCCGAATTTTTCGCGTTCAGTGTTAAATTCAAGCCCGTGATTTTTGTTTATGGGTATAAAAAACTCTGATATAACCATAATTAAGATAATTTGAATATAACCTTTTCTCTTGTTCCAAAAGTTTTTGAGTAATTCTTTAATTGAAGATTCTCGATTTTTATTCCAATGCCAAATTAAGAAAATTGGTGTTGAAATTAGAAAAATCATCAATATTCCAAAAAAGAAGTAATGTCCGTTCATTTTAATTACTGGTAACGTTTAATATATGTGTCGTAGCAGGGCAAAATGTTAC
>NZ_JBSWZK010000035.1:0-671 GCF_054054605.1 Aquimarina sp. 433
GTCAATACTAATGGGGTGGTCGTGGTAACACTTAAGCCACTCCAGCTGATCAAACCACCACTCTCACTTCCGCCATTACTGATACTTCCAATAGTCGTATATCCATCTGGAACCGTATCTCCTACACCTACTCCCGTAGCATTGTTAGGGCCTCCATTGGTAACCGTAACACTAAAGGTAACGGTATCACCGGCACTGATCGTAGTACTACCATCGGCATCGGTTGTCAATACCACACTCTTGGCAATGCTTAAATCACTAACGCTGGCAACGGTAGGGGTAGCACTGGTCTCATCATCTTCTGCAGGGGTATCCGTATCTGCTGTAGCATCAGGACTACTGTCGGGATCAAAATTATCACTCGCCGTGATCTCTGCAAAGTTCGTATAGTTGCCCGTAGCAGTGACTACTGCCGTATAAGTCAATACTAATGGGGTGGTCGTGGTAACACTTAAACCACTCCAGCTGATCAAGCCACCACTCTCACTTCCGCCATTACTGATACTTCCAATAGTCGTATATCCATCTGGAACCGTATCTCCTACACCTACTCCCGTAGCATTGTTAGGGCCTCCATTGGTAACCGTAACACTAAAGGTAACGGTATCACCGGCACTGATCGTAGTACTGCCATCGGCATCCGTTGTCAATACCACACTCTTGGCAATGCT
>NZ_JBSWZK010000036.1:0-611 GCF_054054605.1 Aquimarina sp. 433
ACACCATCTACATTGGCACCAGGAGAACAAGGTACTGCGCAGGCAACATATGTAATTACACAGGTTGATATTAATAACGGAGAAGTTATAAATAGCGCTACTGTGATAGGAGAAGATCCAAATGGAGATGATGTGATCGATGTTTCAGATAATGGAGATGAATTAGTAGATGATAATGGAGATAATGATCCAACCAATGATGAGACGATTACCGAGATTGATCAGTTACCTAATTTAGCACTTACTAAAACAGGTATCTATGTAGATGTAAATGATGATGGTCTTCCTAATGTTGGAGATGAGATTCAGTACACTTTTACAGTAGAGAACACAGGTAATGTAGATATCACCAATATTGTATTATCAGATCCATTACCAGGAATTGTTATAACTGGCGGTCCTATTGATTTAGCAGTAGGAGAGATTGATATGACCACATTTACAGCTAACTATGTGTTAACGGCAGAAGATGTTCTTTCAGGAGAAGTGATCAATCAGGCTACAGTAACAGGTCAAGATCCAAATGGAGATGATGTGGTTGATGTTTCTGATGATCCTACCAATACAACAGATGTTGATACCGATGGTGATGGAGATGCAGAGGATGAAAC
>NZ_JBSWZK010000037.1:0-558 GCF_054054605.1 Aquimarina sp. 433
GTAAATAATCCTCGGGGCAAGCCCCGAGGCATTAGATTAGAATAGATCTAACTGATCTGTTTTATGTAACACTTCATATTCTTTTTCCTTGCCTTGATTTTTTACATATTGAGCAATGATTTTCTCATTACTGTGACGACCAACAGTATTAATATAAAATCCACTACCCCAAAAAGCCCCTCCCCAAAGTGCACGTTTAACGCCTGGAGCTTGGGAAAATATTTCTCTTGCAGTAATACTTTTTATTGTACGAACAATCTTAGTTGGACTATAACTCGGAACACTTTGTAATAGAAAATGTACATGATCTTTATCTGAACCTATCTCAAGAAAATGAATCTCATACCTATCTTCAATATCCAAACAAGTCCTTTTTAAAATCCTATCTACCTTTGGACTTAAAACAAAGCGACGATATTTGGTAGAGCAAACCAAATGATATAACAACAGGGAAACATTGTGACTTTTATGAATATGGATGCTTGAGCTCACGCTCAAGATTACTATTTTTTTTCATGCGAGGCAAGCCTCGGGGTATTAAACCCTCCCAGAATAAAA
>NZ_JBSWZK010000038.1:0-548 GCF_054054605.1 Aquimarina sp. 433
ATCGTTACCGTACCACTTGGATCGGTATTACTCGTATTACCACTGGTAACTGTACCACTAACTGTTAAGTCCTCACTTGGCTCATCAATAGCATCATCGATAACAGGAACATCAACAGTAACACTAGTCGATCCCGCTGGAATCGTAACCGTAGTAATAACCTCTGTATAATCACCTGGCTCACTAGCACTACCATCTGTAGTAACTATATCTATAACCGTATCTACACTACTCGCTACATCAATACTTACTGTAACCGTAGCATTACCTACATCCTCCGCAACTGTAATATCGCTAATACTAACCGTAGGGGTATTATCATTATCGGTAATCGTTACCGTACCACTTGGATCGGTATTACTCGTATTACCACTGGTAACTGTACCACTAACTGTTAAGTCCTCACTTGGCTCATCAATAGCATCATCGATAACAGGAACATCAACAGTAACACTAGTCGATCCCGCTGGAATCGTAACCGTAGTAATAACCTCTGTATAATCACCTGGCTCACTAGCACTACCATCTGTAGTAACTATATCTATAAC
>NZ_JBSWZK010000039.1:0-535 GCF_054054605.1 Aquimarina sp. 433
CGAGTAGTGTAGATACGGTTATAGATATAGTTACTACAGATGGTAGTGCTAGTGAGCCAGGTGATTATACAGAGGTTATTACTACGGTTACGATTCCAGCGGGATCGACTAGTGTTACTGTTGATATTCCTGTTATCGATGATGCTATAGTTGAGCCAAGTGAGGACTTAACAGTTAGTGGTACAGTTACCAGTGGTAATACGAGTAATACCGATCCAAGTGGTACTGTAACAATTACCGATAATGAGATTCCAAACCCAAGTCTAAGTGTTATCAAGACAGTCAGGGTAGCAGGAAGTGTCTTAAATGATGTTATCGAGTATGATATTGTAGTGACCAATACAGGTAATGTTACATTAACCGATATTGAAATTACAGATGACAATGCAGATGCTGGAAGTATTGTAGGCAGTCCGATAGCAAGTTTAGCACCAGGTGCTAGTGTAACGGTAACAGCAAATCAAACAATTACACAAGCAAATATCGATGCAGGATTTATAGAGAACAGTGCTACAGCTACAGGAGATAGTCCAAG
>NZ_JBSWZK010000040.1:0-515 GCF_054054605.1 Aquimarina sp. 433
ACGTTATCCGTGCATTTTAGGAATCTGAAAAGTAGAACGAAAGCAACGAACGGTTAACCACCCAATGACCAGAGTATTTTTGTGATAGTTAAGGACTAATCGAAGAAAAAGCGATTGAAAAACCAAAATTGAGGAGGATTACGGAGTAGCAACGTGCTAAAAAATCACTTTTTTGGCTGACCAACTACTGACGAAAAAAAGTTCAGGTTCATTCGGTAAGGTCTGTCTCCTACTCTAAGATTGCAAGGTGATCGCGAGAAAGAAAAATAAAATTGACGGAGTAATTACGCAAGTAATATCACCTTGCTTGGCTAGTCTAGTAAGGTTAGTGACGGAAAAAAGAACGCACGATAACACGATATATGTGCCATAGCAGCAAAGTAATCAATCGATTGGTTATTGTATATTTATGAAGACGCAATGCTTGCAAAAGGTAAAAGTTAGCAACCAATGCGCAGAAAAATCATAAAATAGGGTAACATTTTACTCTGCTACAACACATATATTAAACGTTA
>NZ_JBSWZK010000041.1:0-432 GCF_054054605.1 Aquimarina sp. 433
AACGTTATCCGTGCATTTTAGGAATCTGAAAAGCAAAACGAAAGCAACGAACGGTTAACCACCCAATGACTTGAATATTTTTGTGATGGTTAAGGTTTAATCGAGGAAAAAGCGATAGAAAAAACCAAAATTGAGGAGGTTTACGCAAGTAAAACGTGCTAAAAAATCGCTTTTTTGGCTGATCAGCTACTGACGAAAAAAAGTTCAGGTATATTTAGTAAGGTTAGTGACTGAAAAAATAAACGCACGATAACACGATATATGTGCCATAGCAGCAAAGTGATCTATCGAGTGGTTTGTGCATATTTATGAAGGCGCAATGCTTGCAGAAAGTAAAAGTTAGCAACCAATGCGCATCCTCCTGAGGCGGACAGGAAAAAACCGAAAAGCAAGGTAACATTTTGCTCTGCTACGACACATATATTAAACGTT
>NZ_JBSWZK010000042.1:0-312 GCF_054054605.1 Aquimarina sp. 433
TGTAACACCTTGATCACCCTGAGGTCCTTGCGGTCCTGTAACACCTTGTATACCTTGAATACCTTGTGGTCCTTGGGCACCAGTTACACCTTGGTCACCCTGAGGTCCTTGCGGTCCTTGCGCACCAGTTTCTCCGTGTATACCTTGAATACCTTGTGGTCCCTGTGCACCTGTTTCTCCTTGTATACCCTGAATACCTTGCGGTCCTTGAGCACCCGTTACACCTTGGTCACCCTGAGGTCCTTGCGGTCCTTGTGCACCAGTTTCTCCTTGTATACCTTGTGTACCTTGTGGTCCTTGAGCACCAGTTAC
>NZ_JBSWZK010000043.1:0-311 GCF_054054605.1 Aquimarina sp. 433
CCTGATGCTACAGCAGATACGGATACCCCTGCGGAAGATGATGAGACCAGTGCTACCCCTACCGTTGCAGACGTTAGTGATTTAAGCATTGCCAAGAGTGTGGTATTGACAACGGATGCCGATGGTAGTACTACGATCAGTGCCGGTGATACCGTTACCTTTAGTGTTACGGTTACCAATGCAGGACCTAACAATGCTACGGGAGTAGGTGTAGGAGATACGGTTCCAGATGGGTATAGTACCATAGGAAGTATCAGTAATGGCGGAAGTGAGAGTGGTGGCTTGATCAGCTGGAGTGGCTTAAGTGTTAC
>NZ_JBSWZK010000044.1:0-302 GCF_054054605.1 Aquimarina sp. 433
GTTACTGTTGATGTTCCTGTTATCGATGATGCTATTGATGAGCCAAGTGAGGACTTAACAGTTAATGGTACAGTTACCAGTGGTAATACGAGTAATACCGATCCAAGTGGTACGGTAACGATTACCGATAATGATAATACCCCTACGGTTAGTATTAGCGATATTACAGTTGCAGAAGATGTAGGTAATGCTACAGTTACAGTAAGTATTGATGTAGCGAGTAGTGTAGATACGGTTATAGATATAGTTACTACAGATGGTAGTGCTAGTGAGCCAGGTGATTATACAGAGGTTATTACTAC
>NZ_JBSWZK010000045.1:0-292 GCF_054054605.1 Aquimarina sp. 433
GCTGTCCTCGAGCACGGTGTCGTCGCCCACGACGATGCCCGTCCCATGACTTTCCTCGACCGCGACGTCGCTGATGGTCCATCGGGGGCCACCAGCGTGGATGACCCCGTGCTGGGCCGGTGTGGAGAAGCGCCGGAGGGTCACGTTGCTGATCGACACGTCCTCGGCGTCGGTGGGCCGCACGAAGTCGGGTTGCACGGCCAGCTCCATGGGCGTCGACTCGTCCGGCCTGGCGCCCAGCCACAGCTGATCGGACCCGTAGTCGAAGTACCACTCCCCCGCCTGGTCCAGG
>NZ_JBSWZK010000046.1:0-291 GCF_054054605.1 Aquimarina sp. 433
TGGATGGACCCGATGTGGCGCGACACCTCACGCGCCTTGACCAGGTCCGGCGAGTCGTCGAGCCCGATCGAGAAGGTGTGGATCGGCCGCCCGGTGCGCTGGCGGTGCAGCCGCGAAGCAATCGAGGCGACCAGCGACGAGTCCAGCCCGCCCGACAGCAAGACCCCCCACGGCGCATCGCTGCGGATCCGCTTGGCCACCGCGGTGATCAGGCGTGCCTGAACGAGTCTCGGGTTCGCGCTGCCCCCCGAGACCGGGCCATCCGCCCACGCGGGCTTGTACCAGCGCACG
>NZ_JBSWZK010000047.1:0-286 GCF_054054605.1 Aquimarina sp. 433
CGAGAAGATCGTGAAGATCAGGCAGAAGGTATAGGTGGCCCAGGCCTGGGTATTGGCCCCGGTGATCAGGATCCCGAAGGTATCCCGCTCGGGCGCGGAGATCTGCCCGGACGCCGAGTAGTTGTAGAACCACGGCACCCGGTTGAAGAGCCAGACCAGAAAGAACTGCGCCGCCAGCGTCGCCACGGCGAGGTAGAACCCCTTGATCCGCAGAGACGGCAGTCCGAACAGGACCCCGACGCCGGCGGTGATGACACCGGCCAGCAGGACGTGGATGAACATGCTG
>NZ_JBSWZK010000048.1:0-286 GCF_054054605.1 Aquimarina sp. 433
CTTGCCGAGATCGTCGCGAAACGCGGTGTATTCCGACGGCGTCATCGTGCGCAGCACGTCCCAGGCGCCGTTCAGCTGCTCGAAGATCCGCGCGACGCGGGTCAGCATCTTGAAGACCGGCCGCACCTCGCCCGCCTCCAGCCCCTGCCGCGCCGCCGTCAGCTCGTGGATCGCGAGCCGCATCCACAGCTCGCTGGTCTGGTGCTGGATGATGAACAGCATCTCGTCATGCGCGTTCGACAGCGGGTTCTGCCCGTCGAGCAAGCCTTCGAGCGCAAGGTAATCG
>NZ_JBSWZK010000049.1:0-285 GCF_054054605.1 Aquimarina sp. 433
GGTCAGCCAGAACACGATGAACGTCAGGCATAGCGCCGTCAGCAGCATCACGCCCAGCCGGCGCAGAATGAATAATCCCATCGGGTGCCCCTGTTGCGTGGCGGGCAGGTTGATCCTGCCGGATTATCAGGTCTTTGCGACCCGTCGTTCACTTGGCCTGCCACGCGCGGGCACAGGCCCCCGGTGGCGTCGGTTTGTTGGTCTTGTCCCGGATCGGCGCCACTCGATCAAGGGTTTCCCGGTGTTTTCGCCGGGTTGTGATGTCACTTGTGGCGCCTATCAGGC
>NZ_JBSWZK010000050.1:0-282 GCF_054054605.1 Aquimarina sp. 433
GTGGTTTTTTACATTCTCGGGGCGTAGTAAATACCGCAGCACCGGCCAATACTCCGGCTTTCTGGCCACAATGCCAACGTTGCTGGTGTCGCCCTTGTCGCCGCTTCGACCGTGTGCAATTTCAATCAAGGGCTTGCCCAATAGCTCGCGGGGCACTATTACTTCGTCAAATGACTGTTCCGTAGTCGGGTGGGTTTCGGCGCGTGCCTTGGGGTGTTCCGGTTCCTGGTATTGAATGTTTTCACCGCCCACCTGCACAGCCGCAGTTTGCATGTGTTTGGG
>NZ_JBSWZK010000051.1:0-282 GCF_054054605.1 Aquimarina sp. 433
GTTGAAAGCCTCGGCGAGCGCGTAGATGACGGCGCTCTTCTCGGGAAAGTATTGATAGAGAGAGCCCATCGACACAGCCGCCGCCTGCGCGAGTTCGTTCATCCGCAGCCTGTCGCTGCCTCGCTCCGAGATGAGCTCCCTCGCGGCGTCCAGAATCTTGGCCCGGCGCTCGCGGCTCCGCTGCTGAACGGGGCTGCGCGCGCTCCCGCCACTCCCAAACACCGTATCGTTTCCATCCATGGCCGCTTGACACCCAAAATGTAAGAAACTATCACCTTTTGC
>NZ_JBSWZK010000052.1:0-279 GCF_054054605.1 Aquimarina sp. 433
CCTCTATAACAAGAATACTGGTGAACACTTTTATACCCAAAGTCGCACAGAGCAATTGAATGCTATTATTGCAGGTTGGAATAACGAAGGAATCGGATGGGTAGCACCATCATACAGTAATTCTCCTGTTTATCGTGTTTATAACCCTCATGCTAAGGGTGGAGACCACTATTACACAAGAAGTAAATACGAAGCTCAATCTCTTGTAAACAAAGGTTGGAAGTGGGATGGAAATGGGAAACCAGTCTTCTACTCAGGAGGAAAAGCATCTGTCTATGT
>NZ_JBSWZK010000053.1:0-278 GCF_054054605.1 Aquimarina sp. 433
GACGTGGAGGCGGGGCGACGCGCAGGCGTTCGCAGCCTCCTGCTCGAGAACGGCCATAGCTTGTTCGAGGCGCTCGAATGGATTCGATGAAGAAAGTCTTGGTCACCGGAGGCGCCGGCTACGTCGGCGCCGCCCTCATCCCCCGCCTCCTGGCGGACGGTCTCACCGTGCGCGTGCTCGATCTTTGCCTCTACGGCAAGGACGTGCTGCCGCGCGACCCCCACCTGGAGCTCGTCGAGGGCGACATTCGCGACCCGGAGGTCGTGAAGAAGTGCGTC
>NZ_JBSWZK010000054.1:0-277 GCF_054054605.1 Aquimarina sp. 433
CCACGGTCTTCGCACTCTGCTTCTTCGCAACAGCGTGGTTAGGCGGTTTCTTCGACATGACCGACGTCACCCTGCCCGATGGCGACCGTGTGTCCATGTGGAAGATCTGGGCAGGTTTGCCGCGGCTTGGAGAATATCTCTACAAGACCTTGCCGGAGCTTCACCGCGAGACACTCGGGGCGGATCTTGCCGGTTGGTTCTGGCGCTGGAAGGTCTGGTTCTGGCTGCTCCTGGAAACGATCCTGATCGCCTATATGGCAACATTGCTTGGCATCGT
>NZ_JBSWZK010000055.1:0-275 GCF_054054605.1 Aquimarina sp. 433
GGTCCTTGGGCACCTGTTTCTCCTTGTATACCTTGAATACCTTGTGGTCCTTGTCCACCTGTTTCTCCTTGTATACCCTGAATACCTTGCGGTCCTTGTGCACCAGTTTCTCCTTGTATACCTTGTATACCTTGTGGTCCTTGCGCACCTGTTTCTCCTTGTATACCCTGAATACCTTGTGGTCCTTGGGCACCAGTTTCTCCTTGTATACCTTGAATACCTTGTGGTCCTTGTGCACCTGTTTCTCCTTGTATACCTTGAATACCTTGTGGTCC
>NZ_JBSWZK010000056.1:0-260 GCF_054054605.1 Aquimarina sp. 433
CTCAAACTTGGATCAGCAGTAATCGTAGTAACTGTTGGGTCATTGGTAGGATCCGAATCTGTACTTCCATCTCCATTTGGTGTCTCAACAGTCTCATCACCTGCATCAGATACATCTGTTACATCATCTGTTCCACTTGGACTATCTCCTGTAGCTGTAGCACTGTTCTCTATAAATCCTGCATCGATATTTGCTTGTGTAATTGTTTGATTTGCTGTTACCGTTACACTAGCACCTGGTGCTAAACTTGCTATCGGACT
>NZ_JBSWZK010000057.1:0-251 GCF_054054605.1 Aquimarina sp. 433
ACTACGATCAGTGCTGGAGACACCGTTACCTTTAGTGTTACGGTTACCAATGGAGGCCCTAACAATGCTACGGGAGTAGGCGTAGGAGATACGGTTCCAGATGGATATACGACTATTGGAAGTATTAGTAATGGCGGAAGTGAGAGTGGTGGCTTGATCAGCTGGAGTGGCTTAAGTGTTACCACGACCACCCCATTAGTATTGACTTATACGGCAGTAGTGACTGCTACGGGCAACTATACGAACTTTGC
>NZ_JBSWZK010000058.1:0-251 GCF_054054605.1 Aquimarina sp. 433
TGGTAATCGATAAGAAGGAGTACAAACCAGCTGTAGAGGCCTAACTGAGATTTGTATTTTGGCGAAAATGGTTTTCATTTTCCAAAATGGTAATCGATAAGAAGGAGTACAAACCAGCTGTAGAGACCTAACTGAGATTTGTATTTTGGCGAAAATGGTTTTCATTTTCCAAAATGGTAATCGATAAGAAGGAGTACAAACCAGCTGTAGAGGCCTAACTGAGATTTGTATTTTGGCGAAAATGGTTTTCA
>NZ_JBSWZK010000059.1:0-248 GCF_054054605.1 Aquimarina sp. 433
GTTACTGTTGATGTTCCTGTTATCGATGATGCTATTGATGAGCCAAGTGAGGACTTAACAGTTAATGGTACAGTTACCAGTGGTAATACGAGTAATACCGATCCAAGTGGTACGGTAACGATTACTGATAATGATAATACCCCTACGGTTAGTATTAGCGATATTACAGTTGCAGAGGATGTAGGTAATGCTACGGTTACAGTAAGTATTGATGTAGCGAGTAGTGTAGATACGGTTATAGATATAGT
>NZ_JBSWZK010000060.1:0-245 GCF_054054605.1 Aquimarina sp. 433
GTTTTTTCTATCGCTTTTTCCTCGATTAAACCTTAACCATCACAAAAATATTCAAGTCATTGGGTGGTTAACCGTTCGTTGCTTTCGTTTTGCTTTTCAGATTCCTAAAATGCACGGATAACGTTGCGTGTATGAATTGTTATATGGCGAAGCCATTATGATTTATACACCTTGTTGTGGGTGCGTTTTTTTGTCCATTTAATATTCAAACCTCTCCTTTCCAGTTCATCAAAAAACTCGTCAAA
>NZ_JBSWZK010000061.1:0-244 GCF_054054605.1 Aquimarina sp. 433
GAAAGGTTATTGTATTTTTGGTAAGGCGCAATGCTTGCAGAAAGTAAAAGTTAGCAATCAATGCGCAGAAAAATCGAAAAGCAAAGTAACATTTTGTCCTGCTACGACACATATATTAGACGTTATCCGTGCATTTTAGGAATCTGAAAAGTAGAACGAAAGCAACGAACGGTTAACCACCCAATGACCAGAGTATTTTTGTGATAGTTAAGGACTAATCGAAGAAAAAGCGATTGAAAAACCA
>NZ_JBSWZK010000062.1:0-244 GCF_054054605.1 Aquimarina sp. 433
TTGATTTTAAGGTTGAAAATGGCCTGACCAAACCTTTGTTCAGGATTTTCATTCAGATAAGTAGAAATATGATCAATTATTTTCCGATGTTCTTTTTTCATTATCAGATAATTGTAGCTAACGTTGCGTGTATGAATCGTTGTGGCGAAGCCACTATGATTTTATACACCTTGTTACCAGTAGTTTTTTATTCAGTAATATACTTTTCAAATTCCGATTTATCAATTTTCAAAATTACAGTTGG
>NZ_JBSWZK010000063.1:0-244 GCF_054054605.1 Aquimarina sp. 433
TATGAAGGCGCAATGCTTGCAGAAAGTAAAAGTTAGCAACCAATGCGCATCCTCCTGAGGCGGACAGGAAAAAACCGAAAAGCAAGGTAACATTTTGCTCTGCTACGACACATATATTAAACGTTAGCTACAATTATCTGATAATGAAAAAAGAACATCGGAAAATAATTGATCATATTTCTACTTATCTGAATGAAAATCCTGAACAAAGGTTTGGTCAGGCCATTTTCAACCTTAAAATCAA
>NZ_JBSWZK010000064.1:0-243 GCF_054054605.1 Aquimarina sp. 433
GTTTTTTCTATCGCTTTTTCCTCGATTAAACCTTAACCATCACAAAAATATTCAAGTCATTGGGTGGTTAACCGTTCGTTGCTTTCGTTTTGCTTTTCAGATTCCTAAAATGCACGGATAACGTTTAATATATGTGTTGTAGCAGAGTAAAATGTTACCCTATTTTATGATTTTTCTGCGCATTGGTTGCTAACTTTTACCTTTTGCAAGCATTGCGTCTTCATAAATATACAATAACCAATC
>NZ_JBSWZK010000065.1:0-236 GCF_054054605.1 Aquimarina sp. 433
GTAACTATATCTATAACCGTATCTACACTACTCGCTACATCAATACTTACTGTAACCGTAGCATTACCTACATCCTCTGCAACTGTAATATCGCTAATACTAACCGTAGGAGTATTATCATTATCAGTGATCGTTACCGTACCACTTGGATCGGTATTACTCGTATTACCACTGGTAACTGTACCACTAACTGTTAAGTCCTCACTTGGCTCATCAATAGCATCATCGATAACAGG
>NZ_JBSWZK010000066.1:0-233 GCF_054054605.1 Aquimarina sp. 433
GTAGTAATAACCTCTGTATAATCACCTGGCTCACTAGCACTACCATCTGTAGTAACTATATCTATAACCGTATCTACACTACTCGCTACATCAATACTTACTGTAACTGTAGCATTACCTACATCCTCTGCAACTGTAATATCGCTAATACTAACCGTAGGAGTATTATCATTATCGGTAATCGTTACCGTACCACTTGGATCGGTATTACTCGTATTACCACTGGTAACTGT
>NZ_JBSWZK010000067.1:0-222 GCF_054054605.1 Aquimarina sp. 433
CCCTACCGTTGCCAGCGTTAGTGATTTAAGCATTGCTAAGAGTGTGGTATTGACAACGGATGCTGATGGCAGTACTACGATCAGTGCCGGTGATACCGTTACCTTTAGTGTTACGGTTACCAATGGAGGACCTAACAATGCTACGGGAGTAGGCGTAGGAGATACGGTTCCAGATGGGTATAGTACCATAGGAAGTATCAGTAATGGCGGAAGTGAGAGTGG
>NZ_JBSWZK010000068.1:0-221 GCF_054054605.1 Aquimarina sp. 433
GTTATCAAGACAGTTAGAGTAGCAGGAAGTGCATTGAATGATGTTATTGAGTATGATATTGTAGTGACTAATACAGGAAATGTTACATTAACCGATATTGAGATAGAGGATGCGAATGCAGATGCAGGAAGTATCGTAGGCAGTCCGATAGCAAGTTTAGCACCAGGTGCTAGTGTAACAGTGACAGCAAATCAAACAATTACACAAGCAGATATCGATGC
>NZ_JBSWZK010000069.1:0-218 GCF_054054605.1 Aquimarina sp. 433
ATTGATGAGCCAAGTGAGGACTTAACAGTTAGTGGTACAGTTACCAGTGGTAATACGAGTAATACCGATCCAAGTGGTACGGTAACGATCACTGATAATGATAATACCCCTACGGTTAGTATTAGTGATATTACAGTTGCAGAGGATGTAGGTAATGCTACGGTTACAGTAAGTATTGATGTAGCGAGTAGTGTAGATACGGTTATAGATATAGTTAC
>NZ_JBSWZK010000070.1:0-218 GCF_054054605.1 Aquimarina sp. 433
GTAACTATATCTATAACCGTATCTACACTACTCGCTACATCAATACTTACTGTAACCGTAGCATTACCTACATCCTCTGCAACTGTAATATCACTAATACTAACCGTAGGGGTATTATCATTATCGGTAATCGTTACCGTACCACTTGGATCGGTATTACTCGTATTACCACTGGTAACTGTACCACTAACTGTTAAGTCCTCACTTGGCTCATCAAT
>NZ_JBSWZK010000071.1:0-215 GCF_054054605.1 Aquimarina sp. 433
ATTGATGAGCCAAGTGAGGACTTAACAGTTAGTGGTACAGTTACCAGTGGTAATACGAGTAATACCGATCCAAGTGGTACGGTAACGATCACTGATAATGATAATACCCCTACGGTTAGTATTAGCGATATTACAGTTGCAGAGGATGTAGGTAATGCTACGGTTACAGTAAGTATTGATGTAGCGAGTAGTGTAGATACGGTTATAGATATAGT
>NZ_JBSWZK010000072.1:0-203 GCF_054054605.1 Aquimarina sp. 433
GAGGACTTAACAGTTAGTGGTACAGTTACCAGTGGTAATACGAGTAATACCGATCCAAGTGGTACGGTAACGATTACCGATAATGATAATACCCCTACGGTTAGTATTAGCGATATTACAGTTGCAGAGGATGTAGGTAATGCTACGGTTACAGTAAGTATTGATGTAGCGAGTAGTGTAGATACGGTTATAGATATAGTTAC